>NZ_CP072332.1:0-4130 GCF_018127765.1 Prevotella veroralis | reverse complement strand
TAGGCTTGAATAGTTACAGTAGAGCAAACGAGAAAGAAAAAAAAACTTGTTTATGGATACAATACGGCATATTGTAGGAGTATTACAGAGAGAATAATCCAAATACCAGTACTAAGTTAATGTAGGAATACTACAAAATACACAAAAAGTTTGAGGAGAATTAATATTATACAAGTTCAATATATGAGACCTCTGCAAAACTCTATTCGCCACGAAATGCTATAATTGATTATCAGTGAGTTATGTATTTAATAATCTTGAAATAAAGGGGTTTTGCAGAGGTCTCTATTAGGAAAAATCCCATCTTGCGCAAAATCTTACATATAGTGGGAATTGTCTTGCGCCATGTGCAAATTTTAGCTTTCGGCAGTCTTCTTTTTGATGGCGTTTATCACATAGCCGATACGGTTTGTTGCTGTTCTTGATGGACCGACCAGAGAAGAAAGAAAACCGATAAAATCGGATATTTTCTTTTCCCCCTCGATAATGGTCTTCTTATTCTTGCTGATTTCTGCTGTTTTGAACTCAAACGAGTAACGGAAGTAGTCATATGCTTCCCTGCTGATTTGTGCGCTTGCTGAAACCTTTGAACGCATTTCTGTTGCGTATAGCTCTGTATCTTTGTTGTCAGGCTTGAATGTAGGAAAGAACTTAAAGCTGACAACCCTGCGTCCCTCCTTTACCTCGATGTAGTTGAATGAGTAGGGGCTGCTTTCGTCAAGTTCTTTCTTGGCAATATCTAAAACCCAACGTTTGAAATCATTGACTTTGCTGTATTTATCTTTTAGTTTGAAACGTTGTTTTAAGTCTTCAAAAGTAAATTCTAATGGTCTCTTCTGTCCGCTCATAAGTTCGTACATACGCATAGAATAGACGGACTTAAAACCCATAGCAGTAATAAGTTCGTACTTTCGATAACCCTTTGTGAAGTCCAAAAGGCAACGCCAAATATCGTCTGCAACTTGGAACACAACAGAGCCTTTTATCTTGTTTATCTTTGGACTTGATATTATGCTCGTGTATTGCCAAATTTTTTCGTCTTCGTATTCTACACCTTTTTGTGCCAAAGATTTGAAAGCCTTTTTTGCTATTGTGTAGTTTTGGTCTTTCTCGTCTCGCAAGATGTCTGCAACTGGCATTGTTATCTCTCGACCAAACAAAGTTGGTTCAATTTTATGCATATTGTCCCTAATCATAATGCCCTTGATTTCATCTTGAGCTAACTCTACAAGTCGGTACATGATGCGCTTTTCATAGGCTGAAAAGTCGTATTTGGCAGTAGTGAATATGTACGACTGAATTGCAAGTTCGTTTCCTTTGATGGTTCGTGCCATAAGTCCTTGATTTATAATTATGTGGCAAAGATAGTAATTAAATGCGAGAAACAAAACATTTTCTCTCTATTTTCATTAAATTTCTCGTAGTTAGATTTCATAGAAACATTAAATTTCTCGCTTTTAACATTAAATTTCTCGTAGTTAGAGCCCTTTTTCCTCGCATAATGCGCGCGCGCGAGGATAGACATAACAGACGTTGTCTATAACAGAAATAAGGCTTTTATCGGGTTGGTTATCCCGAAAATCGACATGGAAACGAAAGGGAAAAAGACAAAAACAATCCCCCTCTAGGGGGGGGCAGGGGGGGGGCGTAAGCGTGATTTGAGCTAACTTTTTATAGCTGTAAATATTTTTTACTTTTTGGTGTTATTCTACCATTTTTGGCAAAATAATACCATTGAAAATTATTTTTTGAAGAGTTCAGAATGGCTCCCAATACGCACTAATTTGATGAGAGGTTTTTCCTTGTCAATCCAAATGAGAAGAAAATCTTCCTGCACATGACATTCAAGAAAACCCTTGTAATTTCCGAAAAGTGGGTGTGGCTTGTAGTCCTTTGGAACTACTCCTGTTTCCTCCAGGCAATCAAGAACCTTTTGCAAGTCGTCTAACTTTCCTTGGTCGTACTTGTATCTCTTGAGGTCTTTCTTGAATTGCCCTGTAGGTTTGATTTCAAACTTTGCCATACTATTACAAAGATTTCACGAAGTCCTTAAAGTTAGCCATGTCAAGGGTTTCAAGTTCCTTTCCTGACAGAGCTTCATTCATGGCTGCGATGGTGGTTTCGTTGGGTTCGTGATAGACGAGCTGCAAGAGTGCGCTTTCAACGTAGTTGTTCAGGCTCCTATTGCTTGCCTTGGCACGTTCTTTCAGTGCTTCGAGCAAGTCTTGTGGTAATCTGAAAGATGCTGGTTTTCTAATTGCTGTTGTATTCATGTCTTCTATTTGTATTTGTTTGTATTGCAAAAGTAATACAAAATATTTGAAAAAGCAAGGAAATAAATGTTTTTCTTTAGTAGCGTAGTCCTTGCCCCCTGTCTATCGTTCTTACCTGTTCCCCTCTTGCAATGGCTTTTAGGTCACGTTCCCAAATAGCGTGTCCTGCATAATTTCCATGCTTCACTTCTGCCTTTTCCTCGGCAGCTTCAAGAAGATAATCGGCTCGTTCTTCTCGTCTGCTTTTGCCCAGAGCGGTGTCGATGGTCAGGACATCAGAACTGCTGAAGGCTCTCCGTTTCATATCCGTGATGCAGTCGGAGATGCAATCGACAGCTTTTCCTATGATGCTCTCAATGCGTCTGTACCTGTTTTCAATCTCGTTTTTGATTTTCTCACATTCTTCTGCTGCAGCTCGGAGTGGGGTTGCTCCCCATAGGCTGTTTTCTACGTCTGCACCATTGAAAGCCCTGCTAATCCTGTTGTCAAAGGACTTCGCCAACGTAATACCCTCCTCTATTTGCTTTAATTGGTCGTTTTTTTTGCGATATGAGCCGCTTTTGGTCTTCTAACGTACTATTTGCCGTACAAAGTTCACTTTGAACATTGGAGAGGCTTATTTTTGCTTTTTTAAGTTCTTCCTTTTGGTCCCACACCGTTACCGTAAGGTTGTTACGTTGACCGCTAAGTTCAAGGTTTTGCTTCCACATAGTGTACCATTCTTTGCGTAATGTAGTATTTTTATCCTCAAGTTCTTTTTGTTCCTGCCTTTTCTCTACTGCAACGGCTTCGGCTTTCCTTGCTTGTTCTTCCGCTTCCTGCTTTTTTTTCATGGCTTCTTCTGCTTCTTTTTCCGCCTTGAACTGCTGTGGTGTCTTGTGTTTTTTATCACTGCTCCGTCCTCGCTCCATGTCGAGGACATTTGCGACGAGTGTTTGAATCTGCGCCATGTGTGTGCGGTTGTAGTGTTTTGCCCTCCCAGTTTCATGGTCTATCCAATCAAATACCATGTGGGCATGAAGATTCAGTTTTACCTGGTCTTTGCTCATCTTGTACCCCTCGTCCTTGTGGATTGCAATTTGGAAACAATTCATGCCAAACTTTTGATGCAGCTCTTCTGCAAGCGTATGTAGTTTGGCCATGGTCGTGTGCTCGTCTATGACCACCACCGCTTCCCAAATCGGGCTTGCGTTTTTCTGCATCTTTCTCCCCGATTTCTCTTTCACGAGTTTTTTCAGTTCTTTCATGCGCTGCTCTTGCGTGCAGCTTTCCCAGTACTCGTTATTATGAGAAAGTTCTTTGTGAACGTAATCGAGTTCTTTTTCCCTTTTGTTATGCTGTTCACTGCCAGCTTTGACAGACTGAAAATTTACTGATGTTTGTGCCATGTCGTTTTCTTGATTTGCGGTGTGTGGTTTAGGAGGGGTCGCAGGGGTTTGCCCCCGCCCTCGGAGAGCTCACGAACTTTAGACGATAGTCGTACAAAGTTCTTAGTGAGCTAAGAACTGTACTTTTGTAAGTTCTCTCCGCAAAGGTATGCAATTCTTTCGAGAGAACAAAAGTATAGTTCTTTTTTTAGCCGTTAGGCTTGGATAATCGCAACTCTGTTGCGTTATGGGGGCATAGGGGTCTCCCCATAGCGATAGCACCTTGAAACGAAGTGGTTAGATATGCGCCTGATGAGTGGAGAGAGGAACGAACGGAACGAAAAGGGAAAGAGGAGGAACGACGATTGACCAAGCGCACGAGTGAAGAGAGCACAGCGGAACGAAACGACCCATATAAGAAAAAAATGCACCTTGTGCAAGAAGTCTTGCATGTGGTGTAAATGTTTGTACCCTAGTGTGTAAGTTATTT
>NZ_CP072331.1:0-998136 GCF_018127765.1 Prevotella veroralis | reverse complement strand
TTATCCTTTATTCATTTCTACCCCTGTTGATTATCTGAAAGATACAATCTTCTTGAGTCTTTTGCGGGCTTATTCCTCATTATCGTGTTGTTATTGCTACCATAAAGGTACATATTTTCGAGCAAAACACAACTTCTCCGACTTATATACTGACGATGAAATAGTTGTTGTTGCTACCATAAAGGTACATAATTTCAGGTAAGTTACAATGCTAATAATGCTATTTAATGACACTTTCTCTTGCTGTTTAATAAGAAAATAATTAACTTCGCAGATGTTCTGATATAATTAAAACAAGGTGAGGAGACGCCGATCTACTCACTTAGAAGAATCTATTATGCGAAGACTTGCTATATTATTAATAGTGCTCTTGACGGCTGTCTTGGCTTTTGCTGACGGTTGCATTAAGGTGGCATGTGTGGGTAACAGCGTTACATGGGGCTATGGTTTGACCAACAGGGAGGCGGATTGTTACCCTGTGCAGTTGCAGAGGATGTTAGGAAATAAGTATGATGTGCGTAATTTCGGACACTCTGGTAGTACGCTTTTGAGCCACGGTCACCGTCCATATATCGACCAGCAGGAGTATAAGGAGGCGTTGGCTTTCAAGGCAGATAGGGTTATTATCCACTTAGGACTCAATGACACGGACCCGCGTAATTGGTCGGAATACGCCGAGGAGTTCAATGCTGACTATATAAAACTCGTCAACTCGTTCCGCAGAGTGAACCCGAAAGCACAGATATGGATATGCTTGATGTCGCCTATCTTCGAACGTCACCCTCGCTTTGAGAGTGGAACAAGGGACTGGCACACGCTTATCCAGCAGCATATCAAGCAAGTGGCAGTGGCAGAGAACCTCCCGTTAATCGACCTCTATACGCCTCTTCACAGTCGTCCCGACCTCTTTTCCGATGCGCTCCACCCCAATGCTGAGGGCGCAAAGATCATTGCCGAAACCGTTTATAAGGCTCTGACGGGTAATTATGGAGGTCTTTCTCTTGCGCCACTCTATACCGATGGGATGGTAATGCAGCGTCATGCGCCTATCAGCTTCCGTGGTCTTGCCAATGTGGGGAGCGTTGTCAAGGTCACTTTCGATGGTCAGAACCAGTCAACGACAGCGGCTACAGACGGCACATGGAGCATTCGCTTCCCTGCTCATGAGGCTGGCGGACCTTATAAAGCGGTGATAATTGCAGGGAAAGAGAAGCTGATTTTGAGGGATATATACGTTGGTGAGGTGTGGTTGTGTTCGGGTCAATCGAACATGGAATTGCCCGTTTCTGCCGTACAAAGTCGTGAGCAAGACTTGGCGGAGGCTGATCAACAATCGTTGATCCACCTTTTTAATATGCCAACACGCTATCCGACGGATGCAAAGAGTTGGTCTTTAGCAGCGTGCGATTCGGTGAATCGGCATCAACTCCTGCGTGTTGGACCCTGGAAAAACTGCTCGCACGAGTCGTTGTCGGGCTTCTCTGCGGTGGCATATCACTTCGGTAAGACCTTAGCGGATAGCCTGCAAGTGCCCATCGGACTGATTTGTAATGCTGTGGGAGGCACTACCACCGAGTCATGGATCGACCGATCGACGCTCGAAAGGGCTTTCCCAGCCATCTTGCGCAACTGGTTTCATGGCGACTTCGGTATGAAGTGGGCGCGAGAACGTGCCTTGCTGAATGTCGCCAACAGCACGAATCCTTTGCAGCAGCACCCTTATTCGCCTGCATATATGTACGAAACGGGCATGACGCCATTGTCGGGTTATGCGGTGAAAGGTATTGTATGGTATCAAGGAGAGTCGAATGCGCATAATATCGAACTGCATGAACGCCTCTTCCCATTGCTTGAGAAGAGTTGGCGTAACTTCTTCCACCAATCGAATCTACCCTTTTATTTCGTACAATTATCTAGTCTGAACCGTCGTTCTTGGCCGCGTTTTCGCGATTCACAAAGGCGTATGGCATCACAATTAGAGCACACTTGGATGGTGGTAACGAGCGACTTGAGCGATTCACTCGATGTGCATTACACGAATAAGAAACCCGTTGGTGAGCGATTGGCAATGCAGGCTTTGCACCATAGTTATGGGCGAAATATCACGTCCGAGGGTCCTGTCATAGAGCGAGTGGAGCCTGTTGATGGAGGGTTGTTATTGACCTTCTCGAATGCAAAAGGGCTCCACGCCGCGGATAACCGATTGATTGGTTTTGAATTAGCAGGTGCTGATGGCATCTATTATGAAGCGCAAGCAACGATAGAGAATAGCAATCAGGTGCGTGTGACCAGTGCGCCTTCAGTGCCTCATCCTGTTAGTGTTCGTTATGCTTGGCAGCCCTTTACTCGTGCCAACTTAGTTAATGATAAGGGGTTACCGTGCAGCACATTTGAAATAGAGGAACATTAGGATAGAGTACATAGTAGGGGATAGTTAAGATAGAGTAACATATTAACAGAGGTGCTGGTAACGGATCCTTTCGACAGAAGAAATGTGTTTTAACGACAGAGTAACATATTAACAGGGGGATTAGTAACAGGGTATTAGATAGGAAGTGTATCATGAATAGAACTTGGTGGAACGCATTTTTATCACGGAAGGAATATAATGAACAGAACTTAATGGGAATACAGAGTTCCTAAAGGATCATGGGCGTGTACTGGATCTGATGCCATCGCATAATTCAAGAAAGCCTCTTCTTCATTTGACGAGGGCGTTTCTTCATAGTGAAGAGAGGCTTTCTTCACATCAAGGAAACGCCCCCTTTGTTTTAAGGATACCTTTTCCTAACCTGCTCCCGCTAGGCACTCCTCCCCTTGGGGGAGGCTGGGAGGGGTTATTCCATTCGGAGAATGGTTTGGGGGAGAGGCTTCAAAGTAGGGACAGACGCCCTCGTCTGTCCGCTTTTTCATTCCTTTGTGGCATCCCATCAGGCAACAGACCCTCCCTCAGAGGGGGTGGGGGAGGCTTTTATTAGCTGCGTTCTGGCGGACAGACGAGGGCGTCTGTCCCTACTTGTTGCTATGTCTTCCATCTTTAGAGGGGGCTGGGTGGGGTTTCAGGAAGCACCACCACACCCTCTTGTCGTTTACCATCCATTATAATCTTAAGCGGCTTTTGGAAACGAACATGGCGTACCCATTGCGTTTCCTCTACAGCTGGAAGAGCATCAAGAACGCTCCGTTGATAGAAGCCATCAGCCTTATAAGGATTGATAGTGAAGGTGGGAGTATCTTCCTTATAACATCTTTAAAGTAGGGACAGACGCCCTCGTCTGTCCGCACAAATAGAATATTGAGACAACAAGGAAGATGTCATTACAACAATATATCCTTAATCATTCTGTCGTAAAATCACGTTGTTTTGCGGACAGACGAGGGCGTCTGTCCCTACTTTGTGGCTTCATTGGGTAAGAAAAAACATCCTAACTAATTTCTGCTAAGCACTCCTCCCCCTTGAGAGAGGCTGGGATGGAATTCCATCCAAAGGCGTCTGTCCCTACTTTGAAAACTCTCCTTCGTTCCTTTTTCGGGTTCCCTCACCTCTACTCCTTAAACAACTTCTGCGCAAAGGTGGTTAGATAGATGCGCCAGTTACGCCAAATATGACCGCCATTGGTCTCGAGGTAGGTGTAAGGATGATGCTTGGAATCAAGGTAATGACGTAAGTCTGCATTCTCTTTATATAGGAAGTCGGTGTTGCCGATACCTATCCAAAGGAGCTTAGGAGAGTGCTTGAAGAGGTTGTCAACCTTGCTTTCTGGATCCTTGTATATCGGTGATGAGACCTCTTTCTGACGAGGTTTAATGGCTGCAGAAAACAGTCCGATGTAATCGAAGGAACTGGGGTTATTGATGGAGATGTACAATGAGTGGAATCCTCCCATTGATAAACCTGCGATTGCCCGGTGCGCCTTGTCCGCCTTTACTCGATAGTTTTGTTCAACGAAATTAACCACATCTTGGAAGGCAGTTTCAAAGTTTCCATCCATCGTCTTAGGCAGTTGCATGGATGGAATCTTCAGTCCTTCGGAAGATTCACCGGGTGCTGCTTCCTGCGAAATGTTGCCATTTGGCATCACAACAATCATTGGTTTCGCCTTGCCGGAAGCAATGAGATTATCCATAATCTGCGTTGCCCGACCTAGTTCCGACCACGCATTTTCATCGCCACCCATACCGTGTAAGAGGTAAAGAACGGGATATTTCTCCTTACTCTGTTCGTATCCTGCAGGCGTATAGATGGTTAGGCGGCGTGTCATATTAGCCGTTGGACTCTTATACCAAGTCTTTGAAACGGTGCCATGAGGTACATTCTGCACCTGATATAAGCCGTCAACACCTCCCTTAACCATAAAGATACTGAAGGTACTAGAGACATCTCGGATTGCATAAACATTGAGTGGATCGGTCACCTTGACGCCATCAACGAGGATATTATACATGTAGAGTTCTGGTTGGAGGGGTGCAGAAGTGAATGACCACACGCCCTTTTCATTCTTTCTCAAGGCTTGTGGACCTTGGTGTTCAGATTCTCCTTGATCAGTCTTCACCTTCTCTATAGGGAGAAAATCGCCCACAATCTCCACCTTTTGAGCCTCGGGAGCAGCGACATTAAAGGTTACGGAGTTGTCAGCATTTACCACTGGCGATGCCAGAGGAGCCTTGTTCCAATCGAGCGCTTGCTGTGCGAATCCCGTTGCAGCAGCCATTGTGCAGGCAAGGGATAAGATAATTTTTCTCATACCAGTGATGTTTTTTATGATTGATAATTTGTTATCTCAGCTTCTAAAGACCCTCTTCTGGGTCAGATATACAGCCCATTATAAATACGATTGATTGTTTACAAAGGTACAAAAAATAATGGCTAGTACGTCAGGAGTTTGTAGGCAGGAGTGAAGAAGAGAGCCGATTTTAACAAAAATAAGTCTCACGTGCGATATTGTTAATACTTAATAATTTCCATTGGAAATTTGGTTGTGTCGGTAAAAGTACGTATATTTGCACCGTTTTCCATAGGAAACAATATTAAAAGAGTAATTCTTTAAGGATGCTCGAAACCTTTAAGTAATAATAAAAATAGGTAATATTAAAAGAATATGAAGCGTAAATCGACCCTTGCATTAGCCTTCATGCTATTAGGAATGACGGCATGCACTGCAAATAGTAAGCCTGCCAATGGTGCTGATAATGGTACAACTGGGGGGAAGACAACGGAACAAACAAATACAAATAACCATAACGAAGGAAAGGAAACAGAAATGAATGTAACTGAAATGACCGCTGAGATGTTTAAAGAGAAGGTGATGGACTATGAGAAGAACCCACAGTCTTGGGTTTTCAAGGGTGACAAGCCCGTCATAGTAGACTTCTATGCGACATGGTGCGGACCCTGTAAAGCAACGGCTCCAGTGCTTGAAGAGATAGCAGGAGACTATGCCGGTAAGATCGACGTATATAAGGTTGATGTCGATAAACAGCCTGAATTGGCTTCTCTCTTTGGCATTCGTTCAATCCCATCATTGCTCTTTATCCCTAAAGAAGGTAAGCCCACAATGCAGACGGGAGCAATGAATAAGCCACAGTTTGAGGAAGCTATCAAGTCAACCTTACTGAAGTAAGGGTATAGAAGGGGCTAATGAATAGTGAATGTATTCGTAAGATCCGTGATATATCACGTGTTGTAACCGTCTTCGAAACTGACTTGCAGCAGCGAGTAGGGCTGAACATCAATGAGGCTGCACTGCTTTGTTTGCTCTCCGAACACGATGATCCCATGTTAGCAAGTGAGATTGCTGATGAGCTGGAGATGACTCGTTCGAATGCTTCGAAGGTGATTGCAGCACTTGAGCGATGCTCGTTGATTCGTCGCCGAGCCTGCTCGGAGGATGGACGGTGCCAACGATTCCACATTACCAAACATGGTTTAGAGAAGTTGGCACAGATACATTGCGATTCGATTGTGGTTCCTGAAGGATTGAAAGGACTTATCGAGTAGTTGCTTGATAGGTTCTTTTAAAGTGGTAAAATGGTGGCAGTTCTATTTAAGCAAGGGTATTTTATCTATTAAACGATAGCTTTTATTGTCGAATGATTGACGTATATCAAAAAGTAAGGGAAGCTCTTCTATCTTTCTGAAACTATGACAATGACTATCAATTATTTGTAGTATCTTTGCAAAAGGAGGATTGAGAAGGTTAGAGATAAGTAGTAATATGCAACTGTTCCCATCTTCTTTGATTAAATAAATAGTGATTGTTACAATAGAGGAATTGGTTTATTAAGATTAGATTAATTATTGTTCAAGAGAGACACGTTAGACTGTCTGTCGACAGTCAAGGGGAGGCATAATCACAGGTAACTGTGGCTATGTCTCCTCTCATTATATATTACTTTTGTTGAAAAGAGCTTTTCGCTTAGCAGCCAGAGCCATCCAAACGGCAAGAAGCTGCTGCGGGTGCATCATCAAGATGGATACCGGCCTCCTCGGGAGATAGCGTCACGGTGCCATCTTCAAGTAGGAAACAAGGAATACCAGCGTAGCCATGCTTCTTCGCATCGTCGAAAACAGGGCTATTGTCACGTAGACGGAGGAATTCCTTGAGGTTTCTTACGTGTGCGCCAATGTCTATCACTTCATAGCGATCGTCTCCTTTTACATGCTTGTCAACGGCTGTGCAGTCCGGACAAGTGCTCATTCCATATATCTTTATCATGTTTCTTTGTTTTTATTAAATGCTTGATTATTAATTAAAAGACCTTTGTTTAGTGATTACAAATCTTTGTTGTATCCACTGTGAATCCGTCAGTTGCAGGTATAAATTTGCCTTTTTTTGTGAGGAAATCAACTAATTCTGTTGCATTCATGCCCTCTCGAGAGCAGGTGTGAAACTCCTCCTCTGATCCGAAGTGCTCAATGATTGCTTTTACTAAATCCTCTTTTGTTTTGTAACTATTGCCCTCCATCATGTGGAGAACATCATGTCCATGTGCCATATTATTGATAGTTTGATATGTTTATAATATTTGTCAAAGAAAGAATCTTTGTACGTTATATGTACTAACAAAGGTTATGCCATTAAGAGTATTAACCTCTTTTAAGGGCAAAAGTGTACTTTTTTAGCGATAAAGTGGTTACTTTTGTGATGATAGATAGCTTATTATGGCATTCTGTCAGTTGTGTTACAGGGATTGTGATAGGCTTTAGGACGATATGAGGAGGATATTTATTTTTAATAATTAAATGATTTTGATTTTAAGAGATGAAGAGACTTTTAATTGTTTTTAGTGTTGCATTAATGTTGTTATCATCATGTGTAACAAGTAAGAAGACGTCTAATACTGGTAATCCTGTAGCTTTTGTAGAGGCGAGAAATTACTTTCATATTGGTGACGAAACGAAACCTATCATCAAAAAAATTACTTCTCAAACTGAGTTTGAAAAGCAATTTGGTGAAGCAGCATATATGGGGAAGGGTGGTCAGCCTACCCACATTGATTTTAAGAAAAGCTTTGTAGTGGCTTACATCCTACCTGTTACGAATCTAAAGACTGATCTTCGTCCTATTTCTCTCACGGAGGTTGGCAACAAGGAGTTGCTTTTAACTTATGATTTAAAGCAAGGCGCAAAACAGAGTTATTCTACACAACCGTTCTTTATCCTCATTGTTAATAGGAAATATGAGGGGTACAAAGTAAAGTAAATGTAGTATTTTTATTTACAGAAAACTTCTCTCTTAATGCTTGCTTAAGTGTAGAAAGAAGACAAGAGTAAAGGATGATAGATTGATATGAAGGTTAACTGAAAATCATCAGTTTTCATTTTCCTGTCACTTCTGTCATCCTTTTGCTATGTATAATTCATTAATAACCAGCAAATTAAGCGAAACGTTAAAACTGACAGTAACCATGATTAAAATATAACTTGCATATTTAGGGAAAGTAAGGAACCTGTGTAACATTGTAGAAAGTATAATAGAATGCACCTCTCAATATTTACTTCATCTTCTATCAATACTATGAAAATACTTTATCTCAAGTAAATTACAAAAGAGTTTATCAATCCTATAATCTATAGTGTTGGATGAAAAGAATGGTTTTAGGATTGAATTTCTTTATTTGCGTTTGTTGGTTATGTAGGAATAGATGGTGTTTTGCATGGTTACAGGCGCTTACTTGATATCATACTAACACCTAATTGATATGGTGCTAACACTTTAGAAACAAAAAAGGTATCAGGCTTTACAGCCTGATACCTCATATTTATCAGATGTGCAAGTAGTAATTACTTACCCTCTTCCATCTTCTTCTTCAAATCAGCAAGTACGTCAAGATCGCCGAGAGAGGTGCTAGCAGCTACATTGTTAATGCCAGTTGCATCCTTCTGTGCCTTTGGTGCGCGTTGACGACGTGGCTCTTCCTTAACCTCTTCGAATGTACGAGAGTGAGAAAGGATAATACGCTTTGTGTCCTTAACAAACTCGATTACCATGAATGGGAGAACCTCACCAAGCTGAGCCTGTGTGCCATCCTGCTTAACAAGGTGCTTTGGTGTTGCGAAACCTTCGCCACCTTCTGTAAGAGTAATCACTGCACCCTTATCCATAGACTCGGTAATCTTACCTTCGTGGATAGTACCTGGAGTGTAGATCTTCTCGTATTCATCCCAAGGATTAGTCTCTAACTGCTTGTGACCGAGGCTCAAACGACGATTCTCCTTATCTATTTCGAGAACAACAACATCAATATCTGCACCTTGAGTTGTAAACTCTGATGGGTGCTTAACCTTCTTAGTCCAAGAGAGATCGCTGATGTGAATCAAACCATCAACACCTTCCTCTAACTCTACGAAGATACCAAAGTTAGTGAAGTTACGAACCTTTGCTGTGTGCTTAGAACCTACAGGGTACTTAACCTCGATGGTCTCCCATGGGTCTTCTTTGAGCTGCTTGATACCGAGAGACATCTTGCGCTCCTCGCGGTCGAGTGTAAGGATAACTGCCTCAACCTCATCACCAACCTTCATGAACTCCTGTGCAGAACGTAGGTGCTGACTCCAACTCATTTCTGAGACGTGGATCAATCCCTCTACACCTGGCTGAATTTCTACGAATGCACCATAGTCTGCCATAACGACAACCTTACCCTTAACGTGGTCGCCAACTTTGAGGTTAGGATCGAGTGAATCCCAAGGATGTGGAGTGAGTTGCTTCAAACCGAGAGCAATACGCTTCTTCTCTTCATCGAAGTCGAGGATAACAACGTTGATCTTCTGGTCGAGAGCAACAACCTCATGAGGATCACTTACGCGACCCCAAGATAGGTCTGTGATGTGTACGAGTCCGTCAACACCACCGAGGTCAACGAATACGCCATAAGAAGTGATGTTCTTAACAGTACCCTCGAGGATCTGACCTTTCTCCAAGTGAGAGATAATCTCCTTGCGTTGTGCTTCAAGTTCTGCCTCAATAAGTGCCTTGTGTGATACGACTACGTTACGGAACTCTTGGTTGATCTTAACGACCTTGAACTCCATTGTCTTACCAACGAATACATCGTAGTCACGTATAGGATGAACGTCAATCTGGCTACCAGGAAGGAATGCCTCAATACCGAATACGTCAACAATCATACCACCCTTAGTGCGGCTCTTGATGTAACCTTGGATAACCTCATCGTTCTCCAAAGCCTTGTTGATATTCTCCCAGCTCTTCTGGAGACGAGCTTTTTTATGAGAGAGAACGAGTTGACCACGCTTGTCTTCTTGGCTCTCTACATAAACCTCAACCTTGTCACCAGGCTTGAGATCTGGGTTGTAACGGAATTCAGAAGCAGGGATAATACCATCGCTCTTGTAGCCGATGTTAACAACTACTTCCTTCTTGTCAGCTGAAATAACAGTACCTTCAACTACTTGGTGTTCCTGGATCTTGTTGAGTGTTTCGTTGTAAGCCTTTGCAAGGTCATCCTTACTAGCTTCGGTTTGTGTACCGTTTTCGAACTCATCCCAGTTAAAGTCAGCTAAAGGCTGTACATTCTGGACGTCTTTGTAATTTGTCATAAAGTGTTTAAAAAATAATTTAATTAATAAAGTTTGACTTTATATTACCTTGTACGAATGGGCTGAGTACGCCCAAATCGGGTGCAAAGATACTAATAATATTCTGTATATCAACGTTTTTGATTGCCTTTTTTTACCTTTTTCCTCTTCTTCTTCCAAATATCACTTAACTTATTGAAGTCTTTTTTCAGGATAAGTCCTATTCCCTGTGTTGTAAGTGAGTTGCGAGTAAAATAGCGATCATTCGTTTGATTATAAACTCTGAAAGCGAAATTTCCGTTTGGTGATAAGAGATAACGGATGTCAAAATCACCAATGAAAGAAGAGCTGTTCTTCGCTACATTATCACGATAACCGAATTGCCCATTGAATAAAAGTCGATTATTGAGTATGCTACCAGATAAAGTTCCTTCGTATTCAGCATTATCGAATCCTTCGTTACCTGTGGCAATATTAGCACCGAAGTTCCAGTTATTCGTGTTGATTACATTTGACAACACAGTGTTAATCTGTTGAGATATTGTTCCCGATAAGAGGCTCTGCATAGCGAGTGAAGTCCCACTTGGAGCTCTATTCCCTTGTGCTGTACTGTTATTGTTACTCTGCGGATAAAAGCGTCCTACAGCAAGTAGATAAAGCACCTGCTGGTTAAGTTCTTGTTCCGAATTTAATACAGATCGAACCATTTGCTGTGCATCAGAAGAGAGACTGGGGAGGTCGAGCCCAAAGGTAACTGTAGGCGAAGCTGGTGTACCTTTTATATCTAATAAACAATTGACCTTTGTGTTGTTAGAACTAAAAGAATTGCCAAGTCCAAGGTCACTCAATGGTACGGAGTTGATAGTGTAGACTCCCTTTAGATCCAATGCTGCATTGAAAGGGTCACCCCCAAATGCAATAGTAGAGCCTTGTTGGAATGTAAACTGCTTCTTAATGATGTTCTGTATAGTGAGGTTATATTGCCCGTAGTTTACATTGTAATTGCCAAAGAGTTGGAATGCTCCTTTATTATAATAGGTCGCACGGATGATACCAGAGCCGTTGAGTTTGATATTATCACCTGTTGCTTCATCCATTAAGACACCTAATGTTAGGTTAGGATTGGTCTTTAAGATGAAGTTCATACGCAAGTCACTTGATATGTTAGCAAGTTCGGAGTTGATTATTGGATGTCCTGAAGAGGTCGTCTTAGCCATTGATGGTGTCTCCTTAGTCTCTACATTCTCTTTTTGTGTACTATCTTTCGGGATGTTCACCCAATGGATAAAGTTGTTCGTTCCAGCTTCATTGGTTGATACCGCATTGTAAGTAATAAATGTATTCTTACAAGGTTTCAATTCAACATCCAATGTCGTTGTACCTGGAGCCCCCTTAATATGACAATTGCCAGTGGCGTATACCACTCCCCAGAACGATTCCTGTCCCAGATGTTTAGGGAAGTTATAAGAGAGAAGGTTCTGTGCTTCGATATTTATATCATACGTGAGGTGTCGCAAGCTATTGTGGTGTAATCCTCCTGTTACAATACCAAGATGCCCATAGGAATCTGTAATTGTGTCATTGGCAAAGATAATCTCGTTTGGAATGATACGCACATGCCCATGCGTTAAATCGTAGGTCGTTCCTGTTGGCTTGATATAAACATTGCCATAAGCCTCCATGTCTCCCTCAAGATTTACGTCACTTAGAGGTCCAACAACCTTACACCATCCGTTAGCTCTAAGTTTTATCTTGTCCATGAAAGAGTTACAAAAAGTCTTGAGGAATGATAGATGAGTGTTATGTGCATAAATAGGAAGGTTGATATAACTGTTCTTTATGTCTACATACCCCTTGATATCAGTTATAGCCCCATCGTTTGTGTCGGCGTGTGCATCAATCCCAATCTTACCCTCCTTGTCGTAATTTGCATTAGCATAGAGGATCCCCATGTCTCCATCCTCAAACTTAAAGTTATGTACTTCAAGGTTCGCTTCCATCTTTGGTTGATGGAAGAAAGATTTGATAGATGCTGTTCCTGATGCGATACCAGCAAAACTAACACTATGGAAGTTAACGAGATCGAGAATATATGGTACATCAATTTCCTTGAACTTTACGATGATAGAATCATTCATACTACCTGAAGTAACACCATTCACAATAATGTGTTGATTGCGATTGGATACCTCGAAATGACTGATATTGAGGTTGTTTTTACGATAAGATAAGTCGGATGGTAATACACTTAATGTGATAGTATCAATGTTAATCTCAGACGGATTGAAATGTAATTGTGTCTCCAAATCACCATTATGACGTGAAAAAGCAGTAAAACTACTGATATTCCCGTGCATTATCGTATGACCTGGTATTTGAAATTTAATGTCGGAATTGATCGTATTGTTTTTAATGAGTCCCTCTGCATTGACCGTTATATGAGGTCCTTTAGTTCCCTTTCTTTCTCCACAAAGTCGAGCGTGTAGTCCTTCTGGCTGGGTGGAGAGGTTAATGGACAAGTTCTGTAATAGTTGTCCTGCGTATGTAACATTAGCTGCACCAATAGATAAGTTTATCTCATTCCGCCCCTCGTTAATCATACCATTAGCTGTGATAGGATAGGGGGAAACGATGGTGGTGTTTAGTAATTGATTGATTAATTGTGTGTTGTTAAGCCTTAGTGAGAATGTATAAGCATTTCTCCCTTTTGCTATAGAATATTTTGGATGTGAATAGACAATACTCGGGAGGTAATGTCCTAATACACTTTGAATACTCTGAGGAAGTGTTTGGTAATCGTATTGCCCATTAATATCAATCTCTCCGAAATCGGTCTTTGCCTTTATTGATTTGGCAAGAAGTCCGTTGTTCATTGCCACATTGATATGGTCTAAATTTATATTCTGTTGCTCTCCACCCATAGCGATTTGGGAGACATCCAACATACCTATTATATTATCAAGGTTCGATCCGGCTCCCTTAATATGACTTCTGAAAGAGAAGGTTCTGTTTCCCAGTGCGTTGGTTAAATGCAATGCAGAAAGATTGACACTTTGAGCATTGATAGATATATCTACAGACAGTCTCTCTCTCTTTTTGATAAAGGCTAAAATATTATTGGCTTTACCCTCGATTGCTAGTTTCCCATTAGGATCATTGATTGCTATTTTTCCTATAAAAGCATCATTTCTGAATAAACCATCAAGGTGAATGTTTTTATAGCTGTATCCTTTATATCCGAAAGAATGAATATCACCCTTAGCTAAGATATACGAAAGGTCTGCTTTACCATCAATAAGGATGTTTGTACTAATGGTACCAAAGTCAGGGTTGGCGATTACTCGTCCAATGTTAAAGTCAGATGTGTTTACCTTAGCACGGATATTCTTACCATGTATATTGGTCGTTAATTGTGCTGTTCCAGCACTACTCCTTAATATTCCATGTGCATTGAGATTACCCCGAATAGAGGAGATAGAACCTTTATAATAAAGGTCACCAAGGTTGTTAAGTGCCGATGGTAGTGTTTGGTGTGCAAGTTTCGCAATGATATTTAATGTTTCATTGTTGACTTTTACAGGATTAAGGAAGAACTTCCAATTGGGCTTATTGCCAATATTATTAATCCAACCTTTGGCATGCAATAGTGTTGATTGTGCGTTGTTGTTTATCGACAGATGATTGATACTAAGTTTACGATATGTACCATTTGCTTCTACTATGATTGAATATCTGGTGTAGATATTCCTTAAGTTGGTTGACAAAGGGGCGAAGTCTGTGGGTGTTATCTCTGCTTTGAATCCTTTTATAGCGTATTTCAAGCTATTGTCTACAAGCTTTTTATCTTTTAATTTGTAATTAGTAGATAGCTTTTTAAAACTTATATAACTATTGGATAATGTGAGATCAAAGTCTTTAATAGTAGCATGCTGTTGGTTTGCTTTCGTTTCAAAAGCAAGTTGTTTAACCGTTGCTCCAGAAGCATCACTAAATGATAAGGATTTAAGATGAAGCCAAAGATTATTGTCATCTAGTTTGTTTAAGATAATATGTGAAGAAATATTACTTAATTCAAGATGGCTTATATTGAGCTTATTGGGTGTCTTCGGAGCATCGAATACATCATATTTTAATTTACCATTGCGAATGACAAGACTATTAATAGATAAGTGCAATGGCGATTTCTTGCTATTGTCTTTGGAAGCTAAAGAATCTAAGACAAATTGGAAGTTGGACTTAGCATCTCTGTTTGTCTTGTATAAGTTAGCATCTAATCCAAAGATTTGTGCAGATGAGATGTTTATGTCCCCAGTACGGAGTAAGGGTAGAATGTCAACTTTCGCACCAATACGAGAAGCTGAAATCATCTTCTTTTTACTTTGATCATATATGAGAATATCATCAAGAATGAATCTGTTGAGAATGCCTAAGTTTATGCGTCCAATGCGAACTTCTGTTCCTAATTTTGTCGAAGCGGCGTCAGCTACCTTATGTGCAACAAAAGCTTGTATCGTTGGTATGTGCAACAATACGATCAAGGTAATATAAAGACCCACTAAAGTCCATATAATCCATCGGAAGGTAGTTCTAAGCTTCTTCAATGCGTCTGCAAAACTACTAAAAAAAGACTTCGTGCTGAAATAAATACATATAAATGTTCCTAATGTCCTTAAATTTTGCTACATTTGCACAATATTCATGAATGAAATAAGATAATATCGCATTTATATCATTGTTATGGCAAATGTAATTAAGTTACGAAAGGGCTTAGACATTAACCTTACAGGACGTGCACAGGAGCAGATGTTGTCTGTGAAATCACCTACGGAATATGCTTTGGTTCCTGATGATTTCCCAGGATTGACACCTAAGGTGACCGTCCGTGAAGGTGACCATGTTCGAGCTGGTGACCCCTTATTTGTTGACAAAGGGTGCACTGAAGTTAGCTTCGCTTCTCCTGTGAGTGGTACAGTCACAGCTATTGAACGTGGAGAAAGACGTAAGGTGTTGCGTGTGAAAATTGCTGCCGATGCGCAGCAAGAGTATGCTGACTTTGGTGTGAAGGACGTGGCGGGCTTATCCGCAGATGATGTCAAGGCTTCATTGCTGCAGGCAGGATTGTTTGGTTATATCAACCAGCTACCTTATGCTATTGCTACACGTCCAGACACAGAACCAAAGGCAATCTTCGTGTCTGCACTTCGTGATAAACCTTTGCAGGGCGACTTCGAGTTTGAGTTGAATGGTCAGGAGAAGGACTTCCAGACGGGTTTGACTGCTCTTGCCAAGATTGCAAAGGTTTATTTGGGTATTGGTGCTAAGCAGTCGGCTGCTGCTTTGATTAGTGCAAAGGACGTAGAGGTAACAGTTTTTGATGGTCCTTGCCCAGCAGGTAATGTTGGTGTACAGGTAAATCATATCGACCCAGTCAATAAAGGTGAAGTGGTATGGACTGTTGACCCAACAGCCGTTATCTTCTTTGGTCGCTTGTTCAATACAGGTAAGGTTAACCTCACTCGTCGTGTTGCTATAGCAGGTAGTATGGTAAAGCAGACAGGTTATGTTGATGCCCTCGTGGGTACTCCATTGAAGCAGATTCTTACAGACAACATCGTTGATGGTTGTAGCGTTCGTATCCTCAATGGTAATCCTCTCACTGGCGTTATTGCTAACGACGAGTCTGTGCTTGGTGCACATACTTCAGAGGTTACTGTTATACCAGAAGGTGATGATGTAAATGAAATCTTTGGCTGGATATTACCCCGTTTCAATGATTTCTCAACCTCGCGTAGTTACTTCACTTGGTTACAGGGAAAGAAGACCTATAACCTTGATGCTCGTATAAAAGGTGGTGAACGGCACATGATTATGAGCGGAGAGTATGATAAGGTTTTACCCATGGATATATATGGTGAATATCTCGTTAAATCAATTATCTCTGGTAATATTGACCGTCAAGAGGAATTAGGAATTTATGAAGTAAGTCCTGAAGACTTCGCTCTTGCAGAGTTTGTTGATAGTTCAAAATTACCATTGCAGAAGATTGTTCGTGAGGGATTAGATATCCTTAGAAAAGAGAATGCATAGGGGGTCAAAAGCCCACAATAACTTTAACTATAGTTTTAAATGAAGTTTCTCAGAGTGTTATTAATGATAATTCCATCAGCTGTTATAGACGTAAAAGGATGTAAACCATGCTTGATGAGTGCATTACAAATGCTTTGTAGTAACATTACAAAATGCTTGTAATAACATTACAGCTAACTTGTAATAGCATTACAAATGCTTTGTAACAATTTGGAAACTGAAACTTTGGACTTTAAGAACCCTATAATAAAAGTATTATGAGTTTAAGAAATTATCTCGATAAGATACGCCCGAACTTTGAAGAGGGCGGAAAGCTTCACGCTTTCAAGAGTGTCTTCGATGGTTTCGAGACGTTCCTTTATGTTCCTAACGAGACATCAAAGAGCGGTGTATCCATCCATGACGCTATTGACTCGAAGCGAATAATGAGTATAGTAGTACTTTCGTTGGTACCAGCTATGCTCTTCGGTATGTATAATATCGGCTATCAGAACGCTTTAGCAGCTGGTAAGCTGGCTGATGCTACCTGCTGGGGAATGTTCCTCTATGGTATGCTTGCCCTGTTGCCAAAGATTCTTGTGTCTTACATTGTCGGTCTGGGCATTGAGTTTGCTTGGGCACAGTGGAAGGGTGAGGAAATTCAGGAAGGTTATCTTGTGTCAGGTATTCTGATTCCATTGATTATTCCTGTGACCACACCACTTTGGATTCTTGTGCTTGCAGTAGCCTTTGCTGTTATCTTCACGAAGGAAATCTTCGGTGGAACAGGTATGAATATCTTTAACGTTGCATTGGCTGCACGTGCATTCCTCTTCTTCTCTTATCCAAGTAAGATGACTGGCGATAGTATATGGGTAGCAAAGGATTCTATCTTTGGGCTTGGTTACACCTTGCCTGATGGCTTCACTATGGCAACCCCACTTGGGCAAATTGCACAAGGTACTCACATTGGTCACAATCTGAACGATATGATCATAGGATTGATCCCTGGCTCTGTCGGTGAGACATCTGTTATTGCCATTGCAATAGGTGCTATCATTCTTTTATGGACCAATATTGCAAGTTGGAAGACAATGTTAAGTGTCTTTATCGGTGGAACAGTCATGGGGCTTATCTTCCAATCAAGTGGTGCAACGCCAATCCACTGGTATGAGCACCTCGTACTTGGTGGCTTCTGTTTTGGTGCAGTCTTTATGGCAACCGACCCAGTTACCTCTGCTCGTACAGAGACTGGTAAGTGGTTCTATGGATTCTTCATTGGTGCAATGGCTATCATTATCCGTGTGTTGAATCCAGGCTATCCAGAGGGTATGATGCTCGCCATCCTCTTTGGTAATATGTTTGCACCACTTATTGATTATTGTGTAGTTCAGTCAAACATCAGCAAGCGTGCAAAGCGTGCTAAATAAATAAGGAGGAGAAAGAAATGAAAACAAATAGTAATTCTTATACAATTACCTATTCTATCATCCTCGTGCTGATAGTGGCTTTCTTACTTGCCTTTGTATTCCAAGCATTAAAACCAATGCAGGATGCTAACGTACAGCTTGATCAGCAGAAACAGATCTTGTTTGCACTCAATCAGGATCGTAACATGACCAATGAACAGGCTGTTGAGCTATGGAAGAAGATTATCATTGCGGATGATATTATCAATAGCGATGGCAAAGTGGTTGAGGCTGGTAAGCAAGGGGGCGTTGATGCTGGTTTTAAGCTGAATAGTAAAGATGCTAAAGAAGGTAAACTCGCCTTATTCCGTTGTAAGGTAAATGGAGAGGTTAAGTATGTCATTCCTGTCTATGGTAATGGCCTTTGGGGACCTATCAATGGCTTTATTGCTATTAATGGCGATAAGAAAACTATCTTTGGAGCTTATTTTAATCATGAGAGTGAGACAGCTGGTCTTGGAGCAGAAATAAAAGACAATGCTGACTGGCAAGCTAAGTTCAAGGGAAAGAAGCTCTTTACTGATGATAACAATCAGAAGATTGCCTTGTCTGTGGAGAAGAAGATAGAAGATCCAAAGACACAAGTCGATGCCGTTACTGGTGCTACACTTACCAGTAATGGTGTGACAGAGATGTTCCATTCAGATAAAGGTGGACTTCAACCTTACGTTAAATTCCTGACAAGCAAATAACATTCATAATCTTTTAGAACGATAAGAAAATGGATTTATTCTCAAAGCAAAATAGAGAAGTGTTCAGTAATCCGCTGAATCTGGATAACCCAATTATGGTTCAGGTACTCGGTATCTGTTCTGCACTTGCTGTAACTTCACAGTTGAAGCCAGCAATTGTTATGGGGCTTGCTGTGACCATCATTACAGCTTTCTCCAATGTTATTATTTCACTCATCCGCAACACAATCCCTAATCGTATCCGTATCATTGTACAGTTGGTGGTTGTTGCTGCACTTGTAACCATCGTAAGTCAAATCCTCAAAGCAGTAGCTTATGATGTTAGTGTACAGCTCTCTGTCTATGTCGGCTTGATTATTACCAACTGTATTCTTATGGGTCGCTTAGAAGCTTTTGCCATGACTAATAAGCCTTGGCCTAGTTTCCTTGATGGCATCGGAAACGGCTTGGGGTATGCTATGATCCTCGTTATCGTTGGTGCTTTCCGAGAGTTCTTCGGTCGTGGATCATTGCTTGGTTTCAAGATTCTCCCACAGAGTCTTTATGATGCAGGCTATATGGATAATGGTATGATGACAATGCCGGCAATGGCGCTCATCCTACTTGGTTGTGTTATTTGGATTCATCGTTCATATTTCTATAAAGAAGACAAGAAGTAATTATGGAACATCTTATTAGTTTATTCTTCCGGTCCATCTTTGTGGACAATATGATTTTCGCATTCTTCCTCGGTATGTGTTCTTACCTTGCTGTATCAAAGAGTGTGAAAACGTCATTAGGTCTTGGAGCAGCCGTAACATTCGTATTGCTCGTTACGACACCAGTCAATTATCTACTATTAACAAAGGTTCTCGGACCTGATTGTTTAGCTGATGGTGTCGACTTGACCTACCTTAGTTTTATCCTCTTTATCGCAGTCATTGCAGGTATCGTTCAGATAGTTGAAATGGCAGTAGAGAGGTATTCTCCTTCTCTCTATGGTGCTTTGGGTATCTTCTTACCATTGATTGCAGTGAATTGTGCTATCATGGGAGCATCGCTTTTCATGCAACAGCGTATAGGTCTTGATCCATCAAGTACACAATATATCGGCTCTTTCTGGGATGCTCTCATTTATGGTCTTGGTTCTGGTTTGGGCTGGACTTTGGCTATCGTGGCAATGGGTGCTATCCGTGAGAAGATGGAGTATTCAGATGTACCAAAGCCTTTGCAGGGACTTGGTATCACGTTTATCACAGTAGGACTGATGGCTATGGCAATGATGTGCTTCTCTGGTCTTAAAATCTAAGTAAACAATGGGACAATTCATAACAACAAGTATTATAGTATTCTTGATCACTATCCTTGTATTAGTGATTCTGCTGCTTGTGGCTAAAAAGTATCTCAGTCCAAGTGGGAAAGTGACGATAACTATTAATGGTGACAAGCAGATGACTGTTGATCAGGGTAGCTCGGTTATGGCTACACTGAATGAGAATGGTGTCTTCCTTCCATCTGCCTGCGGTGGAAAGGCTAGCTGTGGTCAATGTAAGGTACAGGTAGTTGAAGGCGGTGGCGAGATACTCGATTCTGAACGTCCACACTTCAGTCGTAAGGAGATAAAGGATCATTGGCGCCTTGGATGCCAGTGTAAGGTAAAGGGTGATATGTCACTCAAAGTACCTGAATCTGTCATGGGCGTTAAGGAATGGGAGTGTACAGTTATCTCTAACAAGAACGTTTCTTCCTTCATAAAGGAGTTCAAGGTTGCATTGCCTCCAGGCGAACACATGGACTTTATTCCAGGCTCTTATGCACAGATCAAGATCCCTGCATACGATTGCATTGACTATGACAAGGATTTCGATAAGAATGATATTGGTGAGGAATATATCGGTACATGGAAGAAGTTTAACATCCTTTCTCTAAAGGCTCACAACCCTGAAGAGACAGTGCGTGCCTATTCCATGGCGAACTATCCAGCTGAGGGTGACATCATCACATTGACGGTTCGTATTGCTTCAACCCCATTCCTCCCACGTCCACAAGTAGGTTTCCAAGATGTACCAACAGGTATTGGTTCATCTTACATTTTCTCACTTAAGCCAGGAGATAAGGTTATGATGAGTGGACCATACGGTGACTTCCATCCTAACTTCACCTCAGGTAAGGAGATGATATGGATTGGTGGTGGTGCTGGTATGGCTCCTTTGCGTGCGCAGATCATGCACATGACAAAGACCTTACACACTCGTGATCGTGAGATGCACTTCTTCTATGGTGCTCGTGCATTGGGTGAGGCCTTCTTCTTGGAGGATTTCTGGGAGCTTGAAAAGGAATATCCAAACTTCCATTTCCACCTTTCTCTTGACCGACCAGACCCTGTTGCTGATGCTGCAGGTGTGAAGTATTACACTGGTTTTGCAGTTAATTGCATTCGTGATGAGTACTTGAAAGATCACGAGGCACCTGAGGATTGCGAGTATTACCTATGTGGACCTCCAATGCTTATTAAGACTGTTACCGATTATCTCGATAGTCTTGGTGTTGAAAAGGACGCAATTATGTACGATAACTTCGGATAATTTAAAACTGATAAAGCATGTTCTGTGAAGTAAGTCATAGGACATGCTTTTTAAAAATAGGGATGACTCCATGTGAGTATCTCCGTTTCTTGATTTGTAGAAAAGGTTATGTGCGCTTTTTTCATCGGTCGGTAAAGTTCTATTGTGGTATCATCATCCAAAGAACTTTCTCTTTTAATTTGAATAGATAATGCTTACAAAGAATTTAGTTTATAAATAAAGAGTCATAATTATGAAGAATCTTTTGATTAAAGCTAACATATTTCTGTGTCTGTCATTGATGACAATTTGCGCTCATGCACAATCTGGCAAAGTCGTAATAGGCAAGGGAGGCATAGAAGCTCGTTACTTAGGTGAATCGAAGACAATGTATCATTGTGAAGTGCAAGACGATTTTTGGATTTCTAAGACGAAAGCTCGTGTTATTGTGTACAGGGCTGTGAAGGGACAGGGTTTTGTTATTCCTAATTTTGAAAAGGTTCTTGTTTATCAGCAACCGAGGAAGTCTAAAGTTCTAGCAATTATAGTGACACCCCAAGGCGACTTACCTGATTGTTATCGTTGTCTTGGTGTTGTTAATAACTATTATAAGGTTCAAACAGTACGTGGTATTGTTGGTTATGTGTTGAAAAGCCGTTTCTTTTGGGATTCTATTTGTACATTTTAATACTTCATAGCGGTACTATCAGTTTCTGTAATTTATCTTTATGAGGATGAAATATCTAAAACTTATTTGGAGGCATTGGTAATATCGAACACATCTGTTTTATAATTTAGAACCTTTCGATGTGTTTCAATGAGTGTAGTCGTGTAAATCTTTATTGCAGATACAAGACAAGAAAGTGTGCCAAAATGCTGATTTAGCATCCGACACACTTTCTATTATAATTAAACTCTTTAGTCAGGCAATATAAGATATTACCTACTTGCGTTTTAAGATACGCTGTGCACAATCTGATAAGACTACTACCGCGGATGCTAAAATACAGACATCCTTGATTACTAATCGCCCTGCACCTGTCAATAACGGGAATCCATGTTCGCCACTACCAAGGTCGGGTACCCATGCTTCGGGCGTTGTGACAAGGAACGACAGAGTACCTAAAGTCATTAAGATGACTAACCCCGTACCAACGAAACCAACCTTTGGAAACCATATACCTAATAATGTCAAGATACCGAAAGTCATAATTGCAATACCCAAACCATGTGAGAAGGTATAAGTGTTGTTAGCCTCGTGCCACTCGTGTTTAACCTTATCGAACTCACCTTCCTTTAGCTTATAATCCTTGTATTCAGGCGCATCTTTCGTATAAAAGAAGCTCATAAACGGACTGTTAGCAACGAATGGAACGATTCCTTCTGCCTCATAGTTCCAGAACTTCAAACCGCCTATCCATACGAAGATAATGAATATCGCAATACGTATAAAATTAATTCCCACGCCCTTAATTGAGGCTGCAATCTCAAGTACTGTATGCACCAGTGCTGTGATCTTATTCATAGATTCTTAACCTTTTAATTAATTGATAAATATTCTTTTAACGCCTGCAAAGATATATACTTTTGCCCAATTAAAACGAAAGAAGTTGTATTTATTACAAAAAATACCGCATTCATGGTATGTAATCATGCTGTAAGAGGATGATAGCTAACCCTGATGTGTAAAAGAGGTGAGTGCTTGAACGTTAATTCCTATCCCTCTTTTTGCATCAACGACTTCGGGCTTTGTGGAGCAGATAACGTCACTTTCACATTCTTATAACCCATTGCCTTTAGGAATTGAGTGAACTGTTCGCGTGCATTCTCTTCGGCTATCTTGATATTTGCAGGCGTCATGCAGCGTGCTATCATCTTGTTATATGCACGTCGATAAAGGGCTTCGCGGTCGGCTGATGACCAATTTCCTTTCTCAAAGAACGAGCGTGTGTGCGCTTCATCAATGAAGTTTCTGTCCAAGAGTTCGATAGGAGGTAGCTTGGCAACTACGATACTGTCATCCTCAACTTGCAGCCATTGCGGTTCTGCGTGATGCAGGTCTATTCCCATGCGAATCGTTCCGTAATAGATTCTTACCAGTTCGTCGTCGGAAAAGAAACCATGATTAATGGTGTCAATGAGTTCCTCATCATTGATAGAAAGGAACTCCCACTGTCCGATGTCTTGTATTTCTTGTATGCGAGTAGGCGTTATGTCAATCTTATTGTCAGTTTTTATACCAATCTCATTGGACGCATTCAACCATGAGAAAGCACCAATGAAGATAATAACAAAGACTCCGAGAAGCAACAGACAACCTATTGCTTTCTTCTTCTTTGTGATGAAATCAACCATCTTTTGCCCTTTCTTTTCTTGCTGATGAGCCTTGGGTAACTTGTTCATAGGCGTTTTCTCTTCCATCATTTAGTCCTCCTTGTTAGCTTCAATAAAGTTACGTATATCATTGATGGTAAACTTCTTGCGGAAAGAAATCGTCACATCGGAATCTTTATAACCAAGTTGTGTGAAGATAGGAACCAACTGCCGGGCAGCACTCTTCTGTGCTTCTTCAATAATTCCCATCTGTGGGATAGCATTAAGAATCTCTTTCCTGCCTTGCGCCTCATAGTTAGTTAGTTCAGCATCAGAGAAGTTCTGCCGTGTTAAAGCTACATATTTCTTTACTTCCTGATGGTCTATTTTAGTCGAAGTAAGTACAATCTTAGGGTCAGGAAGTGTGATAATAATCTGCTTCCCATGGCGTTGCACGTTCTTCGCGTCGAACGATGAGAGATCAATATACGCTTTTATCGTCGCCGTCATGGGGATGGCAATGCGGCGTTCACCCAATGGCAGGTTCACACTGAAGTCTTTTTTCATAAACGAACCAGACACTTTCATCTCGTCATCGTGCGTGATAATCTTATGAATATGGTATTCTGTCGTATAGAGTCGGGAGCATTCTTGTACCTGCGTGACCAACATCGGTATTGTATCGAGAGCCTTATTGGTTGCACCATCATCAGTGTTCTTGTTCTTACAAGCCCCCAATGTGAGAACCAGTAAAGCAATTATAGGAATTATTCTCTTCATCTTCTTCGTTGTTAAACACCGCAAAGATACAAAAAATAGTTGTCTCTTTTCATTCAAAATAATAATTAGTTTAAGTTGACGTATTAATGCGTTGGCGAGTAGACACAACTCTTTTACCTTTTTACTCTTTTACCTTTTTACTTTTCAGAGTCCCTGTTTCCTTGTCAACCAGTCAATTCATTATCCTTTCCCAATTATGAATTTTAATTGAGGAAGTGTGTTTTTTAGATGTTACCAGCATCTCATTGCCTTTTTTTTCGTACTTTTGCACCTTTAAAAATCATAGTTTGAAGTATTGAGGATAATAGTCAATGGAGTCACTCAAGGAAATCTTTAGAATAGGAAAAGGTCCATCCAGTAGCCATACGATGGGGCCTCAGCGCGCTGCAATCATCTTTGCCGAGCGTCACTCGGAGGCGTCACGTTTTGAGGTAACGTTGTATGGCAGTTTGGCAGCAACAGGCAAGGGGCACATGACGGATAAGGCGATTATCGATGTGCTAAAGCCCATTGCACCTGTTAACATCATCTGGCAACCAAGCATCTTCTTGCCCTATCATCCCAACGGGATGGAGTTTAGGGCTTATAATGAGGCTGGGGAGGAAATTGAAGAATGGATTGTTTATAGTGTCGGAGGTGGCGCGCTATCGGAAGGAAAGGCTACGGATGATTACTTCAAACATCCAGAAGTGTATGATCTGCATACTCTGAAGGATATTCAAGCATGGTGCGAACATCACGGAAGGGGCTATTGGGAATATGTAAAGCAGTGTGAGGATGATGATTTCTGGGACTATCTTCGTGAAGTGTGGCATACTATGCAGGCGGCTGTTGAGCGTGGATTGGATAGCGAAGGGGCATTGCCTGGTCCATTGAATTTGGCTCGTAAAGCTCCAACTTATTATATCAAAGCACGTGGTTATAAGCCTTCCTTACAGAGTCGCGGTATGGTTTATGCCTACGCCTTGGCGGTGAGTGAAGAGAACGCATCGAACGGTACGATTGTTACAGCACCTACTTGCGGTGCGTGCGGAGTAGTTCCAGCGGTGCTTTATCACCTCTCCAAGGGGCATGACTTTACAGAGACAAAGATCTTACATGCCCTTGCAACGGCAGGACTCTTTGGTAACATTGTGAAATATAATGCGTCTATATCAGGAGCGGAAGTAGGTTGTCAAGGTGAGGTGGGGGTTGCTTGTGCTATGGCATCAGCTGCTTCTTGCCAGCTATTCGGTGGTAGTCCGTCACAGATTGAATATGCTGCGGAGATGGGACTTGAGCACCATTTGGGAATGACCTGCGACCCAGTTTGTGGTTTAGTACAGATTCCTTGTATTGAGCGTAACGCCTTTGCAGCCTGTAGAGCATTAGATGCTCAACTCTACGCATCGTTTAGTGATGGTAGTCACCGTGTATCTTTTGATAGGGTTGTAGAGGTGATGAAGCAGACAGGACACGATATCCCGTCATTGTACAAAGAGACGAGTGAGGGTGGATTAGCGAAGGATTATCAGGTATAAGACGAGGACGTAAGCCCCACCCAGCCTCCCCCAAGGGGAGAGAAGGAGCCTCACCCCCAGCCCCTCTCCGAATGGAGAGGGGAGTAAATACTACTATTAGCAAACAAAGAGGGCGTTTCTTCGAGATGAAGAGATGCCCTTTTCATTGCAAGGAAACGCCCTCTTCGATTGAAAGAAGGCGTTTCTTTCATTTTAAAATACTATTACCTCTGTATCTGTCAGGTATTGGCGTACATGTAAATGGGAGTATTCACGCCCCTCTCCATTCGGAGAGGGGAAAGGGGGTGAGGCTTCAAAGTAGGGACAGACGCCCTCGTCTGTCCTCCCATTTACCCCTATGTATCATCCCGTCAGGCAACATCTTCTCCTTTTGAGGGGCTTGGGGAGGCTTTCGCTGGTTGTGTTCTGGCGGACAGACGAGGGCGTCTGTCCCTACCTTGTGACATTATCTTTAATTAAAGAAACGCCTTCTTCGCTTTGAAGAGGGCGTTTCCTTGCAATGAAAAGGGCGTCTCTTCACATCGAAGAAACGCCCTCTTTGTTTGCAAATAATGCTATCTACTCCTCTCTCCATTCGGAGAGGGGGCGGGGGTGAGGCTGGTTGTTGACGGGGGTGAGGCTTTTCCTCTTTATTACTTTACCCTCGCTATCAACTCTTCTGGCGTTACAAGCGTTTGTTCACCAGTAGTCATATTCTTCAAAGTAACCTTTCCCTCTTTCATTTCCGACTCTCCAGCAAGAGCCACGAAACCGATGTTCTTTGCATTCGCATAGCTCATCTGCTTCTTCATCTTTGCTTTATCGGGGAACATCTCGGTGCGAATACCCGTACGACGAGCGGCTGCTACGATTGGAAGACAGTATGCTGTCTCCTGCTCACCGAAGTTGATAAAGAGTAATTGAGTGCCTTGTACACTCTCTTTTGGATAAAGGTCTAAGGTGTTCAAAACGTCATATATGCGGTCAGCACCAAAGCTGATACCAACGCCAGAGAGCCCTGGCATACCGAAGATACCCGTGAGATTGTCATATCGACCACCACCAGTAATAGATCCAATCTGCACATCTAACGCCTTAACCTCAAATATGGCGCCAGTGTAATAATTAAGTCCTCGTGCCAAGGTAAGGTCGAGTTGTATCTCATTCTTTAGTCCGGACGTCTTCAACATATCAAGGATAAAGCGTGTTTCCTCAACTCCCTTTAGTCCAGTCTCACTCTCCTTCAAGGCTTCCGCAATTACTGCTAACTTCTCTTCGTTGGTTCCTTCTAACTTAATGATAGGTTGCAACTTAGCAATAGCATCCTCTGATATACCATCAGCACGCAACTCTTCGTTTACATTCTCAAGTCCTATCTTATCGAGCTTATCAATGGCAACAGTGATATCAACAATCTTATCCTTCTCACCAATCACCTCGGCAATACCCGTGAGAATCTTTCTATTGTTAATCTTTATCTGTACTCTCACTCCCAACTTGGTGAAGACTGTGTCCACAATCTGCATTAGTTCCACCTCATTTAATAGTGAGTCAGAACCTACAACATCGGCATCACACTGGTAAAACTCACGATAACGACCCTTTTGTGGGCGATCGGCACGCCATACTGGTTGTATCTGATAACGCTTGAAAGGCAACTGTAATTCTTCACGATGCATGACTACATAGCGTGCGAAGGGGACTGTAAGATCGTAACGAAGTCCCTTCTCGCATAGTTTCGTTTGCATCTTCAACGTGTTACGCTCCTTTAATTCATCGTCACTAACCGACTTCAGATAGTCACCAGAGTTCAACACCTTAAAGAGGAGTTTGTCTCCTTCATCGCCATACTTGCCCATTAAGGTGTGTAAAGTCTCCATGGCAGGTGTCTCAATCTGCTGAAATCCATACAAAGCATAGACACTTTTGATAGTATCGAATATGTAGTTACGTTTTGCCATCTCCTCTGGTCCGAAGTCACGGGTGCCCTTTGGGATGGAAGGTTTATTTGCCATTGTCTGTTATTGTTATTCTTCTAAATATAAAAAAGGAGTTAAGAGCGTCAAAAGAGATAGAGAAGTGAAAGAAACGATATTGTCAGTTATAGAGGAGAGAACCATCTAATGACCTTATATCCTTGTTCTTTTACTTCCCTAACAACCTTATTCTCTTAACTATTCAAAATTCTTTTGTTCCTATATTGATTATAAAACGATTGTCTGCTCGCGGTCAGGACCGATAGAGATAATACCGATTTTTGTCTCAAGATACTCCTCCAAGAAAGCAACATAATCGCGGAACTCCTGTGGAAACTCTGCTGCTGAGCGACATTGAGTCATATCCTTCTTCCAGCCACGGAACTCCTTATAGACAGGCTTAACATCGTCTATCTCGTATGGGAAATCCTGTGTTTGCGTACCGTCAGGAAGCTCGTATGCAACACAAGCCTTGATGGTTTCGAAGGTATCAAGTACGTCACTCTTCATCATAATAAGCTCTGTCACACCATCAACCATTACTGAGTAACGAAGCTGAACAAGGTCTATCCAACCGCAACGACGCTCTCTTCCAGTTACAGCACCATACTCATGACCAAGGTCACGGATCTTCTTTCCAGTCTCATCAAACAGCTCTGTTGGGAATGGACCAGCACCAACTCGAGTGCAGTAAGCCTTCATAATGCCATAGACATTACCTATCTTATTAGGTCCAATACCTAATCCCGTGCAAGCTCCGGCACATATAGTATTGGATGAAGTAACAAATGGATAAGAACCGAAGTCGACGTCAAGCATCGTTCCTTGAGCACCTTCGCAAAGAATGTTCTTACCGTCACGCAATAGGTGATTGATTACATGTTCTGAGTCGATGAACTCAAACTCTTTCATGTACTCAATACCTTCCATCCATAGCTTCTCGGTCTCTTCAAAACCCTCAAAGTCAGTCCAGCCCAATGCTGCCAACATCTTCATGTGACGTTCCTTGTGCTCCGTATATTTGCGCTCAAAGTCACATAAGATATCACCAACACGCAATCCATTACGGCTAACCTTATCTGTGTAGGTAGGACCAATACCTTTTCCAGTTGTGCCAACCTTATCCTTTCCCTTTGCAGCCTCGTATGCTCTGTCAAGGATGCGATGGGTAGGCATGATGAGATGAGCCTTCTTTGAGATGCGCAAGCGTTGCTTAAGTGGGTGCCCACTAAGCTCTAAGTCCTTTGCTTCTCCCATAAAGAGATCTGGAGCCAATACCACTCCATTGCCAATGATGTTGACCTTTCCTCCCTGGAAGATACCCGATGGAATGGAACGCAAAACATACTTCTCTCCCTCGAATTCAAGCGTATGTCCAGCATTAGGACCACCCTGAAAACGGGCAATAACATCATAATGTGGTGTGAGCACATCTACGACCTTTCCTTTACCTTCATCACCCCATTGGAGACCCAACAGGACATCAACTTTACCTGTGTTCATTTGCTTTTATGTGAGTTTTTACCTTGCTTTTGGGTTAAGAACTTGCTCTTCTGACGTGACAGAACAGCCTGGCAACGAGAGCATATACCATATATATATAAGGAGAAACCATCTCTGCGGAACCGATGAAACTTAGTGTTCTTAATCGCCTCAGTGATCTCCGGAGATTCAACTTCAGTCACTGTTCCACAGACAGTACATATCTGGTGGATATGATCTTCATTATCGTAACAAGCCTCATACTTGGTTTGTCCGATGAAACGATGTCGAACAACAAGGCGCAATTCTATGAACAGGCGCATTGTATTGTACAGTGTTGCACGGGATACACGAAAGTTCCTTGCCTCAAGTTCTGTACCCAACTCTTCTAAAGAGAAATGCCCTTTCATGTCATACACCGCATCAAGAATGGCATACCGCTCTGATGTCTTGCGATGATTATTCGCTTCGAGGTACTCATCCAGAATATCTCGAACTCTTTTCTTGACTATGTCTTTAGTCACAACTAACTGATTAAATTCGCACAAAGTTAGTATTTTTAAATGATATAACTATTATGTGGTAATAAAAAAAAGTTAAAGGGTTGCGGAATGACTATAACTCTTATGAGCACTGATATATGGTGAGTTCCTCTACGATGAGGCTTATCTATGACAGTGCCTATTATGGTTTAATATAGTTGATGGTTATTGTCTAAGCTTATTGGAATGTAAGATGGGTAGACGATAGTGTTCCTTCTAAACCACTCAAAACCCTATTTTATTTTTAATTTTAGTTGCTGTCATTTTTAACATTTGCGTTAGTATGTTGGTAATCAGCGTGTTATTTGCTTTAAATGAGTGACAGAAGTGACAGCAAAATTATTTTCCGTCTTTCGTTCCTGACCTTTATCTCTTCTCTTTCTTCGCTCCTTATGTCTACTTCTGAAGAGTAGAATCCTATTCAGAACGTACTGATACTTTTTAAGTAAGATTGCTTGTTTTGTTCACCAATGATACCATTATACAACTACTTTTACTACCCTCTATATTAATAATGTGGTGTTTGAGAAAGCCGTGATAGATACGTCAGTATCGTAGTTGAGATTTTCTTCCATTTGAAAGAGGTGTTCCCTTGATGTGAAGAGAGCCTTTCTTCAACTACAAGAGGGCGTTTCTTGCGCATGAAGGAACGCCCTCTTCAAATGGAGAAGAGCCTCTCTTTGTGTCAAAGGAATAGTGAAAAACGTCCGTCTTTATGGTATTTGATGACCTTAATAAAACTTTCTCATCATTAATAATGATGTTTTCTGATTTCTTTACAAGACTTTTGAGAGTTATTGTTTATATTTACAAACGAAACATTATGTGATACACATGAACCTAAAAACAACTCTAAACAAGCTAAAGACTAAATGGTTTAACTTTCTGGAGAGGATGTCCTATCGTCAGAAAGTGTCGTTAGTAATGCTTTGCGGTGTTATCGTTGGACTGGCAGGGCTGTTCTTTTACCTCCTTCGTATGCATACATATATAATAGGTGATGACCCTGCAGCATGTATAAACTGCCACATCATGTCGCCTTACTATGCAACGTGGTCACATTCAGCACATGCCCGCAATACCACATGTAACGATTGTCACGTGCCTAATAACAATATAGCTTCCCATTACGCATTCAAAGGAATGGATGGAATGAAGCATGTTGCTTATTTCGTAACACATAGTGAATCGCAGGCTATCGAAGCAGAGGATGCATCGGCAGAGGTCATCATGGATAATTGTATAAGGTGTCATAAGCAGCTGAATCAAGAGTTTGTGAAGACGGGGCGTATCGACTATATGGAAGCAAAACGAGGCGAGGGCAAGGCTTGCTGGGATTGCCATCGCGATGTAGCCCACATGAGAAAGAACTCCTTGTCGAGTACTCCTGGGGCAGAGTTTGTCGAACCCATGCCTCCGTCCCCAGTCCCTGATTGGCTTCAGAAAGTGTTAGGTAGAAAATAAAATAACAATAAAAACCGATATTTATGGCAAAAACATTAAAGAAATGGCAGGGCTGGTTGCTCTTCGGAGGAGCAATGGTCATCGTGTTCTTCCTTGGTTTGCTGTGCTCGTCCATGTTAGAACGAAGGGCGGAGATAGCAAGTGTGTTTAATAATCGACGTACCCAGATGACTGACTCTATCGTAGCTCAAAACGAGAAGTTTGCTGAAGACTTCCCCCGTGAATACGAGACTTGGGCGATGACAGAAGATACCAGTTTCGTTAGTAAGTATAACTCTTCACAGGAAGTCGATGTATTAGGACAACGACCAGAGATGGTGATCTTGTGGGCAGGATATTCTTTTTCACGTGGATATAACACCCCTCGTGGACACCGCCATTGCGTTGAAGACTTACGTAAAATAATGCGTACTGGTAGTCCAGGAGTGGATGGGCAAGATGATATGCAGCCTGGTACGTGCTGGACATGCAAAGGTCCTGATGTGCCAAGGTTGATGAGAGAGAAGGGAACAGACAAATTCTATGCTGCCAAGTGGAGCAATTGGGGACCAGAGGTCATGAACACCGTCGGTTGCTCTGACTGCCATGATGCACGGACGATGGAGCTTCGTCCCGCTCGTCCTGCACTCTATGAGGCATGGGCTCGCGTAGGTAAAGACGTGAAAAAAGCCACACATCAAGAGATGCGTAGCCTGGTCTGCGCACAGTGCCACACGGAGTATTACTTCGAAAAGGACAATGGTAACTATCTACACTTCCCTCAGGAGAAGGGTATGACGTGTGAGGCAGCAGAAGAATATTACGATAGTATAGGCTTCTATGACTATATCAATCCACTCTCAAAGGCTAAGATCTTGAAGGCACAGCACCCTGGTTATGAACTTTACTTACAGGGTATTCATGGACAGAGGGGCGTTTCTTGTGCCGATTGTCACATGCCTTACATCTCTGAAGGTGGTGTGAAATACACTGACCACCACGTTATGAGTCCATTAGCTCACATTGATCGTACCTGTCAGACATGCCATCGTCAAGATGCAGAGACACTTCGCCAGAATGTTTATGAGCGTCAGCAGAAGATTTATGACTTCCGTACTCATGTGGAGAAAGAGCTTGCTGCAGCACATATCGAGGCTAAGTTTGCTTGGGATAAGGGTGCTACAGAAGCGGAGATGCAGCCTGTTTTGACCGATTTACGTAAGGGGCAGTGGCGTTGGGACTATGCCGTTGCGAGTCATGGAGCAGCTTTCCATGCACCTCAAGAAGTAATGCGTTTGCTCGCAAGTGCTATGGAGTTTGCTAAGGATGCACGCCTACAAATAGCACGAGTTGTCGCTCGTCATGGCTTTACAGGACAAATTCCTCTGCCTGACATATCGACTAAAGCAAAGGCTCAGTCATATATAGGATTAGACATGCCAAAGATTAACAGTCAGAAAAAGCAGTTCCTCGACACAATCGTACCGAAGTGGATTGAGACTGCAAAGAAGAACAAACGGTTTATAACTAAGCCGATGTAAGTTAGTGAAAAGTCCAAAGATAGTTGGTAGCTAACGGATGATTCCGTTGCTATCGACTATCAGTTTTTAAATTCTAATCTATTAATGTGATAGAAACAAGTGGTAGTCTTGTATCTGAAAAAGCATGAGAAATGCAGCAGAAACAGTGCAAGTATTGAGGATAATATCAAAGATTACAACTGAAGATACCATTTCTTTTCCTTAAAATAACAATGTGGAATAAACCTTATACATTAAAAGAAGGGACGGCAATCGTCGTTGGCTTGCTCATAACTGGTCAGTTATTACAGTTTACAATGGGACCTTTGGAGTGGGCTATCTTCGCTTGGTCGGCTAATATCGAGGCGCTCCTTTTCCTATTGATAGCTATAGTTGTTGTTTATGCCATGCGTAAGAAGGTGTACTTCTTCCGCTTTATGACCACCATGCAAGCGGCTATCCCTGCCATAGCAAGTGCTGCTTTGCTAACGTTGATCATGGGTGTTACGAAGCAAGTAGCCGAAGGGAGGAACCCAGCAGACCCCATCGGACTAACGAAAATGCTGAACTATTGGCCTTTCGTACTCGTCTATCTCTGGTTGACCATCATAGTGGGTGAGGTCACACTGAACCATATCTTCCATTTTTCTTGGCGTCGTTTGCCGTCTTTTGTGAGCCATGCAGGATTGTTCATAGTGCTCACCTGTGCAACACTCGGTAGTGCAGATATGCAGAAAGTGAAGATGTATTGCGAAAAAGGGCAGCCTGAATGGCGTGGACTGGACGCTATGGACAATGTGCATCACCTACCAGTTGCCATTCAGTTAGAGAAGTTTACCATTGATGAATACCCTCCCAAACTGGTGTTAATAGGGCGTGGTGGCTTCCCACTCCCTAAGGATAAGCCTGAGAATCTATTGTTAGATAAAGGTATGCGAGTAGGTCAGTTGCTCGATTGCAAGGTAGAGGTTCTTAAACGAATAGATAATGCTGTCCCTGCCATGTTGAGCAAGATGATAGGCAAGATGCCCACTGGAATGATGGGAAATATTCGAATGGATTCACTCGGGCAAGCACGTAATAAGGATGGATATATAGCCTCGGATGCAGCTGGTTCGGCTTGTGCTTTATTGGTGAAGGTCACTACTGGCAACGTTCCCTACAAGGGGGTACAACATACCTACACAGGTTGGGTGACCAGCGGAAGCTACCTCTTCCCTTATCAAGCCCTACGTTTGGATGATGGGCGCATGTTGGCTATGCCTAACCGAGAGCCTCGCCGTTTTGCATCCCTTGTCGACATCTATACGAAGAGTGGGCAGAATATCCAGACAGAGATAGAGGTTAACAAGCCATTCAGCATTGAGGGATGGACGATCTATCAGCTCAGTTACAACGAGCAGATGGGTAAGTGGAGTAATCTCAGTATCTTTGAGTTAGTCACCGACCCATGGTTACCAGTGGTGTATGTCGGTATTTTCATGTTATTAATAGGTGCTGTAGGAATGTTCCTAACGGCCAGTCGTAAGAAGGAGAATCAGTTATGATCTGGAGTTATTTCGTCGTTTTCGCAATCATCTCAGTATTGTTATGGGCAGTCGGAGCATGGGCTTCGTGGCGTAATCGCCGTAGTCTTGCCTTCATAACAACAGGTCTTGGACTCTGTGTGTTCTTCTCTTACATCCTTATCATGTGGATAACTCTTGAGCGACCACCGCTCCGCACGATGGGAGAAACGCGTCTTTGGTATAGCTTCTTCCTCCCTTTAGCAGGCGTGATAGTGTATAGTCGATGGCAATACAAGTGGATTTTGAGCTTCTCAACACTCCTTGCAACCGTCTTTGTATGCGTCAATCTCTTCAAACCAGAGATACATTCAAAGACGCTCATGCCTGCTTTGCAGAGTCCATGGTTTGCCCCTCACGTCATCGTTTACATGATGGCTTATGCCCTCTTGGGTGCAGCTGTGGTCATGTCGGTGTATCTGCTCTTCTTCAAGAAAGGCACAGATACCACGAAAGAGATGGAGATTACGGATAATCTCACCTATGTTGGGCTCTCCTTCATGACGCTTGGAATGCTCATGGGAGCGCTCTGGGCAAAGGAAGCATGGGGTCATTACTGGGCATGGGATCCAAAGGAAACATGGGCAGCTATCACTTGGTTCTCTTATCTCGTTTATGTTCATTATCGCCAGTATCGCCCTCATCATCTGCGCCCAGCCCTCATCATCCTCATTATAGCCTTCTGCTTGTTACAGATGTGTTGGTGGGGTATCAACTACCTACCATCTGCGCAGGGTATGAGCGTGCATACTTATAACTTGAATTAAGGTCTTTTTATAACCCTATTCAGCCTCTCCTTTAATTCAAAATTCATAATTCATAATTCAAAATTATGATTAGGTAGAGTGGACGAGTGGACGGGTTGACGAGTAAACAAGTTATTAGTTCTATTGAATGTAGTGCCAAAAGTAGGGACAGACGCCCTTGTCTGTCCGCTCCAACATTCCACGTTACATTACAAGTAGCCTCTCTTATGCGGACAGACGAGGACGTCTGTCCCTACTTTGAAGCCTCACCCCCTTTCCCCTCTCCGAATGGAGAGGGGAGTGAATACTCCCATTTACATGTACGCCAATACCTGCCAGATACAGAGGTAATAGTATTTTAAAATGAAAGAAACGCCTTCTTTCAATCGAAGAGGGCGTTTCCTTGCAATGAAAAGGGCGTCTCTTCACATCGAAGAAACGCCCTCTTTGTTTGCTAATAGTAGTATTTACTCCCCTCTCCATTCGGAGAGGGGAGGGGGTGAGGCTCCTTCTTTCCCCTTGAGAGAGGCTGGGAGGGGGGGCAGACGAAAGGCGTCTGTCCCTACTATGGTACCAACTGCAATATTTGATGTGTATGTTTTCCTGTAAAATACTTTGTTTTTCGGTTTCTTTTTTATACTTTTGACGACAGAAAAAGACTTACAAGATAAATGAGACAAATCATCAATTATTTCACTGACGATGACCTTTATAAGCTGACAATGTGCTGTGCTGTCATCGATAACTTCCCTCGTGCACATGTTTGTTACCAGTTTGTTGATCGTGATGACACGGTTTATCCCGATGGATTTGCGCGTGAAGTGGAACATCAGATAGAGCTTTTAGAGTCGGTTATCATCACTCAGGAGGAGATAGACTTCCTACGAAGAAAGTGCAACTATTTGCCTGAATGGTTCTTAACTTACCTACGTGGTTTCCGCTTCTCACGCGATTGGGTGAAGGTGTGGCAGACCTCGGAAGGGCACTTGCACATAGAGTTTGAAGGCTTATGGGCCGACACTATCTTGCTTGAAGTGAAGGTTCTTGCCATCGTATCAGAGCTTTTCTATATGTTTAATGAGCAAGCACAAAGTTTCGATTATCAGCTCCTCTACGATAAGACTTACCATAAGGCGGAACGCTTATTAGAGGCTGGTTGTGTCTTCTCCGACTTCGGTACGCGTCGTCGTGCCAGCTTGAAAGCAGAAGAGATAGCCGTTCGCGCGATGAAAGACTGTTATGAGAGTAAGGTGTGGAAGGGCAAGTTTGTGGGTACTAGCAATATACACCTTGCGATGAAGTATGACCTCATGCCAGTGGGTACAATGGCGCATGAATTCATCTGTGCAATAGGTGGTATGTTTGGTCCGCAGATGGCTAATTACATGGCAATGGAGGCTTGGCGCAAGACTTATAGGGGTGCTCTAGGTACTTATTTGTATGATTCTTTCGGTTGGGACATCTTCTCTTACAACTTCTCGGAAGACTTTGCTAATCAGTTCAAGGGACTTCGCATTGATTCAGGCGACAATCATGAGCAGTTGGATAAGATTATTGCTAAGTATAAATCGTTCGGTATCGATGCCCGCGACAAACAGATTCTTTTCTCCAATGCACTCGATACTGATCGTGCGATAGAGTTACAAAGCTACGCCGAAGGAAAGGTAAAACCTGCATTCGGGATAGGCACTCACTTCACCAATGACTTCCCACATGTAAAGCCCATGAACATCGTTATTAAGCTCGTTGCTGTTAAGATAACTGAGTCGTGGCCATACTATAATGACACCTGCAAGATATCGGAGGATAAGGGCAAGCATACGGGTAAGCCCGAGGTTATCAAGCGTTTTATGGAGGCGATACATTATAAGGAGTGAGGTGTATTAGATGGTTATTTCCAATCAAAATAGTACACCAAAGTAGGGACAGACGCCCTCGTCTGTCCGCCCATTTACCCTTATATGGCTTCCCGTTAGGCAACATCCCCTCCTTTGGAGGGGCTTGGGGAGGCTTTTATTTGCCGTGATTTGGCGGACAGACGAGGGTATCTGTCCCTACTTTGTGACATGTTTTTTAATCAAAGGAACGCCCCTTTCAAAATGGCGAAGGCGTTTCCTTGATACGAAGGAGGCGTTTCCTTACAATGAAGAAGGCGTTTCTTCGTATCGAAGAAACGCCCCCTTTGTTTACTAATAATAGTATCTTCCTATTCAGCAGACTCTTCTATGCGCTTCAAACCCTTCTGGTAATAAATGTAATAAAGTATTCCTGCGGTCGTTAAACCAAATGGGAAGGCATACCAAATACCCAGAAGTTGATAATTCATAACCACTCCGAAGAGGTAACCCAATGGCAATGACACGATGAAAAAGGCGATGAATGCAATCCAAATTAGTGGTTTCACAACAGCGATTCCACGCATGGCATTGGCGTAATTACTCTGCATTCCGTCGCCAAACTGGTAGATCATAAAGGGGACAATAGTCATGGATACCATCGAGATAACATCTGTATTGTCTGTAAATAAGCCTCCAATGCTATGGCGGAAGAGGAAGACAGGGATAGAGGTCGTCATCGCAAGGAGGAAAACAAGGTGTATGCCAGCTGTCGCCGTATGCCTAACTGCGGTGTAATCACGCTGTCCCATGAAGTTACTGATGCGTACCGCTACTGCTGCCGCAAGCCCATAATAAATCATATAACCCAGTTGGGAGATGGTCAACATGACCTGATGTGCAGCTAAGGCGGTTGTTCCGAACCATCCAACCATGATACTCGATAAGCTGAAAGCGGCGGTTTCCATACCCATTTGTAAGGCTAATGGCAATCCGAGAACAGTGATTTTTCTGAAGTCAGGGCGGTTTGTGTTGCCCAGACTCCAGCCCTTTCTGTATTCTTTGTACTTCTTACTAAAGAAGAAGATACCCACCATTACGATTGCCATCGCTATACGAGAAATCATCGTAGAAAGCCCTGCTCCGATCAGACCTAACTCACTCATTCCAAGGTGACCATATATGAGAACCCAGTTACCGAATATATTCATAACGTTGCCACTGATCAGTATCCACATAGCCACTCGGGTGTCTGTAATGCCATCCGTGAACTGTCGGAAGGTGTTAAACCAACATACGAAAGGAAGTGAAACAAGCTGTATGATGAAGTAAGGACGTATAAGAGGAAGAAGCTCTTTGGGCTGTCCCAAATGTTCGAGATTAGCGTATAATAACCCCATGATAGCCGATAAGAACACCGCCATACAAGTGTTAGCTGCCACCGCACTCTTCATGAGTTCGCCAATACGGTGCGTCTTTTCCTGTCCGTAAAGCGTACCGACAAGAGCCGTGATAGCGTAAGTGAAGCCCACAGCAAAGATGATTACCAACGTAAACATATTGTTGACAAATGCCGCAGCAGCCAACTCCTTGGTGCTATGATGCCCAATCATCAGGGTGTCGGCGAAGTTAAGAATGAGGTTACCTAACTGTCCGATGATGATAGGTACACCTAAATAAGTAAGGTTGCGATAGTGTGTTTCGTATCTTGAAAACTGATATGACATACTGTTGTATCCTGCTTTTATATGATTAATGGTGCAAAGGTACGAAATAAAAACGTATTGTTATGCGCTTTTATAATAATCTTCTCTCATCTAATTGAATACTGTAAGTTTTCCTCCCGTTGCTTTTCTTGGTTTGAATGAACCTTTTTCTTTTTGTAACAAAACCTATCCACTCGGTACCAGATAGGCTGGGGTAGGTACGAAAAAGAGGAAACCTGTGGGCTTCCTCTTTGTTATTTCATTTGTAAATAAGGGTTTACAAGTCGAATTTATAGCCCAGTGTAATCTGGAATACACTGTTCTTTGCTTTGTTACCTTCGTACACCTTTGTTAGCCCCCAGTTGTAACGAGCATCCAACTGGAAGTTGTTATACTCATAAGAAAGACCTACTGGGACAGAAAGGTCAAATGACTTTGCCTTGCCAGGAACGGGTATGTTACCTCCCTGTGCAGCATCAACTGAAACATCATCACTAACCTTGAAGCCTGGTTGGAGACCTAACTTCACTGCAAGACCCTTAACAACATAAACGTTAGCAGTTATTGGAACGTTGATGTAATCGAGCTTTTGTGTAATAGTAGCAAGTGGAGTCTTTGCCTTTGCACCTTGCATAGAGTAGAGTAAACCAGCACTAACTGAAACGATGTCGGTTGCTTGGTACTCACCTTCAGCACCTGCAACAAGACCTACGCGGGCGTCTGGTTTGCCGTCACCAGTTAGATTTGCAATGTTCAAACCAACCTTTGGCTGGATGTTAAAAGAACCTACTGCGTGTTGTGCGAATGTAGCTACTGATGATAACATCAGGGCTGCTACTAACATAATCTTTTTCATAATCGTTATGAATTAATTGTAAGTAAAATTGTTATCTATACTTTGTTACTTTCTTGTTAATTACTTAGTCTATTGGTTCTAACCGAACTTCTCCCTTTAAAGATACTACCTACTAATAGTGAGAGCAAAGTTATGTTTTATAAAGAAAACGGCAAATTATTTCCAATTAATAAGTGTTAAAGAAGGTATTTGGATAACATTTATCATAAAAAAAGGCGAGTATTGGAGATCAATCAACCAGCACTCACCTTATTATATATATGCTTTGAAACTTGTTTATAACGGATAGTTACAATGCTTTATGCGTTCTTTACTTCACAAGTCAAATCTTTGCCATCAGCAAACTCCTTCACACTGTTGAGTGTAGAAATGGCTATGTTGTGCAAAGCCTCCGCTGTGAAGAAAGCCTGATGAGAGGTTAGAACCACGTTAGGAACCATCAACAAGCGAGCCAATACATCGTCATCTATCATCTTATCACTTCTATCTTCATAGAAGTAGTCACGCTCTTCTTCATATACATCAAGCCCTGCGGAACCCACTTGCTTGCTACGAAGTCCCTCAATAAGATCCTCTGTGTGGATCAGTTTTCCACGCCCAGTATTGATGATCATAACGCCTTTCTTCATCTTAGCAATGCTATCCTTATTAATCAGGAACTTTGTGTCTGGCGTCAGTGGACAGTGCAGAGAAATAATGTCACTATGGGTATATAACTCGTCAAGACCAACCACTTTCACATCATACTGTTTAGCAAACTCGTGGTCAGGATACAAGTCGTAAGCCATCACATTCATACCGAAACCATGCAGGATCTTGATGAGTTCTTTTGCAATACGCCCCATTCCGATGATACCGGCAGTCTTTCCATACATGTCAAAGCCCAACAATCCGTGTAGAGTAAAGTTACCTTCACGGGTGCGATTAACGGCTCGGTAGATCTTACGATTTAGACTTAGCATGAGCGAAACAGCATACTCTGCCACTGCATGTGGTGAATAAGCAGGAACGCGCGTAACCCTTATTCGTCCCTCAGCTGCTTTAAGGTCAACGTTGTTAAAGCCTGCACATCGCAATGCAACTAACTTGACTCCATTGTTGACCAACTCATCTATCACCTTTGCATCACACTCTGCATTCACAAAGATACAAACGACATCTGCATCCTTAGCAAGTGGTACCGTGCTAATACTCAGGCGTTCCTGATAATAGCGAATATCGAAGTTATAGTCCTTGTTAACTGCGTTGAACGACTCTATATCGTATGACTTTGCGTCGAAGAAAGCGATTCTTAATGCCATGTATCCTAAATATTATAATTGTTATGAGTGTTTGATAAAATTCTTATCAGCCTTTTCTCTTATTGAAACAATGCAAAGGTACGCATAAATTGTAATATTTGCAAGTGTTGGACTATAATTCATTTCATTAATAGATATGGGTCAAGTGGGCTGCTCCTTATCGTGCCTTACAGCCTACTTGACCTCCCTTTCGTTACATTGTACAATCTATTCCAACTCTTTTTTACTAAGCTTTGTTGCAAGAATAAAGTAGAATATAAGCGCAATGTAAGCAACAAGTGACAGAAGTTCAGATAGATGATTTTCCCACCAAGTAGCATATTGGAACTCAATACCGCCAAACTTCAGTAGGGCAGAGATAACTCCCATCAATGCTCCACCGGCAATAAAGCCTGAAGCTATTAGTGTTCCCTTCTCGCCTCTCGCCTTGTTGATCGTTTCTTCCTTAGAACGACTTGTGACATACCAGTTAATTGCTCCACCAACTAATAATGGAATATTCAATTCAAGTGGGATGAACATACCTAAAGCGAAGGCAAGGGCAGGAACTTTGCATCGGTCTAATACTAAAGCGATGACTGCACCAATAGCATAAAGAATCCAAGGCGCACCTTGACCGCTCATCAAAGGTTTGATAACTGCTGCCATAGCATTTGCTTGAGGAGCAGCTAATTTACCCGAAGTGAAGCCATAAGTCTTATTTAATACGATCATAACACCAGCTACCGTTGCGGCTGAAATGATGGTTCCGAGGAACTTCCATGTCTCTTGTTTCTTAGGAGTTGTTCCAAGCCAATAGCCAATCTTTAAGTCAGTAATAAACGATCCAGCCATTGATAACGCTGTACAAACAACTCCGCCCATAAGTAACGCTGCCAACATACCAGCATTCCCTTTCAATCCAACGGCAACCATGACCACAGATGCTAAGATAAGCGTCATAAGTGTCATACCAGATACAGGATTACTTCCGACAATTGCAATCGCATTAGCTGCAACTGTTGTGAAAAGGAAGGCAATGATTGTTACGAGAATAATACCCACAACAGCGTGGAGTAGGTTGAAATTCATTACTCCGAAATAGAAGAATAAGAAGGTAATAATAAGCGTTGCGATACTTCCAAAGGCTATAATCTTAAAGGAAATATCTCTTTGAGTGCGTAACACTTCTGCCTGATCGCCGCCTTTGCCCTTCATTTCCCGAGCGGCTAAGCCAACTGCACTCTTAATGATACCCCAAGACTTTACAATTCCAATGATTCCTGACATTGCGATACCGCCAATACCAATTGAGCGAGCGTATGCTTTGAAGATTGCTTCAGGTGCCATTTGCCCGACGGCAGTAGTGATTGTTGGATCCCATTGGTTCAAAACCGTGTCAGGGAATAGGAGAGCCATACCAGGAACTATAAGCCACCAAACAGCAAGTGAGCCTAAGCAGATGATGAAAGCATATTTAAGTCCGATGATATAACCCAGACCTAACACAGCCGCACCCGTATTTACCTTGAAAACCAGCTTAGCTTTATCGGCAATCGTCTCGCCGATTCCAATCATTCTACTTGTTACATTCTCATTCCAGAAACCAAAAGTTGCAACAATGAAATCGTATAAACCACCAACAAGTCCCGCAAGAAGTAATGGTTTTGCCTGACTGCCTCCTTTCTCTCCACTAACAAGAACCTGTGTCGTAGCCGTCGCTTCAGGGAAAGGATACTTGCCATGTTGGTCTTTCACAAAGTACTTTCGGAAAGGAATTAGGAATAAAATGCCCAAAACGCCACCCAAAGCTGCTGCAATAAATATCTTGAGAAAGTCGGCTTGCAGATCCAACATATAGATAGCTGGCATAACAAATATGCCACCCGCTACTACTGCTCCCGAACAAGCACCGATACTTTGGATGATAACGTTCTCTCCAAGTGCGTTCTTTCGCTTAGTGGCTGAGGACAATCCGATGGCAATAATAGCAATAGGGATGGCTGCTTCAAAGACTTGTCCAACCTTCAAACCCAGATAAGCTGCGGCTGCGGAAAACAAGACGGTCATAAGAATACCCCAAGTTATAGACCACGGACTCACTTCTCGATAAGTCTTTTGAGGAGACATGATCGGCTCATATTCCTCCCCATCCCTTAATTCTCTGAAAGCATTTTCAGGGATTTCAATGTTTTGTTCTGTTTTATTTTCCATTGTTTAATAGTATTATTTGGTTGCAAAGATAAATAAAAATCGTTTATTCGATACCAAATAAAAGCAAAATATTAACTTTGCATTCGTGAAAGAAATAGAACCGATAGCATTTTTCCGCTCACCGCTTACGTCGAAGTTTGGTATTCCTCGACAAAGCGGATTAGCCAATAACCTCGTAGGGCGCATTGTCTTTGAGAAGAAATATCAGAGGGAAGAGGCGTTACGAGGCTTAGAAGACTTCGATTACCTATGGTTAATATGGGGATTTTCAGCCAATCCTCCGTCAGATGAGATTAAGTTTACCGTTCGCCCACCACGCTTAGGAGGCAATAAACGCTTAGGTGTTTTCGCAACCCGCTCACCTTTCCGCCCTAACGGACTCGGTTTATCTTCGGTTTTTATAAAGCAGATAACCGAAGGCGAGATAGAAGTCGTTGGTGCCGACCTGATGGATGGCACGCCAATCTATGATATCAAACCCTATATTCCCTACGTTGATAGTCATCCAGAGGCTAAGGGAGGATTCACTGACAAGAAGGAATGGCAGAAACTTTCGGTGGTTATTCCCGATGATATTGCCATTCTGTTTAAATCAGACGAGCTGGCAGCCTTGAAAGAAGTCTTGGCACAAGACCCCCGTCCGCAATATCAACACGATGCGGAGCGCATTTACGTTATGCCTTTCGCTGGGAAGGAAGTACATTTCCGCGTATTTGATGACCAATTAAAGGTCGTTCGTGTGAGTCATTAAGATAGGATATTTACATTTAAAAAGCTAAAAATATGCACTACAAACGTATCATCTTTTGTATAATTTCATTCCTTTTACCCTCAATGATGCTTCATGCTCAGATAACTTTCCAGTCTCTCCACGTGGAAAAAGGAATAATAAAAGGATATTACGAGCTATCCTCCAGCGGATTATGCTATGATCGCAAGGGGCATACGATATCAATAAATGGTAAAACCTACCCATTTTATATGCGGATCGAAGATAACAGTACCATCCGTAAATGGGAGAATCCATTAGATTCGTTAGGATGGAAGGAGTTTATCAATATGGATTTTGCTTTGGATGCCCAAAGAGAAATCTATAAACGAGATTTGTATTTATCGCCGTTTGAGTATGGATATGATGGAACGCTCGTTCATTCTGCTGGTGCGCTCTATTATTCGAAGCGCAATCGCCGTAAGATTGTTGCCTGTTATTACTTTTCGGGTGATGTGATCCTCTATAAAATCAACCGATTTTGTACTAAAAAAGACGATGAAAAACTCTCGTTTATTCTAAAAAAGATGCTATCCGAACGGGAATTTGTCATATTGAAAGAGGCAAATTCGGTAAGCCACTTATCGAAAAAGGATATTTCGTTAATGGGACTTGAACCTACTGCTATTTATTCTTTTTTCTATTGCTTGGACGAATAGAAGGGTACAAATCATTGTAATGTATTAGTAGATTGGTTAGGAATATTCTTTACATTGAGTTTTTTCAATCTAGGATTTTCTAAGTAAGAATATTGGTGTAAAATCATTCAAATATCATGTTTTTCAGAAACGTATATACGTTTTTACTAAAATGTATATACGTTTTTGGTGAAACGTACCTCCGTTTTTAGTAAAACGTACCTCCGTTTTGGGTGAAATGTACCTCCGTTTTTAGTAAAATGTACCTCCGTTTTGCCTAAAACGGAGGTACGTTTTGCCAAAAATGATAGTACTTTTTGATGGAAACAATTATATAATTCTATAAGTTGCTGTATATCAATCGTTTATAAAGATGGTGCAAAACTCTCTCAAAATTCGCGTATTTGAGCGAGAATAGGGGATTGGTGAATAAAAACGCAGTTACAGCGTCGGAAATGACAATATTCTATTACAAAATTCTCGCTATATCAAATGCCCTTAAACCTATTATGATATTAGATATTTGAACCATGCAAATGGCTTGCGATGTTCTAAGTAATTGAGGTTATCCATATTCTTATATGCCTCTTTTTCAAATGATAAATTCATATAAGCGCGACCGGGAAGGGGCAAACGGATAAGCCATTCAAGCAAATACCATAGATAAAACGGGATAATGAGCATTTCAATCATCTGGCGTGTATGGATGCGTTCATGATTAATAAGCTCCTTGGTGAGAATTATCTCGGGATGAACGAAAAGAAACCCAAGAATATTGATGGCATCATAATTCTTGGGTGGGAGATATTTGGTTCTAATAATAATCATTTATTCCATTTCGATTGACTCGATGTGAGGCTTGGTTGGGGCTGGCGGAGGGGTTGGACTTGGAGAATTTGAAGGAGTTTCCGGCTCGTTGCTCCCCTCATTTGTTGATCTTGAAGCCTCGCTATGACTGCGATTGTGGCGAGTGTGACTGCGTCCGCGGATACTATTATACACCTTTTCAGCCTGCTGTTCCTCCTGTTTGTCAGTAGAATCCGTCTTGGTTGTATCTACAGGCACGGTATCAAACTTAGCCTTATTGGTCTCGGCTAAATTAGAATCTGGCTCAATCGAAGTTTGGGTATATTCCGGATCATTCTTGTGCTGACCATAATAGATGAATCCAAATGCCACAAGAAATATAGTGCCTAAGATGATAAAGATAATCATTCCGCGCCCTAAGGTCGGTTCGTCGTCATAATCTTTACGCTGATTGTTCGCACCATTCTTAAGGTTATTCTGCTCTTTATCATGCTCTTCCGTATGATTCTCTGGACTTTTCATATCTATTGTACTTCTGATTTTGGCAACAAAGGTAAGCGAAAAGGTAGAGATTCCAAAACGATTTAGGTTTTTATTCATTTGTTCTTTTCTTTTTTGTACCTTTGCAATCGAATTTAATAGATATTATTCTGAAAATAGATATGAAGAAGTATTTAATAATCATTTGTTTCCTTACTTGTTGGCTGGGTGCATCTGCGCAAAATCTTCGTGAGGTTTGGATTAATATGCCCGATACAATCTCTCCTTATTTGAATAAGAATTTGCGAACAGAGTTAGTCGATGATGTGAAAATGGGCGTTGAGCCTGCGGTAAAGAATCTATTGGATGATACGACACGGATAGACCGAATAACGAAAGATTATATGCTTGTGAGGCTGAGCGATGCGAGCTCTATGGAGATAAAGTTATTAGATAATTCGACTATTGCGCTGATTCAGACTTGGAATGCTCCTGTCGCAGAGAGTAAATTGACCTTGTTTAATCAGCAATGGCAACCACGGGGGACGGTAATTCTTCCTCAAGAAACGATTGAAAAACCAGACACAATAACTGAAACTAAGTTTAACGATATAAAATCTTTAATGACTCCTTGCTTGAGAGAATTGCATTTTAATGCAGATGATAACTCTTTAATTGTAAGCTATGACTATCCGCTTCTGTCGAAAGATGAGAGAAATAGAGTGAAAGCCTATCGCAAACCAGTGATTTTGCATTGGTCGGGAAAAGATTTTCGTTAGTAAAAATGATTGAAGATTTGGTGGTTTCTTAGAAAGTTACTACTTTTGTCGGCACAAAATTAATAGCTGAAGACATGAATTTGAAGGTACGTTTGGCCTTAATGAACTTCTTGGAGTTCGCAGTTTGGGGAGCCTATTTGACTTCTATGGGGCGTTATTTGGGGAATATTGGTATTGGTTCGGAAATAGGTTGGTTCTATTCTATGCAAGGTATAGTGTCAATATTCATGCCTGCCTTGATGGGAATTGTAGCTGACCGATGGGTTCCAGCTCAAAGACTATTAGGTTTTTGTCATTTACTTGCTGGAGTATTCATGTTTGCCACCGCTGGTTATGGTTTGAGCGTCGGAGGAAATGCCAATTTTGCTACGATCTTTACCTTATATTCATTGTCGGTTGCTTTCTATATGCCTACGTTGGCACTGACAAATTCCGTTGCGTATAGTGCTTTAACCAATGCGGGAATGGATACAGTGAAGGACTTTCCTCCGATTCGTGTATTCGGAACGATTGGTTTTATCCTTACAATGTGGCTGGTTGATATTATGGGATTCCAAAGCAATCAGAACCAATTTATCACATCAGGCGTTGTAAGTATCATTCTTTTCCTCTATACATTTACATTACCTAACTGCGAAGTTAGTAAAGGGACGAAACAGAAGAGCTTTATTGATGCTTTCGGATTGCGTGCATTCTCTCTCTTTAAGCAAAAGAAGATGGCTATTTTCTTTATTTTCTCCATGCTATTGGGTGTAAGTCTTCAGATTACGAATAGTTTTGCTAATCCATTTTTATTTAGTTTTGGTGCTCAACCGGAATTTGCTGATAGCTTCGGCGTGCAGCATGCTAATATATTGATAAGTCTTTCGCAGATTAGTGAAACCTGTTGCATACTACTTATTCCTTTCTTTATGCGTCATTATGGTATAAAGAATGTGATGTTAATCGCAATGTTTGCTTGGGTTCTCCGATTTGGATTATTCGGAGTTGGTAATCCGGGCTTCCCTGGAATCTTATTGTTCGTACTTTCAATGATAGTTTATGGTGTGGCTTTCGACTTCTTTAATATCTCGGGGTCATTATTCGTTGATAATAGTACCGAACCTTCTATCCGGTCTTCTGCACAAGGACTATTCATGTTGATGACAAATGGCGTTGGTGCAACGATAGGAACGCTGGCAGCTCAGGCGATTGTAAATGTCTATACTCATCCACAGGCAGTTGGTTCGGATACATTGACAGTCGGTGATTGGTCATCCTGTTGGTTCATCTTTGCTGGTTATGCTTTCGTTGTAGGTGTTTGCTTTGCACTGATATTCCGTCCGAAGAAAGCTAAATGAATTGAATACTATTAGATGGGTAAAGTTCAATTAATACATGTTGGTGTTTCTCAGATTGTAGGAGGTTCAGAGTTTGGGCTTTTAGTTCTTTCTGATATGTCGGAGACTCGGCAAATAGCTATCGTCTGTGATGAACACATGGAGTATGAATTTGGACTTAGAACAGATAAAAAGGTAAATACGGAGCGATTATTACCTGAAGTGCTTTGCAGTATTAACCCATCTATGACAAGTGAGCATTATGAGATTCTCTTTAATTCAGTTGTGAATGGGCAATATAAAGCCTTACTTGTAAATAAGGATGACTTGAGTCTTACCCCTATGCGTGCTTCTGATGCTATCCTTTTAGCGTATATTGCTAAATTGAATATCTTTATGGAAGAGAACTTATTTAAACGTCAAAGCGTTGTTTGTGGTTCTACTAAGAATAAATTGGCTGTACCTATTAATACTTTGACTTTGGATATGCTGCAAAAAGCATTGGACAAAGCAATCGAAGATGAAAATTATGAGTTGGCTTCTTTATTGAGAGATGAACTAAAGCATAGAAAGACAGAAACAGAATGACAAGCATTGCCCCTTGTTATGAGGGAAATATATAGATAATGAAAGAAGTTAGATATTTCTTTGTGCCTAATGCTAATGTAGAGAAAGAACTTCCAACAGAGGAAGCTATTCATGCTTTGCGTGTTCTTCGATTGAAAGAAGGGGATGAAATCTTTTTGATGGATGGTGAAGGATCTTTCTATCAAGCAGAAGTTTCATTGGCTACATCGAAAAAGTGTTTCTATACTATCAAGCAAGTATTAAAGCAAGAACCTACTTGGTGTGGGAAAATACATTTGGCTATTGCTCCAACTAAGGATATGGGGCGTATGGAGTGGATGGTAGAGAAAGCTACAGAAATAGGTTTTGATGAGATTACCTTCTTAAATTGCAAGTTCTCTGAACGTAAGGTCTTACGTACTGATCGTATCGAAAAGATAGTTATATCGGCTGTTAAACAGAGTCATAAGGCTTGGAAACCTGTTGTAAATGATATGACTTCATTCTGTAAGTTTATAGATAATCATAAATGCAATGGGCAGAAATATATTTGTCATTGCTACTCTGAAATAGATAGAGATGATTTCTTCACTTTGATTGATACCTTCGCTCACAATGTTCAAGACATTAAGCCTTCTATTGGAAATGATATAACCGTATTAGTTGGTCCTGAAGGTGATTTCTCTATTGAGGAGGTACGTTATGCTATTGATCATGGTTTCAAGAGTGTTACTTTGGGTAACAGCCGTTTGCGTACAGAGACAGCAGGGCTTAGTGCCGTAATGATGTCACAGCTTGCACGAAGAGTATGTACTGGAGGTATATAAGACATACGATTTTGGACAGACGTGTCCAATCAATTGGACAAACGTGTCCAAGAAGCTGGACAAACGTGTCCAATCAATTGGACAGATGTGTCCAAAAGGCTGGACAAACATGTCCAACATCGTTAATACGGAATATGATGATAGGATATACTTCTCTGTGAACAAGAGCTTAGAAACATTTTCACATTGCATCATGTAGGAGTCGAATATTTTATTTATATTTGCAACATACATTTAAATAACGTTATTATTTCATTTTAATCTCTTAGCTAATTATGCAGAAAAGATTACTCTTCTTGGTTACGTTGTTATTAGCAATGACAACTTCGGTCATGGCGCAGATAACGACATCAGGAATCAGTGGCAAGGTGACGTCTCAAGGTGAAGACGTGATTGGTGCAACCGTTACAGCTACCCACTTACCATCAGGGACTATTTACAGAGCTGTGACCAACATTGATGGTCGCTACACTATTCAGGGTATGCGTGTTGGTGGACCTTACAAGATTCAAGTGGCTTATATTGGTCAAAAGACTAAGACATTTGAAAATGTAACGCTTCGTCTTGGTGAGACGGAGGATTTCTCTTGTTCGCTTCAAGATGATTCTAAGGAACTTCAAGAAGTTGTTGTAACTGGTAATGCGGGCGTCAATGGGACGAAGACGGGAGCAGCACAGAGTATCTCGTCTAAGCAAATTGCAGACATGCCAAGTATTACTCATGGTATTGCTGATGTAGCTCGTCTTAATCCTCAGCTTACGACATCAAGTAATGGTGCCATGTCATTTGCAGGTGCTAGCAATCGTTATAATTCATTTATGATTGATGGTGCGATGAATAATGACGTGTTTGGTTTAGCAGCTGATGGTTCTAATGGTGGTCAGGCTGGCACACAACCTGTATCAATGGAAACGATTGAGCAGATTCAAGTAAACGTTGCTCCATTCGATGTTCGTCAAAGTGGTTTCACTGGTGGTTCTATCAATGCTATTACTAAGTCTGGTACTAACCAGTTCCATGGTAGTGTCTATGGTTTTGGTAACAACCAAAGTCTTATCGGTCATCATTATCCCTACTCTGATGGAACAGGTTATGCACCAAAATATCAGAAACAGGAGCAGTATCAATGGGGTGTAACATTGGGTGGTCCTATTATCAAGAACAAGTTGTTCTTCTTTGTAAACTATGAGAATGCAAATAAGACTTATCCAAATCTTAATGGCTATCGTCAGGCAGGCTCACGTGTAAATCCAGATGAAGCTGATGATGTTCTTCAGAAGGTTAAGGATATGGCTCAACGTCAAGGTTTATCGTATGATGGCACCTTCGCAAACCCTGATATCTACACGAAGAGTAATAAATTAGGTGCAAAGATTGATTGGAATATCAATGACTTCAATAAGTTCTCTTTCCGTTGGAGTTATGTTGATGCTAAGCAGTTGAATGTTGTAAGTTCTTCTTCTTCTTTGAATGATGATCATTATTACTTCCCATTTACTAGCAAGACAAATTCTTTCACAGCCGAGTTACAGAGCCGTATCTCTCCTACAATAAGTAATGAGGCACGTGTAAGCTATGTACGTGTTCGCGATAAACGTAATGTTGCTTCTGCATTCCCAATGATTTCTTTGCAAGTAACTGGTGGATCAGTAAATATTGGTAACGAACGCTCTTCAATGGCTAACTCTCTTGACCAGGATATCTATACTGTAGAAGATAACTTGACTTGGTATAAGGGTAATCACACCTTTACTTTCGGTACTCATAATGAGTTCTATAAGTTTGCTAATCTCTTTATTCAGGATGCGTATGGTTCTTATAACTTCACCGATAAGGCGCATTTCGATAAGTATTATACAGACTTTATGGCTGGTACGATTGATCCAACCTATAACTACTTCCGTCAGTATCGTTATGGTGTAGCAAATGTTGATGTTACTGGTGACCCACGTTGGAAGACACCTTTCTCTGCTGGTCAGCTTGGCTTCTATGCACAAGATAAGTGGAATATAACTCCATCATTCCAGTTGACTTATGGCTTGCGTATGGAGATTCCTCTTTTCTTCAAGACTCCAACGGCTAATGAACCTTTCAATACTTATGCTGCACAGCATAATTGGAACGTTCGTACAAACCATAAACTTTCTAGTACTCCTTTGTGGAGTCCACGCGTTGGCTTCCGTTGGGATATTAATAAGGATCGTCAGTTTATTCTCCGTGGTGGATTGGGTATCTTCACAGGACGTATACCATACGTATGGATTAGTAACAACTTCGCAAAGACTGGTTTGCAGATGCAGACCTACTCTGTAAATAGCCCTAAGGGACTGGAGCTTATTCTTAATCCTAATGGACAGGAAGCTAATGCTGCTCGATTGAGAGCTGCTGGTAGTCAGGAAGTGAATGTGTTTGAAGATAAGTTCAAGTTTGCCCAGACCCTGAAAGCTAACTTAGGTTTTGATTTCCATCTCCTTGGTATTGACTGGACAGCAGAAGCCATTTACTCAAAGACTTTGAACGATATCTATTATAAGAATCTTGCTGTTGATAAGACAGGACAAACATTTGCACAGGTTACAGGTTACGAATGGGATAATCGTCCAATGTATGAGCGTACAACCAACGGCACTCCTTATTCTTATGTCTATGCACTCTACAACACAAGCAAGGGATATACAACGAGTCTTTCGCTAAAGGGTGAGAAGCATTTTAACTTCGGTCTCGATCTTATGGCAAGTTACACATGGACTCGTTCTATGAGTGTTAATAGCGGAACTTCATCTGTTGCTGGTAGTAACTGGATGTATAATGCAACTTATCGTGATGTTAATGATCCTGAACTCAGTCTTAGTGCATATAACGTTCCCCATCGTCTTCAAGCAAGTGCTTACTATCATGTAAAGTATGGTGCAAGGAAGCAATGGGAATCAACAATTGGAGTGATTTATCAAGGTCGTAGTGGTTCCCCTTACGTAATCGAAGTTTATGGTGACATGAATGGCGATGGGGCTAATGGTAACGACCTGATGTGGATTCCTACAGATGCACAGATCGATCGAATGAAGTTTGCAAGTGGCGTAAAGGTTAATAATAGTAAGGATATCTACCCATTGATTACGAAGGTTCTTGGCTCTGGCTTCAATGGAACTCTCACAGAGGCACAGCAACGTGCTTTGATGAAGCAGTGGATTGCTGATGATCCTTATATGAGTCGTCATCGTGGCGAGTATTTCAAGCGTTATGCTGATAACCTTGCTTTTGAGAATCACTTTGACGTACACCTCGCACAGAAGTATAGCTTCAAGGTTGCAGGTCAAACCAATTCTCTCGAGCTTAGCTTTGATATCATAAACGTTGGAAACCTCCTAAACAAGGATTGGGGACATACATACGGTGACGGATTCGGTCGTTACTTTAGTCCTTTCAATTATGAAGGTAATGGAGTATTCAAATTTGATGGTACACACGTTGCACGAAACTATGATACATATTATAGCCGTTGGCGTGGTCAGTTAGGCTTACGTTATACCTTCTAATAACGCATATATATAAAAAGAGCAGAGACCAAGTTTGAGTCTCTGCTTTTTTAATTATCTTTGCATCATAATTAAAACTCAAACATTATGATTATTGATTTCGATAAGATTGCTGAAAAGCATATAGAAGGTTTCAAAGGCGGGAAAGGGAAACTTGATATGCGTGCGTTTGTTGATGATAACGCTCGTATCATGTATTCAACATTGCGACCAGGTGCATGTAGTGGAAAGCATCAGCATGTTGGTACTTTTGAAGCGATGTTTGTTATTAGTGGTGAGTTGACTGTACACTATGATGATTGTACGGAGGTTGCAAGGGTGGGGCAGTTACATTATTGTCCAGAGGGGCACTTCCATTGGTTTGAGAATTGTACAGACCATGATGTCGTATATCTTGCTATTGTACCAACATTGGGATAGTAATTGCCAGTAGGGTATATACAGAATTAGCGGCAGACAGTAATGTCTACCGCTAATTCTGTATTATTTCCAATGGTTTATTCTATCCTTATTATCTTTCCATTACACCTTCAATGTAAAGACGAGTCATTTCATTTTTACCATTCGTGCGTACAGTAATGCTTTTCTTAAAGTGCCCTGCGAACTTTCCCGTACCATTATAAGTTACCTCTATGCTACCCTTCTGACCAGGAGCAATGGGACGCTTGTCGTAACGTGGGATGGTGCAACCACAACTAGCAATTACTTGATTGATTACCAATGGTGCATTACCAACGTTTGTAAAAGTGAATGTAGTCTTGTGTACTGGATCATTCTCACTGAATGTACCAAAGTCGTAACTTACCTTATCGAATTTAATTTCTGCTTGATTCTGTGCAACTGCGAAAGTTACTCCCATAACAAGTAGCAGTGTTATTAATAAGAACTTTTTCATATCGTATAACTTTTTAGTTGTTCCGTATTATTATGATGCAAAAGTAATCAGAAAGTTTATAGTTACCATGGTGTTTTACAATAATTAAGGTGGAATTATTAAATATTAGTCATCAAATTAGCATTAGAACTGAAAGTTTTGTTTGCATTCTTATATTTTTATAAGGTAACTCCTGTTTCTCATTTAAAGTTAGTATCTTTGCATAACTTTATAGTTCAGAGGATAAATATAATCAACATAATCAATTATGTATAGAACGAATACTTGTGGAGAGCTGCGCCTTTCGGATGCAGGCAAGGAAGTAACCCTAGCTGGCTGGGTACAGCGCTCGCGTAAAATGGGAGGTATGACCTTTATTGACCTCCGTGATCGCTATGGTATTACTCAGTTGGTATTTAATGAAGCTGATGATGCTAGTCTGTGTGGTGAAGCCAACAAGTTGGGACGTGAATATTGTATTCAAGTAAAAGGTATTGTTAGCGAGCGACAGAGTAAGAACAACAAGATTCCTACAGGGGATATTGAGATAATAGCAAAGGAACTGAATGTTCTTAGTCCTTCTTTGACGCCTCCTTTCACCATTGAGGATAATACTGATGGCGGTGATGATTTGCGAATGAAGTATCGCTATCTTGATCTTCGTCGTGAAGCTGTACGTAAGAATCTTGAGTTACGTCATAGAATGACAATCCTTATCCGTAATTTCCTCGATTCACAAAAGTTTATGGAGGTGGAGACTCCTATCCTTATTGGTTCTACACCAGAGGGTGCTCGCGACTTCGTTGTACCATCACGTATGACCCCTGGGCAATTCTATGCTTTACCACAGAGTCCACAAACTTTGAAGCAATTATTGATGGTAGCAGGTTTCGATCGTTACTTCCAAATTGCAAAGTGTTTCCGTGATGAGGACTTGCGTGCCGATCGTCAGCCAGAGTTTACACAGATTGATTGTGAGATGTCATTTGTAGATCAGGATGATGTTATCAATCTGTTTGAGGAAATGGCTCGTCATCTCTTCCGTGAGATTCGTGGTGTTGAACTTCCTAAGTTAGAACAGATGACATGGCATGAGGCTATGAAGCGTTTTGGTTCTGATAAACCAGACTTGCGCTTTGGAATGGAGTTCGTTGAATTGATAGATGAGTTGAAGGGTACTGGTTCTTTCTCTGTATTCGATGAAGCTAAATATATTGGCGGTATCGTCGTTCCTGGTTGTGCTGATTATAGCCGTAAACAGCTCAATGAACTTACAGATTTCGTCAAGCGTCCACAGGTTGGAGCACATGGTCTTGTATTTATCAAGTATAACACGGATGGAACAATTAAGAGTTCTATTGATAAGTTCTATACCCCCGAGCAATTACAGAAAGTAAAGGAGACAACTGGTGCCAAAGATGGTGATCTTGTTTTGATATTATCAGGTGATAATGCAAATAAGACACGTGTTCAGCTCTGTTCTCTACGTCTTGAGATGGGTGACCGCTTAGGTCTACGTGATAAGAATGTATTCAAGTGCTTATGGATTATTGACTTCCCATTGTTTGAATGGAGCGATGAAGAGCAACGTCTTATGGCTACACACCATCCGTTTACAATGCCTAATCTTGATGATATCCCATTGCTGGACGAGCATCCAGAGCAAGTACGTGCTAAGGCTTACGACTTTGTTTGCAATGGAATTGAAGTTGGTGGTGGTTCACTCCGTATCCATGATACCCAATTACAAGAGAAGATGTTTGAGGTTCTTGGCTTTACTCCAGAACGTGCAGAAGCACAATTTGGTTTCTTGATGAATGCCTTTAAGTATGGAGCACCACCTCATGCAGGTCTTGCTTTCGGTCTTGATCGTTTCGTAAGTATCCTTGCTGGTCTTGATTCTATTCGTGATTGCATAGCATTCCCTAAGAACAATAGTGGGCGTGACGTAATGTTAGATGCACCGTCTATTATTGATCAGAAGCAATTAGATGAATTGGAACTGAAACTTGATGTCAAAGAATAGCTTAATCATTGATTTAAGTCAATAAAATAGCAATAAATGAAGTGATGTTCTCTAAGCCAACTTAGTTTATGTAAAAAGTATTTGATACTTCAAGAAATTTGATGTATTTTTGTAGGCAAATACTAATAAATTGTGATTTGGTCAATTTAATTGAGACTTTAATTTTATAAGATTATGACTGAAAAGAAAGAAGTTAAGGCTGCAACTAAGGCAGTAAAGAAAGCCACTACCAAGAAGTCTGCTACAAAGGCAACAGCCACTGTAGTTTCTATCAACGAGGTAAATGTTGGTTACAGGGCAGGTGATGTTTATAACACGCTTGCAGCAGAGGCGAAGGCTTTAAGCGTAGCAGAGATTGCAAAGGCAGCTAAGATCTCAACTGAAGAAGTTTATTTGGGAATTGGTTGGCTTTTAAAAGAAGGAAAAGTTAAGGATGAAGGGAATAAGGTTACATTAGCCTAATCCGACATATTAACGATAGAATAGAAAGGGAGCCGTATGAAAAGTATATTGACTCCCTTTTTTATATGCAATACGATAAAGAAATAATTCGAGTGCTTGTAGAAGCTGGTGACGAGGGACTTTCTGTTTGGAAAATCTCTCACCATGTTTATAATGCTTGTAACTCTCTATTTCATCCGATCGTACAGGAAGATGTCCGCAAGTATGTGCAAAGCTATCTTCTGAGGAATAGTAAATTACCAACTTCCTTAATCGAAAGAATCAGAAAAGGAACATACCGTCTCAATATAAGCAATAGCTTTTCACAGCAATTCATACTTCAATTTCGCGATGAGAAAGAGGATAATGTAGAGGAAAAGCCCCAGAAAGACCAAAGCCTTTCTCTGTTTTAAATGGTTTATATTGCTATACTTTGCGACAATAGTGTTTTTACATTTGAATAGATGCCTTCCTCGACTTGAGTAAAGCCTTCCCTTGATAGTAGATAAGCCCTCCCTCCTTTTAAGGAATATTCTACCATCATCTACCAGATAAACAAGAAAAAGCCTTGATAAAGCTGGGCATTAAGTTTTTTATTTGTATATTTGCAATTATATTAATTTAAGCAGCAATCTATGGCACAATCAAATAATCATTTAGTTATTATGGCTGGCGGAGTTGGTAGTCGATTCTGGCCAATGAGTACAACGGAACATCCAAAACAGTTTATTGATGTATTGGGCGTGGGACAAACTCTATTACAATTGACTTATGATCGCTTTTCGGGTGTTGTCCCTTCTGATAATGTTTGGGTAGTAACCAATCAGAAGTATGTGGATTTAGTCCATGAACAATTACCTGAGATGCCATTGAATCATATTCTAAGTGAGCCTTGTCGCCGTAACACAGCTCCCTGCATTGCGTATGTTAGTTGGCGTATTAAGAAGGAAAATCCCAAGGCAAACATCGTTGTTTCTCCAAGTGATCATGTTGTTATGGATAACACCGAGTTCCGAAGAGTGGTAACAAACTGTATGAAATTTACCGCGGAAACGGATGCTATAGTGACATTAGGAATGAAACCGACGCGCCCAGAAACCGGATATGGCTATATTCAAGCAGATCTTTCAACGGCTTCTGCACGTAATAAGGAGATATATCGTGTTGATCATTTCCGTGAGAAACCCGATTTAGAGACGGCAGAACGCTATATTCGGCAGAATAATTTCTTCTGGAATGCAGGTATTTTTATTTGGAGTGCATCTACAATCGTAAATGCTTTCCGCATCTATCAACCCAGCATTGCGCGTATTTTTGAGCAGATAATGAATGTTCTTGGAACATCCGAGGAGCAACGAGTTATTGATGAGGTATATCCTGAATGCGAAAATATATCTGTTGACTATGCAATTATGGAACGAGCAGAGGAGATTTTCGTCTGTCCTGCATCTTTTGGCTGGAGCGATCTTGGCACATGGGGCTCACTGATGGCACAAAGCCAGCGAGATTTATATGGAAATGCAATTATAGGTAATGAAATTCATCTCTTCGATAGTCGTAATTGTATTGTCCATACCACCGAAGAACGCAAGGTCGTTATTCAAGGCTTGGATGGCTATATCGTTGCGGAACAAGGGGGGAAATTGCTTATTTGTAAGCTCTCTGAAGAACAAAGGTTGAAGCAATTTACGGGAGAAGGGTAATCTCATTCCCCCTTTTGATAGCCATTGATTGTTTATATCCACATATTATCTTCATGTAATGTGTGGATATATTAGTATTTCAAAGTTCCTATGACGTTTCTTTCTAAGATAATATTTTCCATTTGTTTCGTTCATTCCCTCACTTCTTTCGCCCAAACGTCGAAGTTAGTAAGGATGAATCCCCAACATTATTTCCATCATAATCTGCCAAAGGGCAATTACAGTGGCTTGACTTCTTTAGGAAATGAAACTTATGCAGTGGTATCAGACAAGGCTCCTAAGAGTGGGTTCTTCGTGTTTCATATACAGATTGACCATCAGACGGGCGATATTCTGGACATAACTTCAGATGGTTTCCGCCCTTCTTCTGACGCAAATCAGGATGAAGAGGGGATTGCATTCTTTCCCAAAGACAGTACGATTTTCATTTCCCGTGAGGGCGATAATGCCATTTTAGAGTATGCGATGGATGGACATCTGACGGGGAAAAGATTAAAAATCCCCGCTACTTTCAAAGATATTACCCATCAATATGGCTTTGAAGCATTGACTTATAACAAGCAAACGCACCTGTTCTGGACAACTTCTGAGAGCACCTTAAAGCTGGATGGTGTGCAAGCCAATGCTCAGAATCAGGTTAATAATCGCTTGCGGCTACAAAGTTTCGATGAAGATTTCATGCCTCAAGCGCAATTTGCTTACCTGATGGACAAACCAATCTCGCATAAGAGTGCTTCCAATTATGCGATGGGCGTACCAGCTTTGACCGCATTAGATGATGGAAAGCTATTAGTCTTAGAGCGCGAGTTCCTTGTAACATCGGGTAAATTAGGGTCGTTTGTGAGCAATAAGATCTATTGCGTCGATCCTCTTTCCGCCGATTCTATTCCGTCAAATGCCCCACTTCAAGCTGCTTCTCCCTATCTTCAGAAGACATTGATAGCAGAATGGAAGACCTCCTTAACGCTATTCCGACAAGATTTAGCGAACTATGAAGGGATGTGCCTCGGTTCAAAACTGTCTGACGGAAGCCAAGTCCTTATCCTTTGTGCCGATAGTCAGAATCAATATGGCGGAGTTTTGAGAGATTGGTTCCGCACGATTGTCATACGATGATAATGCATTGCATAAAAACAGAAAGCCACGGGCAAGTGCTCGTGGCTTTCGTCTTTCTGGATTGAATGGTTTTCAACCAACTTGAGGTCCTGACTCCTCATTCTCTTTCTTGTTCTCTTTTGGTTTTTTCTTGCCTTTCACCTTCTCCTGTGGAGCTACTCGGAAGAACTCAATACCCTTGAGTTGGCGGAACTCCTGTGTAGGAGTGAAGAGAATCTGCGTTCGAGAGATGCACTCCGAAGGCTTGAAATCTTCTTCTTTCAACACAGATTTTGAGGTGAATGTGGGTCGGAACGTACCGATTGGTCCCCCGTCGACAATGTAACCTCTCGAACAAAGTTCGTTTAACACTTTGCGGAAACGATAGAATACAGCCGCAATGTCAGCTTGACCAACGGTTGAATCGTCCGCCATGCGATCACATAGTTCATCAAAAGTGATGTGATGTTTCTGACAAACAGGGTGAGCAATGAAGACATCTTTGCCTTTTAATTTACCCATGTTGACCGTTCTCTTGGTTAGTGAAAAATCCATAAGCTAAATGGTTTTTTAATGTGTTTTAAATAAATTAGAGTGGGGTATCTGCACACTTCACAGTACTTACACTCAGATTGTATGGCGCAAATATAATGAAAATATTTTATTAAAACAATAAATCGAAGCTATTTTTTTGATTGTTTTTATATCCTTATTTTCAATAAGCAATCTGACTTTTGTAAATATTGTATATTGCTTTCTAAAAAATCGTACCTCCGTTTTAGTAAAAACGTACCTCCGTTTTGATGAAAACGTACCTCCGTTTTTGGTAAAATGTACCTCCGTTTTTTGGGGATTTATTATTGGCTTTGTATTGTGCTGATAATCAATGATTTACAAAGGTACGTAAAAGGGGCTAAAAACGGGTGATTTTCATGTGCAGAATGACAAAAAAAGAGAGTAGGAATTAAGCCTGCTATTCGCTAATAAGCCTAATTCCTACTCGGATATTGTTAGGTAAAATTAGTTTACTTTTTCCTCAATTCCTCCAAACTTGCTTTGAGAGCTGCAATCTTTTCTTCGGAATCGCTTTGCTTTTTGCGCTCACGTTCGATGACTGCCGCAGGGGCATGAGAAACAAAATTCTCGTTAGATAGTTTCTTCTTGATGCCAGCGAGGAAGCCTTCCAGATGGTTGAGTTCTTTCTCTTGCTTTTCGATTTCGGCTGCAACATCAATCAAATCGCCAACAGGTACGGCAAAACTGTCCGTTCCGACCATGAAGCCTGATGCGTCGCTGGGCTTCTCTGCCACCACTTCGATTGTCTTTAAGTTCGCCATCTTATGGATTACGCTGTTGTATGCCTCGTAGTTATTTTGCCCAATGGCATTGAGTTCGAGTTCAACCTTAGGTGCGATATTCTTCTGATTGCGCACCGTTCTGACACCGCCGACGATTGCTTTCACCTGTTCTATGTCTTCGATTAACCGCTCTTCGTCCTTGGTTGGAGCTGGGAGTTTCAGTTCATCGCACATAATGCTCTCGCTGTCTTTGCGGTCATAGATGTGCTGCCATAGCTCTTCGGTGATGAAAGGCATGAAGGGGTGGAGCATCTTTAACAAAGAATTGAAGAAACGGAGCGTTGCATCGTAGGTCACTTTGTCGATAGGTTTGCCATATTCTGGCTTAATCATCTCCAAGTACCAGCTTGAAAACTCGTCCCAGAAGAGGCGATAGACCGTCATCAATGCCTCGGAAATACGATAGCTCTTGAATTGTTCGTCCATCTCTTTGTTCACAGCTTTCAGTTTGGCATCGAACCATTCAACGGCGATTCGGCTTGCTTGTGGCTGTTCAATATCGGCAGTTTGCCAACCTTGTACGAGGCGGAAGGCATTCCAAATCTTGTTATTGAAGTTACGTCCTTGCTCACAGAGCGTCTCATCGAAGAGAATATCATTGCCGGCTGGGGCTGAAAGCATCATACCCATACGGACGCCATCGGCACCATATTTCTCGATAAGCATAATCGGGTCAGGCGAATTACCAAGACTTTTGCTCATCTTCCGCCCGAGCTTATCGCGCACAATACCCGTGAAATAAACGTGCTTGAATGGGAATTTACCACGATATTCATAGCCTGCCATGATCATTCGTGCCACCCAGAAGAAGATAATGTCTGGACCTGTCACGAGATCGCTCGTAGGGTAGTAGTAGTTTATTTCCTCATTATCGGGGTTGTTAATGCCATCAAACACAGAGATTGGCCATAACCAACTGGAGAACCATGTGTCCATGCAGTCGCTTTCCTGCTCTAAATCGGCTGCAGTTACGTTAGGATTCTTCTCTTTTGCAAGTTTCAATGCCTCGTCTGCGGTCTCTGCAACGACTATTGCGTTCTTACCTTCTGCGTCCTTGAAATAGTAAGCAGGGATGCGATGCCCCCACCAAAGTTGGCGACTGATACACCAGTCTTTGATGTTTTCAAGCCAGTGGCGATAGGTGTTTTTATATTTCTTTGGATAGAACTCTATCTCATCGTCCATGACTGGAGCGAGCGCAATGTCGGCAAAGTGCTGCATTTTGAGGAACCATTGTGTGGAGAGTTTCGGCTCGATGGGTACGTTGGTACGCTCCGAGAAGCCTACTTTATTGTCATAGTCTTCTACCTTTTCCATCAAACCAGCCGCCTCTAAGTCCTTAGATATCTGCTTGCGCACGTCCATTCTATCTTGACCTACATACAAACCAGCCGCTTCGGAGATGGTTCCGTTATCATTGAAGATGTCGATTGTCTCTAATCCATGCTTCAAACCGAGCGCATGGTCATTGACATCGTGTGCAGGAGTAACCTTCAAACAACCTGTTCCGAACTGAATATCTACGTATGAATCCTCAATAACCGGGATTACGCGGTTAACCAATGGTACGATGACATGCAAACCTTTGAGCCATGTGTTCTTCACATCTTCTGGATTAATGCACATAGCCGAATCGCCCATAATCGTTTCAGGGCGGGTTGTTGCAACCACAGCGTAGTAACCTTTCTCATCTTTGTGCATTACATTGCCCTCGTCTTTACGCTCCACTTTAGCCTGATCGTCGGCAGCAACATAATATTTAAGGTGATAAAGTTTAGAGTGTTCGTCCTTATAAATCACCTCCTCGTCCGATAGAGCAGTCTGTGCCTGTGGGTCCCAATTAACCATTCGCACGCCACGATAGATATAACCTTTATTATATAAGTCGCAGAATACCTTAATAACACTCTTACTTCTGGTGTCGTCCATGGTGAAAGCAGTACGATCCCAATCGCAAGAGCAGCCCAAACGGCGCAACTGTTTCAGGATAATACCACCATGCTCATGCGTCCAATCCCACGCATGCTCAAGGAATTGTTCACGGGTGAGATCTGTCTTTTTGATACCTTCTTGCGCCAACTTGTTTACAACCTTTGCTTCGGTGGCGATACTTGCATGGTCAGTACCTGGAACCCAGCAAGCATTTTTACCCTCCATGCGCGCACGTCTTACAAGAATGTCCTGAATAGTGTTGTTAAGCATGTGTCCCATGTGGAGTACACCAGTAACATTTGGTGGTGGAATCACCACAGTATAAGGCTCACGCCCATCAGGTTTAGAACTAAATAGCTTATTGTCCAGCCAATACTGGTACCATTTTGATTCCACAACCTGTGGATCATACTTGCTTGCTAATTCCATTGTTTCATATATTTTTTTATTCTTTATTATCATAAAATGCGGTGCAAAAGTACAAAAAATCCGCTTAAATAGTGTATCTTTGCAACGATAATAGTACAGGTTAGCAAGTACTTTAACGTTTATCTTTAACTTTAAACATCAAGACATTGCATACAAAAGAAGAAAAATTAAAAGCCTTTGCACGTTTGTTGGATGTCCAGGAACGTCTTCGCAAGGAGTGCCCTTGGGATAGAAAACAAACCAATGAGAGTCTTCGTCCTAATACTATTGAAGAGACTTTCGAGTTAGCTGATGCTCTTCTCAAGAACGATTCAAAGAATATCTGTAAGGAATTGGGAGATGTTATGGAGCACGTTGTGTTCTATTCAATGCTCGGTCAGGAGAAAGAAGAGTTTGATGTTGCTGATGTTTGCAATGCGCAATCAGATAAATTGATGTTCAGACATGATTTTATTGACTGGACAGGATGGGAGGTTTCTCGCTCGGATATGGCTGTAAATGCTAATGGGCAGGTGGTTTACAAAGATGAATTGAAACAGCAAACAAGCGATAATCAGCAAGCAGCACCTAATACGGCAACGCAAGTTGAATCTACTTGGGAACAGCGAAAACAGCGCGAAAGAGATGGAAATAAGTCTGTTCTCTCTGGTGTTCCAGAATCATTGCCAAGTCTTATAAAGGCTTATCGCATACAAGACAAGGCTCGTAATGTGGGTTTTGATTGGGAAGAAAAAGAGCAGGTATGGGACAAGGTTTATGAAGAGTTAGGCGAATTGAAGGCAGAACTGCAGAAAGAAGATAAAGAGCGTTCAACCGAAGAGTTTGGCGACTTTATGTTTTCGCTTATCAATGCAGCCCGCCTCTATCATATTAACCCTGATAATGCACTCGAACATACGAATCAGAAGTTTATAAAACGATTTGATTACATCGAAAAGAAAGCGCGTGAAAAAGGTGTCTCTATAAAGGATTTGACACTCGCAGAGATGGATCAATATTGGGAAGAAGCAAAGAAACTATAAGAACTAAAGATATTAAGCACATGAAAAGGAGTTTTTATTTAGTTATTTCATTGATTATCCTTGCTGCTGTTTACGCTTGTAAGGATAATAAGGCAAAGTCGTCATTGGCTCAAGCAAGTGGTAGTACCGATTCTTTGACTGTGGGCGATAGTACTGTTTATGGTACTATGGTTGACGGTGCAATGAACTCATTAATCTTACTTACGGATAAAGGCGATACGGTTGAGTTCTTAGTAAATCCAGATGACACTGTCGAAGTTGTTAAAGGAGGAAAGATTAATGGTGACCGCTTTGCCGTGATTGGGTATAAGGAATATGGCGATAACTTCATGCGTTCTGCCATTAATCTAACTTCTCTATTAGGAAACTGGACAAGTCTTGATCGTAACTTCGAGATTAAAGAGGGCGGAACGGTTAGTTCCAGTCTTCAATCAGAGAAGAATCCTTGGACTTCATGGAAGATTTGGAATGGTAAGTTGATCTTATCAAAAGATACCTTTGATGTTGATAACCTCGGTGCGGACTCACTATCATTAGAAAATCACAATGGTATTTTTGTCTTTACAAGAGGAAAGTAAGATTTAGCTGATAAAACATTATAATGCTCGTGTCGTGTAATAGCTCTTTGAATGAGATTTAGCTAAGCGATTCGAGCATTTTTATATTCGTTCGTATTGCTGTATGGAACCATTTACTGTACGTATTTTAGGCTGTGGAAGTGCCTTACCTACATTGAGACATTATCCTTCTTCGCAGGTTATTGAACTGAGGGAAAAGCAATTTATGATTGATTGTGGAGAAGGAACGCAGATACAATTACGTAGGTTGCACATCCATTTCTCTAGAATTATAGCTGTATTTATTAGTCATCTTCATGGCGATCATTGTTTTGGATTACCAGGAATGTTGTCTACATTTGGTATGACGGGGCGCACCGCTCCTCTACATATCTATGCTCCTTCTTCTTTTGAGCCTATCCTTCAGCAAACACTCGACTTCTTTTGTCAGGGATTAGGGTTTGAGGTAATATTCCATGGCTTAGATACAACTCAACAGAAAGTTATTTATGAAGATCGTAGTCTGACAGTTGAAACGATTCCTTTGCAGCATAGAGTAGAATGTTGTGGATTCCTTTTTAGAGAGAAACAAATGCTCCCGCATATTCGTCGAGATATGATTGATTTCTATCATATCCCAATCAGTCAGATTAATAACATAAAGAATGGTGCTGATTGGATTACTCCTGATGGAGATATTATTCCGAACGACCGACTTACATCGCCTGCTACTCCTGCCCGTAGTTATGCTTATTGTTCCGATACGAGATATATCAAGTCACTTTCTAAGCAAGTTCAAGGAGTTAATACACTTTATCATGAAAGCACATATCTTGCGAAGGATGCCGATCGTGCTAAGCTCTATTGGCATAGTACGTCAGAACAAGCAGCGAAGGTAGCACATGATGCAAAGGTTGGTAAATTACTTTTAGGTCATTATTCCGCTCGATATAATAATGAAGAGCTACTATTAAAAGAGGCTCAAGCTATCTTTCCGAATACTATCTTATCACAAGAGGGGATGGTCATTGATGTTTAAGACAAAGTTAACCTACAATTAAAACAGAGTGGAATTAAAATGACCATTGTGTAGTAACATAATCTTTAAGTAGAATGAAAGAAAGCTATAAAATATCTACTAAACCATGAAACAAGATAGGGTAGTATTAGAGTTTACCGAATAAAAAAGTCCCAGACGAATGGTCTGGGACTAAAGATTACTTGTCTCACGACAACTAATCTTCTAACCTTAATAATCTAATACCATGAAAAACACGTTGCAAAGATATGCTTAATTCACAATCATTCCAAACTTTTTTAGTTAAAGAAAGTAAACTTATTGATATTTAGAGTATTATTCTTTAATACTATTCAACAAGCCTAACTTTCCTTCATTTACTAGCTTGATAATGAGCTCACCAAATAGTGTGTTCTGCCAAGCAAACCACTCTCTAGTGTAGTTATTAGCATCATCTTTGTTAAAACTCTCGTGCATGAAGCCCGTACCAGCGTCTGTGTTCATCAGCATCTCAATGCACTTTCGTATCTCATTATCGTCTTTTGACGTGAAAGCACGCATCATGATGGACATAGGCCACACCATTTCATAACCGATGTGAGGCCCTCCAATACCCTCACCGACCTTTCCTCGGAAGAAATAAGGATTATCCTCGCTCCACACGAAACGGCGAGTATTCTGATAGATAGGGTCGTCCTGGCTTACATCTCCTAAATAAGCCATGGCAAGCAAACTAGGTACGTTAGCGTCATCCATCAGTAGATGATTACCGAAACCATCTACTTCATAAGCGTAAATCTTGCCATACTTGGGGTGATCATACACCGCATACTTCTTCAAAGCCTCACTAACTTCATCAGCCAAAGCCGTACACTCCTTTGCAAGACCAGCCTCTTTATTCACCTTCAATAGGATTTCAGCAGCCTTACGAAGCGATGACACCGCCATAAAGTTCGATGGAATGAGGAAGAGAAAGGTTGTTGCATCGTCCGACGGACGGAAAGCTGAGGCGATCAAACCCACTGGCTTCACTGGAGCACCCCATCCCGCATTGTTCATAGTGTCCAATGCTCGATCCGTAACACGCAAGAACTTATAGCTGCCGCGGCCTTCTTTCTTCTGTTGTTCACGGAATGTCTTGAGGATATTCTCTACTGCTTTGAGCCACTCGGAATCAAAGACACTGGTGTCACCAGTGGTTTTCCAGTATTCAAAAGCAAGTCGGATAGGGTAGCAAAGAGAGTCTATTTCATACTTCCGTTCGTGCAGTTCGGGCTTCATAGCCGTTTCGTCACTCATCCAAGGGCCTTTCGAATCAGGTACCTGATTGAAGGCATTGGCGTAAGGATCGATGTTTATGCACTTCATCTGGCGGTTGATAACACCTGCCAACATCCTTCGTAGCTTCTTATCTTTGCCTGCCAGTTGCACATAAGGCCATACTTGAGCCCCCGAGTCACGCAACCACATAGCGGCAATGTCGCCTGTATAGACAAAAGTATCAGGTGTCCCGTCAGGGTTCTCACCATAGTGTACGGTGGTATCAAGCGTGTTTGGGAAGCAATTCTCAAACATCCATGCCAGTCGTTTATTAGTTAGTTCACTCACAATAAGCCTTATCTCTCTCTCAACAGCATCCGATTTAAAGAGTCGGTCAGCCTCTTTAGGACGCTTAGAAACAAGTGTCACAGCATCAGTTGGGCAAGTAAAATGACTGACCGAAGCTTTTTCTATATTCAAGGCGTTGGCTGACTGCGTATGAAATGCAATGAGTGTGAGGCATACTGAGGCGATAAAGATTTTCTTATGCATATATGTTTTAATTAGTTTTCTATTGATATTCATTTATGTAATCGATAATCTTCTGACATTGATCATCGCTCATTGTTGGGTTACAAGGGAGAGATAGTTCTTGCTGATGTATGCTTTCTGTAATGGGATAAGAGAGCTTATTCCATTCTGCATAAGCCTTTTGTTGATGTGGTGGGATAGGGTAGTGGACCATTGTTGATATTCCGTTATCATTCAAGTAAGACTTTAATCTATCACGGGAGGGGCATAAAACAGGGAATATATGATACACATTATCACAGTCGCCATCGGTAGTCATTGTGATTAGTGGGTTCTTAATACCTTGTTGATAAGTTTTGGCTATCTCCTTCCGTTGTGCATTTTCTTGATCAAGATAACGGAGTTTCACATCTAAAACAGCTGCTTGAATCTCATCCATACGGCTATTTACGCCCTTAAAAGAGAACTCATATTTACGTGCCGAGCCATAGTTAGCAATGCTACGGATAGTCTCTGCCAATGTAGCATCATCTGTTGTCACGGCACCAGCATCGCCTAATGCACCGAGATTCTTACCTGGGTAGAAGCTATGGGCAGCTGCATTTCCCAATGAACCAGTGCGTTTCTTGCCATAAAAACAGCCATGTGCCTGTGCGTTGTCTTCGATGAGAAGGAGGTTATGAAGCGTACATAGCTCGCCAATCAGCGGTGTATAAGCACATCGCCCATAGAGGTGTACGAGTAAGATAGCCCGTGTCTTCGATGTTACGGCAGCTTTGATGAGTTGGTCGTCAAGCTCCAGTGTATTAATATTAGGCTCTACCAAGACAGGAGTCAAATTGTTTTCTGTAATGGCAAGGATAGTTGCAATGTAGGTATTAGCGGGTACGATGATTTCATCTCCAGTCTTCAATCGTCCTAACTCCTTGTAGGCTCGAAGGATGAGAGATAGCGCATCAAGTCCATTTCCACATGTTACGCAGTGTTCCGAACCAATGAATTTAGCGTAATCAGCCTCAAATTGCTTCGTTTCCTGCCCTTGCAAATACCAACCAGAACGTACAACACGTTCCAAAGCGTTAGTAATTTCATCACCGTGAAGGGCTGTTATATCCTTGAGAGAAAGGTAGTTAATCATTTTCCTTACCAGTTAGTTATGTCCTTACTTACCCTTGCTTACCGGATTATTCAGCTTTTCCATGGGCATAACATCCCACTCATAGCAATCGTAGCAAACACCCCGCCCCCCAAAGCCTTCCTTTTGGAAAATGAGAGGAGCATTGAGTTTCCGCCCATTCTCTTCGGTGCTTTTACCAAAGTCAAAGTATCCTTGGCGGTCAGCATATACCTTATTTATAAGATAATCGAACAGAAAATCCAGTGCACCGAGGCTCTTTCCCTCTGGAGAAGCAGATATATACTGTGTGTGAATGACTTGCGGTGTCTCGAAGATGAGGGTTCCGCCAAGTGGATTACCAACCTTATTAAATGCCATGAAAAGGCGGATAGACTTAGGGAAACGGCTCTTTAGCAATTTAAGTTCAGCTAGAGAATGAACAGGGTGAGTATTATATTTATTTGAAAGATTATCGTTTAATATCCCCCAAAAGGCTTCCATGTCCCCGCTTTCAGCAATGGTAAGTTCTGAGTGAGTGGCTTTTCTAATCCCACTCTTACGACTTTCCGTGAACTTTAGATGCTGGAGAAGAGGAATAGTTGTGGATATATCACGAATTGTTAAACGTGCTTTGCACACATTAAGAAGTGCGTATAAGTCTTCTTCAGCGGGATATTTGTGGTAAATCCATGGTATAGACTTGTACACTACATGCTTAAATCCTTGTTTGTTAAGATATTCGTTGATGGAAAGGAATACCTCACAAATATCCTCTGCACATGCTTTTGTGTTTGTAAGAAGTCCTCCGTAGGTTAGTCCTTGGTGTGAGTAAAGCGTTGTATCAACCTTATTGGCAGGCAAAAGGGCGTAGGGTCGTCCCTTCCGATAGACCATTAAGGAACAATCAAGGAATCTATCGGCATGGTAATCCATGTAAGAACGATTGAAAAGGAACGTTCCTTGCTTCGATCTCTGCACGAAGTTATCCCATTCAAGTACCTGTTCTCTAGTATATTGCCTTACTTCAAACATGCTGTATTAGGTGCATCAATCTTGGAATAAAAGCATTATTTCTAAACTACTTATGGCTTAAATAGTTTATAAACTCGTCATAGTTACGAATGTAATCAGCCTCATCAAAAGGGGCTTCAGCCAATACAAGACACACAGCACCCGATGAGAAATCATCGAGCGTGCGCCATATATCAGTATCAACAAGTAGCCCTTGATAAGGATGATTCAGTAGGAAGGACTCCTTTCTGTGCCCATTATCAAGTGTAACAGTGAATGATCCACTTACAGCAATAATGAATTCGCGACAGTGTTTATGTGCATGTCCACCTCGAGAAGTACCTGATGGAACATCATAAGTCCAATAAGCACGGGCGACATGGAAGGGTATGTCCTTCATACCTTGGGCTACTGTCAGGTTTCCCCGAGGGTCAACAACCTTCTGCAATGATATTATCTTTCCTAATGAAATCGCGTTGTCATTCATTACTTAATGTGTCATTACCTCCTTATTAATACTTCTTCATATAAGGATCAGTGCCCAATACGGTTGCAGCAATACGTTTCGTTTTATCGCGCAGTTCGTCCATATCGGTTCCAACCTCACCATAACAGAGAGCTACTCCCATACGTCTTCCAACATGAGCGATAGGCTTTCCGAAGATACGCAAGCGTGTTCTGTCTTCCTTACAGGCTTCTAAAAGATTGTAGAACAGCGGCTTGCTTGAGTCAATTGGAGACAAGATGACAGCCGAACAACCTGCATGTTCAAGGTGAATAGCGGGTATTGGCAGTCCCATCACAGCCCGGAAATGAAGCTCAAACTCGTTGAAATTGGTGGTATGAGCCAATGTTACCATACCAGTGTCATGTGGTCTTGGAGATAACTCGGAGAAGATTACCTCTCCTTGTTTGGTTAGGAAGAACTCAACTCCCCATATACCATAACCTGTAAGAGCATTTGTTACCTTTTTAGCAATGTGTTCTGCCTGTCGTAAAGCGTCTTCGGAGATAGCGTAAGGTTGCCAACTTTCACGATAATCGCCTCCTTTCTGTATATGACCGATAGGTGGGCAGAAGAGGGTAGGACCGTTCTTTTGGGTGACGGTAAGCAATGTGAACTCGCTATCAAAGTCTATGAACTCCTCGATGATTACCTCTTTTACATCGCCACGAGCCCCTTCCATCGCATTTTTGAAGGCTTCTTCGAGTTCTGCATCATTGTGAACATAGCTCTGACCATGCCCACTTGAACTCATCAAAGGCTTTACTACACATGGAAAACCTATTTCATCGGCAGCTGTCTTGAACTCTTCATAAGTCTTGGCATAGAAGTATTTGGCTGTTCGTAAGCCTAATTCACGAGCAGCAAGATCACGAATAGCACGTCTATTCATCGTGAAGTTGACTGCACGAGCAGACGGGGCAATCTGTATACCTTGCTGTTCATAGTTGAACAAACGCTCTGTCCGGATTGCTTCTATCTCTGGAACGATGATGTCGGGACTATGGAAGTCGACAACAGCATCAAGTGCTGTGCCATCAAGCATGTCGATTACTTCCGATTCATCGGCTACTTGCATTGCAGGGGCGTTATCGTAACTATCACAAGCCACAACATACTGTCCGGCACGCTTAGCAGCAATAGCAAACTCCTTACCCAGCTCTCCGGAACCTAATAGCAGGATCTTTTTCATGTGTAGTTTGGGGGATTGTTAATTATAAAATAGGATGTCCTTATATATAATAAGGTGTAAAGGGGAGTACAAGCATTGCACTCTTTTACCTTCCCTTCTTAGTGTACATCATGTCATAATACTTCTGATAATCACCAGAAGTGACCTCTTGTATCCAGTTCTGATGCTCTAAGTTCCAACGAATAGTCTTCACAATACCATCAGCGAACTTAGTTTCTGGATACCAGCCAAGCTCTTCCTTGATCTTTGTTGGGTCTATGGCATAACGTGCATCATGCCCGAGACGATCTGGAACATGCGTTATCAAGTCATTATTAATCCAACTGATATCAATGTCACCATTGGCATCCTTCACTTGTTTCTTTAGTATGGTACGTAGGTTCTTATCCTCGGCCATCATGTCATGAATGGTCTTGATAGTAAGTTTCACAATGTCTATATTCTTCATCTCATTGTGTCCACCAACGTTATAGACTTCTCCCTCACGTCCTTCACGTACTACCATATCTATTGCCTTGCAATGATCTTCAACGTAAAGCCAGTCTCTTACATTCAGTCCCTCACCATAGACAGGGAGCTTCTTGCCCTCAAGTATATTGTTGATGATTAATGGGATGAGCTTCTCGGGGAAGTGATAAGGACCATAATTGTTAGAACAACGCGTAATACTTACAGGCATGTGGTAAGTGTCACGATACGCCATTACAAAGTGATCAGCACTTGTCTTACTAGCAGAATAGGGACTATGAGGGCAAAGAGGAGTTTCCTCTGTGAAATAGCCTTCGGCTCCGAGCGATCCATAAACCTCATCGGTTGATACTTGATGATAGCGTTTCCCAGCCTTCCATGTAGGATAGCCCTGTTCGTCCTTACCAGTTACCCATGCCCGACGAGCTGCGTCCATGAGGTTCTGTGTACCAAGGATATTCACAGAAAGGAACAACTGGGGGTCTTCAATGGAGCGGTCTACATGACTCTCTGCAGCAAAGTTTACGAGGTAATCAATATCATTCTCAGCAAAGAGACGATCAACTAATTCGCGGTCACGAATATCTCCTTTCACAAAGATACAACGCTTTTCATCAATGTTATCTTTGATTGTTCCGAGGTTTCCAGCATAAGTAAGTGCATCAAGGATAATCACCTTGATATCCTCATTAATATATTTCTTATGGAGCAGATACTTGATGTAATTTGCACCAATAAAGCCTGCCGCACCAGTTACAAGATAGGTCTTCATATTCAAAACTATTATTTATTATATATTTATTTCTTATCACTTAATGTTATAACTTCACAATCCGTGAATTTATTGCCATCGATGGTCAGTCTTACTAAAGTTCGTTCTTTATGCCACCCACGTATACCAGCTGCACCGGGATTGATATGTAACATGTTAAGCGTTTTATCGAACTGCACCTTTAATATATGTGAGTGTCCATCAACGAAGAGATTAGGTGGTGAAGCGTAAAGCATACTTTGTACCGAACGATCATATCGACCAGGATAACCGCCAATATGCTTTAGTAAGACATCAACATCCTCACATTTGAAACGTAGAATATCGCGATAACGCGCCCGCATCTCATAATCATCTATATTGCCACAGACGGCTCGGAAGATAGGTTTCATTGCTTCGAACTTATCTGCAACCTCCATAGATCCAATGTCACCAGCATGCCATATCTCATCACAAGCACCTAAGTAATACTCGTACTTATCGTCCCAGTAGCCATGAGTATCAGAGATTATACCAATCTTCTTCACACCCTTCTCCTTATAAAATCGGCTATTAGATCCTTCGTACCTTCCAATCCTAAAATGCTTGCATCTATACAAAGATCATAGCTTTCTGCGTGCCCCCATGTCTTAGCGGTGTAATAGTTGTAATACTTTGCCCGCTCACTTTCACCATTTTCAATGAGTTTTCGTGCTTCATCCTCCGTACATCCACGACGCGCACAGACGTTAGCAATGCGAGTTTGCATCGGTGAGGTGATAAAGACATTCACGCAGTTTGGATTGTCACGAAGTATGTAATCTGCCGTTCTACCTACAAAAACACAACGATCATTCTGCTTAGCTACATCACGTATAGCATCACTTTGGAATTGATAAAGGCTCTCTTGCGAGAAGTTACTCTTATAGAAATCGCTATCAGCTAATAGTGGGAGGCGGATGTTAAAATGGGTCTTCAAGAAACCTTTCTGCTCATCATTCTGTTCAAAGAACTTCTCTGAAAAGCCGCTCTCTTTGGCTGCCAGATTAAGAATTTCACGGTCATAAAACTTGCAATCGAACTCCTCTGCCAATAGTTTGGCTATAATTCGTCCACCGCTTCCAATCTGTCTACCGATGTTTATGATTAGCTTTTTTCTCATATTTTAGATTGTTATTTATAACACAAAATATTATGCTGTCTTTGTCTGTCGTTTAATCCGACGAACAAAGATAAACATGATAATGGCAGCAATGAAAGATGCTGTAAAGTCACTCGAAGGCAATGCTGCCCACACGCCATCCAGTCCGAAGAAGTGGGGGAGGGCTGCAAGTAGAGGTAAGAGGAACAACAGCTGGCGTGAAAGAGACAAGAAGATACTAACCTTCACCTTGCCAATACACTGGAAGAAGTTGGTCACCACCATCTGATAACCTATGAAAGGATACATCATCATATTGATTTGTATGGCTTTGATAGCCTGTTTTATCAATTCCGGGTCATTAGTGAACATACGCGCACAATAGTATGGTGCCAAGTGAGCGATGAGCCATCCTGTCACCATAATTCCCGTTGCTGCAAAGGCTGCGTACTTCACTACGCGCATGAGTCGATCGGTCTGCTGTGAGCCATAGTTGTAGCCCGCAATAGGCTGCATACCCTGATTTAAACCGATAACAAACATCACGAAGATCATGGCAATACTATTAGCAATACCATAGGCACCCACTGCGATGTCACCACCATATCGAACTAATTGGTTGTTGATGAATATGACCACGACACAAGCACACACATTCATTAAGAAAGGAGAGATGCCAATAGAGATAATATTGTTTACCAAGTTACGCTTCAATCTATAGATTCCCTTTTTCAGATGTAATAGTTCCTTCTGATTGGAAAAGAGCCTCATTTGCCAACAAAGAGCCAATGCTTGTGAGATAACAGTAGCAAAAGCTGCACCCCTAATACCCCAATGCCACCACCATATAAAGATGATGTCTAGGAGTATATTCATTAACACCGTGAAAATGGTTGCAGCCATTGCTTGACGTGGCTTAGACGCTGCACGTAACACGGCATTCATCCCGAAGTACATGTGAGAGATAACATTTCCTGCCAAGATAACTTGCATAAAGCTCCGAGCATAGGGTATTGTTGCATCGCTTGCACCGAAGAATCGCAAGATAGGATCAAGGAAGGTGAGGCAGATAACACTAACCCCTATACCTATAATTAGGTTGAGTGTCACCGTGTTCCCCAAGATGTTCTCGGCTGCAGCATAGTCTCTTTGACCTAACTTCACACTAATAGCTGTGGATGCTCCTATTCCAACGCCAGCACCAAAGGCGGTACCTAAGTTCATAAAAGGAAATGTAATAGCAAGTCCGGAAATAGCCATCGGACCTACCACTTGACCTATAAAGACTCGGTCAATGATGTTATATAAAGAGGCTGCCGTCATAGCTACTATTGCTGGCAAGGCATACTGCGCCAACAATCTACCAACAGGCTTTGTGCCCAACTCTAATGTAGCTTTCTTATTATCCATCAGGGGGGTATTACATACCTTTAAACCATTTCTATTGAAAGAAATAGGTAATTTTTACTTCTGAAATAGTCGACTTCCATGTATAGAAAAAGCAATTACCAATGATTAAACAAGCAATGCTAATCTTACTAATACATCCTCTTCACTATGTTGCAAAAGTACGAAAAAAAACTGATATTTGCCTTTTATCCCAAGTAAATATCAGTTTTATAATCCTTATTGATAATGTTTTGCACTATTAAAGATGAACTCTTAAACCAGTTCCACCTTATCCATCTCTTGTTCCTTATCACAATAATGACACTTGAGAATACCTTTCTCTTTGTCAACAACATGGAAGATGGTGTCCATTGGTTCGTTGTTTGTGATACATTTAGGGTTGTTACATCTTACAATGCTCCGAAGCTCATCTGGTGTTACGACCTTCTTCTTCTCTACCACTTCATAGTCATTAATGATGTTCAACACCACGTTCGGTGCTACAACCGACAGACGGGAGATCTCATCATCAGTGAAGAATTTATCACTAACTTTGATGATTCCCTTTGTGCCTACCATCTTCGATGAGAAGTTATAACCGATAGTAACAGGCGTAGAGAGCTTCTGGAGCTGTAAGAGGTTGACCACCTGAAAGGTCTTCTCAGATGGTATATGATCAATAACAGTACCGTTTTCAATAGCGGCAACTAAGCGTTCTTTCTTTGACATAATAGGTTCCTTATTATTTTGCTTGCGTTACTTCAATATGGTCGAAGACATCTCCAGCTGTCACTTCTATCCCGAGTTTGCGAGCTTTCCCTGTTTTATTTGCTTTGATAAGGATATGATATGTATTTTCAACTACCTTGATGTCAAACCAATCATGTGATATCTGATAGAAGTTCTGGGGCTTTACACCAGCATAAATAGTTTTGTCACCAGTTGAAGCATGTGACAACCATGGTCGCTGATAGTTCTTACATATCAAAGTATAGGTACCACCTTCAGCAGGAACAGTGATACTCTTTGGATCACCAGAATAGTTCGCTTCCCATTTCATAGGTTCCCAGCTACCTTCTATTTCTTCGTTGCTACAACTAACCAGAGTTGTGAAAATAACTAAGAACAGTGCTGCCAACGTAATTTTATTTACCCTTTTCATAAGCTTTATATGTTAGATGTCATTTGATATAGGTCTATTATAATATCGTCTTATCGGCTTTCACCTCCTCTAACGATATACCCAGACAATGGCAGAAGATGGCTTCTCGAGCGAAAAGACCATTGCGTGCTTGCTGAATGTAATAAGCATGTTCGCTATCATCAACATCGTATGCAATCTCATTCACACGTGGGAGAGGATGTAAAATCTTCATGTTTGGACGTGCTTGTGAGAGCATATCACGATGGAGAATATAGACATTCTTCACCCGTTCATACTCCATTAAGTCAGAGAAGCGTTCCTTTTGTACGCGCGTCATATATAATATGTCTGCATGAGCTATTACATCAGGAGTAAACTCCTCATGCTCTTCAAAGCGAATACCATGCTCTTTGCAATAGAGCTTATATTCGTCCGGCATAGCCAGTTCCTTTGGTGCAATAAAGTGAAAAGTAGGGTTAAAATGGCGCATAGCCATGATAAGCGAATGTACAGTACGCCCATACTTCAAGTCTCCAACGAGGTAGATATTGAGGTTCTCAAGCGTTCCCTGCGTCTGATAGATGGTATATAAGTCCAGCAAACACTGTGAGGGATGTTGGTGCGCACCATCTCCTGCATTAATAATAGGTACAGGAGCCACTTCTGAAGCATATTGCGCAGCCCCTTCAATATAGTGTCGCATGACGATAGCATCCGCATAATTGGAAACCATGAGGATGGTATCTTTCAGCGTCTCCCCCTTACTTACGCTTGAAACTTTCGCATCCGTAAAACCAATGACACGTGCTCCAAGGCGATTAGCAGCCGTTTCAAAACTTAGTCGGGTACGTGTAGAAGGTTCATAAAAAAGGGTTGCTACCACCTTACCTTTTAGTAATTCACGATTAGGATGAGCCTCAAACTCCTTCGCCATATCAATGAGGTAAAGCAGTTGTTGACGATCCAATCCTTCGATATTCACAAAGTTCTGTCTTCCCATCTCTATCCTGTGATGATTTGATTGATTTCTGTTTGTAAAGGTAATCATTATTTTCTTTTCTGTCAAAGGGCATGAATAGAAATATAGACAGACGCTAAAAAAAGTTTTAATTATTTTGCTTATCCATTGATTTACATTATCTTTGCACAATATTTTCACGGTATATGAGAAGACACTTTGTACATTTCCTCTGGGGAACATTGATAGCTATTTTAGGATTCACAAGCCTTTTCTTCATCGCTGTATGGAATGGTTGGGTAGGCTATATGCCTAATATGGAAGAGCTATCAAACCCTATTGATAAGTTTGCTTCACAGGTTTATTCTTCCGATCAAAAGCTCATCGGCACATGGAATCAAGATAATAATAACCGTATAGCGATCGACTATAACGGGCTTTCTCCACATCTTGTTCATGCACTGGTTGCCACTGAAGACGAACGCTTCTATGAGCATTCAGGAATCGACTTCATTGCTTTAGGACGTGCAATCGTCAAACGCGGCGTGATGAGACAGGCTAGTGCTGGAGGTGGATCAACCATCACTCAACAGTTAGCCAAACAGCTTTTTTCAGAGAAAGCACATAGCACGATGGAACGCTTGCTACAAAAGCCTATTGAGTGGATCATCGCTGTTAAGCTAGAACGACACTTCACTAAGGAGGAGATTCTAGCAATGTATTTCAATTACTTCGACTTCTTGCACAATGCTGTGGGTATAAAGCGAGCAGCCAACGTGTACTTTAATAAGGAACCGCGTAACCTCAATGTCACCGAGGCGGCATTGTTAGTTGGATTGTGCAAGAACCCTTCCATGTTTAATCCTCTTCGTTATCCAGAGCGTTGCCGACAGCGTCGTAACGTCGTACTCATGCAGATGGTGAAGTCTGGTTATGTAACGAAAGATGAATACGAAGAACTTTCTCAACGTCCATTAGGTATTCATTTCACAAAGGCGAAACCGGTTGATGGAGCTGCAGACTACTTCCAGGCATTCCTCAGACAGTATATGATGGCGAATAAACCAGAGCGTGAGAACTATCAGACATGGCAGAATCGTCAATTCGTTCTCGACTCTATCGCATGGGAACAAGACCCTCTCTATGGATGGTGTAACAAGAACCTCAAGCGTAATGGTGAGCCTTATAACGTAAACACGGATGGTTTGCGTATTTACACAACGATTGACACTCGCATGCAAACCTATGCTGAAGAAGCTATCCGTAAACATGTGGGTGGCTACTTGCAAGCGCAGTTTAACGCTGCAAGTAAGTACAAGAAGAATGCCCCTTTCTCATCTAATATCTCTCGAAAGACCATCAAAGAGATCATTAATAGGTCTTGTCGACTTAGCATGCGTTACCGTAAATTGAAAGAGCAAGGTGCTACTCCAGAAGAAATAAAGCGTAGTTTCCGCACACCGCATGAGATGACGATCTTCACTTATCATGGTGATGTAGACACGGTAATGACGCCTATCGACTCTATTAGATACTACAAGTCGTTCCTCCGTTCAGCCTTTATGAGCATGGATCCACACACCGGAGCCGTGAAAGCCTACGTGGGGGGCATTGATTACCAGCACTTCAAATACGATGTTGTAATGGGTGGTCGACGACAGGTTGGTTCGACTATCAAGCCTTTCCTCTACGCCCTTGCAATGCAAAATGGTATGACTCCTTGCTCGCTCGCGCCTAATGTTCAGCGCACTTATGGAGGCTGGACTCCCCGCAACGGATCGCATGCACGTTATGGTCAAGAGGTTCCTTTGAAATGGGGATTACAGCAGTCTAACAACTGGATATCAGCTTATCTCATCAATCTCTTAGGGCCTACTCAATTCGTGAATATCCTCCATGACTTCGGTTTAAACAACCCAGACATTGAGAGAACAGCAAGTCCTGTACTCTGCTTAGGTCCTTGTGAGGTGTCTGTGGGTGAGATGACAAGTGCCTACACAACCTTTGCCAATGGTGGTATTCGTTGTGCACCACTCTTCGTAACAAAGATAGAAGACAGTCATGGAAACGTCATTGCGAAGTTCCAACCACTGATGACTGAAGTTATATCAGAGGTTAGCTCTTATCAAATGATAGATATGTTGCGTGCCGTTGTACAAGGTGGTACAGCCAATCGGTTACGTTTTGCGTATAATATTAACGTTGACATGGGAGGCAAAACAGGTACAACTAATAACAACGCAGATGGTTGGTTTATGGCTGTAACGCCTAACCTCGTAAGCGGTTGTTGGGTTGGTGGCGAGGATAGAGACATCCACTTCGATAATACCAGCATGGGGCAAGGGGCTTCAATGGCGCTTCCTGTATGGGCATACTTCATGCAGAGCGTTTATGCCGATAAGCGTCTTGGATACAGCAAGGACGCTAAATTCCCTATTCCGGCGCACTTCAATCCATGCCAAGCTACTGATACTATCAATGTAAATGGTATACAGGAGGAATACTTCTAAGGGTTGTTGGAATCTTTCCCAGCCTCCCCGATAACCCCATCCAGCCTCCCAGAGGGGGAGGAGTACCTAACGGGAGTCAGCTAAGGTATGGTCGGTTGGTGTGTAATGAGGCAGTGCCTCGTTAGCTGGAACAGTAGGACTAAAAACAAAGAGACGCTTTCTTCAATATGAAGAGGGCGTTTCTTCATATCGAAGAAAGCCTCTCTTGGCAATGAAGAAACGCCCCCGTCGTTTTCAGATGACACTATCTACTCCCCTTTCTATTCGGAGAGATGTTAGGGAATAAGGTGCTAAAGTAGGGATAGACGCCCTCGTCTGGAAACCCTACCCAGCCTCCCCTAAGGGGAGGAGTGCCTAACGGAAGTCAATTTAGATGGTTCTTCTCAATCAAAATAACACCCCAAAGTAGGGACAGACGCCCTCGTCTGGAAACCCCACCCAGCCTCCCCTAAGGGGAGGAGTGCCTAACGGAAGTCAATTTAGATGGTTCTTCCCAATCAAAATAACACCCAAAAGTAGGGACAGACGCCCTCGTCTGTCCGCTAACCAGTTGACCCTTTATTGATTAATTGAGGTAGACGGATTTCCAGCCGAGGGCTCCTGTCCTTACTTTTAGTGTTTTTTCTTATTGTTACTGGATAATGGTTTGTATCTTCTCCACCCTCTTTGCCAATGCTATAGACTTAGGACTAAGTTTCCCTTTAAGGTACTTCTCCATGATAAGACCAGCTATCGGGGCAGCTACATCAGCACCGAAACCAGCATGTTCAACGTACACGGCGATGGCAATCTTCGGATGATTCATTGGTGCAAAACCAATGAATGCAGAGTGATCTTTGCCTGCGTTCTCTGCAGTACCCGTCTTTCCACAAACTGGATAGGTTGTTCCATTTAGTATTGTAGCCGTTCCTTTCGTCACAGCCTGACGCATTCCTTCTATCACAGGACCGTAAGCAGCAGCCGAAACTTTGGTTGGACGCGGTGTAAGGAAGCGTGAAGGGAGGGGAGCATAATCGGTGTTTTTGTGAATATGAGGGGTGAAGAAGAACCCACGATTGGCTATTGTGGCTGCGAGGTTACACAGTTGAAGAGGCGTAACAGTGATGTCTCCTTGCCCCATACCAGCCCACATAATGGTCTTGGGAGTCCAACCTGTCTTGTAACGACGCGTTAGGTAGTTCACATTCGCTACCAGTCCGCCTCGTTCGCCAGGCATATCTATACCCAAAGGACCGCCTAATCCCATACTAACCAAGTAATCGCGCCACACCGTGACAGCCTCTTCTTTAGAGCCATACTTATGTGTATTGCCTATCATGGAGAGGTAGGACTTGAGGAACCAAGTGTTACATGAGACAGCCAAAGCACCTGTCAAGGGTTCTGGAGAGTAATGGTGATGACACTTCACCCTTATGTTTCCGTCACGAAAACCATCGTGACATGCTATCTTCGTATCGGCTTTTACCAATCCTTCCGACAAGTAAATCAAGGCTTGCGCAGGCTTGATGGTTGAGCCAGGAGCGTATGCCGTGGCGATTGCTAAGGCATCATTCGGTCCATCGGGCGAGTTCGTTACCATGCAAAGAACCTCTCCCGTGGCTGGATCAAGTGCCACGATACTCCCTTTCTTACCCTTCATCAGATTCGTTCCAAGCTCTTGCAGCAATGGACGGAATGTGAGGGGAGCTTGCTCATGGAACTCTTGTGCGTGCAAGCTACCGATACTTAGGAATGGTAATGATAACATTGCTATCTTGAAAGAAGCAATTATCTTGCTACTAAATGACTTATACATCTATTATTAAATTTTATCTTAAACAATTATTTCTATGCCTATCTATCATATAGGAAAGCAAAATTACAAATAAAAATGACGCCCATTAGCAACTTTCGGATAGTTTATAATTTATTTAGAAAGGGCTCAATAAATGTCAATCAAACTAAAGACGAATGTCCCTAAGGGACGTTCCTGACATGAAACGATCTAAGTCCACGAAGCCTCGAATGCCGTTTACTCTACCTCGTTCGCTAAACTGCCAGATGTTATGTCGGCCTACTCCCTTAATCGAAGGACGCTCCGCACTATACTTACCAAGGAACAGGAAGTTCTGATTAAAGCGTGGTGCAAGGTGCGAGTTATAGAAGTTTGCCTGCGAGTAAATCAATGGTCTCTTACCAAAATACTTCTTTATTAACCCTGCAAAGACGGCTACGCTGTCCTGAACCTGCTTGCGTGTCCACCCCCGAACACCCTCTCGTTCAACGTCAATCATCGGTATGAGGTCTTGAGAATAGCGTTTAATCGTTCGATAGAAATGGCGGAATTGCGCACGAATGGGCGTCTTTGAGGATAGATAATGATAGGAGCCGCACCGCAAACCATGCTTACGAGCCTCGCAAATATTGCGTTTGTAATATTCATCTGTTATAGTAGTTCCTTGCGTCGCCTTGATATATACGAATTGAATCTGGCGGTTTTTTGTCACTTCCGACCAGTTGATTTTACCCTGATGGTGCGATACGTCGATACCATCAAAGCGTCGTTTCTCTTGCTTAGAAGACTTACCAAGAGCCGATTGAACACTTGTCAGGAGGAAAAAAGACAACAAGAAGATGATACTGAAAGGTCTAATAAAAGATGAGTTCACCATTGATTCTAATCTAAAAAAGGATAATCTACGCCTTAAAAGTACATTCGTTTTATCCAAAACAACAACTAATATTAACTGCAAAATTACCATATTTTTCCCAAACAAACACATAAAAATCCGAGAATAATAACTATCTTTGCAACGTAAATACATATTGTTACATCTGTCAAATGAGTAGTCAGGACATCACTCAACAGCTCATTCTCACCATCAATGAGCTCTCGAAGCCTCAAGCCTTGCAAGGTCTCTTCCACGAACATCGTGATGGTGACCCCTTGCCATCGGCTTCTGAACTGGAAGAAATTATCGGTCTGTCTCGGTCCATACTCTTTCCTGGATTCTTCGGGAGGTCTTCGGTGAACACAGATACTATAAAGTATCAAATCGGAGTGAACGTTGAAAAGCTGCATAAACTACTAAGTCGTCAGGTGATGGCAGGGCTTTGCTTTAATGAAGATTGCCATTGCCCCAATGCCGCCGATAAGCGAGTATGTATGAAAGAGGAGGCTGACAAGATCGCAGGACGCGTCATTGAGAAGTTTCCAACACTACGTAAGACACTCTCAACAGACATTCAGGCGGCTTTCGATGGAGACCCTGCTGCAAGCAACCAAGGCGAGGTGATTTCGTGTTACCCAGCCGTTAAGGCTATCATCAACTATCGATTAGCACATGAATTAGTGCTGGAGAACGTTCCACTCATCCCTCGTATGATTACGGAAATGGCGCATTCTGAGACGGGAATAGACATCCATCCTGCTGCAAGCATTGGTTCTTACTTTACGATAGACCATGGAACTGGTGTCGTGATAGGGGCTACTTGTATCATAGGAAACCATGTTAAATTGTATCAAGGAGTGACACTTGGAGCCAAAAGTTTCCCTCTTGATAAGGATGGAAAGCCTATCAAGGGTATTCCCAGACATCCAATACTCGGAGACAATGTGGTTGTCTATGCCAATGCAACCGTCCTTGGGCGCATCACGATAGGTCGAGATTGCGTTATAGGAGCCAATGTTTGGGTGACGAGAGACATGCGCCCGAAGTCGAAGAAGTATAAACAAACAAAAGTAGACATCCTTAACACCGACTTTGATAATGGTGGAGGAATATAAGAGAGAACCCTTATCAGCACTTTAATTGTATATAATTTATATCACACATAATGCAAGAATTTGAACTTATCGCTAAGACCTTCATGGGCTTGGAACAAGTATTAGCAAAGGAGTTAACCGATCTCGGGGCTAACAATGTACAAATTGGTCGACGCATGGTAGCGTTTACGGGCAATAAAGAAACTATGTATCGTGCCAACTTCCAGTTGCACACTGCGATCCGAATACTTAAGCCCATCGCACACTTCAAAGCACGTAGTGCGGAGGACATGTACGATGAAGTGCGTAAGATCGAATGGAGTCAATACATCCAAGAAGGCAAGACTTTCTCTGTCGATTCAGTAGTTTATTCGGAAGAGTTCACCAATTCTCGCTTCGTTACTTATAAGGTGAAAGATGCCATCGTAGACCAGTTTAGAGAGCGAACGGGTACACGTCCAAACATCTCGGTAAGCAATCCGGACATTCGTTTGAACATACATATAGCAGAAGACAATGCCACACTTTCACTTGATTCGAGTGGTGAGTCTCTACACCGCCGAGGCTATCGGCAAGAGAGCGTTGAGGCACCTTTAAATGAGGTGTTAGCGGCTGGTATGATTCTAATGACTGGTTGGAAGGGTGAGACCGACTTTATAGATCCGATGTGTGGATCAGGCACTTTGCCTATCGAGGCAGCGTTAATTGCGCGCAACATATCGCCGGGTGTGTTCCGAAAAGAGTTCGCTTTTGAGAAGTGGGCAGACTTTGATCAGGAGCTATTCGATATGATTTATAATGATGACTCACAAGAGCGTGAGTTCAAACATCACATCTTTGGATATGATACAGACATGAAGGCGGTCAATACGGCACGCATGAATGTAGCTGCAGCAGGCTTCTCTCGTGATATAACTATCGAACAGCAAGACTTCAAGGACTTCTCTCAACCAAAGGAGAAGAGCATTATTGTGATGAATCCCCCGTATGGCGAACGCATATCAACACCTAATCTTTTAGGCACATATAAGATGATTGGCGAGCGACTCAAGCACCAGTTTATGGGTAATGAGGCGTGGATATTGTCTTATAGAGAGGAGTGCTTCCGTCAAATAGGGCTCAAACCAAGTATTAAGATACCTGTATATAATGGTTCGTTAGAGTGTGAGTTCCGTCGTTATCAGCTCTTTGATGGTAAGATGAGCACCTTCCGTCATGATGGAGGAATCATCAAAACCGAAGAAGAAAAGCGTGAGATGGCACAGAAACACCGCTTTAAAAAGGAGCGAGAGTTTAAGAAGAGACTTGAAGAGAACGATGAGAACGCTGAGGCGGACATACGTTCTTTCACATTCCACAGCCTTGACAAGGGTAGATTTGGTGGTGGCAAGTTCCGCGATGAACGCCCAACTCGTCGTCCAAAGTTCGATGGTGAGGATCGCAGCCGCAGCCGTTCTTTCAAGCAGAAAGACGATCGGAAGTTTGGTGGGAAACGCTTTGATAAATCTAACAAGCGCGGTGGTTACCGTGGCAAAAACACGTATAAACATGAAGATTAAATCATTACTTAGTCTCGTGGGGCTCGTTGCTCTCACGGGACTTTTACGTCCTACTCCAAGTATGGCACAGCGTCAGTTCACCTTAGAAGACCTTAACTTCGGTGGTACCAATTATCGTAACATGCGCCCAGAAGCACGTTATCTAACGTGGTGGGGAGGCAAGTTAGTAAGACAAGACCTTAACTCTTGCTCTCTTGTTAATAGTAAGACTGGTAAGGAGACAAGCCTTTTCAGCCTCGATGACATCAATCGTTGGGCAGGCTTGGAGAAGTCGAATGAGATTGTACGGCACCTCTATTCAGCTGAATTTCCATACCCTGATCGCCCCGTGGTGATGGTTAAGAATGGCACAGAGGATATATATGTAAACTTCAAGACTCATAAACTTGAGAAGCGGATCACACGCCCTTCTAACACACAGGCAAGCGATCGGAACGAACAAGATATGACCGCTTTCGTGCGCAATCATCAGTTGTTTGTCACCGAGAAGAGCGGTAAGGAGCATCAGTTAACGACTGATGGTTCAAGCGATATAGTATATGGTCAGAGTGTTCACAGAGATGAGTTTGGAATCAACGGAGGACTTTTCTGGAGTCCAAAAGGTAATCGTCTTGCCTTCTATCGCATGGATCAGAGCATGGTTAGTGCATATCCTCTTGTTGACATTCCAGAGCTTGATTGGACACCAGAAAAGGGTGAATCTCGTGCTGCAAAGGCTGCTCCTATTAGATATCCTATGGCTGGTGAGACCTCACATAAGGTGACTGTCGGTGTCTATGACGCCTCTACTGGCAAGGTTTTGTACCTTCAAGCAGGTGATCCAACCGATCGTTACTTTACGAATATAGCATGGAGTCCTGACGAGAAAACCATCTATATGTTTGAAGTCAATCGTGATCAGAATGATTGCCGACTTGTTTCTTATGACGCAACAACGGGTAAGAAGCTCAAAGAACTGTATCGAGAGACAGATGCGAAGTACGTAGAACCAACGCACCCAATCGTCTTCTTACCTTGGAACGACAATGAATTCATTCTTCAAAGTCAAAAGGATGGATACAACCACATATATCTATTTAATAAGGAGGGACAGCAGATTAAGCAGCTCACAAGCGGTAAGTGGGTTGTAATAGACGTACTCGGCTTTAACACGAAACAAAAGAGTATCGTCTATGTATCCAACGAGTGCAACCCAATTCAGCGTAATACGTGGCTTGTGAACGTATCTACTGGCAAACGAACACTGCTTGACAATGGTCGTGGTTACCACTTCGCAACATTAAGCAAAGATGGTGGTATGTTGCTGGATAACTATAGTGAGCCTACAGTTCCACGTAAGTATGACATCATCGCAGTAGGTGCTAACCCACAGCGAACCAATTATTTCACCGCACCTAACCCTTGGAAGGGATACAATGTACCGGAATACTCCAATGGAACTATCAAAGCGGCGGATGGCAAGACAGACCTCTATTGGCGCATGGTAAAGCCTGTTAACTTTGATCCTAATAAGCAGTATCCAACCGTGATATACGTCTATGGAGGTCCACATGCACACAACGTGGATGCTTCATGGAACTGGGGTTCACGTGGATGGGAGACTTACATGGCTCAAAAAGGCTATCTCCTCTTTATATTGGACAATCGTGGTAGTGAGCACCGAGGCAAAGACTTCGAGCAAGCAACATTCCGTCACCTTGGTCAAGAAGAGATGAAAGACCAAATGGAGGGCGTTAAGTATCTTCAATTATTGCCTTATGTCGATAAGAACCGCATAGGAGTTCATGGTTGGTCATTCGGTGGTTTCATGACGATTTCACTACTTACTAACTATCCAGAGGTGTTTAAAGTGGGTGTTGCCGGTGGTCCTGTCATTGATTGGAAATGGTATGAAGTGATGTACGGAGAGCGTTATATGGACACACCACAGGCTAATCCAGAGGGTTACGCACAAACTTCTCTCCTGCAGAAGGCTAAGGATCTCAAGGGCAAACTACAGATCATTATCGGTCTAAACGACCCTGTCGTTGTCCCTCAACACGCATATTCTTTCTTGAAAGCATGTATCGCTGCGGGTACTCAACCAGACTTCTTTGTCTATCCAGGAGAGCCTCACAACATGCGAGGACACCAGAGTGTACACTTACACGAACGTATTACACAATACTTTGAGGATAACCTCAAGCAAAAGTAAAAGGCTTTATGAGAATATTACTATTAGGCAGTGGAGGGCGCGAACACGCCTTAGCTTGGAAGATTGCGCATAGTAAGCAATGTCGCAAACTCTTCATTGCTCCAGGCAACGCAGGCACTGGTGCGGTTGGAGAAAACGTCTCCATCGGTGTGAACGACTTTGAACGTCTCAAGGAGTTCGCCGTTAACCAGAAGGTTGATATGGTCGTTGTGGGACCTGAAGACCCGTTGGTTAATGGGATCTATGACGCTTTCAAAGATGATAAACGTACTGCTCATATCCCTGTCATAGGCCCTTCTAAAGCTGGTGCAGTGCTTGAAGGCTCTAAAGACTTTGCAAAGGCTTTTATGAAGCGGCACAACATTCCAACCGCAGCTTATGCCACTTTCGATGGTACAAGCATTGAGGAAGGATTGCAATTCCTCGATACGCTCAAGCCACCTTACGTACTGAAAGCTGACGGACTGGCAGCTGGTAAAGGCGTACTGATCGTTCCTACACTTGCAGAAGCAAAGGAGGAACTGCGCAAAATGCTTGATGGTATGTTCGGAAATGCCTCTGCTAAGGTTGTTATTGAGGAGTTCCTCTCTGGTATCGAATGCTCTGTATTTGTCTTAACAGATGGTTCTCACTATCAAATACTACCTGAAGCGAAGGATTACAAACGTATTGGTGAACATGACACAGGGCTTAATACGGGTGGTATGGGTAGTGTTTCGCCTGTTCCTTTCGTAACGAAAGAGTGGATGGAAAAGGTTGAGAAGCGTATTATTCGCCCCACTGTTGAAGGCTTGAAGGCTGAAAATATAGATTACAAGGGCTTTATCTTCTTCGGACTTATCAATGTTGATGGTGATCCAAAGGTAATTGAATACAACTGCCGAATGGGTGATCCAGAGTCTGAAAGCGTCATGCTACGATTGAAGACAGATATTGTCGATCTCTTCAAAGGCGTTGCCGAAGGGAATCTTGACCAATACAAGGTGGAGTTCGACAGCCGTTCAGCTGTTTGCGTAATGCTTGTTAGCGGTGGATACCCCGAAGAGTACGTGAAGGGTTATCCGATTACTGGACTCGACAAAGTGGTCGATTCCGTTGTATTCCATAGTGGTACAGCCCTCAAAGACGGGCAGATTGTAACGAACGGAGGGCGCGTCATTGCCGTATCATCGTATGGCAAAAACAAGGAAGAGGCGTTACAAAAGAGCTTCGAAGAGGCTAATAAGATTGAATTCAAGGACAAATACTTTAGAAGAGATATAGGACAAGACTTGTAACCTATGCAGAAGAAGCGTATTCAAAACCGAATAGCAGAGAGCCGCTGGACCCAAGCATGGGTGGTTTCAGCGGCTATGCTTGTATGGATAGTGGCTGGTTTACACAACCTAACAGTGGTTGCGCCAGGTGTTTGTTTGCTATTAGCTACCTATTTAATGATGGAACTTAACAATGCAAATGCACTCATTCGCATCTACAGCCGACTGGTGTCTTGCTCGTTCATCGTGCTTGCGACGATGGCTGTCTTTATGTTTCCATCTATCCGTTCATCGATTGTCATGTTAGGAATGGTGGGCTTTTACATCCTTTCCTTCCGCTGTTATCAAGACACAAATGCGCCTGGATGGACTTTTTATGCGTACTTCTGTATCGGTATGGCAAGCGTGGTATGGGTACAGATGCTCTACTTCTTGCCCATACTTTGGGTTATCTCACGCACTAACCTACTCTCTTTAAGCGGAAAAAGTTTCGTTGCTTCTCTGCTTGGTATCACTCTCCCCTATTGGTTCTATGCGCCTTATCTTGCAGCAAAGGGCGAGATCTCTTTGCTAGCTAAGCATTTCTTACAATTAGGTGTATTTGAGAAACCACTCGATTTCACGTCCTTAACCACAAGTAACATAGCCGTCTTGACTTATGTCCTATTATGTGCTATTATCGGAATCATACACTTTACGAATCAAAAACGCAATGACAGCATCCGCATACGATTGTTCTTTCAAGTCTTTATCACCATTGATATTGCCACAATCGTATTCCTCTTCTTACAGCCGCAACACTTCGAAGCATTGCTAAGTGTGCTCATTGTGACCACTTCCCCACTCATTGCTCACTTCTTTGCACTAACCCACACACGTATAACTAACTGGGTGTTTATCCTCTTGTCGGCTGCTGCACTCTTCATAACGATCCTCAACTTATGGATGCTATCACCCACTTTCTAATCGACTACGGCTATTGGGGCATGTTTATCTCAGCCTTCCTCGCTGGTAGCGTATTACCTTTTAGTAGCGAAGCTGTTATGCTTGGACTTCTTGCAGCAGGCGTTGATCCTGTGCCACTACTCATCTATGGCAGCATAGGAAACGTCATGGGCGGTATGGTCAACTATGGGTTAGGACGATTAGGAAAGCTCGAATGGCTTAAAAAATACTTCCATCTCAAACAGAGCTCCATAGATCGTGCCTATAAATTCATGGGCGGTCATGGTGCATGGATGGGCTTTTTTGCATTCCTCCCCATCCTCGGTAGTGCCATAACAGTGGTTCTCGGACTTACCCGTGCGAACCTTCCTTTATCAGTATTCAGTATTACCTTGGGGAAGGTAATGCGTTATTCCTTACTCATCTGGGGTGCTAATTTGTTTATGTAAAGCCTCTCTCAAGGAGAGGGACACCTACTAGAAAGTAGCAAGAATATATTTTTTTATATTAGAGAAGAAGCCTCACTCCCAGCCCCCCTTCGAATAGAATAACCCCACCCAGCCTCCCCCAAGGGGAGGAGTGCCTAACGGGAGCCAGTTAGGTAAAGCCTCTCCCCCGTCCCCTCTCCGAATGGAGAGGGGTGTAGATACTACTATTAACAAACAAAGAGGGCGTTTCTTTGATGTGAAGAGATGCCCTCTTCATTGCAAGGAAACGCCCTCTTCAATGCGAAGAGGGCGTTCCTTTACTTAAAGAACATGCCAACTTGTAGGGACAGACGCCCTCGTCTGTCCGCCAAAACACAGCAAATAAAAGCCTCCCCAAGCCCCTCAAAAGGAGGGGATGTTACCTAACGGGATGTCATGAAAGGGTAAATGAGCGGACAGACGAGGGCATCTGTCCCTACTTTGTGGCATCATTTTGATTAAAATAATATGTCATTAAAACAACATGTCATTATGTCCTTCTGTCTTAAAACTATGTTGCAAAGTGGGCAGGCAAGGGCATTTCCCCTGCTTGTTACTACAGCTTCTGACAAAACTAATCATAACTTTACATTATGAATTGTGTGTTTTGAATAGATAAATGTGTATCTTTGCATGGATGAAGTATGCAATCATAGCCGCTGGAGACGGCTCCCGACTGGCACAAGAAGGTGTTACTGATGCCAAGCCATTGGTTAAGGTGAATGGAGAACGGCTTATCGACCGGTTGATAAGAGTGTTTGTTGCGAATGATGCAACCGATATTCTCGTTATCTGCAATGAGCACATGATGGATGTTGCAAGGCATCTCGTTGAGGTGGAGGAACAGGGTTTGAATGGGCATCATGTCCCTCTGCAATTCCTGATCAAGACGACTCTTAGTTCCATGCACAGCCTCTATGAGCTGCGAAAATACCTACTTGACGAACCCTTCATACTGACAACTGTTGATACAATCTTCGATGAGCAAGCGTTCAGTTCGTATGTCTCTACTTTCCGAGAAAGGCTACATCAGGGGGTGGATGCACTGATGGGTGTGACCGATTATATCGATGATGAGAAACCGCTCTACGTGTCGACTGATTCGCAACTACACGTTACGGGCTATTATGACCATGCACAACCTGATACGCAATATATCTCTGCGGGCATCTATGGACTTACCCCTCTGACCCTCTCCGTACTGAATGATTGCATTGCAAAAGGGCAACATCGCATGCGTAACTTTCAGCGTGCTTTGGTGGCAAATGGGCTTCACGTTGAGGCTTATCCATTGTCGAAAGTCTTTGACATAGACCATGCCTCTGACATAACAAAGGCTGAAGAATATTTGAATAAAAGGCTCTAACCATGTTACTCATACAACGGGCAAGGCGTTATTCGCCCCATTCTGAAGAGAAAGATAGGGTTATCTTGGAGGCAGTGGGTAGGCTGTTAGGCAAGGTAGACATCGTGGGTGAAGAAGCGTTGGAAACCTTTTTACAATCGCATGAGAGGGTAGGGGAGAATCTATCAAAAGCCGGAGTGCCCACCGAGCGATGTCTCATTCTCTCTATGGGGCGTGCTCCGCAGACCTTAGATTATCTATCCACATTGGAGGAAAAAGGTGTCTGTGTGCTCAATCCCACAGCTGGTGTGCGAGCCTGCCAACGTAGTAATATAGAACGAGTGATGCGTGAGAATCATCTTCCATTGCCACCATCAGAAGGCGAAAAAGGATATTGGCTGAAGCGTGGTGATCAAAGTGCAGAGACCCAAGAGGACGTTTGCTATTGTGCGAATCGGGTTGAATTGGAGCTTGCTAAAGAGCGTTTCCAACAGCGAGGAATCGTCGATTTCATTGTACAAGCGCATGTGGAAGGCGATTTAATCAAGTTTTATGGCGTTGAAGGAACGAATTTCTTTCGTTGTTTCTATCCTTGTGACGATGGCGAAACGAAGTTTGGTGCAGAGCAGCGGAACGGCATTTCTCATCATTTCAACTACTCCAAAGGGCAGTTGCAACACGATGCAGAACGGTTGTCGAGGCTTTTGCAAACCCCTATCTATGGTGGCGATGCTATTATCCGAGCCGATGGAACCTATGTAATCATCGACTTCAATGATTGGCCGAGTTACTCCCGTTGTCGTCAAGAGGCAGCTCAAGCAATTGTTGAAAGAGTACGTCAGCTGTGAAAGTCATCCCCTTTTGACTATTAACAAACGATAATGAAAGTCTTGAAAGATACATGATAATAAGAGAGAAAATAGATAAATTCCGCACATTACTACGTGCTTCTATGAAGTCGGAAGACACCGAAGAGTGGCTAGATGTGCATTTCACACGTCCCATCGGACTTGCTTTTGCCTTGCTCTGGCACCGCTTTGGCGTCACTCCTAACAGCATTACAATCCTCTCCATATTCCTCGGTGTGGCGGCAGGAGTGATGTTCTCTTTCACAGACACATTATATAATGTAGTGGGCGTAGTGCTCTTGATGCTTGCAAACTTTTGTGATTCCACCGACGGGCAACTAGCTCGTCTTACCAACCAGCGGTCGATGAAGGGGCGTTGTTTGGATGGTTTCGCAGGCGATACATGGTTTTTTACAATCTATATAGCCCTCGTCTTGCGCCTTTGGAACGAACCTATACCCCTTACAACAGTGCCTTGGGGCATTGGAGGATTGGCTTTGGCAGCTGTTGCAGGTCTATTGTCTCACTCGCCACAAAGCTCCTTGAGTGACTATTATCGTCAGATACATCTTTACTTCCTGATGGGTAGGAATGGGTCAGAATTAGGCTCTTATGCACAGGAACAAGCGATAGTTGAATCGCTGAAAGGCAAACCGAATGCCTTTTGGGAGCGTGCCTTCCACGCTAATTATCAGTATTATTGTAAGAGTCAGGAGCGTCGCACACCTGCTTTTCAGCGTTTCCACAAAGCGTTGATGGCACAATATGGCAGTATAGAGCAGGTTCCGCAAGAGCTGAAAGAGCGTTTTTTGAAAGGGAGTCGACCGCTCATGCCCTTCACAAACCTGCTTACTTTTAACAGTAGAGCCATCCTCCTTTACATTACCTGCTTACTGAATTACCCTTGGATCTACCTCCTTTTTGAAGTCACGATATACAACCTCATGTACATATATATGCACAAGAAACACGAGAAATTATGTGCGTCTTTGATGCAGAACATCGGTGAGGAGGGGCAGACAAAGCCGTCCGTTATCCTCTTCGACTTCGGTGGAACGCTCGATACACAGGGCTGTCACTGGGGCAAAATGCTTTGGCATGGATATGAAGCGATGGGTGTTTCCGTGACAGAAGAGCAGTTTCGGGAAGCCTACGTGTATGCCGAACGAAAGTTAGGGAGCGAACCTTTGATTCATGCCAACGACACTTTTCGTAGGATGTTATCGGTGAAACTCGGCTTGGAGTTCGATTACCTCTTAGAGAAAGGGTGGCTGACTGTTGATGAGCAAAGTGCGAGGAAGATGCAAACAGAGCTTGAAGAGCATATATATAATAAGGTGGAAACGACAATCGGAAGCAGTAAGAATGTCCTTGAACAGCTTCGGAAGCAATACAGATTGGGCTTAGTAACCAACTTCTATGGTAATATGTCCGTTGTTCTCAAGGAGTTCCAGCTGTCCAATTTCTTTGAGACTGTGACCGAGAGTGCCGTTGTTGGTGTTCGTAAACCATCCCCAGAGATCTTCAGAAAAGCCGTTGCCGCCATACAAGTGCCGCCTGACAGGGTGTTAGTAGTGGGTGATAGCTATACAAAGGATATTCTTCCTGCCCATGAGATAGGCTGCCAAACCTGTTGGATCAAGGGTGAGGGATGGAACAAGGAAGAGCCACAAGTACCTGTTGCCGACCTTATTATTCATGAGTTAAAGGAACTTTTATCCTACGAATAAGTACTATTTGAAGTTTAAATAAGCTGAAAAATAATTAGAAGAAAGCAATATTAGTAAAGTAAGAGCGTTTAGTTTATAACATAAAAGGCGTATGAAAGAAATAAATGTAAAGCCTGCAGAGGGTAGACTCGGAGTGTTGGTCGTTGGGTGTGGAGCCGTTGCTACAACATTTATAACGGGTGTATTGATGGCACGTAAGGGTCTTGCAAAGCCTATCGGGTCGATGACACAATATGACAAGATACGTGTTGGGCATGGAGTCGATAAGCAGTATCTGCACTACAAGGACATTGTTTCGATGGCAGACCTTCGTGATCTTGTCTTCGGGACATGGGATGTCTACCCTCAAAACGCATATCAAGCTGCGGTCTATGCAGAGGTCTTGAAGGCTAAAGACATTGAACCTGTTCGGGACGAGCTGATGGCTATTAAGCCTATGAAAGCAGCCTTCGACAAGAATTACGCCAAGCGTCTTGATGGCGATAATGTTAAGGATTGCAAGACGAGATGGGATATGGTTGAGGCGTTAAGAGCCGATATCCGCGACTTTAAAGAGCGTGAGCAATGCGATAGAGTAGTGGTTATCTGGGCTGCTTCCACAGAGATATTTGTACCTTACGATGCGGCTTATCACAAGACACTCGACCAACTGCAAGCTGCGATGAAAGCTGACGACAGAGAGCACATAGCCCCTTCCATGTGTTATGCCTACGCTGCTTTGGAGGAGAGGTGTCCGTTTATCATGGGTGCTCCTAACACTACTGTTGACATTCCCGCGATGTGGGAACTGGCAGAGAAAACGCACATGCCGATTGCAGGAAAGGACTTCAAGACAGGTCAAACACTGGTGAAATCAGGCTTCGCACCTATCATTAAGACCCGCAATTTGGGCTTGGCAGGATGGTTCTCAACCAATATCCTCGGTAATAGGGATGGGCTTGTTCTGGACGAGCCAGCCAATTTCCACACTAAAGAAGTTAGTAAGCTGTCCACCTTGGAGACCATTTGTAAACCAGAGGAGCAGCCCGATTTATATGGAAACATCTATCACAAGGTGCGTATCAACTACTATCCTCCACGCAACGATGACAAAGAAGGATGGGATAACATTGATATCTTCGGATGGATGGGATACCCAATGCAGATCAAGATAAACTTCCTTTGCCGTGATTCCATCCTTGCCGCACCCTTGTTATTAGACCTTGTTTTGTTGTCAGATGTGGCTGTTAGGGCTGGAAGATATGGTATTCAACGCTTCTTGAGCTTCTTCTTAAAGAGTCCAATGCATGACTTCACGCAAGGTGAAGAGGCTGTGAACAACCTTTTTGAGCAGTACACAATGCTCAAGAATGCCATCCGTGAGATGGGAGGCTACGAGCCGGATGAAGAGATAGATTAGTTGTCTCTGTCTGAGTAAATAAGACTTTGGGTCTTAAAAGAGTTATAAAATGATTGTATTAGATAGATTAAGAAAATCCCAAAAGTCCGTGTTCTCCGTGTTTCGGGACCGACTGAGAATAATGCTGTTGATGTGCCTATTGTTTATAGTAGGCACATTGATGGCTCATGCGCAACTAACAATTCCTTCAGTCTTAAAGGTAGATTCCCTACCAGTTAAGACTGATTCGTTGTTATTAAGCACTGACTCTATGTCGCTTGCCACCGATTCCCTCATTCAGATGATGGACTCTCTGGCAAAGGAGGTAAGCAAGCCTGCACCTGCAGTCGACAGTACTCTATTACAGTGTTATGTGGTTGACTCACAGACAGGCGACAGTATTCCTTATGCTAATGCCATCTATAAAGCACTGAAGATAGGGACTTCGGGCGATGCTGACGGTCATTTCACAATTAAGAGGAAGGCTGGCGAACAACTCACCGTAACGGCTGTTGGCTATAAACCTCGTCGAATCAAAGTGACGGATGACACGCCTAATACACTGCATATAACGCTTATTGCCGACTCGAGACAACTGCAAGGTGTGGTGGTAAAAGCCAAACGCCGGCATCGTTACTCTCGCAAGGATAACCCCGCAGTAGAGCTTATGAGGCGTGTAATAGCAGCCAAGAAGGAATCGTTACTATCGAACCACAGCTACTATCAATATGATAAGTATCAGAAGGTAACGATGGCTGTTAACAACCTAACTCCCGATGATCTTGAGGGCAAGATGTTCAAGAGAGCACCTTGGCTAATCGATCAGGTGGAGGTGTGCCCATATAACAATAAGCTCATACTTCCTATCTCCGTTGATGAGACACTCACGCAACACATCTATCGCAAAGAGCCTCGCGATGAGAAAGACATCGTGTTGGGTCAGACCACAAAGGGTATCTCTAAGCTCATTCAGACAGGTGAGGCGGTGAACACAATAGTAAAGGATCTCTTCAAAGATATCAACATCTATGATGATCAAATCGACCTTCTGCAAAAGAGATTCCCCTCTCCAATAGGCTCAACTGCTATCTCCTTTTATCATTTCTATATAGATGATACGGTCTATGTGAACCAAGATCAATGTATCAGACTACAGTTTATGCCAGCTAACCAACAGGACTTTGGCTTCCGTGGTGAGCTTTATGTGCTGAACGACAGTACGCTGCATGTGAAGAAGTGTGACATGCAGTTGCCTGCAAACACAGGCGTTAACTTTGTCGATGCGATGAAGTTTGAACAGGAGTTTACTAAGTTGGACAATGGCGAATGGGCGTTGACAACGGATAACATGGTGGCTGAGTTGAAACTCACAGACTTTCTCCAGCGTGCCATTGTGATACGTACAACGGGCATGAATCACTATGCCTTCAATCCTATTGACGACAAACTCTTCAAAGGGAAAGCAAAGGTTACGTATGATGCCAACGCTAAGATGCGTGATAATGAGTTCTGGGCAGAACATAGAACGACGCAGTTAACGAAGAGCGAAGCCGGTATGGACTCGTTTGTGAAACGCATGTCTAAGACCAAGCACTTCAAGTGGGTGCTGTTCGCAACGAAAGCTCTTGTGGAGAACTTCATCGAGACTGGCAATGAAGATAAGCCCAGTAAGGTGGACCTCGGACCGGTTAACACCTTCATTTCAAAGAACTTCGTCGATGGCATCCGTTTGCGTGCTTCAGCCCGAACAACGGCTAAGTTCAATCCACACTGGTTCTTTGAAGGCTATTACGCATACGGTACCAAGTCGCATGACCATTACTATGATGCGAAGGTAACATACTCTTTCAATAAGCCAGAATACCAACCGATTGAGTTCCCGATACGTACTATCTCCATCGAATCCAATAAAGATATAGAGTCGCCATCGGATAAGTATTTGAAGCATAATAAGGATAACATCTTTATGACCTTCCGCCCAGTTAAGGTGGAGAAACTCTATTTCTATAATCGCCAGAAGATAACCTTTGAGTGGGAGACAAGCTATGGCTTGAAAACAGGTATTGGTCTTCGCACAGAGAGCAATCGCCCAACTGGAAAGTTGATATACGAACGGATGGATGGCTCCTTGGTAGATCGTATTCGTATGACAGAGCTTTCTTTGAGTTTAGACTTCCGTCCCGGACAAACCTATGTGAACTCGAAACAGAGACGAATGGAGGTTAATCTCGATGCACCAGAGTTCAAGTTAAAGCACATCATGGGCTTGAAGAACTTCCTCGGAGGGCACTTCACGACCAATTTCACAGAACTCTCCATCTATAAGCGATTCTGGTTAGGGAGCTGGGGACACGTTGATACACGTGTAGAAGGGGGTGCGCAGTGGAATAAGGTGCCTTTCCCTTTCCTCATCACACCACCTGTCAACACCTCATACTTCGAACACCTTGGTACGTTTAACTTGATGCAACCACTCGAATTCCTTAATGATCGGTATGCCAAATTTAACCTTGCTTGGGATTTGGAAGGCAAGGTTTTCAATCGAGTTCCATTGTTGAAGAAGTTGAAATGGCGTGAGTATGTAGCCTTCAAGGGCATGTGGGGGCACCTAACAGATAAGAACAATCCCTTCTTACCACAGAACTCTAACGATCGAGTTCTATATAAGTTTCCAGAAGGAACAGGCGTTATGACGAATGATCCTTATTTAGAGTTTGTGGTCGGAGTGCATAATATCTTCAAGTGTTTGGAGGTCGATTATGTGCGCAGACTGACCTATACTCATGCGCCAGGGATCTCTAAGAATGGTATAAGATTCGGTTTTAACTTAGTGTTTTAGAGCTCTCTTGTAATTCAAAATTCATAATTCACAATTCAAAATTATGATTAGGTAGAGTGGACGAGTTAACTGGTTGACGGGTTAACAAGCTGTTTGTTCCGTTGAGGAAAAGCCTCACCCTCAATCCCTCTACGTATGGAGAGGGGAGTAAATAGTGCTTTTTGCATACGAAGTCAGTATCATGAAGTAGGGACAGACGCCCTCGTCTGTCCGCATAAATACAATATATGCGATAAAAGGAATATGTCATTAGAACAATATGTCCTTAGTCATTTTGTCTTTAAACTATGTTGCGAGGTGGACAGACGAGGGCGTCTGTCCCTACTTTGTGGCATTATCTGGGAGGTAGATGAGTTCTTTAAAGAGTTGATATAAGTACAGATTATGTTGAAGGATATTATCTTAGTAGGTATTGGAAGTTTTGTAGGAGGAAGCCTGCGAATGGTTATCTCAAAGTATATTCAGCTTGCCATTGCAGGGTCGTTCCCCTTAGGAACGATGGTGGTAAATGTTTTGGGCTGTTTTCTGATTGGTGTTTTTTCCTCTTTATCAGGTGAGAATGGAGGTATTAGTACGTCTACTCGCCTCCTACTAACTACTGGTTTTTGTGGTGGCTTCACGACCTTTTCCACCTTTATGAACGAGAATGTCGGTTTGATAAAAGGCGGTGATGGCTTCATCGTATCCGTTCTTTACATCCTTGTCTCCCTCGCTTTGGGATTCATCGCAGTGTTAGCTGGTAGGGTAGTGGTGGTGCATTAAGGAGCACTAAACCCCCTCTTTTAATTCAAAATTCAAAGTTCATAATTCAAAATTATGATTAGGTGGAGTTGACGAGTGGACTGGTTGACAAGTTAACGAGTTGCTTGTTCTGTGGAAAATAGCACTATCTACGCCCCTCTCCATTCGGAGAGGGGGTGGGGGTGAGGCTTCTCTTCACACGGAATACACGGATGGCACGAAGCCTGAAGGCTACACAGAGTTCCTAAAGGAACACGAGATTCCACAGAAGCTGATGCCCTTGTCTAATTCAAAATGCAAAATTCATAATTCAAAATTATGATTAGGTAGAGTTGACGAGTAGATGAGTAGATAAGTAAACGAGTTGTTTGCTCTATCAACGGGGGCGTTTCTTCGATGTGAGGAGACGCTTTCCTTAATGCAAAGAGACGCCCTCCTTAATGCAAAGAGACGCCCTCCTCGAATAGAGAAGGGCGTCTCTTCATTTGCTGCTTCATGGCTCTCGCTAACGAGGCAGTGTATCGTTACACTGGACTATATGATACAGAGTATCTTAACAAACCCTTACATCAAACAGAACTAATCATAATTTTGAATTATGAATTTTGAATTTTGAATTAAAAGAGGTGTCTACTTGATAATCAGAAGGGTTACAAGGTAGCTTCTGAAGCATGTCGGAAGAGCCATGAATGAGCCTTTTCTTGAGGGTTAGCCTTCGCGTCTCATCTGCTCTATAAGCTCTTTTTGATGCTCCGTCAGATGGTCAGGAAGTTTCACGTTATAGGTGATGATGAGGTCACCAAAGGTACCGTCACCACGATCGTAACCCTTTCCACGTAGCCGAACCTTCGTTCCGCCTTGTGTTAAAGGCTTTACTTTCAGTTTCACCTTAGTACCACTAGAGAGCTGAATAATCACTTCGCCACCCAATAAGGCAGTGTAGAGATCAATGCCAACAGTGGCTTCCATTTGTCCAGGACTGGGTCGACCGTAAGCTCTACCAGTGCTTCCTGCCGATGAACGACGCCTCCCTGCACCTCCGAAAAGGTCTTGGAAGAAGCTACTGAAGCCGCCACCTCCACTGCCAAAGCTGCTGAAATCGAATCCGCTAAATGCACCCCCATCACCTTGCGCACCATTGAAACCACCGAAGCCACCCGCTTGCTCGTAGGCTTCAGCATTACGCCATTGCTCGCCATACTTGTCATATTTAGCTCGTTTGTCGGGGTCTCCAATCACTTCAAAGGCTTCGCTCAATGCTTGGAACTTGGCTTTTGCCTTCGGATCGTTAGGATGTAGGTCTGGATGAAACTGCTTTGCACGTTTCCTATAGGCTGCCCGCACATCCTTTTGAGGGATGTTTCGGTCAACACCTAAAATCTTATAATAATCTATGAATGCCATATCTTACCTCCTTATATATAGTTAATTCTTTCTTTAAAGAGGGTAGCAAAGAGCGTGCCATTAGTCCATTCGGTCTCGATAATCCTCATAGGTAAACTCGCGCAAAACCTCTAATTCGTTGTCAGGATGGAGTAGGGCGATAGCCGGATGACTGATACCATTGAACATATTAGTCTTCACTGTCGTGTAATGAAGCATATCTTCAAAGATGATGTTCTCGCCTATCTGCAACGGATGATCAAACCTCCATGACCCCATCCAGTCGCCACTTAAACAGCTGTTTGCGCCCAGTCGGTACGTATTCTCACCCTCGGCAGAGCCGTCTTCATCAACTAATTCCGCATTGCGAACGGCTGGGTGGTAAGGCATCTCTAAACAGTCAGGCATGTGACAAGTGAAACTTACGTTTAAGATAGCCGTTTTTATGCCATGATCCTCCACCACATCGAGCACTTGAGCGACCAGTGGTCCCGTCTGCCAAGCGAAGGCACTACCTGGTTCGAGTATCACCTTTAACCAAGGATAGCGTTTCTTAAACTCTTTCAAGGCGTGAATAAGACGTGGAACATCGTAGTCTTTGCGTGTCATCAGGTGTCCGCCGCCGAAGTTAACCCACTTCAGTTGAGGGAACCAGTTGGCGAACTTCGCCTCAATATGCTCCAATGTGCGTTCGAAAACATCGCTACCACTCTCGCAATGACAATGAATATGGAAGCCATCGACGCCCTCTGGCAGTGTAGCAGGTAGTTTTGAAGATGTGATACCGAACCTGGTTCCAGGCGCGCAAGGGTTATATATGAGTGTTTCTACCTCTGAGTACTCCGGATTCACACGTAGACCGAAACTCAAGCGAGTGTTTTCTAACTTTGCTCTAACGTGGTATCGCTCAAATTGCGACAATGAGTTGAACACAAGATGAGACGAGCATCGAGCAATATCATCGATCTCGTAATCCGTATAACCAGGTGAGAAGGTATGCGTGGGAGCACCAAATTCCTCAAAACCAAGGCGTGCCTCATACAGAGAAGACGCTGTTGTGGCATGGATATACTCACGGAAAATGGGGAAGGTACGCCATAGAGCGTAGGCTTTAAAGGCTAGGATAATCTCAACATCAGCCTCCTTAGCAACACTGGCGATCAGTTGGAGGTTCTTTCGTAAACGCTCTTCTTCCAATATGTACATCGGTCGGGAGAGTTCGTTGTAAGTCTTTGGATTTACTTTCATGGTGCAAATATAAGGAAAAATTTGCGGTTATCAGAAATAATATCTACCTTTGCAATACAAATAAAGTATGAGCATGAAGCTGGTTATTATGACTAAATCCACCTTCTTTGTAGAGGAGGATAAAATAATAAGTATGCTCTTCGAGGAAGGACTTGACTGCCTACACATCTCGAAGGTGGATCCATCTCCACTTTATTTGGAACGCCTCTTATCCCTTATTCCATCCCATTATCATAGCAAAATAGTTGTACATCAGCACTTTCAGACGAAAGGTGAATATGGTTTGGGTGGTATTCACTTGGATAACCCCACAATTTCTGCCCCTCGGGGATATAAAGGTCACATCAGTAGAAGCTGTGATGACGTGATGAAACTAAAGGCGATTAAGAAACAATCAGACTATGTTCTTCTTAAAAACATCCATCAGCCACGTGAGCAATCGGCTGCAACTGAACACATCCTATCGGATATTGAGTTGGAAGAAGCCAGTCGGCAAGGACTCTTAGGAAAGCATGTTTATGCCATGGGAGGCATTACGGTGGATGATTTCCCACGTTTGCATGACCTCGACTTTGGTGGAGTAGTGGTTCGAAACGACCTTTGGGATCAGTTTTGTATCCATAGTGAGCAGAACTTCAATCCTATAATTAAATACTTCCACAAGCTCCGTACAATTTGTTAAGGGCTTCGGATAGATAACAGTTGATTTATACCTTATCAATATAAACAATAGAAAGAAATGAGTGAAAACAACTCTTTTTTGGTCTTCTCAGGTACTAAGACGAGATATCTTGCTGAGAAAATCTGTGCTAGTTTAGGCTGTCCTCTTGGCAACTTAGTGATGACTCGCTTCTCTGATGGTGAGTTTGTCGTTTCTTATGAGCAGAGTATTCGTGGCAAAGATGTCTATCTTGTACAGAGCACCTTCCCTAACTCTGATAATCTCATGGAGCTTCTCTTGATGATTGATGCAGCCAAGCGTGCATCTGCCCGACAGATTATTGCTGTTGTGCCTTACTTTGGTTGGGCTCGTCAAGACCGTAAGGACAAACCACGTGTCAGCATTGGTGCAAAGCTAGTAGCCGACTTGTTAAGTGTTGCTGGTATTGATCGCCTAATGACAATGGATCTCCATGCTGATCAGATTCAAGGTTTCTTCAACGTTCCTGTTGACCACCTCTATGCTAGCGGTGTTCTTCTTCCTTATGTACAGAGTCTCCACTTGGAAGATTTAGTTATTGCCAGTCCTGACGTCGGAGGCTCAAAACGTGCTAACACATACGCTAAGTATTTGGGTTGTCCGCTCGTTCTTTGCAATAAGACACGTGCTCGTGCCAATGTAGTAGATACGATGCAGATCATTGGTGATGTAAAAGGTAAGAACGTCATCATCGTTGATGATATGGTTGATACAGCCGGAACCATTACCAAGGCAGCTGATATTATGAAAGAAGCAGGTGCAAAGAGTGTTCGTGCTATTGCTTCTCACTGCGTTATGAGTGGTCCTGCAACCGAGCGCGTAGAGGCTTCTGCCTTGGAAGAGATGGTCTTCACAGATTCTATTCCATATACTGCTCGCTGCTCAAAGGTTAAGCAGATCTCTGTTGCTGATATGTTTGCAGAGACGATCAAGCGCGTTTTGAATAATGAAAGTATCTCTAGTCAATATCTTATCTAATTGATAGATTAGATAGATCGGAACTTGTGATTAGACACATAATAAGGGATGGAATGAAGAGTTCCATCCCTTTTTTGTGCTTTTAAGACAAGTTTCGTTGATATAAGTCAATAAATGAAGAATCATATAGAAAATAGTCCCCAAATGTTTTGGTGTGTGCGAAAACAGTTATACCTTTGCATCGTCAAAAGACAAATAGATTGTTTAGGTTAGTAGTAATAGATTTAGGTTTTTAGTTATTTAGTTTAAGGTAGAACAAAAGAGATTGTTCAGGTTTCAATTAAATAGGTTTAGTTAAGGTTATAAATAAGATTGATTAAAGGATAACAATGATGCAAGATGATTGGGTAAACGCCGTGAGGCGAGAACCCAAAAATCAAGCTCAAACATTCACCAAAGCGTGAATTGGCAAAGGGTATAGCACTTGAAGCTATACCCTTTGTTAGTTTCTTCCTACTTATCAAAGCCTATCTGATAGTGGAGAGAGGGTCTTGGAATGATTGTGTTGATGGCAACCACGACTTGTGCTAACCATCAGCACAGATTCTATAAGGTATCACGGGGAATAATCAAACTGAAGTGGTTAAAGGAAAGTAAGAATCTACTGTGAAAGAAGAAAAATAATTTTACTGTCACTCCTGTCATACCTTTGATGCTTATAAGTCGTTGGAATATAGATAATTAGCTGAAATGTTAAAAGTGACAGCAACTTAAATCTAAAATAAACTATGTGTTTTAGAGGGATGAGAGGGGCTTGGGCGGGTTACTGGCTATATAAGATAAGGAATACTTGCATTAGATTAGTAAGGATGTTTTCTATACTTTGTTTCCTTCTTGACTATAGGTAAATCATAAAGTTTTGTAGCCTTAAATTTGCCCATGTGGGATATAATATATACTTTTGCACATAAGATTTGCAACGTGCAAATCAGTGATTAGAGGAGTAAAAAGGTATGTCAATATCAAAAACAAGGCAGAAACTCGTTGATGTCGCACGGCAACTTTTTGCAAAGAATGGTATAGCCAATACGACAATGAACGACATTGCGAAGTCGTCTGGTAAAGGAAGACGCACGCTCTATACCTACTTCAAGAGTAAAGATGATGTATATTATGCGGTGATAGAATCAGAGTTGGAACGTCTATCAGATAAGTTAGATGAGGTTGCCTCAAAGCGTATTAGACCGCAAGATAAGATTATCGAACTGATTTACACCCATCTAAGTATGATTAAAGAAACGGTTATGCGCAATGGAAACTTACGTGCTGAGTTCTTTAGAAATATATGGATGGTAGAGAAGGTACGCAAGAATTTTGATGAAGACGAGATCGAGCTCTTTCGCAAAGTATATGCAGAAGCGAAAGAAGATGGCGAATTTGATATTGACAATGTAGAGCTAGTTGCAGACATCACACACTATTGTATCAAGGGCTTGGAAGTACCATTTATCTATGGTCGGTTAGGTCATGGACTAACCGAAGAGTCCTCCCGTCCGTTAGTAGCAAAGGTTGTGTATGGTGCATTAGGTAAGAGTATTATAAAGTAATAACTAACAATATAAACTAAGGCAATATGAAATTATTGGAAGGAAAGACAGCCCTTATCACAGGAGCTGCACGTGGTATTGGTAAAGCTATCGCATTGAAATTTGCAGAGGAAGGCGCTAACATTGCTTTCACTGACCTTGTTATCGATGAAAATGGTAAGGCTACTGAAGCAGAGATAGCTGCTAAAGGCGTTAAAGCAAAGGGTTATGCAAGTAATGCCGCAGACTTCGCTCAAACAGAAGAAGTCGTTGCTAAGGTAAAAGAAGAGTTTGGTTCTATCGATATCTTAGTTAATAACGCAGGTATCACGAAGGATGGTCTTATGCTCCGTATGACCGAACAGCAGTGGGATGCCGTTATAGCAGTTAACTTGAAGAGTGCCTTTAACTTCATTCATGCTTGCGTACCAGTCATGATGCGTCAGCGCAGTGGTAGCATTATCAACATGGCTAGTGTCGTTGGAGTACATGGTAATGCTGGTCAGGCAAACTATGCTGCTTCAAAGGCAGGACTTATCGCTTTGGCAAAGAGTGTAGGTCAGGAAATGGGTCCAAAGGGCATCCGTGCTAATGCTATTGCACCTGGATTCATTGATACAGCAATGACTCAAGCACTCTCACAAGAGATTCGTAAGCAGTGGATCGATAAGATTCCTCTCCGTCGTGGTGGTACTGTTGAGGATATTGCTAACACTGCTGTTTACCTCGGTTCAGACCTTTCAAGCTATGTATCTGGTCAGGTTATCCAGGTAGATGGCGGTATGAATATGTAATTAAAAGCCTCCCTATTCCCCAACAAGGGGAAGGGAGGCATTCTTGCTAAGGCTTCAAACTTGCGTTAGCAATACTCTTGAAAATCATAAATCACTAAAAGGAAATATACACCGAACCACAAGCTCTCTTTTAAATGAGGCTTGGAAAAACTATATACTATGCAAGTACTTTACGAAGATAACCATGTCATAATTGTCTATAAAGAGGCTGGTGAGATTGTGCAAGGCGATAAGTCGGGCGATATACCATTGTCAGAGATTGTCAAACAATGGTTGAAAGAAAAATATCAAAAGCCTGGTAATGTCTTTCTAGGGGTTGTTCACAGACTTGACAGACCTGTTTCTGGTTTAGTTATCTTTGCTAAGACGTCCAAAGCACTTACTCGTTTGAATAACATGTTCCGCAATGGTGAGGTGCATAAGACCTATTGGGCAATCGTTACTCGTCCTCCTTTTGAACCCGAAGCGACGTTAACTGACTGGCTTGTGCGTAATGAGAAGCAGAACAAGAGTTACGCTTATAACCATCAAGTGCCCACTTCCAAGAAGTCAATCTTACATTACAAGGTGATCAATCAGACGGATCATTACACGCTCTTGGAGGTTAACCTTATGACAGGAAGACATCATCAGATACGTTGCCAACTGTCAAATATGGATTGTCCTATCAAGGGTGACTTGAAGTATGGGGCTCCTCGTTCCAATCCAGATGGCGGTATCTGTTTGCTAAGTCATCGTGTAGAATTTATTCATCCAGTGTCTAAAGAACTCATAAAAGTGGAGTCTCCTCTTCCTAACGACAATCTTTGGCAAGCGATTGGAAGGTTCTAACTCGATAAGTCTCCGCCCTTTATATATAATAAGGTGGGATTCCTTGATTCCTCCCTTTGGCTTCTTCTCCTAGGCGTAATGGACATTTGGTAGGCTGAAACCTCTCGGAATTCTTTTATTTACTACCTTTGCAGCATTTGAAAACCTATGAATAAAAAAACTGTATCTTCTGTAATAGCTCAAATGTTAAAAAGAATGGGCATCAACGTTCTGTTCAGATGTATTCCTGCAAGGATTGTGGTAGACAATTTCAAGGTGGTCTGCGTATAAATAATATTTCTCTATGTAATGACTATCTGACGGCAAATCGAACGATATCTGATCTATCCACTCTTTATAAATGTTCAGAGCGAACCATACGACGTAGGTTGAGCTTAGTGGTAGATAGCTTTACTGCTACTTACCCCAAATCTGCAGTAATAATATTGGATACAACATACTTTTCCAGGACATTTGGTGTGATGCTTTTTCAGGATGCTTCATCAGGCAAAATACTCTATCGCAAGTTTGTCAAAAACGAAACTAACAGAGATTATCTTGATGGACTTTGGTATATTGCGGAACGTGGAACTATGATAAAAGCAGTGGTGTGTGATGGGCATATAGGACTTTTACAAGCTATAAGTTTCTGTCCCGTACAAATGTGTCAATTTCACCAATTTCAGATAGTTAGAAGACTCCTTACTAACAACCCACATTTGCCTGCAGGCGTTGAACTATTGGCATTAATGAGAAGGATGTTCTATATGAAAAAAGAAGAGTTTATAACCGCTTTTGATAAATGGTGTGATAAATGGAAAGAGTTCCTAAATGAACGAACTCTCCTAATCTCGGGTAAGACAACTTATACACACAGAAGACTGAGAACGGCAAGACGTTCTATTAAGACACATCTGCCATGGCTCTATACGTGCGAGCAGCATCCAGATATACAAATACCTAATACAACAAACCTGTTGGAAGGATTTAACTCACAACTTAAAAGAGCACTGCATAATCATAATGGATTGAATGAAGCTAACAAGAAGATGTTTATAGATGGATTCATAAATACAAAAAAGTAGGCTGGAATAACCAGCCTACCAAATGTCCATTACGCCAAAAATGTGAAGGTCGGATAATGATTATCGTTTTTTTCTTGTAAATTTGTAGACCTTTAAGTCGGGATGATAAGTTGGTTCCGATAAAGCAAACAAAGTTTAATCCTATACATATTATATAATAAGACGATGATAACTGATCAGACTCACGAGAAACTAAAGCAAATAAAACAATCATTCCGCCTGTTGATGAATGGTGTGGCTTCACAGTCAATGCGCGAGAAAGGGGTTTCTTATAAGATAAATTGGGGTGTCCCTGTGCCTGAACTGCAAAAGATGGCGGTAGAATATGGCAAAGATTATGATTTAGCCATTGAACTTTGGAAAGAAGACATACGTGAGTGTCAAGTGCTGGCAACACTGATTATGCCTGCTGAACGAATGTCGGAAGATCTTGTGGACGTATGGATGGAGCGTTTACACACGCAGGAAATGGCAGAGCTATTGGCCTTTAATCTTCTTCAACATCTTAATTTTGCTCCTTCATTGGCATATCAATGGATAGCATCTGATAAGGATATGTATCAACTTTGTGGTTATCAGTTGTTAGCAAGATTGTTTGCCAAAGGTATGGAACCTAACGAGCGTGGTATTAATGAGTTTCTTGATCAGGTACATACGACGCTTGCCGGTAATAATTTAGCACTGAAGCATGCTGCTTTTAACTGTGTCTTAAACTTCTGTGAATTAAGTGAAGAGATGGAGATAATTGCAAAGAAAGCTCTGTCCGACCTTGATCTCCTTTGAAACCCTATATTGTTTAAAAATAGAAAGAGCCGATACATTAATTAATGTACCGGCTTTTAAAATTATTTATCTCCGTCTGTTGGATTTTACCAAACAGTCTTTTAATGGAATACTAATTTCCTCCTCCTTTCCTTCTTACTAATCAAGGTCTATCTTCTTAGATACAATCAAGACCTCTGCAAGTACTGCTGCAACGATTGTTGCAATACCAAATGTCAACATAATATTGTCCTTTCTTCTTTTGTGCGAAGCCCCTTTGGCTCTGCGGTTATTACTTAATTCTACTTGAAATTCATTGCAAAGGTACGATTATTGTATAATACTTTTAAGCCATAAAGTATAAATATTAAATTCTTAGCCGTATTCTTGACTTTAATCAAATAGGTTGATTATCATCAAAAATATAATCTAAGTGGATAAAAAATAGAACTTTTTTCTGGTTTTATTAATTGGAAGGGTGTATCTTTGCAACGAGTTGTGTTTAAGATAACAAATGATTATGAACAAGCTAATTGCAATGAACAAGGAATTCGATAGCAGTATAGATGCTCGTTTCCTACAGATTCAGAACGCACGTCGTGAGGCTCTTGCTCGTAAGGCAAAGCGTAACTAAAAGAATGTAACGTGCGCATTGGGCATCTCAGAAACAGGTTTGAAGTTGATGTGATCGCCAACAAGATTAAAGAAGAAGCATACAAGCAAAATGAAAGGAAACCTTGTTGAAGTTAATTCAACAAGGTTTCCTTTCATTTTAATATTATATATCAAGGTGAAGAGATGACCTAAAAGTCATCATCATCACCAACCTCTTCCGCCTGTATTTCTAACTCTTCTGGATTTGTGTCGAAAGTGGTGCGATAACTTTCCTCCGTCAACTTATCATCATCGAAGTCGTCATCGTCATCATCTACAGATGATTTTTCATCTTTCGGCAAGTCCTCCTCATCATCTAAATTATCAAAGTTATCATCATCATCTTGCTCCTCTGGTTGAGAGAACTTAATATGATTGAGAGTTGTCATAGGCTTCTCTTTCGCAAAGATAGCCTCTGTCCATGAACCTTTTGAAATCTCTAAGACTTCAAAACCATCAGAAGTCTTCTTGTCATACAAACCTCCTGGTTTCTTGAGGCGAGCTGTAGGTAGGGTAGTTGTACTAATGTCGAAACCACTCTGGATAATATCCTGTACACTTTGAGGAAGGCTTTCCCAGCCACCACCGAAATTGCGTTCCAGCACTTCGATGAGCTTTTGGGCTGAGATATGATGTATATTTTCCCATGTTAAATCAGTGATTCTGAGGATTGGTTTCTTCTTCAATGCCCACTTAACAACAGTACTTTCATCAAGTCTAATAGTACCTACTTGATATCCACGATCCTCATACTTCTTTATGACTTCAGGCTTATCTACCTTTACTTCTTCGATTGTAAAGGCACTTTTAAGCACGTCAATGTAGTGGTGCTCGTTATCCTTAAGGTCTGCATCACGCTCTGCTTGTGCCCAAAGACGGAAGACATCGCTCTCCTGAATGTCCCAAACATTACTTTTCGTAAGATTCTTCAATGATAATGATTGTCCTTTTTGCTTCATATATATTACTCTTTCAATTTGCTTTTGGGGGGTTCTCTGCAACGGAACTAAGCCCTTCATATTGGTTGCAAAAGTATAGACTAAAACGTAAACCTCCAAACTTTTTCACAAAAAAGATTTATCTCTAAGATGAAAAAGAGGCTCTTGTAAATTCTTTAAACGTAGGAATAGATCCACACCTAATGACTATCACAATAAGAAAAAATAATCTCCTTTTGGTAAAGAGGCGCTTTTTAAAAGTAATGGCAATTATGATAAACAGAGGCAAGAAACGTCCTTGTTTATTGCTTTAGGATAATCATTGTTGAGGATAAGGGGCTGTTTTTTAAAAAAGAATATGTAATTTTGCGGCTGATTTAATTATACCATTGATTAGAGGTGATACGTTTCTATATCTGACACAAGGTTTCCGCCAAGTGAAGTAAATAGATTATTATCATCTGACGAAATACTGTGGTCAGATCGTGAAGCTATGTTATAAAAGTAAACAAAATGCTTTTATCAGATGGTAAAGCTATCTTATTAAAAGTAAACAAAATACTTTTATCAGATGGTAAAGCTATCTTATTAAAAGTAAACAGGACACTTTTATCAGATGGTAAAACTATCTTATTAAAAGTAAACAGGATACTTTTGTCAGATGGTAAAGCTATCTTATTAAAAGTAAACAGGATACTTTTGTCAGATGATGGAATATGTCTTCAAAAACAAACAAAATACTTTTGTCAGATGGTGATGACATATCTTTAAAAGTAAATATAGAACTTTTTTGAATCAAGATGATACATTTTATTAATATTAAAAAGACTTTCCAACAAACCAAGATGATGAACTTATCGTTACAAATGAAGGCTAATAAAAATGATAGCAGACATTCAGCTATGAGGTTGATTACCATTTGCCTTTGTGTGATATTATCGCTTTGTACAGAGGCGCACGCCGATAATATTACTCCTAAAGAGGCTCTCCAGATTGCAAAAAGATATGTTCGTGTAGACAAAAAGACACAGAGGAAGATTCTTACCAGAACTTCTTCTGCGTCCCAATCGAGCTTCTCTCAGAAGCAAGGAACTACACCTTATTATATATATAACGATTCTAAAGGCAACGGATTCGTAATTGTTGCAGGCAATGATGCCATGGGGCAAGTGTTAGCCTATAGCCATGAAGGAGTGATAGATACAACCCGTTTGAATCCTGAAGTAGCTTATTTACTTCATGAATACCGCCAAGTTTACAAAGAACTCAATAGCAATCAGAAGCTATCAACAGCGGCAGCAGTATCCCAATCTATCGCTTCGAAGAATGAAGTGAAGCCCCTCCTCCATTCTCATTGGAGCCAAGAAGAACCTTATAATAAGTACACTGGTTATTACACGGGGTGCGTTGCTACGGCAGTGGCACAAGTGATGTTCTACCATAAATGGCCACTCGTGGGAAGAGGCCAGCATACATATACCACGAGAATTGACCAACAGCAACGTTCTGCAGACTTCTCCAAATCAACCTACCAGTGGCTCAATATGGATAATGACTATCGATATGGTCAATACAACGAAACGCAAGCCAATGCCGTTGCTCACCTAATGAGTGACGTTGGAATAGCGGTTAACATGCAGTATTCCCCTAGTGGAAGTGGAACCCAGGATGGCAATGCCTTGAATGCTCTCCGTGAGTATTTTAACTATGACGCAACGATAATTACCAAAGCAGATGAGGGTCCTTACCATTTCACGGAGATAATTAAGAACGAATTACGTAACGGTTTTCCGCTATACATATCGGGTAGTCCTGGTGGCGGCAGAAGCGGTCATGCGTGGGTGGCTGACGGCTTCGATCGTGACGACTTGATACACATGAACTTTGGTTGGGGCGGTAATGCTGATGGCTATTATTCGTTGAAAGCACTGAATCTGACCACCTCTGGCAAGGAATTCAGCGGTAGAGCCTTGAGTTTTGGCAAGCAGTTAGTCATCATTCTCGCCCACCCCAATAAGGAAGGAGTTGCCAAGATTGATTATAACCTACGTGAGGATGCCCCCAACATAGCCTTTAACAACGAGGCAGATATGCACTTTGTTGGTAATGAGCCAACTGCTTTAGAGAAGTGCCAAATAGCTTATAAGAACTTTACAAACCAAAGTACAACACCGTTCCAAGGCGACTTTGGTATTGGAATCTACGATGAGAAAGGAAAGAGTATAGCTGTTTTTCCATCTGATACTCACGATAAGGGAGGCTATACAAAGGAGTATTTTAAGGCGAACGAGGGCAAGATTGTTTCCGGAGGACTTGTCTTCCAAGATATCAACTTCACCATTGATTTAACCCAACTCACCGATGGATTATACAATCTCTCACCTATTGCCTGCACTCGAAAAGACGATGGCGAATGGGGCAAATGGGTAAAGATTAAGAAGGCACCTCGCTATGTTTTCGAGGTCAAGGATGGTAAAATCACCTATCGTGAAAAGCCTTCCGTGGATGCGTCCTTCCAGTTTGCTACGATGCCAACAACCGATGATAAGCTACAGACAGGCAGTGAGGCTAAGCTCCATCTTGCCATCAAAAAGCTCTTTGCAAGACCTTTCGATGGCAAGATCCGATTAGACTTCTTGGATGCTAGCAACCAGTCTGTTTATACGCATACAACCAAGAGTGTCGACTTTGAAGACTTCGTTACAACCCGCTTGACATTGACCCTTTCCCTCCCAGATGACCTCCCTTCCGGGCGTTACCGACTGCGCGCAACGATCATTAACGACTATAGTGATGAAACGTGCCAGGTGCGTGATGCCAATCAGAACGAGTCTTGTTATGTTGAAGTTGTAAAGGTGGAACGCCCCAAGGAACTCCTTTCTGGTGTGGTCGGATTCGTCCAAAATAATGCAGAAGAGTCTATCGAGGGGCTTAATATAGATGTGAAACGAGAGGGACTCTTCAAAGTTGGATGTGTTATCTACGCCAATAAAAACGTTGATTACAATGGATCTATCACCTTAACGCTTGTAGATACCAAGACAAATGAGCATATTTCCTTACCCAGCTATCCGAAGCCAATCAACCTTGCTAAGGCTTCCGATGGCGTTACCATTACGAGTGGATGGCTGAAAGCAAGTGACATAAAACTCATTAATCATCATCTATATCGCTTAGCACTCATCGCCAATATTGATGGAGAAGAGCAGGATTTATTGCCAAGGAAGGCTACTCCCCTACTCGTCTCAATCATCAATGGACCTAACAATGATGTGCCTAATGCTATTGACGAACTGCATACAACCAGTCAAATGAGATATGTGGACGGTCAGTTGGAGATAATTCAAACAGACTTGAAATACGTTGACATCTACACGATGAATGGCTTACATCTCCTCCATAAAGCGGCTGCCGAAAGTAATAGAATCGCTTTCCCATTAGCTCCATCAGCCTATATTATAAAGGTGACAACCGATAAGGGCAGTTACACAAAGAAGCTGCTTGGCAATTAAACGAAGCCTTATAATTCCCATGTTAAAGCCATTGACCGCCTTTACACATCAAACAATAAGAATAATGGAAACGACAGATTTGCAATATCCAAACGAAGAGAAGTTCAAGAGTGATTTGGTAAACTATCTGCAAGAACGTGGTCTTGTGGATGAGATGTTACCCAATGCACCAGATATTGAAGAGAAGTGGCAGGGGATTGCCGAAGCCTATCTTCCTGATGGAATAAAGGAGTTTTCGGCTTATCCCACCGTATCATTAGGTTGGATGATGTATGTTGGTATGGCGATTGCCAAGTATTGGGATGAAGATTGGGAACTATATAATAAGGTGGAAAACCTCTACACCTATCTTCGTAATCGTATTGATTATGACCACATGGACGACTATATTTGTGAGAAAGTCTTACTCCTTTCTACCGAAGACCATCAGCAACTAACAACCATCGTGGGTGAGTGTGCAGCTCGAACGAACAACCTTCTCCATCACCTCAGATTAGCTCCTGGCAGTCCAGAAGCCTTCCACTCATACGTAGCTGCGCTCCATCAACTTTATTATATAGGTGCTGCTGTGCAGTTGAAGCGTATGGGGTATCACATGAGGAAGATGTAAATAGAAGCCTCCCCAAGCCCCTTTTTAATTCAAAATTCAAAGTTCACAATTCAAAATTATGATTAGGTAGAGTTGACGAGTGGACTGGTTAATAAGTAGACAGGTTATTTGTTCAGTGCAATAGAGCACCACGATGTAGGGAAGGATGCCCTCGTTGGAAACCCCACTCAGCCTCCCCTAAGGGGAGGAGTACCTCACGGAAGGTAGTCAGGAAAGGACTGGGCGGTGTGTAACGAGGCACTGCCTCATTAGCTGGAACGGCAAGACTAAAAACAAGGAAACGCCCTCTTCACTTTGAAGAAGGCGTTTCCTTATTATGAAGAAAGCCTCTCTTTGATACAAAGGAACGCCCTCCTTAAATGGAAAAGATACAAACCTGTAGGGACAGATGCCCTCGTCTGTCCGCAAAAAGAGTAGATACTTACGGACAGACGAGGGCATCTGTCCCTACATTATGATATTGTTTTCTTATGCAAATAGTACTATCTCCTAATATTTTTTGTACCTTTGCTGTTCAAAAGGTAATAGGTATATGGCAATCAAAGCAGCATTCTTCGATATCGACGGGACATTGGTCTCGTTCACTACTCATCAAATTCCTCCATCCACTATAAGGGCTATTGAACAGGCAAAGGAGCATGGCGTAAAGATCTTCATATCAACAGGTCGACCTGTCGCCATCATCAATAACATCGATGCAATCCGTCATCTCATAGACGGATACATCACTTTTAATGGTGCGCGAACGTTCATTGGCGATGAAGATATTACATTGATGCCTATTCCTGAGGCTGAAGTTCGACTCATGATAGCCGATGCCAAGGAACGAGATTACGCTGTTGTGGTGTGCGGAAGGGATGATATTGGCATCTACAACCACTCTAAGATTTACGAAGATGTGTTTGTTAAGGGCTTGAAAGTGACGAATATTGATGTGCATAAACCCATAGAGCCAATGCTTGATAAGCCTGTCTTACAATTAACGCCTTTTTTCCGTGTAGAGGAGGAAGCTACCATTTTGCCCGCAATGAAGCATTGTATCTCTGCCCGTTGGAACCCTCTTTTTACTGACATCACCGTCAAAGGTGCCGATAAGGGGAGTGCGCTCTTGAAGTTGGCAGCACATATCGGACTCGAACCGAGCGAGTGTGTCGCTTTTGGAGATGGCGGGAACGACATGAGCATACTCCGTGCAGCAGGCATCGGAGTGGCTATGGGCAATGCAAATGAGGAGGTTCAGGCTGCCGCCGATTATATCACAACGAGCGTTGATGAGGATGGTATCCGCAACGCTTTCATACACTTTAATATAATAGAAGAGTAATGTCAAATAAGATAGAACGTACTTCGCAGGAGAAGAGAACAGCCTTTGTTGTTGTCTTCACTTTCGTTATGATGTTGGCAGAAGTGGTCGTTGGACTCCTCTCCCACTCGATGGCTCTCTTTGCAGATGGCGTTCACATGGGATCACATGTACTTGTCATCGGTTTGAATTGGGCTGCCTACGTATTGGTGAGGCACCTTGAGAGCAAGGGAACAAGGCTATACGACTCGGATAAGATACTGAATTTATCGGCTTTTACAAGCGGTATCTTCCTTATCTTAATGGCTATTTTTATTATTGTCGAAGCCGTCGAACGACTCTCTTCCCACGTAGGAATACTCAATTACGAGTTTGCTCTTGGCACTGCAATCGTGGGCTTGATTGCTAATACCATCAGTGCTTCTGTGCTCCACGGACACGATGGTACGACCGATTATAACAGTCGGGCAGCCTATCTCCATGTACTTTCTGATGCCTTAACAGAGATTGGTGCAATCATTGGTTTACTATGTGCAATGTTCTGGAACATCACTTGGATTGATTCATTGGTAGCCGTTGTGAGTGCGATAGTAGTGCTCCGTTGGGCAAAGCGATTGCTTTGGGACACAGGTAGAGCATTGACTAAGTGTTAATAGAGAGGCTTCTTAACTGGCGAGCAAAACCTTATTAATCATCAACGAACATAGTAAATAAGACGTCCCTCACTGGTTACTCCCTCTATAATAAGGTGGTAACCCGATTCTAAAAGAGCAGGGAGAGCAATCTTAAAAGACGTTCCGCGCATGACAGGTTGCCAATAGGCTGTATGCGAATTGGGCGTATAAGGCGTTGGAGTTTGATAGCCAAGAGTGGTGAAAGTCTTGGTATTTGTGAGTGGAACCGACGTCACATTATAGTTCCCCTTCTTAGTTGATATAGAGATAACTCCCATCCCTCCGGCTGTTCCCCATAGTACTGTTGAACCCGTCTTAAACACATCTACGCGTTCAACATCAGCCATCTGGATATTGTCTAAATCATAGTCTTCATTCGCAAAGATACCATCCACGGCAATAGCCGCAGGATGCCTGCCTTCAATAGTCATAGCTCCACGAACGTAACACTTACCGAACTCGACCGTTACACCGGGCACTCTCCGCAACAACTCATGCAGACATGTGGCACCAATGTCCTCTATGTCGCGCAGACCAAACGAATAATCGGCTGTGCGGGCGTATGCATCTGAACGCGAAGCATAGCTCGGTCGGTGACTGAACACATGTATTTCGTCCAGCTTAATACTCCCATCTGTGACCGTCAAAGGCGCTTCCGTGGCAAGAGAATCATTATCGCTAAGCCATTTAAAAGGCGGTAATGAAGATGCAAAAGACGGATAGCTGTCCTCGTCCAAATAGAGCTTCACCCATCCTTTACCAGCCTTCGTGAAAGCATTGAGTACGTATTGCGTGCCATCAGGATAGTCCATTCCATCGAAGACGAATTGCCCTTTTTCGTCGGTTTTAACGGCTGCGCAGAATCCACGATTAGGCGAGATGAGATTGACCACGCCCCCTTTAATGGGTCTGTGACCTATGAGTGTCTCCACTTTCCCACGTATCTGTGCTGTCGTTTCTACCTTTACTAATGGTTGTTGATACTGTTTCTTCAAGACATCCGATAGGTTATATCGCTGCCAGAGATGGTTTCTTATGAAGCCGTCAAGCCTTGGATCGTTCAGTAAAGAGGCTGGTTGCTCTAAGGAGTAACGTGTGTCTTCATCTATCAAGAGGTGAGACAGGATATTAGAATATCCATCCCTATTCTCCTTGGGTAGGCTCTTCACGAGGCGGACAGCAACGTCCATCGTCTCATCGGGATGGAGGTCAGGGGCGGTGATAAGGCATGGGAGGGTTCCATTCGTTGCTTGTGAAGTGCTATCAAGACTAACTTTTAGGGTGCAAAACTCTTTTTTCTGATTGATAAAACATTGCTGTTCACTGAGCTTATTAAGGTCTGAATCCAACAATACAAACGAATGAATCCCATCTTGATTGAAGTCTTTTAGAGGGAAGACAAGGGCGGTATGGGGGCTTACTTTCGCAAAGTAGAAAGGTACGGAACGGCAGTGTCCCAACAACCAAAGTTCTCTTTTAGCAGCAAGGAGGCTATCCTTTATAGATACTCTAACCTTATCTTTTAACCTATTGATTGTTATGTAGTTATCATAAATTACTTCTATACTATCTTGAAGATTGTTATCAAATGCAGAAAGGAGCTCTCCCGTTCCACCAATAAAAATACTCTTCGTACTTTCATAGCCCTCTACATTCGTCATATTACGGGTGTAGGCGCGCAGGAGATAACGCCCTTTGGCAGCGTTATCGGGTATGTCGATATAACCTGTGAACGTTTGTTGGTTTTGCAGAAGGCGGATGCGTCGAATGGTAACACGCTCTGGATTGATCAATTCAACATATACATACTGGCTCATGTCAGTAGGTTGATGTGTGATAGCATTCACTACGAAGACACGTAAAGAGATTCGTTGCCCTGCTTGATAACAATTCGCATCCGTGCAAACGTAGGTTTTCTCTTGTGGAAATACATTCGCCTGATGGATAAAAGGGGCATAGAGCGCATTGCTTGTCTGCGCTGATAAGGACAGAGCGAATAGAAGTGCAAGGTATGAGAGTATTATCTTTTTCATCATTCAAGCGCATTGTTTGTAGTTGACAGGACAAATATAGTAAATAAAATTGGATTCCTTTTGCTCTTCAAAAGATTTATGTCTTTGTTACAAGTAAATTTTAGTAATTTTGCAGGTAATAATGTGTGGAAGGTGAGAAAAGTACCTTCTGTGATGGAAAAGAAAGTAAAAAGCAACAATGATATACCCTAAGAACTTTGAACAAAAGATTGGTTTCAGTGAGGTGAGAGCCTTGCTTCGTGCTCGTTGTCTGTCCCCCTTGGGGAAAGAACGTGTAGATGGAATGGCGTTCTCAACCGATGTTAACGAGGTAAACAGGTGGTTGGAAGAGATAAGGGAGTTCCGTCGTGTACAGGAAGGACAGGATGATTTCCCACTTGATAACTTCTTTGATGTGCGTGAGAGCGTGTCCCGCATCCGTTTAGAGGGCACGCACATGGAGGTAGAAGAGCTTTTCGACCTAAAGAGATCACTGGAAACTATCATTGCAATCGTTGCTTTCTTGAGTCGCGGTGAGGCAACGGAGCAAGGAGAGATAAAGCACTTTTATCCTGCTTTATACGACTTGGCGGATGGGATTGCGACTTTCCCACTATTGGTACAACGCATTTCGCAAATCATAGATAAGTTCGGTAAGATGCGCGACAATGCGTCACCTGAATTGCTCCAGATACGTCGGGAGTTGGCAAGAACAGAGGGAAGTATATCTCGAACACTATACAGTATCTTGCGTTCGGCACAAGGAGAAGGACTCGTGGAAAGGGATGTTACACCTGCAATACGTGATGGTCGTCTGGTAATACCAGTAGCTCCTGGATTGAAGCGAAAGATCTCTGGCATTGTTCATGATGAGAGTGCGACGGGTAAAACGGTGTATATTGAACCAACAGAAGTCGTTGAGGCTAATAACAGAATACGTGAGTTGGAGAGCGAGGAACGGCGAGAAATGATCCGAATACTCACTGACTTCGCTAAGAAAATGCGCCCTAATGTGCGTGAGATCATCGATTCCTATAGTCTCATGGCAGCGATCGACTTCATCAGAGCAAAGGCTGAGTTGGCTCGTTACTTCAAGGCTTTTGAACCAGAGGTAAAGGCTGATCCGCATATAGACTGGATTCGCGCGATACACCCACTATTACAACTCTCATTGGAAAGAAAGGACAAGGAGCGATTAAGTCGTTCGTTACCAGCAGAAGAGAAAACAACGATCTCGGAAGAAGAGGATGTAACGGGAAACGTGCCAGCAAGCGTTGTTCCACTTGATATTCAGCTAACGGAAGACAAGCACCTGTTGGTTATCTCGGGTCCAAACGCAGGTGGTAAGTCAGTGTGTTTGAAGACAGTTGGCTTGCTTCAATATATGCTTCAATGTGGCTTATCAATACCTGTTAGCGATCGTTCCACTACTGGTCTCTTCTCCGATATAATGATAGATATAGGCGATGAACAGAGTATTGAAAATGACTTGAGTACGTATTCTTCACACCTGATGAATATGAAGGTGATGATGAGACAAGCCTCTGATAAGACCTTGATACTTATTGATGAGTTTGGCACGGGGACGGAGCCTCAGATTGGAGGGGCCATTGCGGAAGCTGTGTTAAAGCAGTTTTGGGAGAAGCACGCATGGGCTGTTATCACCACACACTACCAAAACCTTAAGCACTTCGCAGAGGCTCATCCAGGTACAGTCAATGGTGCCATGCTTTACGACAGACATGAGATGCGACCTTTATTCCAGCTTGCTATCGGTAGACCCGGTAGCTCATTTGCAATAGAGATAGCCCGCAAGACAGGTATTCCAGAGGCTGTTATCGAGGATGCCTCATCGATCGTTGGCAGTGATTACATTCGAAGTGATAAGTACTTACAGGACATAGTTAGGGACAAAAGATACTGGGAAGCTAAGAGGCAGATGATACATAGTCAGGAGAAGTCCTTATCGAAGAGTATTGCTCAATATGAGCGTGAGCTTGATGCCTTGGAACAGAGTAGAAAGGATATTCTCAACCGTGCGAAACGACAAGCAGAAGAGCTTATCAAAGAGAGTAACAGGCGTATTGAGAATGCGATCAAAGAGATAAGAGAGAAGCAAGCAGAGAAGGAGGAAACAAAGAGGATACGCCAGGAACTGGCGCAATATGAGGCTGGTTTGATAGAGGAAGATCGGTCGGAGGCATCTGACAAGTCGAATAAGAATAATCTTAAAAATGGTGGTTTGCTTTCTGATGAGGACTTCCAAAAGAGAGTAGATAAGATTAAGAAGCGCAAAGAAAAGCATGAGCAACACCTCAAGACGAAAGCTGAAAAGCAGCAAGTAGCCGCTGAAGCCCTGAAGAATGCAGTGCGTAAACAGCAAAGCGGAGGCGTTATCATGGTTGGTGATAACGTGCGCATCAAAGGCTTGACATCGGTTGGTAAGGTTGAAGCAATTGATGGGAAACAGGCGACAGTCATCTTTGGTGGTATGCGAACAAAGATGTCTATCAGTCGATTAGAGCGTGTGGATGGAGCGACGCTACAGCAGGAACAGAAGCAATTTCAGGCTTTTAACTATAGTAGGGAGACCCGTGAAACCATCGATAAGCACCGTAATCAGTTCCACCAAGAGCTCGATGTGCGTGGTATGAGGGCTGACGAAGCATTGAATCAAGTGCAACATTTCATCGATGATGCTATCCTCGTTGGGGCAAGTCAAGTGCGTATCTTACATGGAAAAGGTAATGGTATCTTGCGTCAACTCATACGTCAATACCTCGGAACAGTGCCTAATGTGACGAATTATCACGATGAACACGTACAATTCGGAGGTGCTGGAATCACCGTAGTAGAGCTTTAAAGCTGGGCAGTCCACCTTATATAATAATACAACTCATCGGTATTCACAATGTCACCGAGTACCAAACAATAATAAAAACAGATGTACGTTTATATGATAATATGGGTTATCTAAGGCTTTTACATATCTTTGGTACACAACAGAAAAGCGTTGTCATGGCTATTAGTATTCTATTGATACTTAGTTCATGTGGCGCAGATCGCAATATAAAGAAAGGTGACAAGTACCTTTCCATGGGTGAGTATTATAATGCCGCAACACAGTTTAAGACTGCTTACCAGCGTACCCCACCTAAGGAGAGACGGCAACGTGGGCTCATCGCAACGAAGTTAGCAGCGTGTTATGACCGCATTTCGTCTTATCAAAGTGCGATAGCTGCCTACCGAAATATCATCCGTTATAAACAAGATAATGGTGAAACGCATAAAAAACTGGCTGACAATCTGATGAAGAATGGTAGTTACAGGGAGGCTATAAAGGAATATCAAATAGCTTTGGATTCGTTACTTGGCAACCAACTCATCATTCAGAGCCTTGAAGCAGCTACTTTGGCAACACAAACGAAGGAGTTGGGTTCGAAGTACATAGTCAAGCGGATGGATGTATTTAACTCTCGTCGGCAGGATTACTCACCAATGCTTTATGGCGACAAGTTCGATCAGCTCTATTTCTCCTCGACTCGCAATGATGCACAAGGAGACGATATCAGCGGTATTACTGGTGCTAAAGCGGGTGACATCTTCATAAGTGAAAAGGACGACAAAGGCAAGTGGAGCGTACCTCAGGATATAGCTTCTGGACTCAACACAGACGCTGATGAGGGTACACCAGCATTCTCTGTGGATGGCAGAGAGATGTATATTACACAATGCTTAACGGATCCCACTTATCCTCGATATGCCCAGATCGCCGTGAGCAACCGCACGGATGCAGCGTGGAGTAAGGCTACTAAGCTCGAAATCAGTCGTGACTCGCTGTCGAGTTTCGCACATCCAGCCCTCTCACCAGACGGTAATTGGCTTTATTTCACCAGTGACATGCCAGGCGGAAAAGGTGGTCTTGACATCTGGAGAGTGCGCCTTAGCGGTGGAACCACTGGTGGTGTTGAGAACCTCGGAGAGCCTATCAACACCTCAGGAGACGAAGAGTTTCCAACCTTCCGACCCAACGGTGACCTCTACTTCTCTAGTAATGGACATGGAGGAATGGGCGGTTTAGACATCTATATAGCAAAGGTTGGTGACGACCATCACTATCATTTAGAGCATCCGGGATACCCTCTTAATTCACAGGGAGACGACTTTGGTATGACATTCGAGGGTCGATACAACCGCGGATTCTTCTCTTCTAATCGTAACGATGGGCGCGGTTGGGATCATATCTATAGTTTTGAACTCCCCGAAGTGATACAGACTATCAAGGGATGGGTATATGAGATGGATGGTTACGAACTACCTGCAGCACAGGTATTCATGGTTGGTGACGATGGAACTAACAAGAAGTTGGCTGTCAAGGGAGATGGTTCTTTTGAGCAGGAGATACGTCCGGGCGTCAATTACGTACTACTTGCAACCTGTAAAGGATACTTAAATCATAAGGAAGAGATACATGTTTCACCTGTTGGAGAGTCCAAGGAGTACACGCTCCAGTTCCCTCTTGCCGGCATTAACGTACCTGTCTTGATTGATAACATCTTCTATGACTTTGACAAAGCGACGCTTCGACCAGAGTCCGAAAAGGCTTTGGACGATCTCGTTAAGCTCCTTAACGAGAATCCAAACGTAACGATTGAACTCTCAGCACACACTGATTGCATCGGATCTGCCGATTACAACAAACGCTTATCACAGCGTCGTGCGGATGCAGTAGTGGCTTATCTCACCGCACATGGGATTGCGCAAGACCGCTTGACACCTGTTGGTTATGGTAAGGAACGCCCTAAAAAGATCAGAAAGAAGCTCACGGAGAAGTACAACTGGCTGAAGGAAAACGATGTTCTGACCGAAGACTTCATCAAGAAACTACCAAAGGATAAACAAGAGGTATGCAATCAACTCAATCGTAGAACGGAATTTATTGTTCTTCGAACTACCTATGGCATGTTTGATGAAAAGGGCAATTTAAAACAGAAACCGAAGCCGAAAACAACGCAGAAGAGCGATGATGAATATGAAATCTTCATCGAATAGGCTATTTATCGCCCGATAGTTTGATGTGTAATGATATGGTAAAAGATAAGAATCAACGGCAGGCAGTGGAACAGATCGGCACCTGCCCTATTATATATAAGGTGGAGAATGCCCCCACGTTACCCCCTGCTTTTGTCGACTATACCCGTAAACTCTTTGGGGAGGAATTGTTTGATGTGTTCCTCAAAGGGCTTACCGAACCTGCACCAACCAGTATTCGAAAGAACAGCTATAAGCTATCAGCTACGGAGGAAGTGAACCCTAATCTTCATCCTGAGCCCATTCCATGGTGCAAAGAGGGCTTTTGGCTGGCAGAGCGACCGAACTTTACCTTTGATCCCATGCTTCACACAGGTGTTTACTATGTGCAGGAAGCATCGTCAATGTTCCTCTCTCACGTACTTCGCCATTATGTGAAACACCCCGTAATGGCACTTGATCTCTGTGCAGCACCTGGTGGGAAGACCACTTGCGCACGCTCTTCCCTACCCCAAGGGTCGTTCCTCTTTAGTAATGAACCTATCCCCAAACGTGCCCAAATACTTGCTGAAAATGTACAGAAGTACGGTCATTCGGATGTAATAGTCACCAATAACTACCCAAGGGAATACCAGAAAACGAAACTAACATTCGATGTTATCATCGCAGATGTACCTTGTTCGGGGGAAGGGATGTTCCGTAAAGACCCGCAAGCCATTGCTGAATGGAGCACAACGAACGTTGAGAACTGTTGGAAACTACAGCGTAGTATCATCTCAGATATATGGGATAACCTCAAGCCAGGTGGTCTCCTCATTTACTCCACATGCACTTTCAATGCCCATGAAGACGAAGAGAATGTGGCGTGGATACTTGATGAATATAATGCAGAGTTGCTTCCTGTGCCAACAGAAGAGGCTTGGAATATCACCAGTTCACTGATTGGTAATCCTTCAAAAACGGCTTCTAACTTCCCTGTTTATCGTTTCATCCCTGGTAAGACACGTGGTGAAGGGCTTTTCATGGCGGTTATCCGCAAACGAGGAGAGGATGAAAACTTACAAAAAGAAGTAGCTCTTGACCCCTCAAAAGCCGTTGCCGAGGCAAAAAGACGGCTTCGCATCCTTAGTTACGGAGTAAAGGCAGGAATACAGAAGGGCAAGACCATCATCCCAGACCATACGTTGGCTCTTTCGATAACAGGCGACACTTCCATTTATCCCAATATAGAGGTTGACTACCCCACTGCCATTAGCTATCTTCGACATGAAGCTATCACACTCGGCAGTGAAGTCCCTCGTGGCATTGTCCTCCTTACTTATAAGCACCATAAAATAGGCTTTGCAAAGAACTTAGGGAACCGTGCCAACAACCTTTACCCACAGGAGTGGAGGATAAAAAGCGGATATATTCCCCAAGAGGTAAAGGTCATTACAGAAACAAATAAATAATAACACATCCATAACATGCAACAGTATTTAGACTTACTAAGCCGCATTCTCAACGAAGGAGTGCATAAAGGCGACCGCACGGGGACGGGTACTCTATCCGTATTTGGTAATCAGATGCGCTTCAATCTACGTGATGGTTTCCCATTACTAACCACTAAGAAGCTCCATTTGAAGAGTATTATTTATGAGTTACTATGGTTCCTTCGCGGTGATACTAATATACATTATCTACAAGAGCATGGCGTTCGGATATGGAATGAATGGGCTGATGAGCATGGCGACTTAGGACCTGTCTACGGTCATCAGTGGCGTTCTTGGCCTGATTACAAAGGTGGAACTATTGACCAGATAACCAATGTCCTTGATCAGATAAAGCATAATCCTAACTCTCGCCGCATGCTTGTTACGGCATGGAACCCAGCCGAGGTTGATGAGATGGCATTACCCCCTTGCCATTGTCTCTTTCAGTTTTATGTGGCCGACGGACGCCTTTCTTTGCAGCTTTATCAGCGATCGGCAGATACCTTCCTCGGCGTTCCGTTTAATATAGCCTCTTATGCTCTTCTCTTGCAGATGATGGCTCAAGTGACAGGATTAGAGGCTGGGGAATTTATCCACACAACGGGTGATACACATCTATACAGCAATCATCTCGAACAGGCGAAACTACAACTCACACGTACACCTCGCCCTCTTCCGAAGATGAAGATTAACCCTGATGTGAAGGATCTGTTCGCCTTTAAGTACGAAGACTTCGAACTCGTAGATTATAACCCATACCCACATATATCAGCAGAAGTGGCTGTCTAACGCTTATGGAACTAAATATTATAGCAGCAGTAGCGGCTAATCGCGCTATTGGATATCGAAATGATATGGTCTATTTCATACGTGAGGACCTAAAGAGATTCAAGCAGTTAACGACGGGACATACCGTTATCATGGGGCGTAAAACATTCCATTCTCTACCCAAGGGAGCACTCCCTAACAGAAGAAACATCGTATTGAGTCGAACGGAGAAGGACTTTAAGGGTTGTGAAGTCTATCCTTCTTTAGATGAGGCAATGCGCCATATTCATGCTGACGAACAGGCTTTTATCATCGGTGGTGCGAGCTTATATAAGGAGGCATTAGGCATTGCCAACCGTTTATATCTTACCGAGATTGCTGATACCCCAGCACAGGCTGATGTCTTCTTTCCACCTTATAACGATGGTACTTGGCGTGTTGAATCGCGTGAGGAACACCCCGCTACGGATGATACCCCACCCTATTCATTTGTAAATTACGTTCGGAAGTAGTTTTAAAAGCTACTTCCTACATACGAAAAAGGTGCGAAGGCTCGGACAATCGAGTGTCCTGACCAACGCACCAATAATCTAGTATTATGAAAGGGGTGTATCTTTAACGTCTCATGTATTTATCAAACTGAGCCTTGGTAAGAATCTTCTTCAACTCAGCGTTGTATGCTGTACGCTTCTCACAAGGCTTATCTTTCTTACATTCTTGCGCTCCTGACTGACATTGCTTATCGTCTCTTTTACATGCTGTTGAACCACTCTTGCAATCAGACTTAGCCTCCTTATTACATTCATTTGTACACTCCTTCTTGCAACCAGATGTACAATTTCCTTTTCCAGCAGCACTGCAACAAGCCTTATTCTCGGCTTTCTCGCATTTCTGTTCAGCTGTATCACATGGCTTTTCACAGCTACCTTTCATCCCACAAGACTGTCTCTCAGAATTATTACAACCGCTATTCTTTACAAAAAGATCAGCATATTTCTCATTAAGTTGCAATAGTTTCTTAGCTTGCTTAGCGTTAAGTCCCAACTTGCTAACCATCTTATCTGTTACATGCTGTGGTGTTGCAGTGTGCTTATAACAGCCACCTTTTTGTTGAACCCATGCTATTTCGTTAGCATTGATAGCGTTTACATCCTTTGCAGATAACGCCATTGATGACATTAAGCAAACTGCAATCAGTGATAATGTTATACGTTTCATATAAATCTTTTATTTGTTATTACTATATCGTTCAAGCCCCACAAACAATTAAATTAACTTGCCTATGTGTTTGAACGAATGCAAAGATACAATACAAAAGGGATTTGTACAAATTACAGATAAGTATTATTAGTCGTGAAAGAGGCTTTTTAATAATTATTAATGAAAGCCCTTTTCTTATGTATGATATATATGTTGTATCTTTGCGCCCACAATCAAGTCTGATTGTACTTATTATCTTTTAATACAGAGAAGGGTAATTTTATGAAAGAAGCAAATAGATTGAAAGCACAAGAGCGGATGAATGATAGCAATGTTTATAAGGCTATGGAGCAAACGCAAAGAGTTATGGATGACTATTACTTAGACGGTATTCTCGGTCTTCTTCCCTATGGTATTGGCGATATCCTTTCGGCTCTCTTCGCCCTACTCTATGTATGGTTTGCCTTCGTAAAGATACGTAGTATTCCTCTTGCCTTAGCCATTATCAATAATAGTTTGCGTGATGTTCTGCTCGGACTGATACCTTTTTATATCGGAGATGTCATCGACTTCTTCCATAAGGCGAACCGAGAAAACATGCAACTTGTGCGTGGCTTCGTTGAAGGAGACAAAGAGGTGATACGCGATGTGAACCGCAAAGCTGTACAAAGTGCCCTTCTCATTGTATTAATGATCGTCTTAATCATTGCGATGATAGTCCTTCTTGTAAGTCTGACTACGTGGCTTATTCATCTTATCGGCTCTTTATTTTAGCCGATAAGACGAATGATTGTTTCGGAATCAATCACGATGTATCACACTACCACTGCCTTGGTGTGTGGCAAGAACTAATACTTCTGCCACTTGTACATGCTCCGGAGCCGATGCTGCATAATATGCCACATCAGCAATATCTGCGCCTGTCAAGGGTTGAATACCTCTATATACACCATCTGCACGAGCGTCATCTCCATGAAAGCGAACATTTGAGAAGTGGGTCTCTACAAGTCCCGGTTTGACATTCGTAACACGTATATTGGTTGAAGCAAGGTCTATCCTTAATCCATCAGTGAAGGTTTTCACTGCTGCTTTCGTTGCACAATAGACATTCCCATTAGCATAGGCTGCATCGCCAGCAACCGACCCTATATTAATAATGTGTCCGCTATTGCGTTGCACCATACGTGGGGTAACGAGGCGAGTCATGGTCAGTAAGCCCTTAATATTCGTATCAATCATAGTCTCCCAATCGTCCCAACGCCCTTCATAAGCAGGTTCCAAACCAAGAGCCAAGCCCGCATTATTAATCAAGACATCAATCTGTTGCCATTCATCCGATAGACTCTCAATAGCTTTCGTGGCAGCTGCTCGGTTCCTAACATCAAATGCCAAGGCAAGAACTTTCGCTCCTTCAGCCTCCAGTTTCTTCCTTAGTTCGGCAAGAAGAGGTGCTCTTCTGCCTGTGATAATCACGTTATACCCTCCTTGAGCAAACCGATGGGCACAAGCCTCACCGATACCACTTGTTGCTCCAGTTACTAATACTGTTTTCTTCATATATTTGTTTATTAAGACGTTATCATCGGTTATTTGTTCGACACCGCAACCCCAATTAAGATCAAGGCACTACCCATGTAGGCTATTGCCGTCATAGGTTCACTTAGGAAGATAGCACTTGCCACGACTGTTGTTATTGGGTTCAGATATTGATAGTTAGACGCTGTCATCACTCCAAGTCGTGCAATGACAACCGTCCACAAAGCGAAGCATAAGAACGAAGCAATTAGTCCTAAGAACAAGAGATTGAGCACCACTTTGGGCGTCATAAGCATAGAGAACGTTGCTGTCCATGGATTGATTAGGAACATCGGGAGCACTGTCACGAGTCCATAAAAGAATATTTTGCGGGTGATGAACACGGCTGAATACTTGCTTGAAACAGCCTTCATCAATAGCGAATAGACCGCCCAACACACCGCAGTAAGCAGTGCCAAGAGGTCGCCCCAAGGGTTCAGATGCAGGATAAAACTACCGTTGAAAATCACTATTCCTACACCCAGAAGGGCTATTAACGAGCCTGTTATTAACGTCCAAGTTGCTTTAATGCTCTTCACGAAGACGATCCCGAGGATAACAGTTATTAGTGGAGAAGTGGACGTAATAAAGCTTACGTTGTTCACATAAGTTAGTCCGACGGCAGAGTTCTCAGCGACAAAGAAGAGCGAACCACCCGTTATTCCGAGTAAGAGCATGAGTCCTTCATCGCGCCAACTATCGGCGAATAGCTTTCGAGGAGAGATAAACCAAATAGCGACATAAGCGATAAGGAATCGCAGAAAGAATATCTCCGAAGGGGTGAGACCACTATTATACAAGACCTTAGTATTTACAAAGGTTGTGCCCCAAACAGCGACCGCTCCCACTGCTATTAAGTGCCATAAAAGCTTCTGGTTCATAATGATGTATAGTCTACGTGGTGAAGTATTTGTGTAAAGGATTGGCTATCTTGCGCCCTTTAGTGATGAGTATTAGCACCGAACTAATGATGAGTACGGAGCCTATCACTACTGTTGTTGTGAGCGGTTCACCCATCAGTGCGATGCCGATAGTCATGGCTGTCAAGGGCTCGAAAGCCCCAAGTATGGCGACACTGGCCGAATCAATCAAGGTTAAGGATCGAACGAGAGTAACGTTACTGATGGTAGTTGGCACGAGACCGAGCAATATCAATGAAAGCAGCGAACTGCTATCTGTTATCTTCTGCACGCCTCCCGTGGTAAAAGATGAGTACAACATCAAGAAGAGCATAGCGATGAAGAAGATATAAAAATTCACCTTCAACGCTGGTAACTTACTAACGCGCATGTGCGGAAAGATAACCATGTAGATGGCATAAAGCAATCCGGACGACATGGCAAGGACAACGCCTAACATCGACTTAACATTTCCTGTTTGTCCAATACCACCCAGGAAGAACACGCCAAGGATAGCGAGAACGATGGCAGAGACGATTCTTAACGTCACTTTCTCATGGTAGAAGAGGATGAGAAGAACCTCTGTCCAAACGGGATAAGAGAACAGTAAGGTTGTAGCAACGCCTCCCGGCATATACTCATAACTACTGAACAGTGCCACAGCAGATACCGAATACATCAGTGAAAGGAATGCTAATCGCAATCCATCTCCCCATCTCAAGTGCAAGTTCTGACGCCTCCAAAGAAGGAAGCCCATCATAAACAAGCAACCGAAGGCGAAGCGATAAATGAGTACAGAAGGCAACTCCATTCCTGCTTCCATCACTGGAATGGAGAACAGGGGGATAGTTCCGAAGGTGATAGCAGACAGACTGGCATAACCGTAACCCTTGATGTTTGAGGATGTATTCACTACTTATTGTGTATGTTTTAGATAATCGTTTACACTTGCAAAAGTACTCATTTTATTGCAAAGAGGCTAATGAAAGGATAAGAAAAGATGTATTGGAATGGGAGTAAAAAGCACTCATCTAATAGCACCGAACCAAAGGTGACAAAGAAAGAGACGCCCTTCTCCATTTGAAGAGGGCGTTTCTTCGATGTGAAGAAAGCCTCTCTTTGAATCAAGGAAACGCCCTCTTCAAATCAAGAGGATGCCACAAAGTAGGGACAGACGCCCTCGTCTGTCCGCCCAAGTTGGATATTTTTGATAGAAAGAATATGTCATTAGGACAATATGTCCTTATGCTTTCTGTCTTAAAACCGCAATGCGAGACGGACAGACGAGGGCGTCTGTCCCTACTTGTGGTACTATCTTCGTATGCAAAAAGCACTATTTACCCCCCTCTCCATTCGGAGAGGGGACGGGGGTGAGGCTTCTCCTCCCCTTAGGGGAGGCTGGGTGGGGTTTCCAACCGATGGTATCTGTCTATACTTTGAGTATTCTTCTTGATTATTAACTACTTACACTTAAAGTGTTCATGATTAACTTTACCTATCAAAAATATGTAATTATCTCAATAAAAATAACGCTTATCTCAGTTTTTTTTCGTTACTTTGTCGACTCAAAAGTATTAGTCAGACGCGTTACGATAGATACTATTCACAATGTGTCGGAAAATGATATAACAATAAAGAAAGGTAACAACTATGTGCAAGACAACGAACAACAAGAAGCGAATATTATTCATTTGTTTAGGGAATATATGCCGTTCTCCAGCGGCACATGCCGTTATGCAGCATTTAGTAGACAAACGGGGCTGTAGCAATCAGTATGAGATTGACTCGGCAGGGATAGGCGATTGGCATGTGGGACAGCTCCCCGACAAGCGCATGAGAGAGCACGGAAAGAGGCGAGGATACGATGTGAACCACCATGCAAGGCAGTTTGATGCACGCAAAGACTTCGCTTATTTCGATCAAATCGTGGTCATGGACGAGGACAACTATCGGTATATTACGTCGCAAGCTCCCGATGCGACCGCTCGAGGAAAGGTCGTTTGCATGGCTGATTACTTCACTCGTCATAAGAATGCAACCTGTGTTCCGGATCCTTATTATGGTGGTGCAGAAGACTTCGAGTTGGCTTTGGATTTAATAGAAGATGGTTGTGAGGGCTTGATTTAGCCTCCCTCAATCCCCTAAAAGAGGAAGGGATATTCCCCAAACATAGCTCCAAAGTAGGGACAGACGCCCTCGTCTGTCCGCTTTTCAACATGGTTTAAAGACAAAATGACATAAGGACATATTATCCTAATGACATATTCCTTTTCTCTCAAATAGCGTATTTATGCGGACAGACGAGGGCGTCTGTCCCTACTTTGTGGTACTATCTTCGTATGCAAAAAGCACTATTCCGGATCCTTATTATGGTGGTGCAGAAGACTTCGAGTTAGCTTTGGATTTAATAGAAGATGGTTGTGAGGGCTTGATTTAGCCTCCCTCAATCCCCTAAAAGAGGAAGGGATATTCCCCACACATAGCTCAAAAGTAGGGACAGACGCCCTCGTCTGTCCGCTTCTCAACATGGTTTAAAGACAAAATGACATAAGGACATATTGTCCTAATGACATATTCCTTTTCTCTCAAATACTGTATTTATGCGGACAGACGAGGGCGTCTGTCCCTACTTTGTGGTACTATCTTCGTATGTAAAAAGCACTATTTACTCCCCTCTCCATTCGGAGAGGGGACGGGAGAGAGGCTTCTCCTCCCCTTGGGGGAGGCTGGGAAGGGTTTCCAATCGAGGGCGTCTGTCCCTACTTTGTGGCATTGTTTCAGATATAAGTATGTAATTTTTCGCCTACTATCTATCGTTAATTCAATTTTTTTCTGTTACTTTGTAGTCTTAAATTAGATATTAGTAATAAAAGACTTAACGCCTATTAGCACTACTGATAATGGACGGAACGCTAGCAAGACTAACGTGATGAATATAAAAAAGAGCATGAGGTGGCTGGTTGCTATTGTAGCAACTCCGGTCGTCCTATTCCTCCTCTTGGTTGTTCTACTTTACTGTCCCCCTGTTCAAAACTGGGCTGTAAAGCAGGTTGCTACCTATGTTTCAAATCACACGGGGATGCGGGTTAGTATCGACCGAGTGAACCTTTCTTACCCTTTAGACCTCCAGTTGGATGGTTTAAAGATGATAAAAGCAAACGACTCTATCCCCACGCAGAAGGATACAGTTGCTGATGTACATCGTTTAGTGGTTAGTATTGGCTTATTGCCATTGCTTGAGAAGCGTGTAGAAGTAAACGAACTGACATTCACAGGACTGAAGGCTAATACCACAAACTTCATTGGTGACTTACGAATTAAGGGTAACTTGCAACGCTTACACATTGTGAGTCATGCCGTAAACCTCGTTGGTGATTCCGTAAGAGTGAATAAGGCGGACATTGAGGGAGGCTGGATTGATGTTGCATTGGGCGACACTGTGCCCGAAGACCCACATAAGCAGAAACCCTTGTGGCGCATAAATATAGACAAGATGAACCTTGCCAAGACTGATTTCAAGCTCCACATGCCGGGCGATACGATGATTGTTCGGGCGCAATTCGGCGATGCTAAGGTTCGAGGAACAGAACTTCTCTTGCATGACAACATATATAAAGTGGCGGACATAGACTGGCATGGAGGTGCATTCAACTATGACCAACCTTTCGTCAAGCGTGCTGCTGCGGGCTTTGATGCGGCTCACATCGCTATGACGGACGTTAACTTGGGTATAGACTCATTCTTTTTTGCTGCGCCAAAGATAAGTCTTCGTGTGCGTGCAGGCAACTTCAAAGAGCGAAGTGGACTTGTGGTACGTGACTTGCGATGCCCCTTTAGGATGGATGCAACGTCTATTCAATTACCATCCCTTTATCTTCTCATGCCGAATAGTGAGTTTTCAGGACGCCTGCGGATGGATATGAATGCCTTTGATGACGCCCATCCCGGTACACTTAACGCCCACATGGATGGCTATGTGAGCAAGGCTGACTTGCATCCGTTCCTTACTTCCATTCCACGAAACATCTATCAGGCGATGCCGGGAGGGCGATTAACCATACAGGGAACCCTTGCAGGCAATCTTCGTTCGGCTTCCTTCCAACGGTTGAGACTTGCTATGCCGGGCTACTTCGACCTTACGGGGACGGGATGGGTGGCTGATATGATGGCAAAGAACAAGCCTTTACGCAGTGACTTACGCCTCAAAGGCGTGGCTCAAAACCTTGGTTTCGTTCGGAAACTATTGCCTGCAAGTATTCGGAAAACCATTGCGCTGCCTCGAGCTGTGGCTGTTGATGGAGATATACATGTACGGGAAAACCTTTATTCTGGCTCTATTTCATTGGCACAAGGAGGTGGTAAGATTCGTGTCAAAGGTGCTTTTAATCCTTCAAATAGCCTGTATCGCCTCGAAGCTGATGCTACGAACTTCCCTATACAACGCTTCTTACCACACATGGGATTGTCGCCTTTCACGGGAAGTGTGCGTACGCATGGACGCGGAACGGACTTTATGAGTCCGCAATCGTCCACTAATTTAAGTCTTCGTATTCGTCGTTTCAGTTATGGGAAATATGTGCTTGATGGACTGAATGGCGATATTTCTAAACATGGAGACCTACTTTCGGCACACGTAAAGAGTGTGAATAAGATGCTGGGAGGCGACTTCACTTATAAAGGACGTGCTAACCAGAAGTTAGTTGATGGTCATTTGCATGGCTGGTTGAGCCGTGTTGACCTCCATGCGTTGGGCATTATGACGGAAAGATACGTCGTTTCGACCTGGACTGACATGGATGTTCGTTCGGATATGAAGGCTAATCACCATGTACAAGGTGTTGTTCGTAAGTTCAAAGTGTTGCAGGAAGGTCGCAAGCGGAGTGCTCTCTTGGCTGCAGGCGACTTCAATGTGAAAGCCGATATACGCAATAATCGTTTGTTATCTCACCTTAATGGCAATCTTACCGAAGCTAACTTGAAAGCCTTAGGACTGATTGATAAACCCTACATAGTAGCTGCTGGGGCTGATCTGGAGCTTCGGTCGGATCTCAAGAATAGCTTTGCAGTGAATGGGCACATAGCTGATTTGGCTCTGGATGACGTTCGGAAGGGTGGAAGAGTTGCTTTGGCACGAGGCAGCTTCAACCTTGATCTAACGAAGGAAGGCACTAAGATGGATGGATCCATCAATGGGCTCTTCCCGCAAGTGGACTTCTATCAACTTGGAGTCATCGATAAGCCGCTATCAAGCAAGTTTGCTATTAATGCCGACTTCGGCATGAATGGGGCTGATAATATGCGTTTCAATGGTAAGTTGGGAGACTTACAAGTGAACGATAGCAAGCGTACCTACGCACCAGGAGACGTCAATCTGGATTTGACGAGTATGCGTGATTCGGTACATGTAGCCGTCGATGGCGGTGATTTCCATCTCAATACGGCATTCAATGGGAGTGTTGATCAGATGGCAAAGACGGGAAATCAACTTGTAAAGACACTACGGGAACAGATTCATCATAGGCGTATTGATCAGCCCGCTATCATCCGCTTGTTACCAACTGGGCATTTCACGTTGCGTAGCGGACGCGGAAATCTGTTTAGCAATATGCTTGCGAAGGATGGATACGCATTTAGTTTGGCAGATATCAGCATATCATCTTCACCGCATGAGGGCGTAAATGGTAAGATAAACATTGACTCCTTGGTTTATGACAATGTGCATTTAGATAGCGTAAGGGTAAACCTTTCCAGTGTAGATGGGCAGTTGAATTATGATGCCGCCATACTGAATAAAGCCGATAATACCTATCCTTATCATGGACATCTGCGTGGTGTACTCTATGAACACGGCTTACAAACACATGCAACAATACTTGATAACAAGGGAGATACAGGTTTCGACTTGGCATTGCAGGCTGCGATGGTGGGTCGGGGCATACGCCTTTCTATCACTTCTCCACAAGCCATCTTAGGTTATAAGGCATTTACAGCGAACGACTCGAACTATATCTATATAGCACGCGATCATCGCTTATCGGCTAATCTACGCCTTTTGGCATCAGACGGAGCTGGTATGACGATAACAACAGAGGATGAGGACACAACTTCGTTACAGAATGTTACGATCTCAATGAACCAATTCGAGCTGGGCAGTCTATTTAAGGTTCTCCCCTTCTCACCCAACATGTCTGGTATTCTTAATGGTGATTATCATATCGTGCAAACGACCTCTGACCTCACAATCTCTAGTGATATGACCATCAATAAACTGGTCTATGAGAATTGTCCGATGGGTAACGTCGGTACGCAATTCGTGTATATGCCGAAGGAAGATGGCTCTCATTACGTTGATGCTATTATAACACAAGATGGCAAAGGAGTGGGCTCCTTGTCGGGTGTATATCGTGGAGAAGGACAGGGAGAGTTGGATGCTACGTTGGAAATGAACCGTTTCCCACTGAATTACATCAATGGTTTTGTACCTGATCAGATCGTGGGTCTCGATGGCGTGGGAGAAGGTTCTCTAACGTTAAAAGGACCTTTGAACAAGTTAAACATCAATGGGGAGGTGTACTTGGATTCGACTTACTTGGTTAGTGTCCCTTATGGAATTAAGATGCGATTTGCCGATGATCCAGTCACAATACGTAATAGTCATATAGAGTTCGAGAACTTTGAAATGATCGCAAGTAACGGTTCGCCGTTAGACATATCAGGCTATCTTGACTTCTCATCGTTGGATAATATGCGCCTTGATACACGTATGCAAGCAAAGAACTTCCAGCTTATCAATGCCAGAAAGAACCCACGTTCTGAGGTCTACGGAAAGGCATTTGTAGACTTTGGAGGTCGAATGAGTGGACCGTTAAACAACCTTACTTTGGTTGGAAAACTGGATGTTCTGGGGACTTCCGACATGACTTATATAGTGCGAGATGGTACCTTGGCAACAGATACGGAACTGAAGGATCTTGTGCAGTTTACAAACTTCAAGGATTCAACTGTTGATGTTGTTAAACGCCCGGACATAACTGGTTTCACGATGTCAATGCTTGTCAATGTTGACGAACAGGCTCATCTGATGTGCTCACTCAATGCTGATAATTCCAACTACTTAGCCTTTACGGGTGGAGGTGATCTACGATTAGAATATAACCCAACTAATGGTGTGCGATTGAGAGGACGCTATACTCTGAATGACGGAAAGATGAAGTACTCCCTTCCTATTATACCGCTTCGTACCTTCAACATACAAGATGGAAGCTATGTAGAGTTCACTGGAGACCCCATGGAACCAACGCTTAGTATTGTCGCAACCGAAGATGTGCGCACGAGTGTATCGAGTGGTAATGATGGAAGAATCGTCGACTTCAAATGTGGAGTGAGCCTTTCTAAGCAATTCCCAAAGCCTGGTGTCCAGTTTATCATTAGTGCTCCAGAGGATCAAGAAATGCAGAACACACTGAATACTAAGAGTGTTGAAGAGCGTTCAAAGCTTGCTGTAACGATGTTGGCATCGGGTATGTATTTAGATGGAGATAAGTCTACGAGTGCCAATACAGCGATGGGTGGTGCCTTAGCGGGCTTCTTGCAGACCCAAGTTAACGCCATTACAGGCAAAGCACTCAACTCTATGGGACTCGACCTATCGGCTAACATGGAGAGTGCAGCAGACATTAACGGAACGTTGCACACTGACTATACGTTCAAGTTCAGCAAGAGGTTGTGGAATAACAGGCTTCGCATCATCATGGGCGGACGCGTTTCTACGGGCTCACAGTTCTCTGAAGAGAATGGAGCCTACTTCGATAACTTCTCGTTGGAGTACCGTCTTAACCAGAAGGAAACCAAGTATCTCAAGCTTTACTACGAACGGGAAGCATACGACTGGTTGGAAGGTAACCTCAGTGAATACGGTGCCGGATTCATGTGGAGACGCAAGTTAAAGAGCTTTAGAGACATCTTCCGCTTTAAAAACGACGATCCCGTAGTGGTTCCGAAGGTAGAGAAACCACGCAAGGATAGCTTAATTAATTTTGTTAATGAGAAGAGATAAAAATCATAAAGGACGTCTCGCGCTCATAAGTCTATCGGTGATGAGTGCCTTTCTATTACTCCTTTCGGCATGTAGCACAACCTCTGCTATCCCCGATGGAGAGCAGTTGTACATCGGAATGGAGCCTACTCTGTATAAGAATTACCAGTCAAATAAACACTTTGCAGCTACTCAAGAAGAACTTGATTTGGTGCTTGCAACAACACCAAATGCCGCTTTGTTGGGTAGTCCCAGTCATCGTTCTCCATTTCCTGTAGGGCTTTGGATATGGAATGCCTTTACACCAGATACAACGAAGTTCAGCCGTTGGATCGTGCGTACCTTTGGGTCTACTCCTGTCTTAATGAGCAATACTACGCCCGATCTACGCGTCACTGTGGGACAGAACCTACTACGTAAGAGAGGTTATTTCAATGGTAAGATCACCTACGAGAAACTAACCCAGAAGAATCCAAAGAAGGGTAAGTTGCAATACACAGTGGACATGGGTCACCTATGGACGATCGATAGTTTGCGGTACACGAACTTCCCTCCTGTGGCTGACAGTCTCATCACGAAGAACTTAGATAAGGCTCTCCTCCATAAGGGCGATGCGTTCGATGTGGCCACATTAGAGCAAGAACGCAAGCGCATAACAGACCTCTTTCGGAACAACGGATACTACTATTACCAGAATAACGATGCAAGTTATCTGGCCGATACAACCAACGTGTATGGTGTAGCTAACGTCCGTTTACAAATGGCGGACTCGGTTAGTTCGAAGGCACTAAGACCTTGGCAGATAGGGAAAGTGACGATTAACTTGCAGCGACAGTTCATGGAGCAGTTACACAATAAACAGTCTTTTCGAGATGTAACTGTCAATTACAATGGTAAACGAACGCCTCTCCGCCTACGCACAATAGCTAATGATCTGAAGGTATGGCCGGGTTCTTTGTACAATAATGAACTTGTTGAGCGCAGTCAACAACAGTTGAATGGTAGCGGATTGTTCGCTGCCACCAACTTTACCTTTACTCCTCGCGACAGCACGGACAGTTGTAGTATATTGGACATGACGGTTGATTGCACCTTTGATAAGCCTTACGACTTTTATATCGAGGCGTATGCGAAAGGCAAGACAAGCGGTCAGTATGGTCCAGAAGGAAACATCGGACTCATCAAGCGCAATGCTTTTCGAAATGGAGAGAAGCTCGACTTGCGCGCACATGGCTCTTATGAGTGGTCGTTCAACAATGATGGTAATGGGCAAGATAGGCTTGGTGTGAGCAATTATAACTATGGTCTTGAGGGTAGCCTACAAATTCCTCGCCTCGTAAATCCCTTTGTCTTATCTCCAAGAAAGAAGTGGGAACGCATCCAGAAGAAGATTGCTGAGGCTGAAGCAAGGGGCATCGAATATACTCCGAAGCCTCCCCGCACTTACTATACTACTCCAACAACAACCCTAAAGGCATCAGTTGATGTGCTAAACCGCGCTAAGTACTTTAAGAGACATGTAGTTTCTGGAGAGCTAACGTACCAATGGCAGCCTAATGAACGCAATAGTTTCTCTTATTCTCCACTCTCTCTAACATACGAATATATGCACAAGGTGACCAATCGTTACCGCACCTTAATAGCAAGCCTCCCCTATCTTGAAGTCTCAATGGCGGATCAGTTCATACCAAAAATGCTGTTCCAATATACCCATACGAGCCCTTTTAACTATCGAAACCCCATCAAGTTCTGGGCAACAGTTAGTGAGGCATCCAACCTTTTAGCTGCTTCTTATGCTGTAACAGGGCATCGCTGGAGTGAAAAGAATAAACAACTCTTTAAGAATCCATTTGCTCAATTCTTTAAAGTAGAGCTTAACTTCACTAAAATATGGGCTTTGGCAGAAAAGAGCAGTATTGCTTTTCATGCCAACACTGGTGCAGTCTGGGCTTATGGCAATAGCAAGGTAACTCCTTACACAGAACAGTTTTTCGTTGGAGGAGCCAATAGTATTCGTGCATTCAACGCCCGACAGATAGGTCCCGGAAGCTATCGTTCATCCTTCCGAAGCCGTTCCTACGTTGAACAAACAGGTGACTTGAAACTCCAAATGAACCTCGAATACCGTCCCCACCTGCTTGGTTCACTCTATGGGGCTGTCTTCCTCGATGCAGGAAACGTGTGGACACTACATCACGATACGGCTCGTGAAGGTGGACAATTCGTCTTTAAGAATGCTTTTAAGCAAATGGCATTAGGCACAGGGGTGGGTCTTCGATATGATATAGGCTACTTCATGCTACGTATCGATTGGGGAGTTGGACTGCATGTACCCTATAACACGGGCAAGAGAGGACTATATAACATAGCTAAATTCAAGGATGCCCAGACCCTCCATCTGGCTATTGGTCTGCCCTTCTAAACTATTTCTAAGAATATATGAAAAGACTTTTTTTATTATTACTAATGGTTGCTTCTATTGTGACAAGCCATGCACAGGAAAGCGCAGAAGCCCCTCGCCATGAGGTGCTCTTAGAGACTGACAGTGGAAATATACGTATCCAACTCTTTAACGAAACACCTCTACACCGTGATAACTTCCTCAAGTTAGTACGCAGCGGAGCCTATGATGGGGTGCTATTCCACCGTGTTATCAAGGACTTCATGGTGCAGACTGGTGACATGGGATCGAAGAATGCCAAGCCGGGACAGGCTCTTGGTGATACGCCGGAACGCTATTCTCTACCTGCTGAGATACATTATCCCGAGTTGTTGCACCGCCGAGGTGCAGTCGCAGCAGCGCGTGAAAGCGATGATGTAAACCCACAACGTAAGTCGTCATCAACGCAGTTCTACATCGTTTGGGGTGTACGTTTTACGGACAAGCAACTCGATTGGGCGCAAGAGAGACTGGATGCTCATACAGGTGGAACAGTGAGGATGTCGCCTGCAGTTCGTCAGTTATATAAGACCGAGGGAGGCTCTCCTCACCTCGATGGACAATATACTGTTTTCGGTCAAGTAGTCGATGGTTTGGATGTTGTTGATCGAATACAACGACAGCCCGTAGACGATAACGACCGTCCAACGACAGACCTCCGTATTCGCAAGGCAATTGTTTTGAAGTAAAGTGATGATGTAATGGTAAGGTCGTTTTTAGCACCTTGCCATTGCCTATATATAATAAGGTGTAAAACAGAAAATGGTAATCAATAAGAAACTAATAGGTTGCTTGGTTGCTCTCCTACTTGCTTCTGGCACGGGAGTAGCCCACAGCAGGTATATATATTATGCTGTTAACGATTCTACGGACACACAATCAGTAGCAGCAAAGACGAATGATAGTAATGATAAGAAAGATGGCAAGGATAAGGAGAAGCCCTCTTCTTACGAACAACTAATGAAGAAAGGCGGTAGTGTACACGATGGTCTCTTCACGATAAGGCATATCGAAGACAAGTGGTATTTCGAACTCCCAGACTCCATTCTGGGTCGTTATCTATTGGCTGTAACGCGTTTCACCGCCGTACCACAGAGCTTCGGCAAGTTCTCGGGAGAGGCTATTAACCAACAGACCCTCTATTTCGAGCAACGCGACAATAAGACTATTAACCTCCGCGCATACGTTCTTTCACAGGAAGCAGACCCAAAGAGTCGCATATCCCGAACGCTCAAAGCCTCCACTGCCGACCCTATCATCGCCTCGTTCAAAGTAATTGGTCGCAACAAGAAGACTAATAACCAGCTCATCGAAGTGACCCCCTTATTCATCAAGGATAATGGTGTCGTCAGTATTCCGCAGAATGCTGCTAAACAACTGAAAATCGGTTCGCTGCAGTCCGACAGAACCTTTATTGACACGATGAAGGTCTATCCGATCAATGCCGAAATAGCCACAACACGCACCTATAGTAGTACTCCTTCTTCCGCTCCGGCATCATCAACTGGAGCCATGACCATCGGCCTGAACACGAGTATAGTACTACTTCCTAAGACTCCAATGCGCAAACGTATATGGGATCCGAGGGTTGGTTACTTCACCAATCGATATACTATCTTCAGTGATGATCAGACCCGCGCCGACCGCGAACAGTTCATTTCTCGCTTTCGCTTAGAGCCTAAAGACAAGAAAGCCTACGCCCGAGGCAAACTCACAGAACCGATTAAGCCCATCGTTTTCTATATAGATCCTGCAACGCCAAAGAAGTGGGTTTCTTATCTAAAACAGGGTATTGAGGATTGGAATGTAGCCTTCGAAGCGGCTGGATTCAAGCATGCCATCCAAGCAAGGGATTGGCCGGAAGATGATTCAATGATGAGTGTTGACGATGCACGTTACAATGTTTTGCGTTACTTACCAGCTGAGATTGAAAACGCATACGGCCCCCACATTGTCGATCCTCGCAGTGGAGAGACCATCGAAAGTCATATTTGTTGGTATCACAATGTGATGAATCTATTGACAAAGTGGTACATGACGCAATGCGGGCCACTTGACAAACGAGCACAGACAATGCACATGGACGACCGACTTATGGGTGAATTGATACGCTTCGTATCGAGCCATGAGGTCGGACATACACTCGGTTTGCGTCACAACATGGGTGCCAGTCACGCCACACCAGTGGAGAAGTTGCGTGATAAGAAGTGGGTTGAGGAGCACGGACACACTGCAAGTATCATGGACTATGCCCGCTTCAATTACGTAGCTCAGCCCGAGGATCATATCTCCGAACGTGGTCTTTTCCCACGAATAAATGACTATGACAAGTGGGCAATACGTTGGGGCTATCAGTACAGACCTGAGTTTAAGGACGAGATAGACGAGAAGGAAGGGTTGTTAACAGAGACTTCTAAGGTCTTGGCAACTAATCCGCGCCTATGGTTCGGAGGCGAGGGTAAGAACGAAGACCCACGTGCGCAGACTGAAGACTTGGGTGATGACAATGTGAAAGCGAGTGAGTATGGCATTAAGAACCTTAAGCGCATCATAGTCGCCTTACCTACATGGACGCATCAAACTAACGATAGATACGAGGACAGGATAGAGATGTGGAAGAGTGTTATCAGTCAGTTCAATCGATACACAAACCACGTTCTTAAGAACGTTGGAGGGCGATACATCAATAACATGCCAGGGCAGAAACCTTACGAGGTGGCACCTGCACAAAAGGGAAGAGACGCTGTTAACTATCTCTCCCGACAGCTCTTTGATGCTCCAGTCTGGCTCTATCCGTCAACGATGACAGATGTTTCTGGAGCAAATGCTGTCGATGAGATCGCTGCACAACAAGGGCGAGTTTTGAAGGTATTGTTGAATGGTTCGCTGATAGATAAGATTTACAAGGATCAATTTGCGGCTGGTGCTTATCAGGTCAAGGACTATTTGAACGATGTATTCAAGGCTGTTTGGCAACCCTTGACATCGACTAATGACGTGAAAGTTCGTACACGTCGTTTGTTGGAGCGTACCTATATCAAGCAGCTCGATACATTCCTTAATCAAGAGGAGAAAGATAAGTCCATAGCTATAGACCGCGCTCGTCCGTCAGATATATCGCTGTATCTTGGACAGCAGCTTGATACTATCGAGAAGTATTGCAAGGCGCAGGCTGCCATCAGCACAGACCTCAATCTCCTGCATTACAACGACATTCTGCGCCAGATAAAACTGATTCGTGAACGGCAGAATAGCGTGAAGTAAGGAAGTCTCTTCAATCCTCTCCACTGGAGGGGATGTACCTAACGGAGTGAAGAGGGCGTTTCTTTGCATCAAGGAGAGCCTCTTCTCACATCAAGGAAACGCCCTCTTCCAATGGAGAAGGGCGTTTCTTTGTTTGCAGTCTTTTGTTCGCAGCTAACGAGACACAACTTCTTTACACACCAACCTGTCTACTACTACCCTATAGAATATTGAACTTTTAAATTTAATTTAACGATTCTATAGATGTCATAAGTTCGTCCCATGTGGTTTGCGAAAGCCTTTGGTGATATCTTTTCAGCCCATATCCTCGGTCATTCTAACCTATATGATATAGATTTCAGTATCGTTTTGTTCAACTAAAGAGATTCACTTACTTGAGCGTAATAAGGTGTTAATACTTAACAAGCAATTACTTGATAGCCGACTTCCATATCCATAGTTTTCCTACTTGGAAACTAACAAGTGCCTTCGTTTCTGTCTCTATCTCCTTGATACCTTGTTCCCCTCTTTGCAAGATAAAGACGTCCCCAGCATTGAGCTTAGCGATCAATGAGGAGTCTTTACGCGTCACCTCGTCAAGTCGAGGGAGCATATCAAGGTCGTCAGCATTGTGCACTCCGAAGCAAGGGGTGGTGATTCTCACTTTCACCTCACCCACCTCTCTAAAGCCGGCATTACTTGCATTGATTGCTTGAACATTCTTGTTACCCTTATCGGAACTCTCTTTTAGTGTGTCAATAGTCTTTTCGATTTCCGTAGACTTAGCCTCCTTCTGTCCGTGCCCACAAGCGCAAAGGAGAAAAGAAGCCATTATTGAAACCGCTGTTAATTTCTTTATCATTGAGTATATACGTTTATCAATGAATGCAAAAGTACGCTTTTTCAATCATAACAAGCAAAGTTAGCAATGGAAAATACCGATTATTCCTCTTTTTTATGTAAGTTTGCAGACTTAAAGATATACTCTTTTTAATTACATCTCACTAATCAATAGTAATCAATGAAACGCAAGACATGGCACAAGTACCATAAGTGGTTAGGACTTATTATTTGCTTTTTTGTCATCATGTTCAGCCTCTCTGGCATCATTCTCAACCATCGCAGCACCTTTGCAAACCTATCTGTCAGTAGGAAATTCTTGCCTTCCTCTTATTCTTTCAAGCGTTGGAACAATGGCTTATTACGGGGTACTTTACGTTATAAAGATCGACTGTCAAAGAGCGAGAAAGTGCTTATTTATGGTGCTGCTGGCTTTTTCTTAACCGATAGCACAGCTTCTTCTATTACCGAATTTAACAATGGTTTACCCGCAGGAGCCGACTACCGACAGATAAGGGGAGTAGTACAAACTCCACAAGGCGAACTCTTTGCCGCTGGAATCATGGGCTTATACCGATTGAAGGAACACAATACTTGGCAGCAAGTGAGCCTCCCGAAAACGGATGATGACGAACTCTTATCGGATATAAGTATGCGTGGTGACACCTTGGTAGTGCTTAGTAGATCGTATCTATACATCTCCTCCGCTCCATATAACCATTTCCAACGTCTTCAACTACATGCTCCTGCAGGTTACGATGGCAATGTTAGCCTCTTTAAACAGCTTTGGCTCTTGCATTGCGGAGGCTTATTTGGTACTTGGGGAAAGCTCTTTATGGATGCAATAGCCCTTGTTCTCATTCTTCTAAGCGTCACTGGAATTTGGTTGTGGGTACGTCCTCGCAGTATAAAGATGTTTAAGTGGCATAAACAAGTGGGTATCTACACCTTCTTCCTCACCCTCTTCATCGCAATAACGGGCTGGGCATTGCGTCCACCTCTTATGATTCTCCTTGCCACCAACAGCACTCGTCCACTGCCGGGAACGGTCTTGAATAGTGATAACGCATGGTATGACAAGTTAAGGATGATACGTTATGACGACCAAAAACACGATTGGATGATTTCAACCTCCGATGGTTTCTATTCCTTGACATCATTAATAAGTCAGCCGAAAGCCCTCACCACTACCCCACCTGTTAGTGTGATGGGGCAAAATGTATGGCAACATGAATCGACGGGGACGTGGCTTGTGGGTTCGTTTGATGGTCTCTACCGATGGAATAGACAAACAAATTATATTGAACCATGCGATGCCTCCTTGTATACAGGAGTCCTCGTACCAGGCACAGCACCAACAGGACAAACCATATCAGGCTATAGTTCAGATTTTAAAGGGCATCTCTGTTGGGCTGATTACTTCACTGGTACACCTTTCCCAGCCCAACCTTCCGACTTAGAAGACCGTCCCATGTCGCTTTGGAACGCGGCATTGGAGGTGCATACAGGGCGTATCTACATGGGAAGTATTGGTTCCTTTGCCTTCATCTTTGTTATGGGTATTCTTTTAGTAATCGTCTTGGTATCAGGGAAGAAACTATAAAGACTATTCGAGCATACGATTTGCTCGAATGGTCTAAGCCATCATATACATTACCAAGGAGGCAACAGTAATATAAGCAAATATGCCTAAGCCCACCCAAACAGGTAAGAGCGTCCCCTTGAGCTGACGGCTATGATAAGGACCTTCTACATATAATAAGGTGCGATAAACGAGTGCAGAACCAATCAAAGCAAAAGTTAATCCGCCAAGAATATCACCTGGGTAATGCACGCCAAGATACATCCTTGAATAGCAAACTACCGTTGCCCACCCTATCATAAACACCGACAACCATCGCTTCCGAAGCAGGAAACAGATGAAGAACGCCAACCCGAAGCAATTACCAGCATGATTGGAGGGGAAGCCGTAAGCCCCACCTCGATAATTATTAACGACATGTACCAAATGACCAATCGGACAGTTAAGGTTACTTGGACGCATCCTTCCTATCATCGGACGTATCCACTGCGCTGTTAGAGTGTCTGTTATGAGTATCATTACACCGATTGCCAACAGACTAAAAAACACTGCCTTGAAAGTGAAATTACGTATGAGCAACACAAGAATCAACACATACAAGGGTAGCCAGATGAGCTTTCCACTAACGGAAACCATAAACAAGTCCCAATAAGGATTGTGTAAGCTGTTCACTGCCAATAGGGCATGTTGATCATAATTGAGGATATTTTCAATGAAAACTTCTTTCATTTTGGCTGTAGATTAGTTATATTCTTAATCTCTGTTATCTATTATCTGTATTCTTTCTAATGCTGATTTCATCCATTAACGAGCGTTTCCAGTTCGCTAAATGACTTCATCTTCAAAAGATGAGGATGCTCATATTCATCGACAACTTCGTGTTGCCAGACAGTAGGAAAGGGTATATGGGCAGCCCAACCACCAAGTTTTAGCACTGGCTCAACGTCCGATTTGAACGAATTACCCACCATTAAGAGCTGCTCGATGCCGATTCCATATTGCTTACAAAGTCTTTCGTAAGCTGCAGGAGTCTTATCCGACACCACGACAATATCGTCGAAACAATCTCTCAAACCCGATCGTTTGAACTTAGACTCTTGGTCTAATAGCTCGCCTTTAGTAAACACTACCATCTTATATAAGCCCGATTTGCGTAGCTCCTGCAAGGTTTCTTCTACTCCTTCAAGCGGCTTGCCTGGTAGTTGCAAGAGCGATTTTCCCATCTTGATGATGGCTGCTACTTCCGCAGAAGTCAGTTTCCCGTCACTTACGTGTGTAGCGTTTTCGAGCAAGGAGAGGATGAACGCCTTACTACCATAGCCCAACAACTCCATGTTGGCGGTCTCTGTCGCAAACAAAGCCTGCGATATGTCTCCGGCAGGAGCATAGTGTTTCAATAAGTCACAATAATCTTTCTCCACTGAAGCAAAGTAAGTTTGACATTCCCAAAGGGTGTCATCAGCATCGAAAGCAATCAGTGATATATCCCTCATCGTCTATTCAATTACGAACATAACATTGCGGAACTGTTCCTTAGGAGCCGCCTCATTCGTTAATACCTCGGGGACTTTTACAAGGTTGCGAGCCTGTAAAAGGTCGATAGTATCCCACATTATTTCATGAAAGAGGACGATGGAAGTGCGCTTATCATCAATCTTTGTAATCGCTTGAGCACGTGTGATATTATCCTTAACGGCTGAAGCTAAGCTCGCAGACAATCGATGACAAAGATTGTTGACAGCATCTTGTTTCTCCCTGTCAATTACTGGTATCTGTAACTTCCCAGCCTCATTAACAATGCCGTAAGGCTTTAGGTGGTCGATAACAGTGGCATCTTTCAACTCCTCATTATCGAGTAGGCATTGTGCTAAAGGCATTAAGTCAGCATGTTGTGGGGCATTTTTAAGGCTCGTTCTTGTCCATGTTTCTTGTATAGGACCATAGCTGTTAGTGCCGAACTGAGTTTTCTTTCTTGGTTCACAAAGTATCCAAACCACTCCTTTCCAGTCTGCTTTGTTATCCAATTTATATCTATCTGGTGCTATCGCATCCCATGCTAAGCCATCAAGCATATAGGAAAAAGCAATGCTAAAAGCGTTATCAGCAAAATTACTCTTGCCTAATTCAGTAACAAGCTGTCGGTAATCACCCTCCGACTTGTCCATCACGTCTGTTGCAATAGATCGACTTAATTGACGAAGCGCAGCCGTTTGTTCGATGTCAAAGATAGGTAAGGTGGTTTGCCATTTATTACTTTCCACCTGCTTTACCATCCCTGCTTTCTCTAAGTAAGTGAGTTGCTCATCATTGAAAGTAAGCCCCGCTTTGCGCAAAGCCTTAGCCGTACTCGGTGTGCGAAGCATGTAAAGTAATTGCCAGTTGTTATCCTTCTTGATGTATTCGAAGGGGTGGACAGACTTAAAATCACTGTATGCAACGCGTTCACACTGGCTTAGATTACGCATTACATTTTGCGCGAAAACAGTCGTTACAGCCATGCTTAACGCAGCTATAAGTATCATTTTTAGTTTCATAATCAAATAGTTTGAATCGCAAAGGTACATTTTTTATCGTATAATTCAAAACATAATGCTCATTAATTCATGCTCACATCCATTTCACACGGGCGTACTATTCATTCAAAATAATGATAGGTTTAAGTTAACGGGGTAACGAGTTGACAAGAAAACAAGTTATTAGTTCTGTTGAATGTAGTGCTACAAGTAGGAACCGACGCCCTCGTCTGTCCGCCATAATCCCCACTTTATGCACACAACTATAGCAGGGTTACGGACAGACGAAAGTATCTGTCCCTACTTTAAAGCCCCGCCCTCGCCTCCATATTGATGGTTGAAGCAAAGAAAGAAGCACACCGGCTGAATATCTCCTACCCTACTTCTGACCTCAAAGCAGTCATGGACTTGTGGCTCAAAGCTCGCACGAAGGTGAGTGCTCTACTTGCTCCTTCAGCCCAATCCGCTTATAATCAGCCCACCTCTCTAATGGTTCATTCACTGATTTATACCTTCTTTTATTAAACTTGCATTTTCATTTTGCTGTCATTCCTATCACTACTTATCGTGTTATAATCTCCTAATTACAAAGGTGTTATACGAAGTGTTAAAAATGACAGCAACTTAAATTTAAAATAAACTCTGGTATTTAAGCCTTTATCAATCATCCTTTTTCGTTTATAAGACACATGATATACCTCTCTTACAAATATGCCTCAATTGATAACGAGGCAGAGATTACCATCAAATGGCAGCATTAGGATTGAGAAAGAGTATTGTGGCTATTACTAATTCTGGTAAAACATCTCTGCTATACTTACAATTCGTATGGCGTACTACGTCCTTCCTTACTACCCTTTCTGTAAGATCTTCTTCTCAATAAAGTCGTTCAGGTCGCGGGTAGCAGTGTCCTACGAACAGTGATTAATCTCCGCAAATATACAAATGATGGCACTTTAATTAACGTGAGTTCGACGAATTGCTTGCATTATTCTGAATTCGTCGAACTCACGTTAATATAGAAAGAACGTCTACTTACATTAACTGCCCTTTCCTTTTGAGGAGGCTGGGTGGATTCTACGGCGACACCTATTAAATAAGGGATGGGAACATTATCTGATTCCATCCCTAACTTTTTCTATAACGTTTGATATTCTCTTGAATAACGGAGCATCTGCTCGGTATAGCTCTCAGAATAGTCTACAACAATATCCGTTATATTGCCTTTATCATCACGGATAGGCTTTAGAACTGGGTTAATAAAGCCTTTATACGGGGCAATATTTAATCGCTTGTATCGTCGGAGCACCTCCTCATGGAGGTTAGCATCCAATTGGATGGCATAACGCTCAACCAGCTTTCGAGCTGCTTCAAAGTCGCCTTCGCTCTTAATACGCTGTATCTCGGCTAATTCATGTGCAAAGATACGGCGCAAAGCAGCATAGTCATTGATTTGAACATAGGTTTTCTCCTCACCAGTAGTTGCATCTTTGCGTGTGACCAGTTCGATTACCTTATCCGCTTTACCTAGTTCCATTGCCCATTGAGCAATGAGTGCTCGGTTCTGCATGTGGGACTCTTCAATCTGTTTACCAGGCTTAATGCGTACCTGCTGAGTAAGTAGTCCGTTCATCATATAGCCATAATACTGGGCTTTGTAGGCCTCTTTGTCATCGAGTAAACCAAGTTCAATGAGCTTATCATCGGCTATATAATAGAGTCCGAAGAGGTCGGCACGAGCTTCCTCAATGGTGTTTCCGTAGTTCTTCAGCGCATCCGGATCGGTTCCAGGGAGCAGCCTACCACTTCCGTGACCAAGACATTCATGCAAATCGGTGTGTAAGTTGTCCGTTTTATCAGCATATTTATCCATCAATTTGCGGGTTTCTTCATCGATAACGAACTCCTCTTTGAATCCGTTACCCTTAGCTGCCATATCATAAGCATGCGTTAGATTGGAGATAGTAACACTCTTAGAACCATACTCCGCACGTATCCAATCGGCATTGGGAAGATTGATTCCAATAGCTGAAGCAGGGTACTCGTCACCACCAAGCATGGCTGCACAAATGACGTTCGCAGTGACTCCCTTCACCTTTGCCTTGCGGAAAATAGGATTAACGGGGGAATGATCTTCAAACCACTGGGCATTTGTTGAGATTGTTTGTGTGCGATGCGTTGCTTCAAGATCCTTGTATTCTACAATGCCTTCCCATGATCCTTTTAGTCCCATGGGGTCTCCATACACTTCAATAAAACCGTTGATGAAATCAATACGACCGTCTTGCTCTTTAAGCCACTCTATCGAGTAAGCATCAAAGTCACGCAGGTCTCCTGTAATATAATAATGTATAAGCAGACTTATAACACGGCGTTGTTGATCATTCTCGGCATAAGTCTTTGCACGTTCCAGCCAATAGACGATCTTCTCAATGGCTGCTCCATACTTGCCAGATAGCTTCCATACGTCCTCGCGAATGATTCCATTCTCTTTTATAAGGGTCGAATTTAGACCATAGGAGGGTGCACCATACAGGTGTGGAGAGGTCTGTTCAACCGATAAACTATCGCTAACAGACATCTTATTATTAACATCATCCAGCTTCATTTGGGCATAGAACGCCTCTACTTCATGCTGATTTACACCTTCATAGAAGTTACATGCAGATGCTTGAACTATATCAATACCATCCGACTTATCCACCCGCTTGGGCAAAACCGTAGGGTCAAAGATAATCGGGCAAAGCTCATCAAGCATGGCTTCAACGCTTTCGCCTTCTTTAAGTGGAAGCAACTTGGGATCAACACTCAATGTAGCTTCACGCAAAAAGTCCTCAGAGAATAAAGGGACAAACTTGTCACAAGCATAATGATGGTATATACCATTGGCAAACCACACCTGCTTCAAATATTGTTCTAAGCCTTGAAATTCATCCTCAAGTTTGTTTCTTTGCTTAAAAATTCTATCACTCTGACCATCAATATTACCTTTCCAACCAGAGAGTTTATCCTTTTGAGCATATACGAAAATAGTCTCCAACATCTTTCGAATGCGGAGATTATACTTTCCAAACTGGTCAAACGTAATGTCACGTCCAAATAGTGTCGCCTTAGAGAGGCAATAAATGAGTTGCTTCTGATTGAGTGTCAGTGTTCTAAACTCGGGTAGCCGATACCTTAACATTTGTATATCGGCAAAATGTTCACCTAGATAATTAAATTCTTCTTCTGCTTTTTCAATCATAGACTTAATGATATACTTGCCACCGATTACTTCCTTAGTGGCTTCTTTAATCGCATCTCTTCTGAAGGATGTTGTGATAGATGACGCATCTTATAGTCACGTGGAGTCACACCATTAATACGATAGAATGATGCATAGAAAGACTGTCTATTAGAGAAGCCAACCATGTCACTGATATCCTCCATATTGAGATCCTGATAGCGTTTGTCAACTAGTAAGGCCATTGCTTCCTCGATTCGGAACTTGTTAACGAACGATGTATAGTTCATGTGAAACCTTACATTTACTACTGCAGAGATGTAACGCGTGTTAGTTCCTAAGTCCTCAGCCAGTTGTTTCGCAGAATAATTCTTATCTTTGTAACGCTGCTGGATTAGAATGATATTCAGAATTTTCTCCTTAAGTTCATCCATCAATTGCGGACTTACCAAACTACGGTACGCGGCCATCTTCTCCTTTTTTTCAGTTAAATTATACTTAGCCATAACCGTGGATTTTTAGTTACCAATATGTTATTACAATGCAAATATAGCATAATTAATTAATATTGTCAAGTGCTATGTATAATTTTTAATATCTGTTAGTTGTTGTTTTTCCGATTACCATAATTGTCCCTTCATTTGTAAAGAGCTAAATATTTACATGCACATAACTCATACCTTTGTATAATAGGGACTTTATCTTTATCCTTGTTAATGTTCTTTTTTACACTTAACAAGTCTTATACAGGATATTAGAAACGATTAACATTTAATATACTTTAACCTTGCAAAGTCACAAATGTTACCTTATAGCCATGATTTAGTCTATATTTTTGCAGCCGAAAACGAAATTAAAACATTACATAGAAATAATTTAAAATGGCAGAGAACAAGATGTTTTGTTTCCAATGTCAGGAAACAGCAAAAGGCACAGGATGTACTATTCAAGGTGTGTGTGGTAAAAAGGCAGATACAAGTCGTTGGCAAGATTTATTACTCGCAGTGACTCGTGGTATTGGAACTATCGCTGATTCACTTCGCAAAGCAGGTGTTGAGACAAGTCAGGAAGTAGGTGACTATATCGTTGACTCACTCTTTGTTACCATCACCAATGCTAACTTCGATGACCAAGCAATATTAGCTAAAGTGGATAAAGGTGTACAATTGAAACGTGAGTTACTCGATCTTGCAGCTTCAAAGAATATTACCCTCCCTGATTACCAAGAGATTAAGTGGGGTGGAGAAAAGGCTGATTATGAAGCCGAAGGAAATCGAGAAGGAGTGTTACGTACCGAGAATGAAGACCTTCGTTCACTAAAGGAATTGACCGTATTAGGCTTGAAAGGTATGGCTGCATATTATGAGCATGCATCACGCCTCGACGAACGCAACGACGAGATCATCGCCTTTATGGAGAAGGCATTAGGCATTGTTTCCAACCCAAACGCTGATATGGAAACCTTGCTCGCAACCGTTATGGAGACTGGTAAATATGGTGTTGATGCGATGGCTCTACTCGATAAGGCAAACACACAGGCATATGGTAATCCAGAGTTGACAAAGGTTAACATCGGTACTGGTAATCGTCCTGGAATCCTCATTTCTGGTCACGACTTGAAGGATATTGAGCAATTGTTGGAGCAGACAGAGGGTACTGGTATCGACGTTTACACCCATGGTGAAATGTTGCCAGCACACTATTATCCACAGTTGAAGAAGTACAAGCATCTTGTTGGTAACTATGGTAACGCATGGTGGAAACAGAAGGAAGAGTTCGAGACCTTCAATGGTCCTATTGTCTTCACAACGAACTGTATCGTTCCTCCTTCACCAAAGGCAAACTACAAGGATCGTGTCTTCACAACTAATGCAACAGGTTATCCAGGTTGGAAACATATCACTGCTGATGTAAACGGACACAAAGATTTCTCTGAAGTTATCGAGATTGCCAAAACTTGTAAAGCACCAACAGCTATTGAGCAAGGCGAGATTATCGGTGGATTCGCACATGCACAAGTATTCGCACTTGCCGATAAGGTCGTTGATGCTGTAAAGTCTGGTGCTATTCGCAAGTTCATTGTTATGAGTGGTTGTGATGGTCGTATGAAGAGCCGCGACTACTATCGTGACTTCGCAAGTCACCTTCCAAAGGACACAGTTATCTTAACCAGTGGTTGTGCAAAGTTCAAGTATAACAAGCTAAATCTTGGCGACATCAATGGTATTCCACGTGTATTGGATGCTGGTCAATGTAATGACTCTTATTCATGGGCAGTCGTAGCTATGAAGCTAAAAGAGATTTTCGGTGCTAACGATATCAATGATCTTCCAATCGAATTCAATATTGCATGGTATGAGCAGAAGGCTGTTATCGTTCTCTTAGCCTTACTCTATCTCGGTATAAAGAATATCCATATCGGACCAACGTTGCCAGCTTTCGTTTCACCAAACGTACTGAAAGTATTGGTAGAGAACTTCGGTCTCGGTGGTATCACAACAGTTGATGAAGACCTCAAGAGCATGGTTGGATAATTTTTCTACCTAATTTAATTAGATAACAATGTGCCTTCTCTGTTACAGGAGAAGGCTTTTTGTTTTAAAGGAAAGCCTTACTTGCAATCAAAGGAAGCCTCTTCTCACACTCAAGAAAGGCTTTCTTCCATTTAAGGAAAGCACATATTTGTTTTGAGGGAGATCGTAGACTATATAAAACTAACATATACGAATAATTCTTCGATAGATAAATTTAGAAGGAACTAAATCCTAATTGTAAAGTTAAAAACAAAAGGATGTAGAAGAGTGTTAGACTATATAAAAAAGAGAAGATGCTGGTTGCTGTCACTCCTATCATTCCTTTATAGCTTTTAATCTACTGAAGAACAAGTCATTACCATAAATGTTAAAAATGACAGCAACTATAATTAAAACTAAATTAGGGATTTTGTATGCTTGATATACGAATGATTTTCCACGGATTAAGTAAATTAAAAGTACTTTTAGAGCTATATACTGTATAGTTCGATCACATGGCTCTTTACACCCAAACATGGGTTAAATCCAAAACTGTTAACGCATAATTCTAAAGAATATACCCGTTGAAAACTTTGATTATTAATAATAATTTGTATCTTTGTAGATTGGTAAGTGATGACATAACGACTTACGACAAAATAACAGATAATAATTAGAAACAATGCAAAAAACAGCTCTTATCACAGGAATCACTGGTCAAGATGGTTCTTATTTAGCAGAATTTTTACTCAAGAAAGGTTATGATGTTCATGGCACTATACGCCGTTCATCAGTAGACTTCCGTGAACGAATCGCCCATTTAGAGGGGCATCCTCATTTCCACTTACACTATGCTGACCTTGGAGACTCTATGAGTATCTTGGGCGTTATAGGTAAGGTTCGCCCCAACGAGATATACAATCTCGCTGCACAAAGCCACGTGCAAGTGAGCTTTGACTCGCCTGAGTTCACTGCAGATGTTGATGCTGTCGGTGTGTTGCGAATCTTGGAAGCAGTTCGCCAGTTAGGTTTAACAAAGACTTGTCGAATCTATCAGGCATCAACATCAGAGTTATATGGTAAGGTAGAGGAAGTTCCACAGAATGAGAACACACCTTTCCACCCATATAGCCCATACGCTGTAGCAAAGCAATATGGCTTCTGGATTGTAAAAGAATATCGAGAGGCTTATAACATGTACTGCTGCTCTGGCATCCTTTTCAACCATGAGAGCGAACGCAGAGGAGAGACCTTTGTGACTCGAAAGATTACTCTCGCAGCAGCAAGAATAAAGCAAGGTAAACAGGAGAAGCTCTATCTGGGCAACCTGAGTTCATTACGTGACTGGGGTTATGCAAAGGACTATGTCGAGTGTATGTGGCTTATCTTGCAACAGGAAGAACCAGACGACTTTGTTATCGCAACGGGCGTTCAACACAGTGTTAGGGAGTTCTGTTATCATGCTTTTAAACGTGTTGGTATTGAATTGGAGTTTAAGGGTGAAGGTATGAATGAGAAAGGTATTGACAAGGCAACTGGTAATGTCTTGATTGAAGTTAGCCCTGACTTCTATCGTCCAACAGACGTTGTTAACCTCTGGGGTGACCCTACCAAGGCGAAAGCTAAGCTGGGATGGAATCCTAATAGTACGAGCTTTGAAGAACTTGTCAATATCATGGTTGACCACGATATGGCTAAGGTTGCATCGGATGGTGCGGCTGAGAAGGTTAGAACAAACTTAGCAGAATATCTGGAGAAGGGTATTGTGAAATAAAGCAAGAATATGGAAGTATGAATAAAGATAGTAAGATCTATGTAGCTGGACACCATGGTTTGGTGGGTTCAGCTATATGGAATAACCTTGAAAAAAGAGGTTACAAGAATCTTGTGGGTAGGTCACATAAGGAGTTAGACTTAACCGATCAGCTTGCTGTAAAGCGATTCTTTGATGAGGAGAAACCCGATGCAGTTGTATTGGCTGCAGCCTTCGTTGGTGGTATCATGGCGAACTCTTTGTATCGTGCAGACTTCATTATGCAGAATATGAAGATGCAATGCAATGTCATAGAACAGAGCTATCTCCATGGTGTGGAGAAGTTACTTTTCTTAGGAAGTACTTGTATCTATCCTAAGAATGCACCACAACCAATGAAGGAGGATGCGCTTCTCACTTCTCCTCTTGAATATACAAATGAGGAATACGCCATCGCTAAGATCGCGGGACTAAAGATGTGCGAGAGTTACAACCTACAATATGGAACGAATTACATAGCCGTTATGCCAACCAATCTCTATGGTCCTAACGACAACTTCCACTTAGAAAACTCACATGTAATGCCAGCCATGATGCGTAAGATCTACTTGTCTAAACTCATCCACGAGGACAACTGGAATGCTATACGCAACGACATGGACAAACGTCCCATCAACCCAACTGACCAGTTGAGGGCACTCATTGGCGAAGGAAATGTTGATGGAAAGAACGCTAAGGAACGCATTTTAAAGGCATTATCATTCTATGGAATCGAGAGCAATAAAGTGACACTCTGGGGTGATGGTAGTCCACTTCGTGAGTTCCTTTGGAGCGAAGATATGGCTGATGCCAGCGTGCATGTCCTCTTGAATGTAGACTTCAAAGACATCATCGGAATCGATAAGTATTCAAGTGTTTTCTATGGTGCTAAGATTGATGGAGCCGTCGATCGCAACAATTCAGAGGGTCGTGGAGGTGCTATCCCATCGTTAGGTGAGATTCGAAACTGCCACATTAATGTTGGTACTGGCAAAGAATTAACCATTAAAGAACTGGCGGAACTCGTAAAGAAAACCATTCATTTCGAGGGAGAAATTGTCTGGGATGCTGATAAACCCAATGGTACTCCACGCAAACTCATCGATGTTGAGAAGCTCCATAGACTTGGTTGGACACATAAAGTAGAGATAGATCAAGGTGTAGAGAAGCTCTATGAGTGGTATCAAGAAAGCCTAAGATAATTCATTTTAACCTTTTACCATATGAAGAAGCAAGTATTATTAACAGCGGCAGTAATGTCCGTAACGAGTGTAATGGCACAGAAGATTAACTATCCGCAAGCGCCTAAAGACAACACAGTTGACACCTATTTCGGTGTAAAAGTGGCTGACCCTTATCGCCCATTAGAGAATGATAGCTCTAAAGCAACAGCCGAGTGGGTGAAGAAGGAGAATGAGGTAACACAACAGTACCTTGCTCGCATTCCTTTCCGAAGCAAACTCTTCCAACGCATGAAAGAGTTAGCTAATTACGAGAAGTTATCTGCACCTTCTTATAATAAGGCTATCGGGAAGTGGTTATTCTATAAGAATAATGGTCTACAGAACCAAAGCGTCCTTTACGTAATGGACCATCTTGGTGATGAGAAGAACGCTCGCATCCTCCTTGACCCTAATAAGTTATCAGAGGACGGAACGGTTGCTTTGAAAAGTATTAGCTTCTCTCATAATGGTAAATATGCGGCTTATGCCATATCACGTAGTGGTAGTGACTGGGAGGAGTTCTATGTTATGAACCCTCAAACAGGCGAACTCCTTGATGATCATATCATGTGGGCTAAGTTCTCAGGTGCCGCTTGGCAGGGGGATGGATTCTACTATAGTGCCTACGACGCACCCGTTAAAGGACATGAATATAGTAATGTGAATGCAGTGCAGAAGATCTATTATCACAAGATTGGAACACCGCAGTCTGAAGACCAGTTGTTCTATCAGAACCCAGCTAATCCCATGCGTTTTTACTCCGTATCTACCAACGAGGACGAGACAATGATGTTCCTTTACGAAAGCGGTGCAGGCTCTGGTAATTGCGTATATGTACGTGATTTACGCAAACCCAATAGTCAGTTCATTCAGATGACATCAAATCTTGACTTGCAATATAGCCTTGTACAGACTATAGGTGATAAGATGTACTTCCTCACGAATGATGGTGCTCCTAAGAACCGATTGATGGTTACGGATATAGAACACCCTGGATTCAATGAGTGGAAAACGCTTGTCCCTGAAAGTAAAGATATGTTGGAAGACGTGACCTTCGTAGATGGTAAGATGATACTAAACTATATGAAGGATGCGTCCAATCATGCTTTTGTCTATGACTTAGATGGTAAACAACTGGCAGAAATCAAGTTACCAACAGTGGGAAGTGCCGCTTTCTATGGTAAAAAAGACCGCAAGGAAGTATTCTATTCATTCTCTTCCTTCACCATTCCAAACTCTATTTATCAGTACGATATAGCGTCAAATGAAAGCAAAGTATATGCTACTCCGAAGGTTAAGTTTCGGTCTTCTGACTACGTAACAGAGCAAATCTTCTATCCAAGTAAGGATGGTACACGTGTCCCACTATTCATTACTTATAAGAAAGGACTTAAACGCAACGGCAAGAATCCGGTGTATCTTTATGGTTACGGAGGCTTTAACATTGCCATGCCACCCTACTTCGCATCTAACAGAATACCATTCCTTGAGAATGGAGGTATCTATGCACAAGCATGCTTGAGAGGCGGTAGTGAGTATGGAGAAGAGTGGCATCTCGCTGGAACGAAACTACATAAACAGAATGTGTTTGACGACTTTATCTCTGCTGGGGAATGGTTGATTACAAACAAATATACCAGCAAGGATTATCTCGCCATAGTGGGTGGTTCAAATGGCGGACTGCTTGTTGGCGCTTGTATGACGCAACGCCCTGACCTCTTTAAGGTATGTATTCCACAGGTGGGAGTAATGGATATGTTGCGTTACCACAAGTTCACTATTGGTTGGAACTGGGCTCCTGACTATGGAACAAGTGCCGATTCAAAGGAGATGTTTGAGTATCTTCGTTCGTATTCTCCGCTTCATAACCTTCGTCCTGGCACTCATTATCCAGCCACACTCATAACAACTGCCGACCACGATGACCGTGTTGTGCCTGCACATTCATTCAAGTTTGCTGCCACTTTACAAGCTTGTAATGCTGGCGACACACCTACTTTGATTCGTATTGATACTAAGGCGGGACATGGAAGTGGTAAGCCTCTATCTAAACAACTAGAGGAACAAGCCGATATCTATGGTTTCATCCTTTATAATATGGGGTTGAAGTATTAGGAAATAGACTTCTATAGGAGTGAAAGAAGTGAAGGAGTGAATGGAGTTAAGACATCCCTTCTGTTGCTTGTAGTCGTATGAAAGCAATGCAATCAACGGCAGTATTGTCTTTACTTCATTAACTCCTATAACCTTATTAACTCCTGCAAAGCCCCCAATATGCACTAAATATGCAAATACTACTTGCTTCGGCAAAGATAATGAATAGCACCACTTCGGTGCAAGTACCCTTCACGCACGAACCACACTTCGGTAAGGAAGTGGGGAGAATGGCGTTAGAACTGGGCGAGATATCCGTTGATATCCTATCCAAGGAACTACATTGCAATGAGAAAATAGCCCTGGAAAACAAGCTACGTTATCAAGACTTCTTCAATCGGGAGGCACTTCTTCCGGCTCTCCTAGCCTATTATGGACAGGCTTATAAGTGCTTGAAAGCACAGCAATATAGTCCCGATGACTTCCGTTTTGCCGATGATCATCTATGGATAACGAGCTTTCTTTATGGACTCTTGCGCCCCTTGGATCTCATTCACCCTTATCGTCTTGAGGGTAAAACAAAACTCACATCGAACGAAGGAAAAAATATGTTTGCATATTGGAAGCCCTTACTAACCGATATGCTCATCAATGCGGTGCAAGATGATGACGGCGTGCTTGTACACTTGGCAACGGCAGAGTTTCAGCAACTCTTCGACTGGAAGCGACTACAAAAAGCTGTTCGTATTATCCAACCGCAGTTTATGGTAGATCAAGGTAGCCGTGTGAAGGCTGTGAGTGTATATGCCAAGAGCTGTCGAGGAGCGATGACGAGCTATATTCTTCGCAATCGTCTCACAAAACCAAGCGACCTCCTTTCATTTGAATATGAGGGCTTTACTTATCAAGCTAACTATGGCGATGAGGCGCACCCACACTTTATTTTAATGCAAAACGTATAACTCTTTTACTCCAAACAATAACCTATTAGTATTATGTCAATCGAAGAATTCCGCAAAGAAATACTATCAGCTCTACTCGCAAAGACCAACACAAAGGGTGAACCACGCTTTGATGAGGCATCCGCAAAAGAGCTTCTTAATCAGTTATCAGATAATGAGTTGGAGGAAGGAATCCTATTCAATACACCCGAAGATGTGGCTGATGTACTGTCAGAAATCGGTCGGTTATAATTCAATAGTAGCCTTCCCAAAATCCCCCTAAAAGCCCCACTCTACCTCTCCGAAAGGCGAAAAATACTTAGCGAAATGTGTGTTTACATGGTAGCTGAGTACTGGGAGATGTGTAACGAGACTTGGTCTCGTTAGCAACAAACAAGAGGTTACAAAGAAAGAGACGCCCTTCTCGCATTCAAGAGAGCCTTTCTTTGAAGCAAGGAAACGCCCTCGTTGATATAAAGAAACGCCCTCGTCAATTGGAGTAGATGTCACAAAGTAGGGACAGACGGGGAGAGATTTAGAGACATCCCCTCCTCTCTCAAGACATGGAGAGGCTTCTGATACAAAAAGCTCATACTTGGCAGACTAAGAGCAATTTCATTTTTACTGTCATTCCTGTCAGTTAATTGTATATCATAAAGTGCTGTAAACCAATAAACTACGCGAAGTGTTAAAAGTGACAGCAAACTAAATTAAAATTAAATTCGTGTTTTTATGGTGAGTTGAATGGCTTAATAACAACCTTAAAACAGCAAAGAAAGGATATATTCCAGACGGAGCTAATCGAAGAGAAAAGCATTTTAATATATTTTCAAACCATCTTTCATTGATTCTTAATATATAATTGCTACCTTTGCAGAGATTATTTCGGAATAAACAGATTCTGCCCTTTTCCCATGCTGATAAGCGGTAGATTGTAAATACTAATCACACAAATGAAACAATTCAGATTGGTGGACAACATCGTAGGATGGGTGGCTTTCTTAGTCGCCGCATTCGTATATTGTTCCACAATTGAGCCAACAGCCAGCTTTTGGGACTGTCCAGAGTTCATTACAACAGGCTATAAGTTAGAGATAGGTCACCCTCCCGGGGCACCGTTCTTCATGCTTACTGCTAATTTATTCTCACACTTTGCGAGTGATCCAACACAAGTTGCAAAGATGGTCAACACGATGAGTGCATTGCTGTCGGCTACTTGTATCATGTTCTTGTTTTGGACTATTACCCATCTTTCACGCCGTCTTATCGTTCGTGATGGTAGTACTCCGTCACTTGCAAAGACTATTGCTATCGAGGGAGCAGGTCTTGTCGGTGCATTGATTTACACCTTCAGTGATACGTTCTGGTTCTCTGCTGTTGAGGGTGAAGTGTATGCTTACTCATCAGCCTTTACTGCTGTTGTCTTCTGGTTGATACTCAAGTGGGAAGATGTTGCAGACCAACCACATTCCGACAGATGGTTGGTATTAATCTTCTATATGACTGGTCTTTCAATCGGTGTACACCTGTTGAACCTCCTTTGTATCCCTGCCATTGTTCTAATTTACTATTATAAAAAGGTGCCAGATGCCAATCTTAAGGGGTCGTTATTCGCTCTTCTCATCTCGGTAATATTAGTTGCTGCCGTCCTCTATGGCGTTGTTCCTGGTATTATCACCGTAGGTGGATGGTTTGAATTGTTCTTTACTAACACCTTGGGCATGCCATTCAACACGGGTACCATTATATATATAGTACTGCTTGTATCCGCTTTTGTGTGGGGCATTTATGAGACTTATCAGGATAAGAGTCAGGCTCGCCAGAACATTGCATTCCTATTGGCTTTTGCCTTAATTGGTATTCCTTTCTATGGTTATGGATGGAGTGCTTTCTTCATCGGAATTGTTGTTTTAGCCATTGTTTTCTTCCTTTTGCGCTGGCGCAGACCAGTTAACAAGGATGGTAAGAATCAACCGGTAATGTTGGTAACTGCACGTGTCAAGAACACAGCTTTACTATGTATGCTGATGCTGATAATCGGTTACTCATCTTATGCCGTAATAGTTATTCGCTCTACAGCTAACCCTCCGATGGATCAGAACTCACCAGAGGATATTTTCACACTGGGTAGTTATCTGAGTCGTGATCAGTATGGTGATCGTCCCCTACTCTACGGTCAGGCTTATTCGAGTCAACCGGCAGTGGCAGAGGATGGTATGCACTATAAATTCAAGGAGGGAGCGCCTGTCTATGAGCGTAAAGAGAAGGCTTCTAAGGATGAGAAAGACTCTTACTTCCTCGTTAGAAACAAGGCTACGCAGGTGTTCCAACAGAACATGTTCTTCCCACGAATGTATGATGACGCTCATGCTGCACAGTATGAACAATGGATGGGAGGCGTTACGGGGCATGATGTTGACGGTGTGAAGATGCCTACACAATGGGAGAATCTAAAGTTCTTCTTCTCTTATCAATGTAATTTCATGTACTGGCGTTACTTCATGTGGAACTTTGCTGGACGTCAAAACGACCTACAAGGCAATGGTGAACCAGAGCATGGTAACTGGATAACAGGTATATCGTTCATCGATAACGCACTCTATGGGGATCAGAGTCAACTGCCAGATGAGCTAAAAGCAAACAAAGGTCACAATGTATTCTATTGTCTTCCATTATTGCTCGGACTACTTGGGTTGTTCTGGCAAGCATGGCGTGGCAAGCGTGGAATACAGCAGTTTTGGGTGGTATTCTTCCTGTTCTTTATGACAGGATTGGCTATTGTCATCTATTTGAATCAGACTCCTAGCCAGCCACGTGAGCGTGATTATGCTTATGCGGGATCATTCTATGCCTACGCAATATGGTGTGGCTTGGGTGTTTTGGCACTCTATGATTGGGCAAGAAAACTGAAGATTGCACCAGTGCTATCGGCATCTGTGATCTCACTTGTTTGTTTGCTCGTGCCAATTCAGATGGCATCACAGACTTGGGATGACCATGATCGTTCTGGTCGTTATACATGTCGTGACTTCGGACAGAACTATTTGATGTCACTTCAAGATAAGGGAGCTCCTATCATCTTCACCAATGGTGATAATGATACTTTCCCACTTTGGTACAATCAAGAGGTTGAAGGTGTAAGGACAGACACACGTGTTTGCAACCTTTCTTACCTACAGACTGACTGGTATATAGACCAGATGCGTCGCCCTGCTTACAACTCTCCGAGTGTGCCAATATCATGGCCACGACTTGATTATGTGAGTGGTACGAATGAGATTATACCTATTCAACCAGAGTTCAAACAGCAGGTTTTGGACTTCTATAAGCAGAATCCAGAGGCTGCAAAGGCTCAGTTTGGTGACGAACCATTCGAGTTAAAGAATATACTAAAGTACTGGGTACGTTCAAAGAACCAAGACACTCACCTCATTCCAACCGATACCATTTACATGACTATCGATAAGGAAGCGGTGAAACGGAGTGGTATGATGCGTCCGGGTGACTCTATTCCTGATCGTATGGTTATCTCTTTGGCAGGGAAGCAGGCATTATATAAGAATGACTTGATGATGCTTGAGATGATTGCTAATTGTAATTGGACTCGCCCACTCTATGTAGCTGTTACCGTAGGAAGTGAGAACTTCATGAATCTCGGTGATAACTTCATTCAAGAGGGATTAGTAAATCGTATCACACCATTCAATACGACACAAGGTGGAAACAATCCATTGGGAATCAATCTACGTAATTTCGATACAGAAAAGACCTATAACGTCATGATGAATCGATTTAAGTGGGGAGGTCTCAATAAGCCTGGTCTCTACATTGACGAGACTGTTGCACGTATGTGTTATACGCATCGTCGTGAGATGGCAGACCTTGCGCTCCACCTTATTGCTAAGGGTGAGAAAGCCAAAGCACTGAAGGTTCTGCAGAAAGTAGAGAAAGAGATACCTTATTATAATGTACCAATAAGTTACATGAGTGGCTCTGGTGACATGGCGCAGGCTTATGCCATGTTGGGACAGAAAGCAAAGGCTCGCCAGTTATATGACGCTCTTTGGAAGACTTCAATGCAGTACGCTAATTACTACATGTCGCTTCCTCCACGTTACTTTGATATGTCTCAAAGCTCATGCAAGATGCACTTTCAAATTATGATGAATCTTGTTAATGCTAATGATCATACTGATAGAGCATGGGCTAACAAGCATGCTCAACAGTTGAACGGGCTTATGAACAGGTTTGCAAGTATAGGAGGTACATGGAAGCAGGGTGAATAATCCAACTTTAAAAGAACCTATGTCTTGATAAAGACGGAATAAATAAAACTGGAGCGTGGTCTACCTTATATGGATGACTACACTCCAGTTTCTTCTTATATCATACTTCATCACTTATTAAAAGCAGCTATAAGTATCAATGTTAATAGAACAACCAGCACGATGGCTACGCCTCTTTTATCCTCACGCATTATGGCGTATGGATAAGAATGACCATTCTGTATACCTTACCTTTGATGATGGTCCCATCCCAGAAGCCACTCCTTTCATCCTTGATGTATTGGATGAATTCGGTGCAAAGGCTATGTTTTTTATGGTGGCAGATAATGTAAGGAAACATCCAGACCTATATAAAGAGGTGATAAGAAGAGGGCATAAAGTGGGAAATCACACCTATCATCACCTCGGATCATTTAGACATTGGACGTTAACTTACGCTGTTGATGTCACAAAAGCTGATAACTTACTTAATACCCCCTACTTCCGCCCACCTCATGGATGGCTTCGACACACTGTTTACTGGTGGGTGAAACAGAATTACAGGGTTGTAATGTGGGATCTTGTCACACGTGATTATTCTAAGTTATTGACTGCAAAAGACGTGGTGGAGAACGTAAAACGATATGCAAGAAATGGTTCTATCATCACCTTTCATGATTCTTTAAAGAGTATAGATAAGCTCCGTACTGCACTTCCAGAGTCACTTCAATGGCTCAAAGAACAGGGTTATGAGTTTAAGACATTCCCCGATAATCCCGAAGAAACAAGATGATTAATATCAACGCAACATGGATAAAGGAAGAAGCAAAGCGTCTCGGATTCTTCACTTGTGGGGTTGCAAAGGCAGAACCTGTCGATGAAGAGGTTGCAAAAGGGTATCGGAAATGGTTAGAGAATGGTGAGGAAGCAACCATGGCATATATGTCGAATTATTTAGAGAAGCGTCTCGATCCTTGTAAACTGGTTCCTTGTGTGCGAAGTATAGTATCTCTTGCCCTCAATTATGCCCCTTCTCAACACCTACCTAAAGGTGAATATCAGTTTGCAGCATACGCTCTTGGACAGGATTACCATGACTTGATGAAGGTAAAGATGCGGGAGTTGGCTAATAAGATAATGGAATCAGAACCTTATCCTAATGCTTTTCAAGAAAACAAGGAAGGACAAGAGGAGGAATTAGAGATACGTTGCTTCTGTGATACAGCACCTGTTCTTGAACGTTATTGGGCACAGAAAGCAGGCTTAGGATGGGTTGGGCGGAATCATCAACTTATCATTCCTCATGCTGGTTCGATGTTCTTTCTCGGGGAGATATTCCTTCCTTTCGACGTTGATAAATATGACGAACCTATGGAAAGTAGGTGCGGTAACTGTCATAGATGTATAGATGCTTGCCCTACAAAAGCCATCATTCCGAATGAAGACTTTCATACAGATAGATGCTTATCGTACCAACTGATTGAGAATAGAGGGGACTTGTCAGAGGATGCAAAGGCAGCTATGGGCGACACAATCTATGGTTGCGACAGATGTCAAACAGCCTGTCCTTGGAATCGTTTTGCCACTCCTAACACCGAACCAAGTCTACAACCGAAGTCCGAACTACTCTCAATGAGTAAGGAAGCATGGCACAATCTCTCTATTGAAGATTATCGACGATTATTTAAAGGGTCAGCTGTTAAGCGTGTAAAGTTCGAAGGTTTGAAACGAAATATAGCTGCAACACAGCATAAAGAGAACGAGTAACATTTGTTACCAAGGCTTTCTATGGCATTATAATTGCTTGTTAGGAGATAGAAAACAATTATAAACAATTTAATTATAAGGATATGGCAAAACTAGAGAAAGGTACTATCTTTTCAGCAAACAAGGTAATTGATTACGCTGACGGTGGTGTAATTAGCAAGGAATTAGTACATAGCAACGCAGGAAGTGTGACACTCTTCAGCTTCGATGCAGGTCAGGGTTTATCAGAACACTCCGCACCTTTTGATGCTCTCATACAGGTGATTGAAGGTAAGATGGAGCTAACAGTCGAAGGCACAAAGCACGTTATTAGTGCAGGTGAAAGCTTCATCATCCCTAACAATGCCCATCATTCAGTAAATGCAGCAGAGCGTTTCAAGATGATAATTACAATGATTAGAGGTTAAAAAATACTTTTACGAGACAAAGGTAAAAGTCTCATAAACAAATTTCCGAGGTATCATAGAGTCCTAATAACATCTATGATATCTCGAGAAATTATATCTTACCAAACTTCAAACTACTTATATCTTACTTTATAATTGCTTGATAATCTTTGTCAAAGGGGCGAGGATGACGACCAATGAGGACTGTATTAAGCAGACAATTAGCCACTAACTCCTCATCCGTTAGGTCTACTTTCGGCTCTTTCTTCACTTCCTTGCCTAATAACACATCCCATGGACCATTGAAATCATGGTCGTCAGCACCAAAGAACATCTCATTTGTATCGGGATCTTCCATCAGTTGATACCGGATCTGCTTCTTTGATAACACAGGATTAATGCTTAATAACAAGTCGTATGCATTACGGAACTCATTCCGCAAATGCCGCCCTTTAGGAAACATAAGACCTATGTGTGGATAAATCTCATCAAACTCGTAGGCTTGAAACAACTCTTTAAGTTTCATAATATATTGCTGTTTAATTATCAGAACTAATCTTTTATTCGTCAGAAGATTATCCTTACTAATCAAGAGAATAAGAGATTGTGCCTGCAAAGATACATTATTTTTTTGATACGTTTGCATGTTAGAACATTAATTCGTATATTTGCGGCATATTACTAACCCCGAGTTCGTCTAGAAAAACACGGACTCCTTTAAAACTTTTGATACACATGAGAAGAGATCAAGAAATTTTCGACCTCATTGAGATGGAACATAAGCGACAGCTGAAAGGCATGGAGCTGATTGCATCTGAGAATTTTGTTAGCGATGAAGTAATGCAGGCTATGGGTTCTTACCTCACTAACAAGTACGCAGAGGGTTATCCCGGCAAACGCTATTATGGTGGATGTCAAGTGGTTGACCAAGTTGAGACACTTGCTATTGAGCGTGTTAAACAACTCTTCGGAGCAGAGTATGCCAATGTTCAGCCACACTCTGGCGCACAAGCAAACCAAGCTGTTTTGCTCGCAGTACTAAAACCTGGTGATACATTTATGGGGCTCGACCTTGACCAAGGAGGGCACCTCTCTCATGGTAGTGAGGTGAATACATCTGGAATCCTTTATCACCACGTTGGTTACACACTGAATCGTGAGACGGGAAGAGTGGATTATGATGAGATGGAAAGGCTCGCTCTCGAACATAAACCAAAGCTAATTATTGGTGGAGGATCAGCTTATAGCCGTGAATGGGACTATAAGCGTATGCGCGAAATAGCTGACAAAGTAGGTGCATTATTGATGATTGACATGGCACATCCTGCTGGTCTCATTGCTGCAGGATTGTTGGATAACCCAGTAAAGTATGCTCATATTGTTACAACAACAACCCATAAGACACTTCGTGGACCACGTGGTGGTGTCATTCTAATGGGTAAAGACTTTGAGAATCCATGGGGACTTACTACAAAGAAAGGCGTTGTAAAACCAATGTCAATGCTCTTCAACTCTGCAGTATTCCCTGGTAACCAAGGCGGACCATTAGAGCATGTCATAGCAGCAAAGGCTGTTGGCTTCGGTGAGAACCTTCTTCCAAGTTGGAAGGAATATGCAATGCAGGTAAAGAAAAACGCTTCTGTTCTTGCACAAGCACTCGTTGATAAGGGCTTCAGCATTGTTAGTGGTGGTACGGATAACCATTCTATGTTGCTCGATCTACGTCAGAAATATCCAGACCTTACTGGAAAGGTGGCAGAGACGGCGCTTGTTGCTGCTGATATCACAGCCAATAAGAATAAGGTACCATACGATGAGCGTTCAGCATTCCAGACAAGTGGTTTGCGTCTCGGAACAGCAGCTATGACAACACGTGGATGTAAGGAAGACATGATGTTGCTCACTGCAGAACTCATTGATGAGGTTCTTGCTGATCCAGAAAACGAACAGGTAATCAAGAGAGTACGTGAGAAAGTAAACGAGACAATGGCTGCTTATCCTCTCTTTGCTTACTAATAGTAAGGCTTACTAGCATTTAAAAGATTACAAGAAGGGAGCTATTAAAAGTAAGGATATAATGATTTATGTCCAACGGATGGCAATCCATTAGTATTAGCGAAGCTATATAACTAAATAAGATTGAATAATCCATACTTTTAATATCGCCCCCTTTTTGTATATGATAATCTTATTACGTTCTTTAAAGTTACACACTAAAAGAAAACAATCACCTTAATTGATACCTTACATACTTCGCCCTTTGAATCTCATCACTACAGAGTATATTATATCTGTCAGGGATATACAATGCACCATCAAGTATTATGAATGGTTCAGGAACATCCCGCTCTATCCTATAGACCAATCCCTTTTTATTATCCGTCAACTTTATAAAGGCTAACCAGGGTCCCGTTATTGTAGCTACATCTTCTAACGAATACCTCAAACTATCTATAGAATCAACTACAAGGAGCGCTCCCGTTGAAGGGTCGCAAGGCTTAATTGATGACAAGCGAAGCCTTACTTCCTTTGGTAATTCTTGATAGGAAAGTTCTTTACTTGGTAGCGATGATACTTTATAGTCATAAGAGCTACAACCACAAAGAACTAACAAAACATTCAAAAGAAAATATTTCATTGCAATGAAGTTATCTTTACCTAATCATTATGCAAGCATACATCACTCATAGAATGTATACTTAATAAGAACGTACAAACTTACATAAAATAATTGAGCATAGCATAAATTACAAAAGAAAAACATAATCTTTCTAACCCACAAATACCTTAATTTAGTTTTAATTATAGTTGCTGTCACTTTTAACACTTCGCATAACAAGCTGTAAACCAGAATATTATAACATCAAACTGAATGACAGGAGTGACAGCAAAATTGGTTTTCATTTTATCAGATCAATCTCTCATCATTTCATCTCCATCATTTCTACGCTTTCATTGGAGGCTGCGCACCACATGTGTCTACCATCGACACTTACCAAGGAAACGCCTAAAAGCATAAAAGAACTCTATGAACAAGGTTAAAAGAAAGAAATGTCTCAAATTATTTGGTACGCTCAGAAAAACTTAGTACCTTTGCAACCGCAATTAACAAGAGCAATGGAGATCCGCTAGCTCAGCTGGTAGAGCACAACACTTTTAATGTTGGGGTCATGGGTTCGAGCCCCATGCGGGTCACTAAGCACTAAAAAGAGGATTTCAGAAATGAAGTCCTCTTTTCCGTTTATACACGGCACTTGTTAGCTAAATGGCGCATTTAGAGGAAGTTATGCTAAATGTTGAACCTACGGCTAACAGGACATAACGGGAATTAAAAAGCCCTGTCGGGAACGAAATGTGTTACCAAATGTGTTACCACCCCCAAAAAATGTGTTACCACTTGCACATTCAGACCCCAAAATCACTCCTTTAGCCGATTTAATAAGTTAAACTATGCTAAAAGAGAACGTAACAGTTATTTTTGACAGAAAGAAACAAGCGGCTAAACGTGGCTCCGGCAAAGTAGAATTACGCATCTACCTTGGCAGAACAGAGCGTAAGTACATTTCTTTAGGCGATGTTCCTGTTGGAAAATGGGAAAAGTTTGCTTCCTCACCACAGGTAAAAGCCGAGCGAAGAAAATGTGAACAGATTGTCGGAGCTATGGAGTTACTGGGCAATGAGATGACGATTGCCACCTTCGATGCTTATTATTATGGTGAAGAAGAACAGCCATCATTCATCTCCGCCCCAAAGAAGGTTGTTACTGCAAAGCCCAAGACAAAAGTTCAACCTTCCATCAACTTCATAGAATATATGAAGGAGCATATCGAGACTGAAGATATTAGTGAGGGGACTCGAAAACATAAGCAATGCACGCTGAACGCATTGAAGAGATTTGGCAAGATTCAAAAGCTTACAGATCTTACGAGTAATAATTTGGTGGCTTTTGATGAATGGCTACACGACGGTACGCGATCAGATGTTGGAATACATACCTATCACAAACATCTGAAGAAGTATTCCCACCTATTATATATTGAGGGTAAGATTGGAGTTGATCCATATACTCAAGTAAAATTCAAGCGTGGAGAGTGCAAGGAAAGAGAACCACTGACAGAGGCTGAGCTGCAAAAGTTGAGAAAGATTAAGTTGGACGATAAATTAGACAAGGTTCGCGACCTGTTCGTCTTTTCTGCATACACCGGGCTTGCCTATTGTGATGTGCAGGCCTTCGACTTTGAGAAAATGACTGAACAGCAGGGAAAGTTGTATTACATAGATGGAAGCCGCATCAAGACAACATCGAAGTTTTTCACCCCTATCCTGGGACCAGCCATGGAAGTGCTAAAAAAGTACAAGTTCGTTCTTCCTAAAATCTCCAATCAGAAAGCAAACGATTTTCTTCACCTCATTGAGGCTGCCCTGAAGTTGAACAAGCCGTTGACTTTCCATATAGCCAGACATTCATTTGCAACGCTGGCGCTCGCCCACGACATACCCATAGAGAATGTTTCGCGCATGCTCGGACATAAAAACATCCGAACGACGCAAATCTACGCAAAGGTGCTAAAGACTACGATTGAGCGGCACGCCGAGAATCTTCAGCGAGCAATCAGATGATTTGATGACACACCACATAGAGCCATACCTCCAACTCCGAGGCATGGCTTTATGTTTTACGCTCCATCAGGTAGTTCACCAAATATGCGATGCCACCAAAGAGCATCCACAAGACATACAAAAAGCCCTGTATCACCCAACCTATCAGTTGGAAGATAGCCCTGAATATGATATATACAAACAGAAATACTTGCATCTGAAACATTATTAGCCATACCAAAGATACGAAAAATATCTGAAAAAAGCAAATAATACAGCATCTAAAACACTGGCTATCAGCATGTATTTCACGGTTTAATATTCTCGTATTATCCCTATTTAGCAACTTCGTTTCTTTGCTAATTCGTAAAGAAACGGTCTTGTGACTTAGTTTTTTCCCTATATCGCTAAATCGGGATTTCATTATCCCGATTTCACGAAAACGCTTTTATCGAAAAAGATGCACAGGAACACGGCGGCTCGTCATTTCTTGCTAACTTTATGTCAGAGAGGCAGGAGGCGGGACTACATTTCCCTTACGGAGTTTGGGTAGCAAGTTGTACTTTTGTGCGGACAAAAGTGACTTGCCAACTCTGTCAAGTTGGGGATTATTCTTCGCAACTCAGAATAAAAATGGAAGAATATGGAACGGAAAACGAAAAGACTCTGGATAAGGATTTCTGCACAGGATGCCGAGCTGATTAAACAGAAGGCTACTAACTACAAAACGGTAAGTAGCATGATTTGGGATGCTATCAAGCAATTTGACGACACGGGAACAAAGCGGAAGATAGCCGCACTCAACGAGATGACAGCCTTCTACAAGAAGTATCAGCAGGACTTGGCATGGATGGGCGGTAACTTCAATCAGGTGGTCAAGCGAGCCAACGAACTGGCGATAGCCAATGAGCTGACACTTCCCTATTTTGAGAAAGTGCTTTATCCTCAAATCATGGAGCTACAAAAGCTCTTAACAGCGATAAAACAGGAACAGCATCAGATAGCCAAACGATTAACACGATAAAGCGAAAAGCCGTAATCGGTAAATACCGATTTATCAATCACATCTTTTCACGAACACACAAGAAAACGATGATAGCAACCATATTACCCTCCAGCACGACATTCCATGCCGTTGAGTACAACGAGCGAAAAGTTGCCAAAGGCCAGGCTGTGCTTCTTGAAATGAAGAACTTCGGTTATGTGGGAGCCGCTGATAGCTATACTCCCGAACAGCTGCAACAATACCTGATTGACTATTCGGCAAGAAACGAGCATATCCGCAAGGCGCAGTTTCATGTTGCCATCTCCTGCCGAGGACATGAATATTCCCAGGAGCAGCTTCTGGATATTGCCCACCAGTATCTTCATGAAATGGGCTATGATGATGAAGGGCAACCGCTTCTTATCTATGCGCACAATGACACCGACAATAATCACCTGCACATCATCACCAGTCGGGTGAATCCCAACGGGCAGAAGATAGACCATAACCATGAGCGCATCCGATCGCAGGAGGCTATCAACAAGATCGTCGGCGAAGATGAAGAACTGCGTGCCGACCTATTCTTGAAGGAAGCCCTCGGTTACAAGTTCAATTCTCTCTCTCAATTCAAAGCTATCATGGAGGCATCCGGCTATGAATGTTTCGAGCGTGACGGCAACCTCGAAATAGCACGCGGCGGTCGTGTACGCACCAAGATTACTAAGGATGACTTGATAGCAGGGTTTTCAACCATTGATGAAAAGGAATCCTACAAACGTCGTAGGCAGTTGGGGGCTATAATAAAGAAGTACCGTAACATGGTTTCCAGCCGTGGCGAGTTGTCAAACATCATGCAAAAGAAGTTTGGTGTATCGCTCGTCTTCTTCGGTTCAAAGGACAAGCCATACGGCTACATGATTGTGGATCATCACAAACAGGCGGTGTATAAAGGTGGCAGTGTGCTCTCCATCAAACAGCTGCAACACTTCATGAGCGAAGAGGAACGTATCAATAAGGTGGAACTCTATGTAGATGCCATGCTGGAGGATAATCCCCGGATGATTGCCTACGAACTCAATAGAATGTTGTGGCGACAGTACGGTACCCGCATTGCCAAGGGGCGTTTCAAATTACTTGGTGGCGGGGAGGTTGCCCTGAGCGATAACGTGCAAAAGGTATTGAAGTTCAACTTCATGCTGCGCCGTGTCCAGGCATTTTTCCCTACCAACGAGACCGAGCGTGACATTCTCTGCCATATCTGGAAGATTGAGAATCCCCACCTTATTTATATAGAGCCACACAGCAAGCCCAATAATGGCTTTGCCGTAGAAATGCTGAACAATCTGGCAGCATCAACTGAGAAGCAAGACTTGGAGGTGGCATTAAAAGAGAATCACCTCGCCATTTTCAAGCAAGGTGACCAATATTATTGTGTCGATTTCACACACAGGTGCATCTTCAATTTAGTTTCAGAAGGCATCGACTTCAAAGCACTCCTTCCGGCTCTGCAAGAACTTCGACCTATGGCAGCTCGAAGAACCCATCCTTCTAACGGTCTCCTCAATAACGTCCTTTCGCACCAAACCTCGGCATCCGACCGCAATGCCGAATGGGAAGTGGGTAGCAACGGTGGATATGAGGTAGATGGAGAGTGGAAGCTGAAAAGATAGTCGTTTTTACCACTCCACCTTCAAGTCCTTAAACATAACAGACTCCTTGTTCTCTCCATTGAGAACATCGAAGCGCAACAGTTTGATTTCCTTAACCTTATCTATATCCACATCGTTGAAGATGATACGACCATTGGTTGGGGTATCTTTGAATACCCTGACCATAACATCGTTGCCTACGGTAAGATGCTCTGTCTTTTGTCGTTCTCCATACAGATCTACATAGGAGGCTTCGTAGCCGGAAACTATCATATCTACCATTTCACTTGTGGTGGACATCTGAAAAATTGCCGTGATAGATTTCTCCGCCTTATTACCCTTCAGTGAGATTAGTTTGTAGGTAATGCCGTTGCTACCCTGCATCGTTGTGATGGCCTTGCCAAAGTCCATCGCTTTACGCAAATTGACATTCAACTGTTCTACCTCACTCACACGTTGAGAGAGTCCATTCAACTGTTGCTGCTGTGCTTCTATCTTTTGTTTTAACTCTGTAATCTGGCTTTCAATGGTTTGCTGCGCCATCGCTGAAGCCGACAACATCAAGGTACATACGACAACTAATAGTTTTTTCATAGACAGAAAAATTATGATAATGATTTTTATTTCCAATGACAAAGATACGACAATCTTCGTATATTCTCCTTTGACTGCACCAAAAACTATCCGTACATTTTCACCACTTGCGGATCTCTAACCGTTAAATAGTCTTAATCTTTATTCTTCGTCTGATTTTTGGTCAATCCCCACACATCGCTTTCCCTAATCTTACATCTTATTACATTTACACAAAGGGACATTAACCATCTATAAATGAGGATATTCTGGGATGAAAGACCATTTGCAAGTATAAAGCGGAAACACTATCTTTGCCAATGATTTCACGATTTAACATCTTCTTCATTTACCTACTTCTTAAGATGCTTATTTCACGAAATAACGCTACTGGGGCCCAACTCCATTTGATAACCGGCCTTCCAAAAAGGAGTTTGTTATTATCTCACAACTAATAACAAACTCGACAATGAGAGACAACATCATGATAACCTTTGCCAATCAGAAGGGCGGTGTCGGAAAGACCACGCTCTGCACGATGTTCGCCGATTACCTGGCAGCAAAGGGAGAGAGCGTGCTCGTTGTAGACTTCGATCGTCAGCAGACTATCTATTCCAAACGGCAGGAAGACCTTGGGAAATATGAAGGTGTGCGACTGCCTTATACCGTGCAGACATTCGACATCAAAGACACCAACAACGTGAGAGAGTTCCTGACGAATCTGCGTAACGGCTATAAAGGCTTCGTACTGATGGACACTCCCGGCAATCTGTCGCAACAGGGACTGGTGCCCATCTTCGCCCTGAGCCATTACATCGTTTGTCCCTATCAGTTCGAGGCGACCTCCATCAGTTCTACCGCCACTTTCATCGGCTTTATCGCCAAGCTACAGCACATGCTGCCCATCATGAAGAGCCGGTTCATCTTCGTTGTGAACAAATGGGACAAGCGGTATGGCCGGAAGGCGGAACTGGAGCTGTGGGATAAGACGGAGGAAAGGCTGCGCCACTTCGGACTGGTTGCGCCACGCATTGAGGTCAAGGCAGATATGCAACGCTACAACACCATTGAACTGATGGGACCGCAAAACGACATCGTGTCGCCTACCTTCGACTTTATGTATCAACAGATCATCGAACCTAAAGAGCTGACAAAATGAAAACAACCATTCCACATTCACAGACTACGCCTACCAACGACCTACTCAACCTGCCCGACATAGACGGTGTTTTTAATGAGGTGAAAGGACAATCAGCCCCAGAGCCTTCGCAAACCACGCTAAAGGCAGCACCGACTGACATCCGTCAGACGAATGGCAGTTGGCAGCTCTTTCAGCAATATGCCCAGCAGTACGGCTACCGTGTCAAGAAGTACGACCGCAAGAACTACGAGATAGACAACGAGGTGGTGGATTTGCTGAAGCTGTGCAATATCAACAACATGTCGGTTACCGACATCATCAACGCTGCCCTCCGTGCCTTCATCGGCACCAACAGCGGCTACCTCAAAGAGTTTCTACGCAGTAACGATTATATTGTCAATAACCTTCAAGATCATGTATAGGCAAAGTATTATCTGGACCGCACCAATGGTGGATTTCCTTATCAACCACTACAAGGAGATGAGCAATACCGCTTTAGCAGGGCATTTGGGCATTTCTCTGAGCTGCTTACGCCGAAAGCTGCATGAGTTGGGCTTGCGTAAACACCCTGTCACCAAGGCGATGACGGTAGTAGAGACCGTCTGTCGGCTATACAGCAGCCATTCCCATAGTGAGATTGCCCGGCTTACAGGCATTTCCACCCGGACAGTTTCACGTATCGTGAAAAAGTATCATCTTGGCAGGACGGCGGATGAAGCCCGGCAGATATGGTCGCGCAGCAGAAAGAGCATCATCAAACGGGAGAAGGCCCGCGTGTTGTTCGGATTGCCACAAAAGACAAACATCAAGGTGGTGGGCAACAAGAAACGGGTGGTCTTGAAGAGCATCTTGAAATCGTGCGGCTATCTTGTCATCCCTGGGCACAACACCTTATATTATAATGAGCAGTTGAAGCGCCGCCCAATACGTGAGAGCAATGGACAGAGAATGGGATTGACCTTTCAACCAATGAGTGCCTATCTTGCCGCATCAGCTCAATGTTCATCATTCATCTAAAGACTATTGCTTATGAATTTTCAAATATTCCTCGGTTTTATCGTGGTTTGCTACCTTTGCTATTACTTCGGCACGGTGGCCTACGACCTGTTGACAGGCAGAAAACGTACTGCCAGCGAAGACGACAAGGTGCAGGAGGAAGCCATCGACATTTCTGATGAAGTAAGGGAATTTACCCCCGTGCTTATCACTCGTCCCATCGTCAAGAAGCAAAAGGCGGCTGCTATGAAGCGGAAGCAGACGGCAGAACTTCTAATGACCGGCGGCATTGAAGTAAACGACCTGCTGGTCAAGGTGGAAGATCTGTCGAAAGAAGGAGAGAACAGCGAGCTGGGCGACTTGCTTGCCGAATGGAAGGAGTTTGATCCCGAAAGAGAGGGCATTTCTTTATAATAACATATCGACCTTTATCTTTAACATTTCAGACGTAGCACTTTAACTTGTTTCACTTACGGCTTTAACATGGAATTGAATTTGAAATTTAATCCATTCGATTATGTCGCAATTAAGAGAACAAGCAGTAAAATGCGTAAAACGTGCTTGGAGCTTTGCGAAGCGTCAGTCTTTGAAATTAGCAGTGTGCGCATGTATGTTCACCCTGAGTACAGGAACAGCGTTGGCCAACAGCAAGGGTGCGGGCGGCTTCTCCAAGGCCACCACGGAGATATCTTCGTATCAGACCCCAGTGTCCAACCTGATGAAGGCCATTGCAGCCGTCATCGTGCTCGTAGGCGCGTTCAATGTGTATTTCAAGATGCAGAACGGCGACCAGGACGTGAAGAAGACCATCATGCTCACCATCGGTGGCTGTGTGGCTTTCATCGCCATGTCGGAGGCACTTCCGCTCTTCTTCAAGTAATCAACCGGTGGGAGCCGGACCATTTGACCATGCGTCTGGCTCCTGCCAAATTTCAAAGTTCTATGGAAGATTTCTATCCTATATACAAGGGCATACAGAAACCGTTGGAGTTCATGGGTATCAGAGGCCGCTTCCTGACCTTTGCCGCCGTTGCCATCGGTGTGTCCTTCCTCGGCTTCTTTCTCTTTTCCATCATCTTGGGTAAACTGGCGGGCTTCATCGCCATGATTGTCCTTGCCCTTGTCGGACTGGCTACCATCTACATCCGGCAGCGCAATGGGCTTCACGCCAAACATCGGGATAAGGGTATCTACATCTATCATGGAATCTTCAAACACTAACGGTTATGGCACAGAAAAGAAAACCATTCGATAAACTCTTTGCCCAGTTGCAGGACATCAGGGATAAGGACGGGAAAGTGCTTAACACGGTGCTGTGGTCTCAAAAAGGCAATCCATCAGTCTTTTTTGAGATAGAGAATCCTGTGCAACAGTATTGTACAGATGCCGACCTGTATCGGCTCTTTCAGGACGTACTGACCAACATCGTCAAGACACTCGGCGAGGGCTATGCCCTGCAGAAACAGGACATTTTCTGCAAACAGGAGTATCACCATGAGGCAGAAGGCGAACAGGAGTTTTTGACCGAAAGCTATTTCAACTATTTCGAGGGACGGCCTTATACCGATATTCGCACCTTCCTCATCATTACCCAGGAGTGTACGCACAATGCCTTCGTGAAATACGATGCTAAACGATGGGAGGACTTCCATGTGAAGGTGGCGAAGGTAGCCGACATCCTGCAAGAGAAAGGTATCACCCATCGCAAGCTGAATAAGCAGGAGATAGAAGAATATCTCCACCGCTTCATGGCATTCCAGTTCAAGCAGGGGCCGTTTTCCATGACCAACTTCAAGTGCTCAGATGAGAACCTGAAGATTGGTGACAGGACGGTAAAATCCTTCCCATTGGTCGATATAGATGAAATCAACATGCCCAACTTCGTGCGACCGTTCCTCTCTGTCAATATCAATGGTACTTACATTGCCACCGACCTCTTCTCCTTCCTGACGGAGATTCCTTATACCGATTGCGTCATCTACAATCAGGTCATCCAGATACCTACTCAACGCAAACTCATGCGGAAGCTGCAAGGCAAGGCAAAACGTCACGGCTCCATGCCCGACCCGTCCAACCGCATCGCTAAGGAAGATATAGAACGGCTACTGGACACGTTGGCCGTGGATAGCAAACTGATGGTCTATACCAACTTTAATATCCTCGTCGGTTGTCCGCACGATAAAATTACCCCGGTCACCTCCTTCATCGAGACAAAACTCTACGACTGTGCCATCATGCCATCCCGCTCAGCCTATAACCAGTTGGAACTCTTCACATGTAGCTTTCCAGGCAACGGCTATGCCTTCAATCCTGACTACGACCTTTTCCTCACTTTATCGGACGCGGCCCTTTGCCTTTGCTTCAAGGAGCATCTGAAACACTCGGAGGAGACTCCACTCAAAACCTACTATACGGACCGGCAGGGGCTGCCTGTGGCAATAGACATTACCGGCAAGGAAGGTGCACACAAGTACACCGACAATGCTAATTTCTTCTGTATTGGTCCCAGTGGCAGCGGCAAGAGCTTCCACATGAATAGCGTCGTGCGCCAGCTTCTGGAGCAGAACACGGATGTGGTGATGGTTGATACTGGCGACAGCTACGAGGGCATATGCAGCTACTTCGGTGGTACCTATATTACCTATTCCAAGGAGCATCCTATCTCCATGAATCCATTCAAGATTACCAAGACGGAGTACCGACAGAACTTCGGGGAGAAGAAGAACTTCCTCAAATCCCTCATCTTCCTGATCTTCAAGGGTAGCGAGATGCCCTCCAAGATTGAGGATGCCATCATCAATCAGGTCATTGTGGAGTATTACGATGCCTACTTTCATCCTTTCCGTGGCTTTTCTTCCGAAGAAAAGGACAGACTGCGCCACCGACTTTTGCTGGAGGATAAGAAGAACGGCGAGTATGAGAAGTATGGTGAGAAGGTGGAGCATCGCTATTATCAGGACTTTGAGGAACATCAGAGCGACATTTCCACAAAGGACTATGCAGAGGGTAAGGACGACATCTTTTCAGAAGCAGAGGTGCGGCATCAGGTCAAGGCAAAGCGTCAGGTGGAGAAACTACATGCCTTGGTCAATGACAAAGCTGCGACCGAAGGCGAAAAGGTGGTGGCCAACCGTCAGCTTATGCGCATCATGGCGGAGGTGATCAAGGGCAGCTATCTCATGCGCATCGAACAGAAGATAGAGAAGATGGAACAGCGCAGACGGAAGATGACCGTCAGGAAACTGTCCTTCAATACCTTTTATGAATATGCCTTAGAACGCATTCCGCAGCTGATGACGGAGAAGAAGATTGCCTTTGACATGGACAACTTCGCTGCCATCCTCGAACAGTTCTACCGTGGCGGTGAACTGGAGAGTACTTTGAACAACGACTTGGAGCAGTCACTTTTTGATGAGCGGTTCATTGTCTTTGAGATAGACAAGATCAAGGACGACCCAGTGCTGTTCCCTATCGTGGTGCTCATCATCATGGATGTGTTTCTCCAAAAGATGCGTATCAAGAAAGGGCGCAAGGCTCTCATCATCGAAGAGGCATGGAAAGCGATAGCCTCGCCTACGATGGCAGAATACATCAAATATCTGTATAAGACGGTGCGTAAGTTCCATGGCATCGCCGGTGTGGTGACACAGGAGCTGAACGATGTGATTGACTCGCCCATTGTCAAGGAGGCAATCATCAACAATAGTGATGTGAAAATCCTGCTCGACCAGGCCAAGTTCAAGGACAGATACGATGAAATAGCGGGCATCCTCGGACTGACAGCGGTGCAGCGACAGCAGATTTTCACCATCAATGCGCTTAACAACCACGAGGGGCGTAACTACTTCAAGGAGGTGTGGATATGCCGTGGGCAGGTATCTGACGTGTACGGCGTAGAGGAACCACCAGCATGTTACTGGGCCTATACTACGGAACGGGCAGAAAAGGAAGCCCTCAAAATCTACACAAGACATTATGGTGGCAACATCCAGCGTGCCATCACGGAGATAGAGAAAGACCGCAGACAGGCAGGGGTAAGCAAATATCTCGACTTCGCGCGGCAGGTTAATGAACATCAAAACATTATGGGCTTATGGAAAAGTCAAGGTTAATTCTCGTTCTGGCGATGCTCCTTGCCTCGCTGAATATTCAAGCTGGCTGGCGTGTGGTAATCGACAGGAAAACCACAGCTGCCGTCTTGTCCAATGCAACCTCGCAGAAACTCATAGAGGATAAGCACAATGGGCGTTTGGATTCCATCAAGTCCAAGCAGGAGAAATTGATGAAATACACCGCTACGATGGCAAGCATCAAGGAACTTTACCAGCTCTCCATGCAGAACATTACAGGCTTTGGGGAGGAAAGCAAATATTATGGCGAAATCGTTTTGCTCACAGCTGGTATCTTCAAGGATGTGCCCATCGTGCTGAAACAACTCGGCAAGTCGCCGGGCAAAAACTATGTGGTATGCCTCAATGAGATGACCAACCTCGTGTCCGAAACGGAGGGATTGGTACACGACTTTGTGGATATTGTGAACAATGGCAAAGTGCGCAATCCCTTAGGTACAGCAAAAGAGGACGGCAAGGACGACGGATATAACCTGCTCAACCGCTATGAACGGCTGACGATGGCCAACAAAATCTACAGTCGTCTGCTTGAAATTCACTATAAACTGGAGGTTATGGTGATGATGTGCCAGTTCGGTAACAGCTGGGGAGATGTGCTCATGGCCATTGACGTGGAGTCGTGGGCTGCCTATATCACGGTCCGGAACTCCGTTGACGGACTGATTGACAACTGGAACGGCTTGGGTGTCTAAAGGAGTTTGAGCCTATGAAAAGAGCATGGAATATAAAAAGGTATGGGCTGTTGTTATGGTGCTTCATGGTAACAGCTCCCATCTTTGCCGATGTAATCCCCACGCCGAGGGATCCGGCAACCATTGAAGCCCTCATCAGTCTGCATAAACTCATCAAAGGTGAAGAAGATAAGGCATTGGCAAAGGTAACAACGAGTTTTGGCGAGCAGAGCATTATTACAAAAGGTGCCACCAAGTTCAACAATGTCAGGACGACTTTGGACAGTAAATTGAATAATGGCTATTCCTACGTCATCTTGGCCGGTGCGTTGGGTTCGACGGCCAACAGTATGTACCGCCTGATACAGGAGTATTCTCAGTTTACACGCTCCACCTTCCAATACACGTTCAAGAAACCGATGGTGGCATGGTATTATACCGAAGCGAACATGGCGTGTGCAAGGGAAATCAAGAACATCAAAACTCTTTATGCCACGCTTACAGCCAGTGGCATAAATGTAATGAAGGCCTCAATGGACGAGAGACTGCACCTTATCATGGAATTGAGAACTTCCATTGAGAACATGAGGGGAATTATTGACAGTGCCAATGTATGGTGCAGCCTTATTACCGTTGGTGGCTTTAGATATGACTACATCTGGGACATTCTCAACAGTGAGGTGACGGATAAGATAGCAGAGGGTGTAATCAATAAATGGAACAGCGTATGAGCAAGTATCTATTCGTCATTGTCGGGATGCTTTATTCCCTAACAGCTTCAGCACAGTATTTTACCTACGACGACCAGAAAGAAAAACAGTGGAAGTCGATGGAAAACGGACCATGGGACTTTTCCCCGGCATGGTATTATTACCTACTGCATAAGAAGTATAGTGGCGGTGAGACTTATTGGCAATGGAGATTCCTCAAATCCGGCTGGAGAGTACGGTTCAAGGAGAGTAAATCCAACGTGAAGCGAATTATGCCCACCCGTATCACCACCGAAGAGACGCAACGGCAGAAGGTGAAGAAAGCCGAAGAGGAACCCATGAAGATAGAAGATCTCTACAAAGAAGAAGTTGCTCGTGCAGCTGACAGGAATGTCGATTTGGTTTATTCTTCGTTCAAGGCCGACTTTGACCGTATGCAGCAATCCATTGCCGACGGACTGCTCTTCTGTATGCAGCGAAGCAAGGGCAAACTGAAATATCAGGTCGATGAACTGACACGGCAGAATGAAATGATTTGCCAGGACATCGCCTACATCCATCGGACAGGTGCAGGGTATGAACTTGAAAACGCCAAGCGGCAGAAAGCCTACCAGCAATACAAGAAACAGATGGAGGAGATGGTCAGCCGGGTGGCGCACCTTGTCGGCATGGCGCAGAACTATTACAAACGATAACATTATGATTTAAGAATATGGTTACAGACATCTTATTGAATATCACAAGTCAGCTGCTCACGATGGGATTGCCTTCCATCGACGAGAGCCTGGACAAGCTGTTAGTGGCGATGGAGACCTTCCCGAAGTCGGCGGTACTAGGCGACACCGTGGGCTATGCCCGTGTCATCGGCTTGTGCCTCGCCCTTTGTGTGGGTTCCTACGAGTGCTGGATGATGATGCTGGGGCGCAGGGCGATGGACGTGATGAAACTTCTCCGCATTATTGGTTTTTCTATCTGTATCACTTATAGCTCATGGATTTGTCAGGAACTGGCCCGGCCGGGCAAGGCATTGGAGGCGACCACCAAACAGATGGCAAGCAGCAAGAACAAGGAGGTGGCAGCTTTGGAGCTAAAAGTGGCGCAAAAGCAGTCGGACTACCTCAAACGGCTCCGACAGGTGCAGGACAGCATCGAGACGGCGAAGCAGGTACAGGAGATTGGCGAGGATGCTCATTGGTGGGACAAGCTCATCTACAACATGGAGAACTTGGGCTCGACCATCAACAATTATGCACAAAGGGCTACGGTAGCCGCAGAAACAAAAGTGTCGGAATGGATCAACGACGTGATACGCTTCATCGGGGAGTTGATCTTCCAGATGTCCTATTATGGCATTTTGGTGGCCCAGCGTATCTTCATGACGATACTGGCGACCTTTGCTCCTATCATGTTTGCCCTGTCCATCGTACCGCCATGGAGCAGTGCGTGGTCGCAATGGATTAGCAAGTACCTTTCCTTGTCGCTATGGGGTTTCGTCACCTATATGTGCCTATACTACATCGACTTTATCCTGATGTATAACCTCGGAGAAGACCTAACCGCTTACGGTAGGCTTTTGCAAGGTCAGGTGAACTCCTGGGGGCAGATTGGCGCACTGGGTATTCAAGGAATTGGCTCAAACTGTATGTATGCCATGGGTATGCTCGTGGGTGCCTACATCATTCGCTTTGTTCCAGAGGTGGCTTCATGGCTGATACCGGGTGGCGTGAGTTCGAGTGCGGGCAGTGCCGCAGGTGGTGTCGTGGCCGGTGCCGTTGGCGGAGCTGTGGGCAGTGCCGCTTCTACAGGAGTGGGCATCGCTTCGGTTGTTACGCCAGTGGCAGGCTCGGCGGTATCCGGGGCTGCTCATCTCGGAGCGGCAGGTGTGGCCGGAGCCGTGAGTGGCGCAAGTGGCTATTCCGATGGCGGCGCGGCTACTTTGGCTGGAGCCATGGGCGGTGCTGCTTCAGGTATGGCGAAAGAGGCCAAGCACATGTTCACCGAAAGCTCTGCCGGCAAGGCAGCATCGAAGATGGGCAGTTCCATGAGTGATTCTTACAACAGAGGAAAATAAACTAAAACGACAGGATATGTTAATACAGAGTTTAGAACAGAAAACAAGGCTCGCGCTGACGACCGTACTGCTGACCATCATCGGCAGTACGGTGATCTGTGCCTGCTGCATCTTCTACTGTGCCAAGTTGGTAACGGAAGAGCGTAATCAGATTTATGTCCTCGACGGCGACATCCCTTTCCTCGCTGAAAGGAGCAAGCAGGAGGCAAACTTCGTGATGGAGGCTAAGGCGCACATTCAGCTCTTCCATCAGTACTTCTTCAACTTGCCGCCCGACGATGACTATATCAAGTGGACGCTGGCCAAGGCAATGTATATGGCAGACGGTACGGCACTGAAGCAGAAACAGGCGATGGAGGAAAATGGTTTTTACTCGGACATTGTCTCTTCTTCGGCCGTGTGCATGATCATCTGCGACTCCATCCAACTGGACGAGCAGTCGAGGAAGTTCAAATATTATGGTACGCAGATTATCAAACGCCGTTCAAGGGACATGAAACGCTCCCTCGTCACGGTGGGCAGTATCGAGAATGTGCCCCGTACAAGGAACAATCCGCATGGTCTGCTGATTACCAACTGGAGAACGCTGGAGAATAAGGATTTAGACTACTAAGGTTATGAGGAAGAAAATGAAACGTGCGAAAGCAGCCAAGGCAAGATGGGAACAGGAAACCAGGGGTAAGGTGAAGTCCTTTGTAAGGAAGCTCTCTTTGCAATGGAAGATACGGGAGCGGATAGATGCTGCCAACGCATGGGCAGTGAAACACCCGAAACATACGGCAGCCATGACCGTCGGTGCGCTGGTCTGCTCGCTCTGCTTGGGGATAGTCGTTTCCCTCTATTCTCCACAGTCCAACAAGGATATTGTGGGGGAGATAGAAAATGTGCAGCCTATGTTCGCCGGACTACAGAGCATACAGAATGGCAAGAACGTGCAGGTTCGTGAGGTAGGACAGCTGGCCCTCAGAGGCCAGCGACTGAAAGGGGAGTTGGATTCTTTGGTGCGTATTCCTATCAAGACGCATCAGGATTCTGCGCTTATCATCTATAAATACAAGCAACTCGAAATGATAGTGGCAAACTTAAAACATCAATGATATGAAAGAACTGATAAAGAAATTCTTGTTCAAAGTAGGACTGGGAAAGGAGAGAGAACCATCGGCTACGGTAGAGATGGAGGTTGATGCTGAAACGCAGGATGATAACAAGGCTAAGGGCGACGAAAGGGAAAAGACAAGTCCGAAAGAGCCGCCTGTGGCGAAGCCCTTATCACAGGGCAAGAGTTGGTGGCGCATCGACTTCAAACAGCCCAAGTACATCTTTCCTTTGGCCATTCTTCTGCCTATCTTGTTCTTAGGCTATGAGTTGATGGGGGTATTCGGAGGTACGGACAATGCCAAGAAGGGTGTGGCCACGGACAGCATCAATGCCTCGCTGCCCACGGCGGCCAATGACGAAATGGGCGATAAGATGACGGAGATGAACAAACGCTATAACGAGGAAGATGCAGCATCGGCTGTGAACGGAATCGGTGAGGACCAGCCACAGCAGGACTCACTCGGCAACGGCTATCAGGAGCATGAACTGGACGAGATAGACCGGCAGAACGCCATCAATGCCAAGCGACAGAAGGACATGGAAGTCTTGCAGCAGCGACTGGCACAGTCCCGGAAACATATCAACGCCTATGAAGGTGGTAGCTATGGGGGCGCATCCGGATATGGTTCGGCCAGCAGTTATGGGTGTGGTTCCCGTCAGGCTGAAATGGATGACTATGCAAGGGAGGTGGACGCCATTCAGAAGCGAAGCCTTGCCCGTCAGAAATCCCTGGAGCGGAGCATGGGTATCGAAGAGGACGAAAGTGCCAAAGTGTCAAAAGTGTCACAGTCTTTTGATACCTCTCATCGTAAGCCCGAAGAGAAACCGGCCATCGTCAAGAAAGTGGTGGAAGGCAATGCTGATAAGTTCAACACCGTCAGTGCCGAGCCTACAGCGGAGGTTCCGTTGATCCGTGCCATGATAGACAAGACGACGAAGGCACACGAGGGTACACGCCTCCGCTTCAAGCTCCTCGACGATGTGACGCTCAAAGGGACAAAATTGAAGAAGGGCACCTACCTCTATGGTACGGTGACGGGATTCGGTCAGCAGCGTGTGATGGCGACCATCACCAGCATCCTGGTCAGGGATAAGTTCATCAAGGTGGGACTGTCGGTCTATGACAACGACGGCATGGAGGGCTTTTATGTCCCGGAGTCTGCCTTCCGTGACCTGATGAAGGATGCCAAGGCGAATGCCTTGCAGAGCAACATCAACTTTGACGGTGGGTATGGCAGTGGACTGAGTTCCGAAGCGGTGGCGCTGCAGGCCCTACAGAATATGTACCAGTCGGCAACATCAGCCGTGTCTACCAATATCCGAAAGAACAAGGCTCGTATCAAGTACAACACCATCGTCTACCTGGTCAATACCAATGCAGAATAGCTTTCAAAAATTCATCAAACATTTAGGAAATATGAAAAAGATTTTAGTTCTCATGGTTGCCCTCATGGGATTGTGTGGCAGCCTTCAGGCACAGAAGAAGTATAAGAACATCGAGGCAGACTCGGCTTCGGTGAGGTATATCCGCAACGCCAAGCCTACGGACAGCTACATCTTCGACGAAAACAGGCGTAAGGATGTGGTGTTTGTCAACGAGGAAGTGACGACACATCTGCTGATGCCTGAGAATATCAAGCTCGTAGACATCTCGACGAGCAAGATTATAGGTAACCAGTGTACGGACAACATTGTGCGCATCAAACCGTCAGGGAGGATGTATGATAATGAGCTGGTGGGTACGATTACCGTTATCGGTGAGCGGCATATCGTACAGCTCAACGTGGTTTATACTTCCGGACCTGCCAAAGCCAACTCCATCTACCGCATCAAGGCCGGAGAGATGGGCAGGTACGAAAATCCCGACGTGACGATGCCGCGCAAGGAAATGGCTGCCTACGCCTGGGCTATCTTTGCCAGTAAACCACAGAAGAATATCCACTCAAACAAGAACGGTATCAAGGCAAGGGTGAACAACATTTATAGTATCGGTGATTATTTCTTCATCGATTATTCGCTCTACAATGCCACAAAAATCAAGTATGACATCAGTGAGGTACGTATCAAGCTCACGGATAAGAAGGAACTGAAGGCCACCAACTCACAGACGATTGAGCTGACACCAGTGTATAGTCTGAGCAGTGCCAAGAGTTTCAAGAAGGCATACCGTAACGTGCTGGTGCTCGATAAACTCACATTCCCTGAAGAGAAGGTGCTGAAGCTGGAGATTTCGGAGGAGCAGATTTCGGGGCGTATCATCACGCTCGATATCAACTACAAGGATATGCTGCACGCTGACGGGGTCAGTGAGCAGATGGTATCGTATCTGCCAGTGTTTTAACCATCAAACTATCAAGTCATGGCTGTAGAAGAGACAAGGGAACAGCAACAGATGTACAACATCTTCAGGAGCTGCATCTATCTTTTCCTGATTGTGGAGCTGATTATGAATCTGCCCATCACGGCAGACAACCGTGTTACGGGGTTCATACTGGAACTCATCGCTCGTTTCAAGGTGTTCAACAATGTGGCATCGTGCAAACTTGTCGAACTTATCTGCATCGGTGTGACATGTATCGGCACACGTCCGCAGAAGGTACTGAAGTTCAATGTCAAAACGATGGTGCTTTATCCTATCGGCATCGGCATCACATTCATCGCACTCTGCATGATGTTTCATAAGGGCATCTGGGGAGGAGTCTCTTTTGGTTTTCCGACCAACCGCATCCTTTATGCCATGACTTCCATCATCGGTACAATGCTCCTGCATCAGGGGCTGGACGGTATCTCGCGCTTCTACAACTATAAGTTAGGAGAGGACCGCTTCAACTTCGAGAATGAATCGTTCCAGCAGTCGGAGGAACTGAATGAGAATCCGTATTCGGTCAATATCCCGATGATTTACTATTTCAAGAGACGGATGCACAAGGGCTGGATCAACATTATCAATCCCTTCCGTGGAACCATCGTACTGGGTACGCCCGGCTCTGGTAAGTCCTTCGGCATCATCGACCCGTTTATCCGTCAACATGCGGCCAAGGGGTTTGCCATGATGGTGTACGACTATAAGTTTCCGACACTGGGAAAGACGCTGTTCTATCAGTACTGCAAGAACAAGAAACTCGGTAGGTTACCAGAGAACTGTGGTTTCCATATCGTGAACTTTACCGATGTGGAGTACTCCAACCGTATCAATCCTATCCAGCGAAAGTATATCCCTGATTTGGCGGCGGCAGCAGAGACGGCAGCGACCTTGCTGGAATCGCTCAATAAAGGGGGCGACAAGAAGGGTGGCTCGGAGGCGTTCTTTCAGAACTCAGCCATCAACTTCCTCTCTGCCATCATCTATTTCTTCGTCAATTTCCATCCGACAGGGTTCAAGGACGGCAAAAAACTTACAAGGTACATCAAGTACAGGGGCAAGAAACTGAATTTGATTACAAAAAACTGGCATGACTACCGGGCTGTAGATAAAGACGGTAACATGATTCTCGACTTTGTGGATGAGTTGAGCCACGATGTGTCGGTGGATGAAGATGGCATGTTCGTGGATCTGAATGACTTCACTTATACGAGCCGTAACGGACAGCGGGTGCATATCACTTCGTCATGGTACGAGGATGAGCAGGGGCAGGTGGTGGAACCGGACACCATTACCGGCGAATACTCGGACATGCCTCATGTACTGTCTTTCTTAGGCAAGCAGTACAGTGACGTGTTCGACATCCTGATGCAGGACCAGAAGATTCTATCACTCATGGCTCCGTTCCAGTCGGCTTATACCAACAAGGCGATGGATCAGCTCGAAGGTATGGTGGGTACGCTCCGTGTCAATGCGGCTCGGTTGGTGTCGCCCGAAGCCTACTGGATATTCACGGGGGATGACTTCGACCTGAAGATTTCAGACCCTGCCAGCCCCTCGTATCTTGTGATTGCCAACGACCCAGAGAAAGAGCAGATAGTGGGTGCGCTGAATGCGCTGGTGCTCAACCGTCTAGTTACCCGTGTGAACAGCCGTGGAAACATTCCCGTGTCCATCATCGTCGATGAGCTGCCGACCTTGTACTTTCATAAGATTGACCGACTGATTGGCACAGCGCGTAGCAACAAGGTGGCAGTGACACTGGGCTTTCAGGAACTGCCACAGCTGGAGGCGGACTATGGCAAGAACGGTATGCAGAAAATTATCACCACTTGCGGTAACATCTTCATGGGTGCCGCCCGTAACAAGGAGACACTGGAATGGGCACAGAACGACGTGTTCGGCAAGGCGAAGCAGACTTCCAAATCCATCACCATCAATGACCAAAAGGTTTCCACGTCTATATCGGAACGGCTGGACTATCTGGTGCCAGCTGCCAAGATAGCGGACATGGCAACGGGTTGGCTGGCAGGTCAGTCGGCACGTGACTTCACGCCTACCGAGGGTAGTATGATGCAGGGCTTTGATATCGAGAAGTCGGAGGAGTTTAAGACTTCCAAGTATTTCTGCAAGACGCACTTTGATATGGAGCAAATCAAGCAGGAGGAAAGTCTATATGCCGACTTGCCGAAAATCTATCAGTTTGCCTCCGACCGTGAGAAGGAAATCATGCTCGGTCGTAACTTCAAACGGGTCAATGACGAGGTGGATGAGATGATAGCTGAACTTTTGGGTAAAGACAGAAAAAAGAAACAGGAAAATAAACAGTAGTATGGTACTTGAGCAGTGGAAAGGTTTGTCGGGCAGTGCCCTGAAAGCAATAGCGTTGGTGTCCATGACTGTAGACCATATCGCTTATTACCTGATGGAACATGGTACTTGGACGTATGACATGATGCGGACGGTGGGGAGAATGGCTTTCCCCATCTTTGCCTTTCTGCTGGTGGAGGGGTATGGCCATACTCGTTCCACAAGGAAATATGCACTGAATCTTTTGGCTTTTGCGCTCATATCTGAAATCCCATGGTGGCTGCTTAATCACGACAACACCCACAATGTGTTCTTTACTCTGCTATTGGGGTTGATAGCGATAGAGGGGATGTGCAGAATCGGAGACAAGCCCCTGATATGGTGCATCATCATTGCCTCAATTTGCGGCAACGCCATTTGGCTGCACGTCGATTATGAGTATTCCGGCATCCTGCTGATATGTGCGTTCCATATCTTCCAGCCGGACAAGGTGACGAAATGCCTATTAGCCACCCTGTTCATGTACCAGTACGGTGTAATCGGGCTTTGGTTGGGCTTGGCTGTTATACTTTGTTACAATGGGCAGAGGGGATTTATTAAGGGACAGTATGCAAAATATATTTGCTATGCTTTTTACCCATTACACCTCTCGTTTCTTTTTCTTCTAAACTATTATAGTTGCGTATATTAATCCTTATAAGTGACTGTTTTGACAAGATTCGCCCAATCCCTAAATTTCATACTAGGCAACTCACCATAAAACTCTTGTACTACCTTTATGGCCTCTAATGTATGGGGCGTACTAATATCCAATAAAGGTTTTAATTTTGCTAATAAGGCTTCATCCGTGATAGATAATATTTTCCCATCCTTTGTTGGAGACTGTTCTGAAACGTACTCACAGCCGGACTCTTCAAAGAAGTTGTGAATGTTTTCAAAGAAAAGGATTATATCTTTTCGCTTAAATAGAACAGGTACGTCATCGTTCTTAAGTTTTTTTCTTAACAATTCTCCTCCAACAACCTCTTCTTGATAAAATTTTCTAGAATAGAAAGAAACACTTTTCTTTTCATTTAGTCGTTTCTTTGCTATGTAGAAATTCCAGCATACTAATACATCGTTAAGTTGATCGTAGCCTAAAAAAATGAATGGAATTGAAGAAGACTTTATTGTATCAAACTCATCCCGTCGAGGTAACTGGGCTCTTGTTGTATCTGGTCTATCGTTAAAATAGGCAGAAGACAAGTTTTTTACATAGACGTAAAAAAAATCGTTCTTAAACTTCATTAGAAAAGGTTGCACACCATTGATATACTCAAAATCAGACGATTTTCCGAGCACACTTATTATCAGTTGTAACAATGTCTCTGGCTGTATCTTATTATTCATTACGCTTTGATTGACTTAAAAAGTTCTGAATTAGGAAACCTTAGAGCAACTTCATTTATTGAATTAATTGAAGTTATATCACATTCAAAATGGATATTTGAAATTTCTTTTGGAACTTCTTTTACCGGAATAGATGGGATATCCTTATAGTAATATAACTTGTACGAATCTGTAGCTAATTGGTAATCATAATAAAAATCACCAGCCTTTTCAAAATCTGTTCCCAAAGTTCTAGAGACAATTTCATCAAGTTTAATCTTGGTCTCTAAGGATGAAAGTTTATTCTCGATTGATTTTATTAAATCAAATATTGTTAGCCCTTTTCCTGAAACTGTAACAAATAAAGAGGCAACAACTAAGTCTGATCCTTGATTAGGAGAAAGTTGACTTAAGGAGAAACTATGCATTCGCTTCCCTCTCGATGTACTCTTAACCTCTAACTTGTCTATGCCATCATTAAAATCAAATATATCATTAGTTTCTGTATGCCATGATTGGATAAGATATTCTGGCGAAATAGACTTTTCGATAACAAATAATTCAGCCCACAAACCTTGTATCGTTTTTCTTGGAGGTTTTGAAAAACAATGGAATAGTTCCACTAACTTTTCTATCTCAGATTCTAACAGTTTCGGATTAGGCTCATCGCCAATTCTCTTCAATACAATACATATAACGTCTATAAAATAGTTTGTCAAATCCGTATTGTCCGTTTTTAATGCAACTATTGTGTAAGTATTATCAATAGTCTTATCTGCTTCCTCCAGTTTTAAGGAGCACTGTTGATTAAATAATACAGAAATTAAATCAAGATTGAAATTCGTCATAATACCCATTAACGAACTTTGAATAAAAAACATAGGTGTTCCTTTCTCTGAAACACCTATTTTATGTGTATCAGAGAAAGGAAGTCTTTGAGCTGTAAAACAGTTCCCAATGCTCTTGTTACGAGATTGTAATTCCCTAAAAATCAAATTGACATCATTATTCATTATCTTATTCTTCCGTTTCAACATAGTTAATTGCAAAATCCGAAGGATAATAGATGGCCAACGTATAAGCTACTTTTCCTCCCCATTGTACAGAATCGCATTTTAATTTGACCTTATGAATCTGTATACAAATAGAGTCCTCGAACTTTATTGCAGCATCACCTGGATAAACTTTAGCTCCATTAGTAGAACGGCCAGAATGTAAATTAACAAGCCTTTGAGTTTCTACATTGAAAGCACGTACTCTAGGTTCTCCCTTGTATGCCATGTTTATGATATAAGCATACTTCAATGGATTAGTCCTTTTAAACTTTAAATATTTCATATACCTTAATGTCGCTTGTTTTCTTGCGGCATCTGGCATATTCTGGAATTTGAATTCTGTTAAAAATTCAACGACGTCCTGTATGTCTAATTTTACATATGAATGATTACGGTCTGCAGTTCCATAATCTTCGTATAAATTCCAGTCATGTCTTCCAATAAATGTGTTGACAAAAGAAATATTCTCTTCAATAGCTTGAAAGGCATTCATCTTCCTCCAGCCGTTAAGTTTTGTCGTTACAGTTTTCTTTGATAATATATTCCTTCTTGTGGCATTAAGTTTGTCTGAAATTATAAGAAGTCGCTCTACTACTTCCAAATTATCATTCTCTTTGAGCCATTTACGCATCTCCTCTTCATGTTCAACATATTCCTTATATTCCAAGATAGCCTCTAAAGGTAAAAATACGCGGCATGACCAAAGATAATTTTGTTTGTAGCCAAAGAAGCGGCAACGTTGTTGTATCGTATCAGCCGTTGATTTTCCCACACTATATCGAGGCATATAGGTAATCGCTAAATGCTCAACTGTAAATCCTCTATTTAACATGTCAGCGCCAACGAGAATGTGAGAGCACGAACCAGTCCAGTCTATCTCCTTATTTTCTCCTTGCTTTTTATTACGACTAATGAGAAGTTCCGTATTGGTATCAAGAATTATATCTGGAATTTTCTCCCAAATCGTTGCAAAATCAGGATATAGTTCATTGTGTTCTTTATACATCCGTATAGCCTCATTATAAGTCTGCAAAAAGGTCTTTTTTAATTCAATATACCCTGGATCATACTCTCCGTGTGAAATATGCTCGTACCAAGTATCAAGCAGGTCCTTAACCCATCCATAAAACTTTTCACTTGCATCTTGTTCTCTATCTGCATGAATCATCATAGAAAGAAAATCCTCCTTTCTATTAATAGTGACAACAATTGCAACGCCCATGAGATGTAACTGTAATGCAGATATAAGAGATTCGGGGCAGTCTACCAAGTTCCTGTGTTTAGAGTGATATACCTCATCCTCTGGTATGGTCACAATTAGTCCTGGTTCATCGCAAAAGAAAGTCTTTCCACCAGTATATGTTTTACCAGGTGTCAGCACTGTATGATATTTGGGAGAAAGCAAATCCATAATACTTATCAAAAGAGGTCCCTGTGGAGTTGCTGTATATTGAATGTAGGAATGATTGGACAGACTACTTCTAAGTTTCAATATGCTGCTATATGTTGTTGTATATTCATCATCTTCCCATTCTTCTGATTTGCTATTCTTATAAGCATAACCGTTTAGACTAGCTTGGTCTGCTTCATCATCAATAATCAAGACACCAGAATTCCCTAATGCGCTTTTCAAATGACTTGAATTAAACATATCTGCTAAAGCAGATATATATTTATAATGTTTCAATACTGTAATCAGAATAGTCGGCTTAGAGGTCATTCTTAAAGCATTTCGGATACGTTGTACCTCTGTTGAAGATGGATTCTCGAAAAGTTTATAGTAATTGCCATTTGCCCCATTGTTGACTAGATCTTTTCTAAGTCGTTTTGTCGTCTGAGCCAAGAGGTTGTTTTTTGTGCCTGCAAAATAAATAATGATCCTAAAGCCATTGTCATGGGCAAGTGCAGATAATGTTGTAAATGACATTGTCTTACCACTCTGTACATATCCGACAACTAAATTCGTGATAGATTGGACTGCATCTTTATTCGGATTTGTACAATGCGAAAGAATTTCTATAGTCTCACGACGAAGTGTATCTATTCCATCTTTATCTAATTTCCCTGCAAAGCGATTAAGTAAATCCGTAGTTTGTTCCCCAATTTGAGGAGTAAAGAAGTCAGGATTTTTATTTATTATTTCTATTTCCATCACTATTGTAATATGTATTGGTTAAACAATAATCTAACATTTGCACCATATCTAGTACCTCTTTCAGGTGCCATTATTTCTGCCAATGCAAGTGCCTTAAAAATTGAGATAATGGGTTCATAGTCTCGTCCCTTCTTAAATTGCTCAAATCTTGTGAAAAAAGGATGTGCCAGATTAATTTTACATGATACTGATTTCGAGCCTGCAAACATACCATCACTAGTCTCTCCAACCACTATCGAATATAAGGCATCTGTTTCTGTCTCTGTTACTAGCTCCATCGACAAAACATAATTTTCCTTATTATACTGAAAAGTTTCAGTGTAGCAATCAAGCGGTTTTGCATTCACAATTCGCTCTTCATTTTTTTTGATATATTGCGTATTACTTATCTTAGTTTCTACTTCACTTATTTGACGTGATAGTTGTTTGGGCTTTTTCTTCTTTTCAAGGTCGTTTTTTATAGCCTTGGATATTTTTGCATATTGTTCTTTACCACGTTGCCGATAATTGTCCGTTTGACTTAAAAGATTATATTCATCAGCTTTGATTTCGTCCCTCAAAGCTTCCATAAATAAATATAAATCATCTTCTTCTCTTATCCCATTCTTATTAAAAGACACCTCAAATCCTTCTAATTCGAGTTCACCAAAAAGACGACGATAACGAAAACTTCCTGTTTGACCAAACAAGACAGAGGGAAAATATCTTTCGTCTCCTCCTCCAACAATGACTCGCCCTCTTCTCAAAAGGACGAGCCCATTAGCTCCATTTTGAATTTTATCTAAAATGGCGATGAAACCTTTTGCCTTGTAGTCTCCCATCTGGAAGTCAATATTTCTTTTCCACAGAATCTTATCACCATCGGGAGTTTTATAGTAAGGAGCATTCAATATCTTATAGTTAGGTGCTTCAAGAAAAGTTCCATTTACAATTATTTCCACATCTTCACTCCTTAAAAAATAGCGATAAATACTAGAGAGATGGCGGCGTATTTTGTCTATCTGTCCTCTCTTCGGTGCATTTGCAGATAACTGGGATAAGACTATGCGTGTGTAGTGCTTGTTAGTATCGCAAGCACTCTCTTGAACAACTAAGTCCTCTTTTTCTTCAGCAGTAACCTTCTGTAAGTCAAATTCTGTGTGTCGCTCAACATTTTCACCTAAAGCCTTGGTCGTGACAGTCCATTTATTTGCAAGCCACACGGATGCAGTCTTCATACCCATACCAAATTCATTTAACCCAGTATCATCGATAGGTATATGAGCAGGCTCGAATGCACGAACATAGTTATCTGCATCAATTCCAGCAGCATTATCGTCTATAAAAATCAGTCCATTTTCCCAATCTATTTTTATCTCTACTCTTAATTTATAATTGGGTTCTATAGCCAATAATTCTTGCTTATGATTAAGAAAACTTTGTACAGCATTATCAACATATTCACCTAAAGTATAGGATATAGTATTATTCAAATTCCTGAATGTACTATATACGTTGGGCTTAAGTGCTATAGAAACTTTATCTATTGTTATCATAATTATAAAACAAAAGATTATTAGCAATACGTTTTACAACCTCAACATTTACGGCATTGCCGAAAGCCTTGAAAGCACTTGCTATGGTATCTGGATATTCATTAAGATCTTCCATGCATTGTAATTTGGCTCCTTCTTGCCTTGTCATATATCTACCTTTTTCCCCATTAGGTGTTATAACCCAAGGAAGAACAGGAATCTGCGTTGTAGTTAAGACCAAAGCTGGAGAATATGTAGGTTTTTTCACACGAATTCCAGACGGTCTGAATTGTATTATTTTGTCATAGATATTTGGAAATTCCTCATGGCCACAATTCCATTCGAATTTTTGATGGCTATTCTCAAATCCAGGCTGTCTAATCTGAGAAATCCATGTATCAATCCACTCTTTATTATCAATATAAAACTGGCGATTTTGACGAATAAATTGTTTTTTCCACTCGGGAAATTGTCTTCCGTTTTTAGGTTTTGCTTGTGCATAAATAGGGAGAGACTGAAGAAAGTCATCTTTACTATATCCCTTAATAACCTCTCCAAATTTTCCTTTTTTACCAAACAGTTGTCGAGATTGTTGGTAATAAGGAGCAGCTCCTTCAAACTCATAAGTCGCTCCAAATTCCATTGCCCATATTGGAAATGTCGGCAATGTTGCTTTATTTAGACTTAACAAATCGAGAAAATTCTGCCACGCTTTTATCTGTGTCCTAGTTATTGGACGCAATGACATATAGTCTGTGTCTTTGGGTACTATAATCGAATTTATATTACACTTTGGCCGTTCCTCATGATCTGGGAACTTAAAACCTTGTAATCCTCCCTTGCTTTTAAGTCTTCCAACTATATACATTCTATTACGATGATGAGGAATTCCAAAATAGTGTGGTGATATTATGTCATCTGCGACTTCATACAATGAAGACAGTTGACTGTGGATGACTTTATAAGTATTTTTATTATCATGTGACTTCAAATTGGGAACATTTTCCAGGAAGACGAATTCAGGCTTGTGATATTCCAAAATCTCCATAATTTTATAAAATAGATTTCCTCTATCTTTCTCATCTCCAAACCCTTGTTGCTTGCCTGCTTGCGAAAAAGGCTGGCATGGAAACCCCCCACATAATATATCATGATGAGGAATATCCGTCTTAATATTTACATCGTTAATATTCCCAGAACATTTCATGTTGAAATTTCTCTCATATAAAGTCTGCAAATCGGTTTGAAGTTCACTGGCAAACACACATTTACATCCTAATTTCTGCAAAGCAAGATGAAATCCTCCCAATCCTGCGAACAAATCTATGAATGTATATGATTTACTCAATTTAGAATTAGCCATTATTGATTACCCTCCTTAGAATAAGGTTCTACCAAATCGTCTAATCTAACAGAGAGCATTTTCGCTATTTCAATCAATTGGGAGACCGAGGGCTGTATTTTATTAGTTGTCCAACGTGATACCGTCATATCCGTGACACTTAATTTCCGAGCCAGCCATCGGTTTGTAATTTGCTTGTCAGCAAGCACAACCCTTAGTCTATTGGGGTAAATGATTGTCTTCATATTTTATTTGAATAATATACATGATGTGTTCAAAGTTAATCATTAAATGTGATATACGCAAGTTTATTCCCAAATAATTTTGAAGACAATTACTATAAATATGTACAATACTCCCCCTTTTAACTTTACGTAATATAACGAATTAAAAACTTAATGATAATTTTGTTGCTCAACTCTTTCCAATTAGGACATAATAATATTATTCTCACTAAAAATAAAAATATTATATAGAAAATATCAAACCAAATATCTAACTTTGCAATGATAAATCTAATTAACTCATAGATTTCTAATTTGTCTCATTCGATATCTTTGGTGTAAAATACTATAATTATACGTGAGTTCGATATAAGCTCTATGCAATTATCCTGCTTTTATCAATTATTTCTATGTTCATTTCTGGCTTCTTTGGCAACAGATTGTATGCAATGAGTCCTGCTATCAGATTTGTTGCAAAGTTATCAAAAGAGCGATGTCTGGTGTGTTCTATCTGGCACACATTCTTCAGTTCATCGTTCACCGTCTCTATCACAGAACGCTTTCTGAGCAACAACTTATCATACAGGCTCATCAGGGAGTTCTTCATGTTCTTCTTTATCTTGGTCACCAAATGTATATTGTCCACAAAGAGCATCTCAAAGAGGTTCTGACTGATATACCCCCTGTCTGCAAAGAGTTTTCCAAACAACCTCTCGGTGAAGCGTTTATCCTTCAGTGGCTCCCTGTCATCTACGTTGCCCGGCGTTAGCTTCCACTGGATAATCTCTCCTCTGTCATTGATGACAAGATGGAGTTTGAAGCCGTAGAACCAGCCCATCGTGCACTTTCCCTTTGCAGCCCAGCCCCTCATGGTTCTGTGCTGCCGCTCACGCTTGATGTGGCAGGAAGCCAGTGGTGTGGAATCAATGATGGATATGCCTGAACACTTGCCCAGTGCACATGTCTGGAAAAACAGCAGCAGGTGCAGTGCGACCTGTGCCTGCCGCTCGACAAAGCGGTTGTAGGAAAGCCGATGTGGGAAGTCTCCACGCATATGCTGGCAGATATAGCCTAAGTAGAAGGACTTGAGGTCTCGGAAGCGGTGAGTGTGGAACAGGACCAGAATGGTCATGATTTCACTGTCCGACATATGGGAAGTACGGTTACGGTGCCGCTTGCCGGGTACTTGAAGCGTATGTTTTTTCAACTCAGGAGTAAAATACTTGCAAAAATCGTCGAATATACAGAATATTTCTATTAAATTTGTATCAGTCATAGGAGTGGGTATTTGTTTGTAACTCTTTGGTTTACAAGTATAAAGGTACGAAAAATATTCCACTCCTACAACTTTTAAAACAACTTTCTTATATCGAACTCACGTTATAATTATAATTCTAAATTTACAAGGAAATATGAAACTAACAGAATTTTATGAACATCTTAACACTCCTACAGTTTGCTCATTCGAAGAAATGAATAAGCTACTTATGTATGGATATAGTGATGACCTTGAAAATAAAGATAAATGGGATTGGGAAAATGCTTTATTTATGGGTTATACTCTTCCATCTGCTGATTTTATTCTTAATTATAAGTTTTCTTCTGATGCTTGGAAATATATAAGAGAGAGATACAATAACTGTCTATGTCCGTTTGCGAAATCTGTTTATGGAACTTTCATCTTCTTAGCTCAAAAAGATCAAGACAATAGATTTAAAGCCGATTTGCTGAATACGGTTCTTGTGTTCTTAAGTCAGACATGGCCCAATAATATAAAGGCTCCAAAAATAAGTTTCTTAGAATATTATCCTTTTGTCAAGATTGCTATGACTCTTGCAAGAAAGCTAAAGAAAACAGAATCTTTAAATAAACTTTTAAGTGATTCTTTTAATCATCATCAAGAATGGAAAATTAGTGCAGATTCTTCAATGATGCAAAGAGTGATGATAGATTATACAGATTTATTTGTAGAATACTTTAAGGAAAGTAAGGATTTAATAAACGTTCCAGAAATCATTGCCAAAAATCGTGAAGCAGAAGAAGAACTAAGAAAATCTTATATTGAAGGGGCTGTTTATATTGAAATGTCATCTATCCCTCTAATTCAAAAATTACAATTAGATGTAAAGGAGTCTTATAAAATTATAGGCTCTTTAAAGGAAGAGAAGGGTAATTTGGCTGACACTAATGTCAAAGGATTCTTTTATCATCAGGCAATGTATAATTACAAGAAGGCGGGCTATGATGAAGGACTCAAACGAATTGAGCAACTTTATATTAAGACAAGAGGAGATTTCAAATTAGAACAGATAGTGGTTCCACTTCCAGATGATGATAGTAAAAAAATCGATCAAGAACTAAAAAATCTATTAGATAGCTCTGATAAAGAAAATATCTTTGATAATATTATCTTAGAATTTAGAATATTGAACTGGAGTAATATATTTGAGACCGCAAAAACTCATAGTGATCTTGCATTATTTTTTAGTTCATCCGCATTAGATAAATTTGGAAATCAGATATCAATACCTCAGAATGATGAAGAAAGAATAGAATTGCAGACTTGGAATAATTATAGTGCTATGTTTAAGCTTCAACTTCAATGTTTTGCTAATCTTTTTAATAGAGCAGTAATAGATAAGAAAATAACGTATAATTCCTTTATAAATTATCTTGAAAAAACTTGGGTAAGTGCATCTTTTCAACAAAATTACACAACTGGAGTTGTTGAAATCATACCATTAGACAATCTTAAACCAAGTCTTAAATTGTTCTTTGATGAATTACAAGACTCCATAAATGATAAAAGGGACACGCTTAATAATACATCAATTATAATAGATTCTATGACATTGAAAATTGAGTACTTACTACGATATTTGTGCGTCAAAGAGAATATTAGCACTTGTAAGTTACATGATAACAAGGACCAAATTGTTACTATGGAGAAATTACTTGATGACATACTTGCCGATTTAAAAGATAGTTGTTCACAATTTACTGAAGATCATTTTAGATTATTAAAATTTGTCCTTACACCGAAAGGATTCAATTTAAGAAATTCGGTAGCACATGGTTTATTAGATCCTATAGAGTATAATCCATTATATATATATGCATTATTATACATCATACTGATCTTAAGTAAACTGTAAATTATTTAAAGGAGAGCACTTTCTGTTAAGCGTTCTCCTTTTTTTCATGACACAAATTATGATTGTATTACTATTTAATTTGATCTCCCAAATTAAGTATGATTTTGCAGGCACCTTTCTAAACAAACAACCTTTGAGATATACCCTCTATCTTCTGCATACCCGATTCTGTTCAAAAAGTCGTAATAGTTGCCGCCTTTATATTTATACTGCACATAGTCCTTGTAAGCCTTTACGCTTTCTTCCCATGAGTTGAAGGCGTAGTAGCTGCCGGTGCTGGGGCGGCGGAGCCCGAAGAGATTATTGTTCTCCAAGCATACTCTGGAAGTGAAGTAACCTGTTTCAAGCAAGGCTTGCGCGGCTACTATATGTGGGAATTTCACATCATACTGTCGGATAACGGCCATCAGGTTCTCGATGTTCAACTCCTTGTTGGGCTTTGTCCCGAATCTGACGTATGCCATCTTATCCTGTAGCTGCGTGATGTAACCGTTAAGATAATCCACGAAGACATTGGGATCGACACTCTTCCCACCTTTCCTGATTCTGATATGGAGATGCGGGCCGGTGCTTTTGCCTGTGTTACCTGATATTCCCACGATGGTTCCTGCCGAAACGGCATCGCCAACTCTTACGGTTATCTGGTCAAGATGGCCATAAAGACATTCAAAGATGCCATGTTCCAAAACGACATAGTTGCCATAGCCTCTGTTCCCGAAATGTACCTCCTTGATGATACCGGGAAGCATCGCATAGACTCGTGCATGGTTGCATTGCAGGTCTATGCCGTCATGGAACGCCGCGCATCTGCTTACTGGGTCTTTCCTGTAACCGAAAGAAGAATTGAGTATCAGGAAGTCGAGCGGAAGGCAGACATTCATGCGCTGGCTGATCAGACTGAAAAGCAGGGAGTCCTTCACATTGACAAACAGTGGTACGTCCTTCTCAATGGTGATTTCCAAGCCACGACCTGTTTGAAAGGTTACGTCAGGTTGTTTTGCGCCTACACTATCCTTCTTTTGCTTTGTAACCGCTTGTTTTTCAAGCTTTACCTGCTTGCGGGCCACCTCCGGACGGAGGGTATAAAACTGCGCTGCCATCTTCATGCTGATAATCATGGTGGCAAAAACCAATAGAAATAATCTGTATCGTCTCATCTTATCATCTTGCTTTTTGATAATTTTGTTCGGTGAGAAGTGAATGTGCAAGACTTCTCTCGACAAAATTACCGATAAACATTCAACGTATGGAAAATGTGATGACTTTTCAAGCTCAGGGAGCTGTCTTAGAGAAACTGATGCAGTTGGGCATCGACAGGGAAAAACTGGAGTTGATGCCTGACGCTCTGAAAGTTCCGCTGCTTCGAGGTGAGATAACACCTGTTTTTATCGCCAATATGGAAACAGCAAATGGCAAGGTGATACAGTTGCCGCTCAAAGTACAGCTGATGCTGGATGAAAACAATCAGGTTCTACTAATGACCTATCCGCTCCGCAAGGAGATTGCCAATGAGCTGAACCTCAATCAGAATGAGCTTCAGCGTGTGCAGTCAGGTGATGTAATCCGCAAGGAGGTGGACGTGGAGGGAGAAAGGAAAGTAAGATTTATCCAGTTGGACAAGGAAACCAACTCGCTCATGCACCGTGACGTGGCAAGTGTGCCTATCGAAGCGGAGCTGCAAACACGGGATAAGGTGAAAGACATTGATTTGGGAGCCAATCAGAAGGAGGCGCTTCAGGAAGGGAAGCCCATCGAGCTTTCCATTGGCGACACCAAGGTAATAGTGGACGTTGACCTGCGCGAGCCACAGGGCTTCAAGGTTGTCGATGGCGACATGAAAGAGTGGGAACGGCTCCAGCAGGTGCGCTACGATGATGCCCACGAGGATTTTATGGGTTATGTGATGACCGACGAGAACCGCTGGGAATACCAGAAAGTGGTGGAACGCCAGACCATGACCAATAACCCCTCTGAGACTATCGAAAAGAAACAGCGTACAGGCTTGATACGATAGCAAAAACTAAAAAACATTCTCCCAAACAAGGGATTCTTTAATATTCTGCTCACGTTTCTTTGCTTTACACTGAACCGGTGAGTGCTTTAACATTCTTCTCTCTTTGGCTAGTTCTTCTATTGTAGAACCGTAGCGTTAAAGCATATCACGATAAGCAAGGTGGGTAGAAAGAAATACAAAAATCTTGATTACGACTACATTGTCAGCTCGGTGGCTGGCTATGCCAAGGTTGCTCCCATTGCCCGAAAGGTAAAGGCTGGGGATGATATGGCTATTGCCCGGGCAGCAGCAATGATGACGGCTGCCGTGAGGAACATCATGCCCAAAGACGAGCAGGTGGTACTGGTGCCCATCCCCAACCGCACCGGTAGGGCGGGCTATACCAAGACGCTGGCCGAGAAGATCAGCGAGGCACTGCATCTGCCAGTCATCGACGCACTGGCAAGTAACACCCACGAGCCGCTTTATCTGGTGAAGAAAGCCAATGGCTCGCTCGATGAAGTGCCGCTCTACTTCTACCGCATCCGCAGGGTGCCCAAGGATAAGGTTCCCATTCTTATTGACAACGTACTCGACACCGGGCATACGGCAATGGCAGCCTATGAAGCGATAGGCAGACAGGACACGCTGATGGCGGTACTTGGTGATACGCATAAATTCACACCCAACCAGTGGAAGTCTGATATTTACCCTTTAATTGACAACAATATGGCAAGCAAGAAAAAAGAAGAGGTGCCGCAGCAAGCTACCCCGAAGGAAGAGCCGACGGCTCGGACTGAGAAAAAAGCTGCAAAGAAAACGACGAAGCTCCCGAAGTCAAATACGTTGGCGGAACTGTACACGAACATGAAGGAGAAGCATCCCGATGCCGTCCTGCTCTTCCGCACGGGAGACTTCTATACAGCCGTGAACGCAGATGCCTCCAAGGTGGCTGACACCTTGTCCATCAAGCCAATCAAACCGGCAAAGGCAGAGGACGGCGCTCTGCAAGTCACATTCCCTCATCATGCTTTGGACACGAACCTGCCTAAGCTCATCCGTGCCGGTCTTCGAGTGGCAATCGTGGACAGTCTGGAGAAGAAACAGACCGTGGAGAAATCCGCATCGGTGAAAACGGAAACAAAAGCACAGGAAACGAAAGTGCAGGAAAAGAAAGAAGAAGGAAAGGCCGTGGACAAGTCGGCAACCGCCAAGCAGGAGCATCAGCCGCGTGAGCCGCAAATGGTTACGGTGAACGGCGACAAGGTCTCCCATGCCCATGCCTTCCAGTCGAAGGTAAACCCTGCCGACTGGTTTTATGTGGCTCAACTCAACGGCAAGCAGCTCAACCCCATGAAGATGGACGCTGCCGACATTGCTGCCTATCAGAAACGGGAGGCGAAGGTGGAGGACATGATGCAGAAGTATTATCCTACCAAGTTGGCTCCCAAGGTGTCGGTGGAGGAATACAAGGCTGCCAACATTCTTTCCGATGGTAGGGTCATCGACAAGATGACGGTGTATAAGGAGAAGGACGAGCAGCGTGCCGACTACGGCAAGTACAAGCTCTACGCACAGGTGGGCGACCAGCGTATGTCGGTGCCGATGACCAAGGCGGACCAGAGTGCATTCTTCGACCGTGTGACGACACCGGCTGCCCTTGTGGAGAAGAACTTCGGCGAACGGCTGCATCTGGCATCGGCATACTCAGCTTATCAGCTTCCTGCCAACATCAAGGTGGAGGACATCCGGGTGGCGAAGGATAACATGGACGGCAAATGGAAAATCTCGGCTGCCGTGGGCGAGAATGGACGCACGGAGAAGAAGGCGATTTCCTTTGACGACGGCTTTTCGCTCTTCCAAGCCAAGACCGTTACCCGGGAGCAGTTGGCCGCCAAGTATCTCTCGGAAGACATCAAGGTGCTGTCGGGACAGAAACAAGCCATCAGCAATGGGCTGAAGATGTAGGATTTGGCTATGGTATAGTGAGTATTGATTACAAAATACAAGCAAAATAAAATCAAAGAAAATGGCATATAGTTTTGAAGAGCTGGTCCAGCTCAAACAGGACAGACGGATCGGGTGGCTGCAGTTCACGCTCGAAGGCGAGCATGCGGACGGCTTCATGCAGTGGTGCAAGGAACACAACACCCATCCGAGTGAAGATACCGCGGAGTTCTATATGGAGTCGGTGGAACTGAGTATGCAGGACAAGCAAATCTTGGCGGAGGACGACTATGACTACAGCTGGAACTGATACAAAGACGCTCGGTCAGAAAGCTGTGGACAGGTTCACGGAGATGATGATTGAGCGTATGGAACAGATGAAGTCCGTTGGCTGGCACAAGGGGTGGATAGGTGGTGCCACCGCCCCCGGTGCCATGCCGCAGAATGTATCCGGGCGTGGATATTCGGGAAGCAACTCTTTCTTCCTCCAACTGGACACGGCTCTCCGTGGCTACTCCATGCCTGTGTATCTTACCTTCAAACAGGCCAACGACCTCGGGGCGCACGTCAAGAAGGGCGAGTCTGCCATGCCGGTGCTCTACTGGGACATCATGGCAAGGGATAAGGACGGACATAAAATCACCAAGGAAGCCTACCGCAAAATGAGCCTTGCGGAACGGATGCAGGTGCAGACCATTCCTTTCCTGAAGGCATACAACGTGTTCAACATCGACCAGACGAATCTGACGGAAGTGAAGCCTGACAAGGTGGAAGCCCTCAAAAAGCTGTTTGCCCCGCCGGAGTTGCGTGATGCCGAGGGGATGTTTACCAGCAAGGCCCTCGACCGTATGTTTGAGAAGCAGGAGTGGATTTGTCCCATCCAATACGACAAACAGGTGCCGGGTGCATACTTCTCGCCATCCAAGGACATCATCGTCATTCCGAGGAAGGAGCAGTTCAACATCGGCAAGACACCGGAGGAGGTGTATAAGGACGGTATGGAGTATTACTCCACGGCCTTGCACGAGATGGCTCACTCCACGGGGACTGAATCTCGACTGAACAGAGATAGCCATGAGAAGTTCGGCGACGCAAAGTATGCTAAGGAGGAATTGGTGGCTGAGCTGACGGCGGCGATGGTAGGCAACTCGATGGGCTTTGACAAGCGCATACTGGACAACAACGCGGCCTACCTCGATGGTTGGATCTCTACCCTCAAAGAGAATCCGAAGTTCATCGTGTCAGTGATTGCCGATGTCAACAAGGCTGCCAACATGGTACTGGAAGAGGTGGACAGGCAGAAGATAGCATTGGGCGAAGAGCCTTTGCTCGACAAGAACAGGAACCTTTCTGCTGACGCTCCCAAGGACAAGATTGTCTTTGAGAAAGCCTCGATCATCAAGCAGAACGACGGTGACTATGCGGTGCGTGCCTCCTATCAAGGGCAGGACTTGGGACTCAAACCGATTGACCGAAATGTGGGCATCCTCTATTTTTCTCTCTCGGAGGAAGCGGAGAAGGCCCGTCTGATCTACCATACGCTGGAAAAAAGCTATGGCGATATAATCCTCTCACAAGGACAGCGACGCTCGCATGGTATGAAAATCTAACCTCTTTATACTTGTAGATAGTTATGAAACAGACCGTAAACTTCAAAGACCTGAAAGCCAAGGTCGGCGTGGATGACATTGCCTATTACCTGGGGTATCGCCTCGACCGCTCGGCGGGTGTGGGCAGATATATCGAAATGGTGCTGCCTGATACCACTGGACATAAGGACAAACTCATCATCAAGAACCCGAAGGAGAAGGCGGCACAGACCTATTTCCGTCGTAACGGGGCGAAGGGCGGCGATGTGGTGTCGCTGATTCGTGAGAATCTTAACAGCTTCCACGAGTCCGGCAGGAACGAGTGGGAAATCATCGGTAAGGTGATGGCTCGCTTTGCCAACGAGCCGACTCCCGACTATGGCGACAGCCAGTATCTCACGAAAGCCGGATATAACGAAAGCCGTGTGTTCGACCCGAAGCGCTACGAGACGAAGGAGATAGACAGTGATTTGTCAGAGGTAATGGCTTTCTTTGCCCAGCGTGGCATCAACGAGGAGACGGTGGCTGTCTTCGCTCCGTTCATCAAGCAGATAAGGGACAGCTGCCACACCACCTACAAACAGTTCAACATCGGCTTCCCTTATACGGAGGCTGGTAAGGACAAGGTGGTGGGCTATGAAATCCGTGGCTTCGGCTCATTCAAGAGTAAGGCGACAGGTACGAACTCGACGACGGGCGCATGGATAGCCGACCTCTCACAAGGTGGAGAGCCTGTGGACATCCGAAATGTGTATTTTGCTGAAAGTGCCTACGACATCATGGCGTTCTATCAGCTGAATCACCTTCGCTTGGATGCTGCTCATTCGGTATTCGTGTCGCTGGGCGGTACATTCTCTGACGGACAAGTCAAAGGCATCATGTCGCATTACCCTGAAGCCAAGGCGATGGACTGTTTTGACAACGACCTGCCCGGGCGTATCTATGGCATCCGTATGGCTGCCCTGTTGGAGGGTATTCGCATGAATATACATAAGGAAGATAGCGAGGTAAAAATTACCATTGGTGATAAGAACTTTGACATTCCTAACGACCAGTTGTCGATCCGTGAGCTTCGCAAGCATATCCACATCCGCTATAACGTGGGTGAATGGAAGGCTGCCGAGAACTACAAGGACTGGAACGACCAGTTGATGGGTAAACAGATGGAGCCTGTGCCTGTGGAGAATAAGTTTGCAAGGGACAGGAATCTGGCTGACCGTCGAGAGAAAGGAGTAGGCTTATGAAACGAATCTTCATCATATCATTGCTGGGCAGTTTATCCTGCTGCCCATTGTTTGCGCAGCAGACCGATCCGACGCTGACGGGTGCCGTATTAGCACAGAGCGAGATGCTAAAAAAGATTTTCAAGGACCGCGAGAAGACGCAGAAGAAAATCATTGCAGCGGAAACAGCGGTCACGGTGGCGATGGACAGGATGCACAAGGTGGAGGACAAGATGCTGGAGTATCTTTCCAATACACAGGGTGCGATGCAGAACCTTTATCAGATCAAGAGGGCGGCAGAGTTGACAACGGTGGAGATTCCTCGAAACATGAGCCTGTTGCGCCAGTCGCTACCCGGTCATCTGAAAGGAACGGCCATCGCGTTGCTGGTTTCTGACGAATTGACGGATGCTGCCACGCAGATGGCTTCGCTCTATCCGTTCATGAAACAGCTGGTGACAAGCGGTACATACAACGTGAGTGGTTATGATGCCACGGGCAAGCCCGTCAATGAGAAACATAAGGTAAATCTGCTCTCTTCGGCGGAGCGGTATTACATTGCCAATGAGGTGGTAACGAAACTGGAGACCATCAACACTGATCTATGGCTGTTGGCATGGCAGGTGAGGACGTACTCGTGGAATGACCTGTGGTTTGGGCTTGATCCTGAAGGCTGGGCCACGGTGATGTCGGGGAAGGCGATTGTAGATGGACTGGTCTATGAATGGAAATACATCTGACAGGCCAGAATATGGGCAATTTTCTGTACTTTTGCACTTGCTACACTTTGTTATTTCGAGGAGGAGCGGTGCAAACGGAGGGTTGCCAAAGACAGAGTAACATATAACGTAAAGAAATAACAAAATGAGTGATACTGACAATTTACTGACCTGCCCAGTCTGTGGCATGGGCACAATGGTACATAACGAACAAGGCTGGATTTGCGGTGAGCAGTCCTGCGGGTTCGTTATCCCTAATCGTGTGTTTAATCTTGAAATGACGGAGGAACTGGTAACGCAGCTCGTCAAGCATGGCCATACAGGGGTGCTGTCCCTGCAGAACAGGGACGATCAGCATTTCAAGGCGGCTCTCGTCATCCGTAATGGAAAGGTGGAGGTTTCGTCGGGTGTGCATTACATCGACGGTGTGTGTCCGCTTTGCGGAGGCAGGATGCGCAAGACCTCGAAGGGCTACCGGTGTGAGAACTCCCTTGGCGAGCATCCGTCGTGCGACTTTATGATTCCGGGTATCATTTGCAACCGTAGGATTACGGAGCAGGATGCTGTGGCGTTCTTGAATGGTAAGCATATCGCTTTGGAGGGCTTTGCCTCGAATGAATGGAAGATGTTTGCCTCGTCGTTGTCGATCGCCGAGGGCAAGGTGAAGCTGGAATCGCGCATCGCGAAGTGTCCGTATTGCGGGGGCGACCTGCATGTAGGGCTGAAGGCATACAACTGTGCCAATTACCGCAATGCCGAACATCCCTGCAAGTTCTCCATCTGGCGTAATATCAGCGGTCATGCCGTGTCGGTGGAGGAAGTAAAACAGATCTGTGAGCAGGGCGTGACCAGGGACAGCATAGAGTTTTACAAGGAAGATGGTACGGTGTACTATAAACGATTGCAGCTAACGCCTGAAAAGGACAGAATAATCATGATTTAAGCAGTTAATAGTGATGAAAAGACAAAGTATTATATATGTAGTGGTGGCATTGTTGTGCCTCACTGGTTGTACGAATAAGCGTCATGCGTTGAAGCAGTTGGCTGTGGATAATCTGAAACAGTCGGTGGAATATCCTAAGCAGTTGCAGGTGTTGGCAATATCAGAGCCTGATTCGGCTTTTGGTTTCAGCTACTTCTCGCAAAAAGAGAAGGCGGGCATCGTCCGTATCATGAAGTCGGTCACGGACAGTATTATGAAGCGCACGAACAATATGCAGTCGCTCGACATCAACGATTTCTATGTGATGGATCTCGCTGAAAGGCAGATGCGTGCCAACTCGGACATTCGGCAGATGCTAAGCTTGGCTACCGGCAAGAAGGAATGGACGGGCTGGAAGGTAAAGATCGACTATCAGGCGGTAACGCATCATGGTATGAAATACAATGCAGAACGGTGGTTCTTCATCAGTAAGGACGGCAAGGCTGTGGTGAGGACGTTTGAGCTACCGCTGCCATAATATTATAATCATTTTCGCCCCATAGTCTTTTTAGACTGATGGGGCTTCTTTCTACCATTCAGCTTAGTATTTTTTGTATCTAAACAAATAATGAAAGGACTGACAGGTGGAGTCGAACCACCTATCAACTCTACAACGAAGAGTGATTTAATCCGGTTTGTCAGTCTTGTTTTTTAGATGTTCTCTCTCCCCATGAAGCGGTCTACTCCTATTTCCTCACCTTCTCAGAAGCTCCGAGCATCTTAAACTCATATTTAAGTTCGTTGTTAAGAGTCGGAATCTGCTGTTTCTAGTGATAGGCAGACCACAGGTTGATAAGACACAAAACAAAGGATAGTTGGAAACAGAATTTCGCTAACCCGTGCTTAATAGATTGAGTCATCCTTCCACACTCAATCTACGCACAAATAAAAAGTTTATTCATACATATTTTGTTTTAAGACTGGTTCATAGCATAGGGCAGATGCCTCAGTCGTGTTAATATTACGCCCTTTGTATCTGCAAAAATACAATAAAAAATTTCTGGGAAAGCGTAAAATCCATAGAATTCTACTGAAAAACAATGGAAAAACAATGGAAGAACAATGGATTTAACCTCTTTATCATTTCCTCGTTTGCAGTTGCCTCCTTGCTGCAAGTACTCATTTTCTTTGCAAAGTTACGGTATAGGAAAGAACGGCAAGCACCGCTACGGCTATGCGCAGAAAAATAGACGGCAGCCTTCCCAACAATCATGGATTGGGGTTTTCCGTCGATTTTTCCGTGCATTGCTTGCCTTATCTTCCCCGATTATGCCGTCCTGTTTTGCTCGAAAATCAAGTACCTGCAAGAAGTCTGAAGACTTCACAAAAGGGAAAAGATTAAGATTGATAACCTCTTAAAATTGTAAGTTATGCACGCATGGATTTTTCAATTATCGGAAGAACGCATCGAGGGCTATCTTTGTGAAGATACCTTGTTGCAGGGTGATGGCAGCGACTACGACTATTGTACCGCCATATCAGAGGAAGAGCGGAAGAGAGCCGTTTGCTCGCTCATGGAGGACATACTGCCATCGGGTATGTTTCGCCTCAAAGATGAAACGACGTTGGTGTATCAAGGTGGTTTCGAACAGTGGAAACATGAGTGGGTGGAGCGTATTCAGACGAAGGTAACAAAGGTGAACACGGAAAACGTGATGAACTTTTGCGGTGAGGTGTACCGGCTGGAAAACGAATTACAGAACCCACTCGATACCGCAGCACACTTCTACCTTTGCAATGACGACTATCAGACCTTTGCGGAGAAGTCGGCGGAGTTGATGCGCAGAATGGAGCATCTGACGGAGGGCGACGAACTTTATATCGGGGGTATCATTGATTTTCATTTCTAAGCGTATGGATAATATCAGTATTTTTTCGATAGAGGGCGTTGATGCAAGGGAGATTTGCAATGCGCAGTTGGGCGATGTTCTGTTTGCACCTTGTAGTGTGTGCGACAAGTGGAAGGGCGACTATCCATCTGACGAGTTTGAGACCCACGTCAATGCGATGTTTGACTAAGTGGAACCAGGAGTGTGCCGAGTTTTCGGCATACTCCACAAAGACAATTTACAATGAAGAAAACATATAGCGTACCAGCCCGATACATCTTCGAGGGTACTTTCAAGGTGGAAACTGAAAGCAGGGAGGGAGCAAGAGAGAAAATCCTAAAGCACTGTGGCATGGTCATAGGCAGTGGCATACAAACCACTTTGCCAGATAGTGAAATAGACTGGACTTTCTGCAACCACCCTTATAAGCAGGTGGGCAGAATAAGCAGGGAGAAGTAAGGTTCGGCTGGGCATATCAGGCACGGTATGCCCGGTTTTCAAAATCGGGCAGCGGTCACAGTCCACTGCCTGTTTGGGAGAGGTTTACCCCTCTGAATGAAGATTGGTAGAAACAAAAGTCTTTTTTTCACGTTAAAAGCAAGACAAATATACGAAGATACGCCTTACCCTGAAACACTTTGCAAATGAGAGCCATGAAAGCTTGCTTTCAAATGGCCGAGTGTAGCTAAGTGTTATGCAAAGCCGTATCTCGCTATCACGTCATAAATGAGTTTGATGGCTCCACACTGCTTTCACCGCTCTATTTGAACACGGAAAGCAAGAGAACTTTGCGATGCCAAAATAAAAACAGGCGCATGCCCTGTTTCCCAACAAGCCTTGCGCCATACAAAATTAGAGAGCTATAAATATCTCGTGGTTATGGTTCAGTATTTTTTCCGCCTCCAGATGAGCTTGAGCCGTCGGCATCGAGCTTGCCTTTCCATTCTTCCCATTCGATGTCCACGTCCGACAGGCCGCGAACGGCACGGCGACCGCTGCCGGCGGTTCGTGTGCCCCCGCCACGGAAGCGAGTTTCAGGAATGAACCTTACGCGCACGCCGTTAATCTGTGCGGCGGTCACCTCTTTCTCGGTTGCCACACCGTTCTTGTTGGTTGCTGCCGTGAAATAGAACGAGCCGATGCCGTCGAGCTTCACCGAGCGACCTTGCGCCATGTAGTCGCCCATAACGCCGCCCAATGCCGTCAGTACGACACGCACGTCGGCTGGGCTAACGGTTGATTCGGCTGCCACACGTTTGGAGACCTGCTCGGTAGTGATGGCAGAACCAACGAGAACGGACTTAGGATACCACTTGCCGTTCACCTTCATCTTCACTTTCTTGTAAAATGCCATAGCGTAATCGTTTTTTTGTCTCTGGGAACTGAACTGTTAACAGCAACTAAAGTATAAGTAGTGGGCATCTGAAGTATAAGTAGTGTCCCACCGAAGTATAAGTAGTCGCTGTCTCAATATGCTATACCGGCGACAGGTTAGTAATATGTTTCTCTTAATGCCTTGCAGAGGTTGTGCGTATGTATGAGCATGATGTCCTGCATGAGAACAACAGGGACGGTGCCCCTGTGGCACTTCCGTCCACCGGGAACCGTCCCTGCGCACATTCTTAATCGTCCCAAAGGTCGGGGTTCTTGTAGTTACCCCAATCATCATCATCCAGGAACTCATGCTTCTTGGCATCGCTGGGCTGGCTGGGGTCGTAACCGCCGTCACTTATGCCCGGGCTTGCCGTAATCATCAGTTGCTCTACGGGGATTGTTATCTGTTCTGTCACCGGTCTGATATATTTCTTTCGTTCCATGTCTTTCCCTTTTATTTTATAATGACCTTCTTTCCGTTCTTGATATAGACGCCGTGTGCAGGCTTGCCGACGCGCTGGCCGTTGAGGTTGTAGTAGGCATCCGTCTGGTCGGCCTGTCCGGCGTCGATGGTCGAGATACCCGTCACCGTCGTCTCGTCATCGAATACCATCCTCAGCTTCGCGCCTGCCGACATCGTGCCGGGCTTCATGTATGCGCGGTGCACCGTAAAGGCTGGCACGTTGCCGGTGACCTTATGGAACACGCCGCCCTGCATGATGTAGACGGGCTCCGTCGCCGTGGCCGACAGCTGTGCGTAGTCTTCGGTGACACCCTTCATGATGTTGTCGCTGACCGTGTAGGTCTGGTCATCCTTCTCGCCGATGGTATAGTAAAAGTCGGCCGGGGTCTGTATCTCGCCCTCGTTGATGAGCTTGAGCAGGACGCCCACGCCCGCCGGGATATAGCTGTAGGGCTGAGAGGTCTGTTCGTCGATGCTCCTCATGCGTACATGATACTCCGACTCATCGTATTTGTAGTCGCCGCCGCCATTCCTTATGGCTGAACCTGCCGCGAAGGCTGCTATTCCGACCGGCTTTCCGTTTTCGTTGTAATAATCCGAGAAGTCGGTATCGAACTCGCGGGCGAAGGTGCCGTATTTGTTCGAGATCTTCATGTCGTGGATCTTGTACTCTATCTGGTCGATGAAGTTGAACGGGCTGGTCACGTTTGTATGTGTCGCCATGTCGTACTTCGTCTTGGTCCAGGCGGTCTTGTAAGCGTTGACCGCCGACTTCTTGACATAGATCGTGGTCGTGCCGGCCACCTCGTTATAGTCGTCGCCGGTGTCGTCGAGCTCAAACTTTGTGGTGCTGAGCATGTCCTTCGTAGGCGCGGTGCCGATGAAGAATACGCTCTTGATGGTACTTGAGTTAGCCGAAGGCTCTGTCTTGAAGGCCTTACCGCCGATATAACCCACATTGTCCTTCACCACGACTTCCTTGATCTTGTTGCTGGCTTTCTGGAACGCGTAGTCGCCGATAAGGGCCACGTGGAGGCTGCCGCCCTTCACCGTGGTAGGCACGACGAACGTGTAGACAGTCGACTTGGTGGAGAGCATGTCCACCGAGTTGTCGGACACCTGCAGATACTCCGTCTTGTTTTCCTCGAACGAAGGGCTGGTGCTCTTGAAGTGCTGATAGAACGGATCGGACTGATACTGCGAGAGCAGCTCCTTGCGCACGTAGATGTTGATGTTGGCCGGCATGTTGGTAGTTCCGCCGTCGCCGTTGTCAAAGCTCCTGTAATTGGGGCGCTGGTCAATGTTGGTTGCGGGAATCATGGCGTCGCAGAGGAACGCGATGGTGTTGAGGTTCTTGCAGAGGCTGAACGCACGCGTACCGATGGAGGTCACCTTGTTGGGGATCATCACGTTGGTGAGACCCGTACACTCGTAGAAGGCAAAGTCGCCGATCTTGGTGATGGACGGCGGCAGCAGCGTATAGCTGGAATTGGCCTTACCGTGGGGGAAGAGCACCAGCGTCTGCTTGTCCTTCGAGAGCAGGTATCCGTCGATACTCGAATATTTGGGGTTGTCGCGGTCCACGTTGATGTCGGTAAGGTTCTCGCAGTACTTGAAGACCTCGGGGCTGATGTCGGTGAGGTTTTTTGATACGTTCACCACGTTGAGGGCGGCGCAGTTGCGGAAGGCCTCGCGCTTAAGTGTCGTCACGCTGTTAGGAATGTTGATACTCTCCAGACCGCAGCTGGCAAAGGCACCCGCGCCGATGGTCTGGATCTCGGCGTCGTCGGCAAAGATGGCATGCTTCAGGCCCGTGCAGCCCATGAAGGCGTTCTCCTTAATGTCGGTGACACCCTTGGGGAAGTTGATACACTCGAGGTTCTTCAGATCCTGGAACGCGCCCTCCCCGATGGTTGTAAGATCACAGCTGCCAAGGAAGTTGAGAGCCGTGAGTGCGGGGTCGTTCTTCAAGGCATCCTTACCGATTGTTGTCAGCTTGGAGCCGTCGGGCACGTTGATGGTCCTCAGATTGTTGCAATAGTCGAATACGTTTGTCAGCGTTGTCAGCGATTTAGGCAGGGTCACCTCCTCAAGATCACCACACCAGGAGAAGGCTGCCGTCTCCATGGTCGTGATATTCGACGGTTCCTCGAAGGTTATCTTCTTCAGGTTCAGGGCATTGGTGAAGGCATTGTTGCGGATGGTCTCCACGCTGGTGGGAACGACCAGCTCCTTGATATGGCGCGCACTCATGAAGGCGCTTCCGGCAATAGTCTTCACCTCAGAAGATATCGTATATTTCCCGTCAGTGGCGGTAAGGTCCTTGTCTGGTGGGAAGAAGTAGAGCGTGGAATGGTCGCCCTTCGAATAGACTACGCCGTCGATGGCCTCGAAGTTATCGCAGTCTGCCGGAGTCTTGTACTCCTTGATGGCGTTGCAGTTGGAGATACCGCCCTCCACACCGACCGTGCTCAGATGTTTAGGCAGCGTTACCACCTCCAGATTGTCATCCTTGAAGAGCGACGCGGTGTTGAGCTTGGTCACATCGTTCATGTCGATGGTCTTCATCGCCTTGACGCTCTCGATGGCCTTCCACTCTATTTCGGTGATGCCGTCGGGCACCTTGTAGTCGACGGTCGTCTTGCCGCGCGGATAGTCGACGAGGGTGTTGTTCTTGAAGAGCACGCCGTCGATGACGCGATACTCCGTGGTTCCGCCGCCGGCAATGGCAAACTCCTCGATGTCGTCGGTCGGGGTGACGCTCGGATAGCCGAGCTCAACGTCCTGCAGGTTCTTCGGGAACACGAGCTTCTTCAGTCCGGCAACCTTCAGGAACGCGTCGCTGTAGATCTTCTCCACGCTCTCGGGAATGTTGTAGGTGCCACCGGCAGGGTTCAGGGCCGACGGGGCCGAGTAAAACTCCTTCTTGTCCTTGGAGTAGAGGCAGCCGTCAGCGTCTGATGAAAAGAACTGGTTGGCCGCATCTACCGTGAACCTGGGCTTGGCCTGGAGGTCGTAGAAAGCCGTGTGGACAATCCACTTCACACTCTTGGGAATGCTCACATCGGTAAGTGAGGCGCCGGCGAAGCTCGATGACTGTAGCTTGACGACCGTTTCGGGCAGCGTCACCGACGTGACGTTCTTACACTTGTATGACTCGTCGCCACCCACCTCGGTCACGGTAAAGGTCGTACCCTTGCCGTCGTCGAATGTGCCCGGCACGGTAAGATGTCCGGAGATTGCATCGTCCGTGCCGATGATGGAGACATAAAAATTGGCAAGGTCGATGACCTTGTAGTAACAGCCGTCATGCTTGACCACCTCTCCCTGGGTGTAAGCATGTGTCACCGACGGCAGAAGCGCCAGCAACAAGGTTAAAAGATACCATTTGATTTTTCTCATAATTCTGTCATTTAATTATTAAATTACTGTATTAAAGCTTGATAGTTGAGACCCTTCAGCACAGAGGCACGCACTATAATTCAGGCTTGTTGATTTCTACTTGTTTTATACGGATAAACAGGGATTAAGACACGCTTAATCCAGGCCTTGCGGTCAGGCCAGCGGACACGGCAAAAGAGGAAGAGGGATGAATCGGAATCCCTTTTCCTATAGGAACTGCGCGTAGTTTCTCGCGCGCGTACAATAATATTCTTCGGTGAGGTATAAGCGGCGGTGCGCCTATGAGAGAGAGAGTAACAAATTATTTGGAACTGCCAAATAATTCGACGACAATTTTACAGCGTTATTCATACGGCAGCCCTCGGAAAAACCTTCGTCCTTCCGTGCGCCGTATAATTCCCTCGTCATAAAGAAAAAACGCCTCGATTGTATGCTGCTCTCTAATAAGCTCATACTGTGATACTTGCTATCGGGTGCAAAGTTAAGCAAAAAATTCGGAACGACAAGCAAATACTGAAAAATATGTCAGAATTATGTGCAAACGAGTGCACATTCCGGCATTGCATCCGCCGCTCTCCGTCCGCTGGCACAGCATACAGACGGAGCGTAGTATGGCTTTCTCAATCCGCACTTCCCAATTCCTTTCACCGCACGGCCCTTTTGCAGTTGTATATCGGCAGAAAGAAGAAGGGACTTACAAAACAGCCGGCAGACATGTCAGTCCGCCGGCCATGTATCGGTTGCAGTCATATTATTCCGAATCCTGTTCAGACTACTGCAAACGTCTTTACGCTACTTCTTTACAATTTTCTTGCCGTTCCTCACATAAATACCTTTGGGCAGGATGTCTATGTTGGTTCCGACGTATGTTCCGTGAATACTGTAAATGCAGTTATCAACTCCCCTGCCGTCCACGCGGACCTTTTCTATAGCGGCCGGAATATTCAGCATATCGTCCAGGTTAATCCGCATCGCACCTGCCGCTTTTGCGCCACTCTGCCCTTCCCCGGGGAACACCAGATAGGCGCGGAAAGCCTTGATCGTACCGTCGGCCGAAAGTTCCTTGAGCACCTGCATTTCCCGGTTGTTGGCATTGGCAATGTAAACAGCACGGTGGTCGGGGTTGAATCCAGCGTCGCCCTCGTTCACCTTCGTGGGCTCGAGCAATCCCACGTAGTAATAGCCTTTGTCCGTCACGGTGCTTCTTCTGTTCTCGTTGGCTGTGTGTACCGAAGCCTGCGAGAACGTCACATTGTCGGCGAAAAAGTTGTCTATAGTCGAGCCATTGTTCTGAATGAGGTAAGGCTTGCCAGCCTCGATGCCATCGTGGGTGGACGTGAAGTCAATGAAGTGCTCAGTCACCCTCGTAAACTTGGAATATACCACGTTTGCCACCAGCGACTTCTTCACCTGCGCGTCGGTCATGTCAAACGGTAGGCAGAGCGTGCTCCATGCCCCGTTGCCGGCAATGGTGCGATGTACGTACACGTCGATAGGCTGACAATGATCCTGAATGCGGTTCGACGTGGGAGTCTGCCCCGTGTCGTACCCGAAGAGCGGCAGGTCGTCGTACAGGTCATACCGGGTGGTGGTAGAGGTGAGGGTGGTCAGGATGACCTCCAGCCACGTTCCGCAATGCCAGCGGTTGTACACCTCCATGTAAAGGTAGTCGCCCGTCTCTCCGTTGTCCACGGAGAGAGAGCCGCTGACCGACTCCGTGTTAGCCAGTGGCGACCAGTTGTACTCGTCGTCGCTTACCTGCCAGTTCAGATTTCCATTTGCGTTATTAAATTTATAGTAGCGTGCAGCCTTGACGACACCGGCGAAGTTCCTTACCTCAACTTTCGTCCAATAGGCATAGTTCCGGCTCTGAGACTTCGAGGTTTTGTCCCTGACCGTGAAGTCTATCTTCGATTTGCCTGCCAGGTGCAGGTCGCCGTCCGACTGGGCCGAAGCCGCTGGAATCTCAGTCCATGTAGCATCAAGCGTGGTGGGCTGATTTTGGTTCTCAACCTGGGCATTCATCGTCCCCGCCGATGCAAGGAGAAGGCCCAATAATAGCGTTGTGTATTTTCTTTTCATAATGTCATTGTTATGAGGGCAGTGCCCTCGGAGCAAAACTGATTGGTTCAATCCTCCCAGAGGCTGTCGCCCCATAGACTGGGGAAGCCATACTTCTTGGCAGCGGCATCATCACCGTCTCCCCCCTCGTTATTTCCATAATGTAGGTTTCCGTCGATGATCTTTGTCCCATCGTTACGTACACCTGAGCCTGCCATCAGAGCTTCGGCTGCATCGCATTTTATAACCGCGATGGTGGGTTTAAAATATTCTTTCATCTGTTAAACTGTTAAACTGTTATTTTTCTCAAACTGCGGGTAATACTATTAGCTGATTTCCTCTGCCTCTGCAGCAGTCATCTGATTTACAACGAATGTATGTTTATCGGGCTTTATAGTCGCCCTAATTTTATCTTTCGGTCAGGCCAGCGGATACGGCAATACAGGCAGAGGGAACTTCTGCGAGCCCTTTGTCTATGGGGATTACGCAATGCTTCACGCGTGCGTACAATAAATCTAATTTGTGGATTATAAGCGGCGGTGCGTCTATGAGAGAGAGAGAGAGAGTATCAAATTATTTGGAACTACCAAATAATTCAACGAGTTTTTGCAGGAAAAACATCGTTTTCCTGCATTGCACAATATACCTTTATTATAAGCGTAGAAATGTGACAAATGATTATGTCTCTCTAAAGTGCTCAAAATCCTCTAAATCGGAAGTGGGTACAAAGGTAAGTGTTTTTTTGTAAAGATGCAAGACTTTAGATAAATTTCTATGTTATAAGCAGTTGCCAAGCAATTTTCCTTCACTCTTTTTCCCTAAAAGCCGTATTCCGCTATCACGTCATAAATGAGTGTGATGGCTCCACACCGCTTTCATCGCTCTGTCGGGGCACAGAGCGACAGGGAGAGCGGTTGGGTCGTTTTGTGCAAAATGGAGTGTATAGGCATGGGACAGGAAGGATAGGCTACCGCTGTTCCGCTCGTCAAGGACTTGTCGCCCATGACCACTTCACGGCTACGCCTATCTTACTTCCTGCCCCATGCCTATGCACACCATATAGCACATCGTTGGCTTAGATAAAAATTCTACTGACAAAACAGTTGCATTTGCAGGCATTTCGTCAGTAAAGATTCGAATTATCAGAATCGGCTTCAAGCTTTCTTCGTGTTTATGAGCCTCTTGATAGCCTTGATGTCATGAAGCCCTGCTTACCCTGAAAGCCGTATCTCCATCCATTGCGCGTGAAGCAGCAATTATTACAATACCGCTTCTTTCATCATTCTTCAGGGACGAAGAATGACAGGGGAGAGAGGTTAGGTCATTCCGTGCGCAGCAAGGCCAGTGATGAGTTGAAGACGCCACATTCCATTTCAGACTTGCAGCAAGAAGCTCCGCATCATTGCATGCAGTTCTTCCATTCCATTTTCGGCTCTCTTCAACTCATTACCTGCCATTGCGCACTCGTTTTGCTGTGAGAAATAAACCTTCTTCGGTGGTCATCCATTTCCTTCGCGAAGTTCGCTATTGGCACCTTCTGGTCAAGTAGCAGTGCCTTATTTTTCAGGTTTTTATTGGCCGTTCATAGTTTGGTTGTGGTAAGCTAATAAAAACTTGAAAAATTCCTTGCCCTTGAATGTGTCGCCCAATGGCGACTTATTTGCTCGAAAATAGTTTTCCCCGAGAAGTCATTAGACTTCACAAGAGGGAAATGAATCGAAATGCTTTGCAAACGAGCGCAATAAAAGTTCACTTTTTAATTGCCGAGTGCAGCTAAGTATTATACAAAAGGTAACGGGGTAGCTCACCACTGCTCCACAACAGCATTTGATATGGCAAATTGTTTGATGACGGCAGAACTCGCCGAACAGTTGAAAGACTTCCCCCTTTATTCCCAGGACGGGAAACAGAAGGACGCTACTTGCGTCTGTGTATTCGAGATTGGACTCATCCGCTGGTACGTATTGGAGGGGCAGCCAGAAGGCGACGACTTCACCTTGTTCAGTATCATCGTAGGAATGGCAGAAACGGAGTATGGTTACGCCTCTGTTAAGGAGATGGAAGGTATCACTGTAGATGGCTCACGGTATGGACTGGGTACGTTAAGCATTAGGCAGATACCAGACTTCAAGCCCTGTCCGCTTGCCGAGATACAGGACAAGCGGCTACAGGACTTCTTGTCAAGACTATATGATGAGCCGTAACGAAAGGCTTTGCAAGCGAGAGCAAAGGGAGCTTGCTCCAACTTTGCCGAGTGCAGTTAAGTGTTATGAAAAGGCGGAGCTTCCGCCTATTTTATTTTTTCATAGGGCACATATATTTTGGTTGTCTTGCTTGTCTTATTTGTCATAAACACATAAAGTATTGATATTCAGTAATATAATATTTTTTATTATAAGACAAGACTTATATTATTTGACTAAATCAGAAAGATTCTCCACTTCGCCCCTTTTCTAAGACAAGCGATGACAAGTTAAGACAAAACAAGCAGCGCATAACCCATTGATAATCAATGACAAGACATATAAGACAATCAAGACAGGCATTTTCGGGGTATATTGAGAAAATTATTTTTGAAAAACAACAACCGCCAAAAAGGGATAAAATATCCGTTGATGGCGGTTGTGTATAATGCCCCACAAGCAGTTTCTACTGGATATGCAGAGCAAGTATTATTAAAAAACGACTCGCACATTTGAACTTCATAAGCAGTAACTTAGAGAGGCTTGGCGGGTTCTAGGACTACAAAGGTACAGTATAAATCCAATCTATACAAACCTTTGTCATTTTTTCTCAATGCGTCTCTTTTTCCTTTTCCAAAAGACGGTTGATTTTCTGCTCGTAAACATTACGGGCAGGAGTACCTTTACAGCCCAATACCCCGTCGAGCATTTCTTCATGTGAGTAGAGCTTCATCATACGGCTTCTACCTCGCTGGGGAGTAAATGGAGTGAGAGGGCATCCTCTATCTTACAGAGCGTCTCGATGGAAAGGTTTTCCTTGCCACGAAGTATCTTCGACACGTATTGCTGCGAGCAGCCCATGCGCCGGGCCAATTCTGTCTGGGTAAGATGGAGTTCATCCATCTTGTCGAGCATGAGCATCGCTATGCGCTGCGAGTGGCGGAGCCACGACTTGTTGGCCTGTCGGTATTCGGCAACCTCACGCCAGCGAGAGGGTGTCTTGCTCTCGTGCACTTCCAGTTTGCTTATAATGCGGTTCATACTTACCTCCTTTTTTATATTGTGGAAACATAATCTATAAAAGAATCATCGTCGATAATATCCTCACTCAGAAGAAAACGGCGGACTTTCTCCAGTTTCGCCAATTCTGCCTTCGTATGGTTGCGCTCTTCCATTTTGAGCGTCAGTTTAATGGCTCCACCCGTGATGACATACACACCTTGTGATAGCTTTATAGCATAGATGCGAAGCCATGAAGAATGGCGTACTGTTCGTTTCAGCCTGGCTTTTTCCTTACCGAGTAGCATATCCGAGGTACGGAAGTTTTCCAATGGGTGGAATAGCGACTCTAAATCGGAATCAGGCTGTAAATCCAGCATCAGGCATTGCAGCTGATCGCTGTCCTCAATCGTATCTTCTATGGCTTGGTTGATGTCCGTCACCTTGAAATAGGCAGACAAATCATCCCAATTGTCACGGAAGAATTGCCGAAGCCACACTACATCGTCCCACTTGTCAAATAGCGTATAGAGCGCATTGTCGCCCTCCCCATCGTATCGCACAGCCCATAGACGGCCGTCGTCTGTAATTTTATCGAACGTCATGTTCTTTCTTTTATGTTGCAAAGATAAGTTATATATTTGAACTATACAACTCACAGGTTGTATTTAACTATTATTTTCCTCTCTCGTCATCTCCAAATTGATGTCAAACGCCTCGACGAGCTTTTCATAGTCGAAACAGTAGGAACGCTGCTGCACGGACATCTTGGTGGGCTGCCCCTTGGCATCGCGGTGCTCAAAGTCGAGGACTTGATTGCCTTTTTTAATGACGTGGTAGGTCATGCGCTGCTCGCCCAGATATTCTTTGCTGTTTTCCAGATAGTAACGTAGCGACTCCTCGGGCAGGGAGGTCTCACCGTTGCGGTGGGCATTAAGCTTATAGAGCATGAAGATGCGGGTCTTCTGCAGGTAGAGTATCTTGTGCGGTTCCGGCCATTCCGTTTCAGTGATGGTACTGGAGTGGAAGCGGCTAACGGCTCTAATCCTAAAATCGGCATCTTCGTAAATCTCGCCCTCACTATTGAGGAATTGCACCATGCGCCAGAAACTACCCAGCTCGTCGTTGGTCTTGCACTCCATGTTCTGGTGTATGATGCCCTCAACCGTGACATTCAACACATCTGAATACGCGATGGGTAAATCCAACTTGCCTTCCAAGCATCGGAAGGCAGTAAGTGGAACCACCCAGTTTTGCACTATGCGATCGATGATATTCCTGCTGCCTAACCGTTTGTTCACATCATCCAATATCAAATGATACTGGTCATAAAAGGCTTTGGCAAACTGTTCCCTATGAGCCAAGAGTTGTATAGTTAAGTGTGTCATTCCTTTGGAACGCATCATGAGCAACCGTTGGTAATTCTTCTTTTCATCTTCCGTGAAGTCGGACTTGGGAAACGAGAGGAAGATGAGTCGGCTGAAGAGGGCGATGTCGGCCGTGGGCATCTCCTGCCCGGAGATAATCACGCCGGCATCCACGGCGGTGGTTTCCTTCTTCTTGTCGGCGGCCATGTTCATGCGCGTGCGCCCCGTACCGTCCCACAGGCCCTTGATAAACTCGATCTTGGCGGTGTCGATGCCGTTCTTGTATTCGTCAATATGCACCAGGGCGTTGGCGGCGGCAGCCACGGTGTCGTTGAGGGCGGGAATGGTGGAGTTCTGAATGTTGGGCGGTATGTTGTCGATCACGAAGAACGACATGAGGGTATGCCCCAGCTCGCTCTTGCCGGAACCTTTCGGACCGAAGAGGTCGAGGATGGGGAAGGAACGCGTGGTGAGGGTGATGATGTCGCGGAAGAGCGTGGCGAGATAGAAGCAGAAGCCGATCTTGCCGTTGTCGCCGAAGACAAGGAAGAGCTGACGGGTGAAGTCCTGAAGGCTGATCATGGAGAAATTGAAATGCACGAACTGTCGCTCGAAGCGGAAGTAGTCGGTGTTCTCCTTGTATATCCGGGAGAAGGCAGGAAGATAGAAATTGCCCTTCTCGCCCAGGTGGACGATGCCGTACTCATTGACCTCGTGGAACTGCCGGCCGTCAAAGATGCCGTTACCAAAGGCGAAGAACCCCTTCTTGTTCCAGCCCAACTGCTTGATTTGCGCGGCCGTCTCGGTCTTTTCGTAGAGAAAACTTTTCAGTTTGATGAGTTCCTTCTCACCGGCCTTCCAGATGAAGTTGCCGAGCGATTCGAGTTTCTGACGGAATTTTTGTAGCGAGATCAGGTCTTCCTGCTCCATCTCCACAATCTCCTTCGTGCCCAGTTCGTTGGTGAGCAGGTAGAGGCGTTTGGCCATGAGCGGGTCTTTGATGTGGAAAAGCGGTGTCAGCGTGAAATTGCTCCACTCGAGCACGCCGCCCTTCTCGGTGGTGGAGAAGTATTTGCCGCGGTCTATCCAAAAACCGTACTGGCGGTTTAGGTCGATGTCGTCCTCCTTCGGACTGTCGCGCCTCGTCCGCTCGTTCTCAATGGCTTTCTGCCAGAAGAGCTTGCCCCGGTGGTACTTGGTGAGGGCATCAATGAACATGGTGAGCTTGGTGTCATCGTCGATGAAGGACAGCAGATGGGCTATCTGCTTCACGGCATCGCTCTTCTGCTCAGTGTTGCCGCTCGTTTCAAAGAGTTTGGCAGCCAGCCACAGGATAAAATCCTCTTCCTCCACGGCTTTGAAAAAGGTTTGGTTCCTAAAATAGGTGTCGGGATCTTCCTTCTTGCCTTCCTCGGTGGTGGGTACCTCTTTGACCGACACGATAAGGTGCTGCTCGGTGGCGAGCTTCCCTGCCTTCATCACCGCCTCGATGCCCGTGCCGTAGTCGGCTCCGCCCTTAGGAGGGTCGTTGTCGGGTATGAAGCATACCTTGCTGGCAGCTCTCTTGATGAGTTGGAACTGCTCGGCTGTCCATGCCGAACCGAGGTCGGCCACGGCGTTCTGTATGCCGATGGCGTGCAGACGCATACAGTCGGGTGCACCTTCCACGAGGTACATCTGCCCGGTCTTGCCTGCCGCGCGCCATGCCACGTCCAGTCCGAAGACGGTGCTGCGCTTGCTGTAGAGCAGCGACTCCTTGCTGTTGAGGTATTTGGGCTGACCGTCGTCCATCACCCTTGCCGTGAAGCCGATGATGTGCTGATAGCGGTCCTTGATGGGGATGACGATGCGGTTCTGGAAGAAGTCGTAGCCTTGTGGGTTGGTAAGCCCCAATTCTTGAAGGAACTCCTTCTGCAAGGGCAGACGAGCGAGGGCTTTGCCGTCGATGGGCGCAAAACCTATCTCAATCTCGTCGCAATACTTCTGCCCCCAGCGGTGGTAGGCATAGTCCTGGGGTGGCTTATAGCGCAGGAACACCTCACGGTAATGCTGATGCACAGTGGCATTGACAATCAGCAGCGACTCGCGTTTCAGTCGTTGTTGCTTCTCGTCGATGGTTTCCTCACGTTCCTCCACCTCTATGCCGTACTTCCTGCCCAGCCATTTTACGGCCTCCGGGTAGGTCATGTTCTCATGCTCCATCAGGAAGGTTATCACGTCGCCTCCCTTATGGCAGCCGAAACAGTAGAACATGCTGCGGTTGGGCGTAACCGTGAATGATGGTGTCTTCTCCTGGTGGAAAGGGCACAGGGCACGATAGACGGTGCCGCGCTTCTGGAGCGGCAGGAACTCGCCCACCACATCTTCTATATGTGCCGCGTCGAGTATCTTTTCTATAATGGTCTTGGGTATCATCTCATCCTCTAATAATTTCAATGTCCACAAAAAATGCCCCAGCCGACTGGCTTCGCAGCGGGTCGGCTGGGGGCTTCTTACTTAGTCACTTGTTATTTAGAGGATTCGCTAAGTATCTCTCAGTCCCGCCACCAGTTCCGACTTCAGGATGTACCAGCAGCGTCCCATCTTGTGGGCTGGGATCTGGCCTTTCTCTATCCGGCGGCGGATAGTACACTCCTTGCGCTGCAACATTTTTGCGATGTCGGGCACGGTATAGACTGTGTCCGTTGCATCTACGATACCGTTGGCAGTAAGCATGGACTTAATCATGCTCTGTTCCAATCTCCCACTTGTCTCTTTCGAAGAAACTCTTGGGGAATTTGCTTTTCCAATTTTGTGCATCTTTATTTCCATTAAGTTCATTTTCACGTTCCTCTCGCGAAATCACAAAAATACCCATGCGCTCGGCCTCCAAATTGTAGGCTACATGGACAAATTTGCCCGTCCGACGACCATACCCAGTGTTGTACTTACTGATAACATTTCTCACACTGTGCTCTTTCTCGAAAGGCACATTGGCAACCCTTAGTTCACCAATCTTCGTCTTACGCACCCATTCTATGGGGCGGACGAGTCGTTCTACTTTAATCTTCTTCATATCGATGAATTTTTAATTATGCCAGGCAATATGCGATGGCACATTAAAGTAAGAACTATTCGCCCATTACTAGGCGCTGTAATGATGTGCAAGAATCCATCTACTTTCATTGTACTATATCGTTGGGGTAATCACTTTGTCGTGATTTCGCGATTCATTGCTGCAAAAATATAGACAAAAATATGGAGAAAAGAGGACGAAACCCGCAAACTGTGCCAACCAACCAACTATTTAACTTTTGGTATAGGAAGCTATAGGATAGAATGAGTTTTTTAGGGAAGTAGCCTTGCTGTATGTGCAAACCTAAAAGTTCTTCCAAAGGTGTTATTATTTGCATGAAAGGTGTCATTCACGGTATTCACTTCACCCAAACAGATATTATGTTCGTCAAACATTATCTTTCTAGAACATAATTTTGCTTAGGATTAAAAATTATTAGAGATTTTGTATGTTGATATTGATTAAAATCTTATCTTTGCAAAACATAATGTTTGGCAAACATAATTATTTGCGATATGGAATTTATAGATAGAATAGAAGAAACCGCTACGTTCAAGCGCACACTTGCACTTAAACGACCTGTCCTGATTGTGATTTACGGCAGACGGCGCATAGGCAAGTCAGAACTCATCAAGCATGTTCTGACCAGTCAGGATGTCTATCATCTGAGCGAGGAGGCACAGATGCAGCAGCAGATAGATTCCTTTGCCAAGACCGTCTCATTCACATTTGATGGATTCGACCATGTGTCATACCATGATTGGGAAACGGTACTCACCTCTATCAATCTATATGCCCAGGAAAACACATCGGTTTGCTTAGATGAGTTTTCCTATCTCGCCAAGAGCGATCCTTCGCTGCCTTCCATCATTCAACGATTGGTGGATAACAAGAAACTGAAATACAACCTGATTCTTTGTGGCTCCTCCCAGTTGATGATGCACTCGTTGGTACTCAACGAGAAATCTCCCTTGTATCAACGCTGTGCCTGGCAGCCAAAGCTAAAGCAGCTGCGCTTACCTTACATCAAAGAAGCCTTGCATTGTTCCGACCAAGAGGCAGTCGAAGAATATGCTGTTTGGGGTGGTGTGCCACGTTATTGGGAACTTCGTGCAGACTTCGATAGTTTGGAAGAGGCGGTGCGCAATCTATTGGTCAACAATTACGGTACGCTATACGATGAACCAACTCGGTTGCTCCGTGACGAGCGTCGTGATACGGCAACCTCCTTTTCATTGCTTACTACAGTGGGCAATGGGGTAAATCGCATTTCGGAGATAGCCGGTCGTATGCAGCAGCCCACTACCAATCTTTCTCAGCCCATCAGTATTCTGACCGATTTGGGCTATGTGGAAAAGGATATACCTTTCGGCGATAATCCGAGGAGCAGCAAGAAGGGGCTGTATCGTCTTGGGGACAACTTCCTCTCTTTCTATTATAAATTCATTAATCCCAACAAATATCTCATTGAACTTGATCGGCAGAATCTCGTGATGGATATTATTCGTAAGGACTTCAGCACATACGTTGGTCAGATATGGGAGAAGATTTGTCGCGACTTCGTAACGGGCAACGAAATTGATGGCGTTGTCTATGGCATTGCCTCACGCTGGTGGGGCGGCATACCAAAAGAATACGGCTGTAACGACTATGAGCAAATAGAACTCGACCTCGTAGCCGAGTCGCTTGACAAGAAGCACATCCTTGTGGCTGAATGCAAATGGCGAGAACGTGACGAGGCACAGAGCGTATATGAGCAATTAGTGAGTAGAGCCAGCCGCTTGCCATTCATCAAGAAGGGGCAAAAGATACACGCGGTGTTGTTCCTCAAAACAGAAACCAAGGCCGATGTTCCATGCTATTATCCCCAAGACATCATAGCGTCTATGCTTCAATAAGATGCTTCCAGGGGCAAAGCATAATATTAACATTCTTTAGTCGGTAACTTTTGCAAAGTTATGGAAAAAATATCTGCCACAAAATTGAGGTATGAACTTCATTAGATGTTGTGTTTCAATATCTAATAAGAGGTATCGGGAATACTCGATAATTGTCTGTTAAAGGAACTAAAATGAAATTTGGAACTTTCATGGATATTGGTTATCTTTGTATTGTTATTTAGAGGATTTTAGTTGTGCCGATAAAGTCTCTTCCCAAAGAGCTTCATTCAGACTACTCTCCAAACGATGATCTTTGATTTATTTACGGCAGATTTCTTCTTCGTGTGCTATATAACCAAATGGCATTGCGGGTCAAAAATGTGTTACCAATGAGGTATTTGTGTTACCAATGTGTTACCACTTGATAAAATCAGTCTTACCATCGTTCTCAAAAAAGTAGTGTACTTTGCTGATTACAAACATATTACGCTACCACTCAACGCAACCATCCTGATCCCATATTGTGTTACCACCGACCCCATGCGGATCACAGAAGAGTATGTCTAATGACATACTCTTTTTCCTTTTAAATACAAACCTACAAACTATAATATTGTTAGAAACTTTGAATAAGCTATGGCTCAGTAGAAAAAAGTGGGAGAATCTATCTACCGTAATTACCCTTAAAACTCTCTCCACGAATACGACCACGCACAGTATCTGACTTGGTCTGTCTGTCATTCATTGTCTTTCCTCATTATAATTACGACTTTGGAGTAATTCTTTCCCTTTTCAGGACAAGGATCTTTGTGGTATAAACTGCGGTTTGTATCACAAAGACACACCAATATCAAGAGCTGATGCAATAGAAGTTTCCCCTTTTAGGGTGTTTACTTCAAGGAGGTTAACTCCACTTTTCTATCCACCTGCAAAGTTACGACGTTAATAGTCCCAGACCTTTGCTGCGAGCTTTACATACTCCACTTTCCCATCAATATAATCGGCAAAGTATTCTACAGCAGGTACACCATCTGGCAAAGCACACGAACCACATCGCCCACAAGAAGGGGCTTTACAATGATAACGGTCTTGTATGAACTCGAGTCGTTCCTCTCTATCAGAATATTCTATTTGTGGTGCCATCATCTTATTTCAAAAGTTTAGTTTCAATATAAATTATTCCATAATAACGGGCACAAAGTTACTATTTTCTACTGATACCAACAAACATCCATAGTTGCAAACACACCCTTGTATTCCATTAGCTTAGTCTTTCCTCCTTGCAAGAAAGCCTTTCTTCAAATGTAAACAAGCCTCTCTTCCCATCGAAGAAAGCCTTTCCTTGCATCAAAGAAACGCCTCCTTCATTTACAGGCAATGCTCCCCCTCGATCCTCGCCATTCGGAGAGGGGTTGGAGGGAAGGCTTTTCATAGCCTATAGCTGAAGGTTTGTGCTATAAGAAGCAACCGATTGAAAGCGATGGAAAGAAGAATTTACTTGAACTGACATAACATTCTTTATTTTTGTTGTAACTTTGCAGCATGAGTAAAGGTAAACTACAGAAATTTGCAGAGATGGAGACGTTTAAGAACGTCTTTCAGTATCCCTTCGGTGTCATCAGTGAGGTTCCTTTTGATATGAAAGGGCATTGGAGGGAGCAATACTTCCATAACGACAACCCCATTGTACTTGAGTTAGGATGCGGAAAGGGTGAATATACCGTCGGATTAGCGCGTGTTTATCCTGATATCAACTTCATTGGTGTTGACATCAAGGGTGCTCGCATCTATACAGGAGCTAAACAGGCACTGGAGGAAGGGCTATCGAATGTAGCGTTCCTGCGCACGAGTATCGAGATAATCGACCGCTTCTTCGATGCAAATGAGGTGCAAGAAATATGGTTAACCTTCTCTGATCCACAGATGAAGAACTATCACAAGCGTTTAACATCTACATTCTTTATGAACCGATACCGCCACTTCTTGGTGGATGGAGGTATCGTTCACTTAAAGACGGACTCGAACTTCTTATTCACATATACCACTTACATGGTGAATGTGAATAGCCTCCCAGTACTCTTCCGAACGGAAGATCTCTATGGAAATGAGTTGAAGGAAGGTGCGAAAACGGCTGAGAATGAGATGGACGAGAAGACTCGTGAGATCCTTGGAATCCATACTTATTATGAGAACCAATGGATTGAACGAGGCTTGAATATTAAGTATATGAAGTTCCAACTACCGTCAGAAGGTGAACTGAAAGAGCCTGAGGTGGAAATAGAACTTGATGATTACCGCTCTTACAAACGCCCGAAACGTAGCGGATTGGCTATGAGCAAGTAAGAAAAGGGAGCCTTTTTCTAATTCAAAATTCATAATTCACAATTCAAAATTATGATTAGGTAGAGTTGGTGAGTTGATAGTTGACAAGTAAACGAGTTGTTAGTCCTATGGGAAATGGTACTATCTACTCCCCCTCTCCATTCGGAGAGAGGTTAGGAGGTGACACTTCACAGTAGGGACAGACGCCCTCGTCTGTCCGCTCCAATATTCCACCTTACATTACAAGCAGCCTCCCTTATGCGGACAGACGAGGGCGTCTGTCCCTACTGTGTGGCATTCCTTTGGATAGAAAGAACCATTCAAATAGGTTATCATTAGGCGTTCCTCCCCTTGGGGGAGGCTGGGAGGGGTTTCCAGACGAGGACGTTTGTCCCTATTGGTGATACTATCTTCGTATGCAAAAGAACGCTTTTATCTCCTCCAAATGCTCTGTGGCGACCTCTCTTCCATGGTCGTATGTAGCCTGCATGTCGTCTGGATTGTGCGAAATATGCCCTATGGTAAGAGGCTTCTTAGGTCGTATGACGAGTGTGTTGGGCTTTTTCTCTTCTTGACGAACATACTCTAACTGATTGTTATACATGATATGCCGCTGTTCTAAAGCACGTATAATACGAGGGTAGCGACGCAACCAAAGACGCATGAGTGGCATGATTTTGTTCGGTTTCTTTACGTAATTAGCTGGTTGAGTGAGCACAACAAGATTACGATCATAGCCTTGCTCTTGGAAAAAACGCAATGGGATGGAGTCGGCAATACCACCATCTAAGAGTTTCTTGCCCTCTACTGTGACAATGCGAGCGGCTATCGGCATTGAAGCCGAGGCTCGGATGTATTCGAGACAAGCGTCGTTGACCTCCATTAAACGCTTATATACCGCCTTGCCAGTGCCTACGTTCGTACAAACAACCCAAAACTCCATAGGGTTATTACGGAATGTTTCGACATCAAAATAGTCTAATTTGCGAGGCATGTAATGGTAGGCATACTCGCCACCGAAGTAGTCGCCAGTCGTAAGAAGCGAACGGAAAGAGGCATAACGCCAGTCATGTGCTAACTTCTTATTATACCTTATGACACGTCCCGGCTGTTTCGACTTCATATTGCAACCAAAGGCTGCACCCGCAGAAACACCTATAACGCCATCTGGCGATAGGTTGTTTTCCATGAGAACATCTATTACACCAGCGGAAAAAAGCCCACGCATGGCTCCTCCTTCAAGTACTAATCCCTTCTTCATTGCCATTATCTTTAGTTCATCTTACACTTTCCAAAAAAGGTTGTGAGCCCTGCAAAGATACATAAAAAATGATGAATAGTACACAGAGGACGCTCAATATCGTTATTCCCTTTATCTTTAAGGGGAAAAAACAAGGTGGAAGAAATACCTTATTATCGGTATTCTCTCCCACCTCTGATGGTTATTTGTATATAAAAAATACGTTTACTTCTTAATAAGCATGGTCATCCTCTGTTATTTCCTGTCGGTCGATAGCTTTCTTATCAATGGCTCTCCAAGCATAAACAATGTATGCCAAGACGAATGGAACGAGGAAACTTACGTAGAACATAGCCTTGAGTGTGAACTCACTTGATGAGCTGTTTTGAATGGTCAAAGAGCTCTGTAAGTCGGCAGTAGAGGGATAGTAAGCTGTGTTGTTCCATCCTGCAATGAGGAAGAGAACCAATACCACACATACAACTCCTATACCTGCAGGCCATATACCACGTACATAATTGGGTTTAAGGATGGTCTTGATGATTCCAAAAAGAAGTAGGACAACACCCACAATAAGGATAATAGCCAATGGCCACATCGTTAGTAGGTTGTTAAAATACTTCATTGGTTCCATGACGATAGTACCTGCTTCATTTACCGCATAGCCCTCGCTGAACAAAGTAACAATGAGGAAAGGTAAGAAGAAGAGCAAGAATAGAATGGTGTTAACCAATAACTGCTTGCGAACACGGGTACGGATTGTGTCATCGTTCACATTATTATTAATGTAAAGCGTACCAAGGATGCGTGCTAAGAACACCACTGCAATACCAAAGATGACTACCCAAGGATTGAGTAAGACGTCAAGTCCACGTGAACCATTAGCCCAATGAGAGATAACGGGTTGCATGCTATTGGTGATGTTAGCCTTTTCTACGATGAAATTAGAGCCTGTGAAGAAGGTTGCAACAGCTCCGCCTAAGAGCAACGGACCAAGAATACCATTGATGATAAGGCATGTTTGGAATGTACGAACACCAAAGATGTTACCCGCCTTGTTCTGAAATTCATAGCTAACAGCCTGTATGATGAATGTAAACAAGATCAATAACCATATCCAATAAGCACTTCCAAAGCTCGTACTATAGAACAATGGGAATGAAGCAAAGAATGCCCCGCCGAATGTAACAAGTGTTGTAAAGGTGAACTCCCACTTTCTTCCAGTGGAGTTAATCAACATTCTGCGGTCGTCGGGGGTCTTTCCTAACTGGAAGATCATCGAGTTTGCGCCTTGTACGAATAGTAAGAAAACGAGCAACGCACCCAATAGTGAGATGATAAACCACCAATAGTTTTGTAGGAAATAGTATGTCATAGAGCTGGTCCTTTCTTTATTTGCTTACACATAATACTAACTTCTGCGGTCAACATAGCCGTAAATAACACAAGAAAGAGGAAGAAGGTGAAGGCGATACCACCGCTTGACAGGTCGCTAACAGCAGCCCAAGTAGGTAGCATGTCTTGTATTGTCCAAGGTTGACGACCAAACTCGGCAACAAGCCAACCACTCTCACTTGCAATGTAAGCGAGCGGTATCAACGCTATTCCTAAATACTGTAACCAACGTGGACGAGTAATGTCTTTCTTATAGAGAAGGAATAACATTACAGCGAAGACAAGGATGAATAAGCCGCCAAGACCTACCATTATACGGAACGCCCAGAAGTTAATTGGAATGAAAGGTACCAGTTGATTGGCATCCTTGATATAGCCATATCCGAAGTATTTCATATCATGGTCAAGGATCTTCTCATTGCTTTCTTTGTCCTTTCCTGCACGATAGTCTTTGAGTGCTTGAATGGCTTTTTTGCCTCTTTCCTGCTTCTCTTTCAAGGATGGTTCTTTGGTTCCATCTGCCTTAGTATAGCCCTTGATAATGTCTCGAACACCAGGAACATAGCCAGTAGTAGACTTAGTTGCGAGGATTGATAACATATTTGGAACAGCCACACGCATAGGTGGTTCAGACTCATTCATATAGTCTGGTTGGCTAAAAGGATTGACCATTGCAATACCAGTAAGGCTCTGGCTATTGCCTCCCTCATACAATGCTTCCATCGCTGCAAGCTTCATTGGCTGTGTTTGAGCTACCATGTAAGCAGACTCATGACCTGTAGATGCTGCTAAAAGAGAGGCTACCAAACCAACGATAGAACCTATCTTAATACTCTGCTTAGCGAGTTCCACGTGGCGTTTACGCAATAGATACCAGCAGCTTACACCGACAGTGAAGGCTGCACCAAGTACCCAAGCAGAGGTGACTGTATGGGTGAATTTGTCAATAGCAAATGGACTTAAAGCTACGTCCAAGAATGAGGTCATCTCGTTACGCATCGTCTCTGGGTTGAAAGTACAGCCTATTGGATATTGCATCCAAGCGTTAGCAACAAGAATCCACCACGCTGATAGCGTTGCGCCTAAGCCTGTTAACCATGTCGAAGCAAGGTGAAAACCAGCAGAGACCTTCGACCATCCGAAGAACATAACAGCAACGAATGTGGACTCCATAAAGAACGCGAGGATTCCTTCTATTGCCAGTGGAGCACCGAAGATGTCGCCAACAAACCAAGAGTAATTACTCCAATTGGTACCAAACTCGAACTCAAGTATAATACCAGTAGCCACTCCCATGGCAAAGTTAATACCAAAGAGTCGCTGCCAGAACTGGGCTGCTGAGCGCCAAAACTCCTTACGTGTCCGGTAATAGCAGGTCTCCATAATACCCATAATAACCGCTAATCCAAGCGTTAATGGGACGAATAACCAGTGATAGATGGCTGTTAGTGCGAACTGCGCACGCGACCAGTCAACTGTTCCTGGGTCAATGGTTAAGAGTAGGTTTTCCATTGTTTCTCTGTTAATTATTAATTGTTATGAATTGATGTAACTGTCATTTAGATTAGGAGCAAACTACTTGTGCCCTCTTATCAGCTATCTTTTCAAGAGCTGCTGTTCAACAAATTCGCTTTCTTTACCTGGTTTCGTCCGTTGCTTCAAATAGTTCGGAAAGAAGAAAACTTTAAGCACAAGGAAGATAATGATTAGCTTAACTATAATCACCATCCATAATGTCTTGCCCAAAGTCATGTGCTTGAAGCCATCGTAATATAGATCGAAAGCACGATAAAAAAAGCTCTTCTTTGTCACGGTGAAATGTTTTCTTACTTTGTATTTAATACAGATAGAGGTTGCAAAGATAGTTATTTATTTCTAAAGTTGTTCTATATTTCCTTAAAAATAGGCTCTTTTTTTTAATTTAAGGATTAGTGACCTCTATTTGAGTAATAAGTCATTTAAAAAGGTTATATTTGCATCTATTAATTTAATAGCGTAACTATCGTAAATGAGAAGACTATTTACTTTTGTGATATTGTTCTGTTCTCTCCATGGCATACAGGCGCAAGGTGTGTTGTCACTAACGCAGTGTCGGGAGCTTGCTTTGCGGAACAATCGACAATTAAAGATATCTAAGATGACTGCTGATGTTGCTGAGAACGCACATAAGGCAGCCAAGACAAAGTACTTACCAAGGGTAGATGGACTTGCAGGATACCAACATTTCTCACGTGAGGTATCAATCTTGAATGGTAAACAGAAGTCTGCCCTTACCAATTTAGGGACGAATTCTGTGGGACAGTTGGGTAATCAGTTGGGACAGAATCTGACCACCCTTGCACAACAAGGGATTATTAGTCCACAAACAGCACAGCAATTGGGACAGGTGTTGAACAATATCGCCTCTCCCCTTACACAGGCTGCCAATAACATCGGAACGACTATCAAAGACGCTTTCCGAACCAACACGAAGAACGTATATGCAGGTGGGATTCTCGTGAGTCAACCGATCTACATGGGTGGAGCTATTAAGGCGGCTAATGACATGGCAGCCCTTGGTGAGCAAGTAGCACAGAACAACATTGACCTGAAAAGACAGCTTGTTCTATATGGTGTAGATAATGCTTACTGGTTGGCAGTATCGCTCAAGAAGAAGGAAACACTTGCTCTTCAATATCGCAACTTAGCACAGAAACTGGACGACGATGTCAAAAAGATGATCCACGAAGGAGTAGCTACAAGGGCTGACGGATTGAAGGTTGATGTCGCAGTTAACACTGCCGACTTACAGATAGCACGTATTCAGAGTGGTGTTTCACTTGCTAAGATGGCATTGTGCGAATTATGTGGTATTAGTTTAGATGGGGATATTCTATTAGCTGACGAAGGGGATGCAGACATTCAGGCAACGCCTTCTTCCCAACTTGATAATCGTATAAAAGCTGCATCAGACAGTGCCACTATCAGCGAAGCACGCCCCGAACTGCGTTTGTTACAGAATGCAGTTGAGATCAGCAAGCAGAACACCAAGCTCATTACTGCACTCTATCGCCCCCACATCTTACTAACTGGTGGCTATACAGTAATGAACCCTAACGTCTTTAATGGGTTCCAAAACCGATTCTCCGGACTATGGAATATAGGTGTAACTGTGCAAATGCCGCTATGGACATGGGGGGAGAATAAATATAAGATACGTGCCAGTAAGACTGCAACCAGTATAGCTCGAATGGAGCTGAATGACGCTCAAAAGAAAATAGAACTTGATATTGAACAGAGTCGTCTACGCCTCAGAGATGCCAACAAACAGCTCGCTACGGCACATAAAAATATGTCGGCTGCAGAGGAAAACCTACGTTGTGCGAACGTTGGTTTTCGAGAGGGAGTGATGACAGTAACCGATGTCATGACCGCTCAAACGGCTTGGCAAACAGCCCGCACAGCGATTATTGATGCTGAGATTGCCGTTAAGTTGGCACAAAGCAGTGTTCAGAAAGCAATCGGAGAGCTATAATATAATAAGGTGGAAATAGATCATTAAAAGTAAAAACAACAATACTTATGTCAGCAAAATCACAACATAACAATATTCTTCTGGCTGTTTTAGGCTTCGTCGCAGTAGTTGTCATCGTTGCAGTCATTGGTTACTTCACCATCGACCGCACGCCCGAAATCATCCAAGGGCAGGTCGAAGTGAGTGAATATCGTGTGGCTTGCAAGTTACCGGGACGTGTAACTGAACTCTTAGTAAAGGAAGGTGACCATGTTCATAAGGGTGATATCCTTGCGAAACTGGCTATTCCTGAAGCCAACGCACAGGAGAAAGTGGCAGAAGCAACAGCTGGCGCGACCGAAGCCATCAGTGCTTTAACCGAAGCGCCAACCCGCCGTGAAGCTGTTGAGAGTGCTTATCAGGTTTATCAACAGGCTATTGCTGCGAACGGAATAGCCGAAAAAACCTACGGACGTATGCAACGACTCTTTGACGAGGGAGTGATGAGTGCGCAGAAGCGGGACGAGGCAAAAGCTGCCTTTGAAGCAACTCAAGCAGGTGTGCAAGTCGCTAAGTCACAATGGGAACTGGCGAAGAGTGGAGCGCGCAAAGAGGCTAAAGAGGCTGCAAGAAAGCAGGCGCAAGCAGCTACTTCGGCTATTGATGTTGTCCGTTCAGTACTGAAAGAGACTGTTCAACGTGCAACAGCTGATGGCGAGGTAGAGACCATTTATCCTAAAGTGGGCGAACTCGTTGGATTTGGCAGTCCTATCATGAGCATCTCAATGGTTGATGATATATGGGGAACATTCAATGTTCGTGAGGATCAACTAAAGGACATGAAGATTGGAACAAAGCTCAAGGTCTATGTCCCAGCACTTGACAAACAGATCGAAATGCGGGTTACCTCACTCAAAGACCAAGGTTCATACGCTGTGTGGAAAGCAACGAAAAGCAATGGACAATACGACTTAAAGACTTTCCAAGTAAAGGCTCGTCCAGTGCAGAAGGTAGATGGTTTAAAGCCCGGTATGTCATTGATTATTAAATAAAGGAGGCGGTTTTTCTTTTTATAATGAAGTTATCATTCAACATAAAGTCGGTTTTCAACTCTCTTGGAGACGGATTGAAAAGAGTCTTTGCACTCTCTTCACGAGAGGTTGGACTGATGGTTCACAACCCAATATACATCTGTTGTATGGTTGTCTTCCCATTAGTTATCGTCTTCTTCTTCACTTCCTTGATGCATGAAGGGCAACCAGAAAAGTTGCCATGTGGCGTTGTTGACAATGATAACACATCCACCACACGTGCTTTAATACGTCAGTTAGATGCCTTCCAAAGCACCCGTGTGGCTGATCATTACAATAGTGTTGTCGAGGCGAGACAAGCTATTCAACGCAACGAGATATATGGTTTCCTTTATATTCCAGAAGGTACTACAGCCGAACTCATCGCTCAACGCCAGCCACATGTATCTTTCTATTATAGTAATGTGACGCTTGTTGCAGGCGGAATGTTATATAAAGACCTCAAGACAGTGACGACTCTTGGCTCTGCAGCTATGGGTGCCGCAAAGCTCCAAATGCTTGGTAAAACACCCAAGGAGATTAAGGAGTTCATACAGCCCATAGGCTTGGATGTACACATGGTGGGCAATCCGTGGATGAATTATAACATCTATCTGACGAGCATTATGGTGCCCGGTATCCTCGTACTATTTATGCTTCTTATCACCGTCTATTCGATTGGAACAGAACTAAAGTTCGGTCGTTCACAACAATGGATGCGGTTAGCTAATAACAACATCATGCTTGCTGTCACAGGAAAACTGCTCCCTCAAACGTTGATCTTCTTAACTATCTTCCTCGGATATGAGTGGTATGTCTATGGTTACCTGAACTTCCCTCACCCTGGAGGATTGCACATGATCATCCTAATGGCAGTGCTTACTGTCCTCTCATCGCAGGGCTTTGGCATCTTTGTCTTTGGTCTTATCCCTTCGTTACGCATGTCGATGAGTGTCTGTTCGTTGTGGGCTGTCGTTGGATTCTCCGCTTGCGGAGCCACGTTCCCACTCTTTGCTATGGATGGGATGATCGAAGCTCTGGCACAGATCATACCGCTTCGTCATTACTACATGATTTATCAGCTCTGCGTCTTCAATGGCTTTCCTCTTATTGATGCGTGGGTCAATGTGATGGCACTTGTTGCCTTCGCTGCCTCACCGATACTCGTTCTTTGGAACTTGAAACGTGCTATGCTGGAATATGTTTACATACCATAAGTTGTTAAAACAGACCTCTTTTAGAAAGAAAATAACGCTGATAACTGTCTATGTCGAATAATAATAAAAAGAGTTCCACACTAAAGGATGCGCTCAAGAAACCGCTCGACTTTCTTTCATCCGTCTGCTACATCTGGTGGTTGGAATTGAAGAGTACGGTGAAAGATGAGGGTGTATTGATATTTTTCATACTTGTTCCTCTCGCCTACCCTTTGCTTTATTCGTGGATATATAACAATGAAGTGGTGCGGGATGTACCTGTTGCTATTGTCGACCTATCGCATACAACTTCGTCAAGGGAGTTCATTCGCGACTTCGATGCAGCACCAGATGTGAAGGCAGCATACTATTGTAACAACTTAGAAGAGGCGAAGGAACTCATTGGGAAACAGGCAGTTCATGGTATTCTATACTTTCCTTCCGACTTTGATGAGACTTTGAATCGAGGCGAACAGGCACATGTTGGAGTCTATTGTGACATGAGTTTGATGCTAACCTACAAGGCGATCTATCAAACGGCACAAGCAGTAGCACTCGAGATGGGTGCTGACAGGCTGAAGGCTCACTCTTTCTCGTTCACAGAAAGGGATGAGGAGCTGAACACGGAACCAATGGTTGTTGACGCTGAACCGATTTTTAACACCACAGGAGGCTATGGCAACGCCATTCTCCCAGGTGTCTTGATTCTCATCTTACAGCAAACTCTACTCTTAGGAATTGGTCTCTCGGCCGGTACAGCACGTGAGAACAACCGCTTCCAAGACCTTGTTCCAATCGGAAAACACTATGATGGAATCATGAAAATAGTCCTCGGCAAGTCGTCCTGTTACTTTATGGTCTATTGCGTCATGGCTGCTTACATCACAATGGCAGTCCCCCGCTTCTTTAACTTCACGATGTTAGCACATTCATCGGACCTCTTTTGGCTCTTACTACCCTACTTGCTTGCTGTGATCTTCTTTGGTATGACGGTCTCATGCCTCGTTCGCTATCGTGAAAATGTCATGCTTTTGGTGGTCTTTACATCTGTTCCACTTCTGTTCCTAACAGGTGTCTCTTGGCCTCAAAGCAATATTCCGGGGATATGGCAGGGCTTGGGTTGGATCATTCCATCGACCTTTGGCGTGCGTGGATTCCTACGAATATCCTCTATGGGAGGCACTCTCAACGACATTCTCCCTGAAGTGAGAGCACTGTGGATACAGGTAGTTATCTATTTTACAACTACTTGTTTCGTCTATAGATTCCAGATTATCAACGCTCGTAGACATGCCATTTCGCACTATCAAATGATTCAAGATAAGATCAAGAATGAGCGCCAGAAGAAGCGTCAAAATACATCTTCTGGACAAGAGTAAATCCTCTTTCCAATTTAAAGAAGGCACTTCCTCAATTTAAAGAAAGTGTATCCTCAATTTAAGGGAAGTGTATCCTCAATTTAAGGGAAGCCTCTCCTTGATGTGAGAAGAGGCTTTCTTCGACTTGAAAGAAGCCTCTCCTCATAATGAAGAAACGCCCTTCTCCATTGGAAAAGGGCGTTTCTTTATTTGCAAATCAGTGACTCGTGCTAACAGGACACAGCCTCGTTACACAGAACTATATGGTACAGAGCATCTTAGCAGACCATCACTTCAAACAGAAGTAATCATAATTTTGAATTATACAAGGGTATTCGTAAAATTGTGGCGATTGGTTAAAACTTTATGAAAAATCGGTTAGTAGATTCAGAAAATATGCTTATCTTTGTCCTTACAACTAAAATATAAGTATAAAACTATGAAATCAGACATTCAGATTGCACGCTCATGTAACATGAAGCGAATCGAAGAGGTGGCAGCTAAAATAGGTATTCCTGCTGACGAGTTAGAGCTCTATGGGAAGTATATGGCTAAGGTTCCTCTTACCTTAATAGACGAAGAACGCGTTGCTCATAACCGCTTGGTTCTTGTTAGTTCAATATCCCCTACCCGTGCAGGTATTGGTAAAACGACTGTGAGTATTGGGCTTTCTATGGCATTGAATCGCATTGGCAAACGTTCTGTATTAGCTTTACGCGAACCGAGTTTAGGCCCTTGTTTCGGTATGAAAGGTGGTGCTGCTGGTGGAGGATACGCCCAGGTGGTACCGATGGAGAAGATAAATCTGCACTTCACAGGCGACTTTCATGCCATAACAAGCGCACATAACATGATTGCAGCACTGTTGGATAACTACATCTATCAGCATCGTAGCGAGGGATTTACGCTTAAACAGATTCTATGGAAGCGTGTTCTTGATGTGAATGATCGCAGTCTTCGTAACGTAGTAACGGGCTTGGGAGCTGTAACCGATGGTCTGCCGACACAGTCGGGGTTTGATATTACACCTGCAAGTGAGATCATGGCAGCTCTATGTTTAGCCTCTAATGAAAGCGATCTACGCCGTCGTATAGAGAATATGGTGCTTGGTATCACCTTTGATAACAAACCGTTCAAGGTGAAAGACCTTGGTATAGCAGGTGCAATCACAGTTTTGTTGCTTGATGCAATCAAACCGAACCTTGTTCAAACACTTGAGGGTACACCTGCATTGGTGCATGGTGGACCTTTTGCAAACATCGCCCATGGTTGCAATAGTTTGTTGGCAACGAAGATGGCAATGTCCTTGAGCGATTATGCCATTACCGAATCGGGCTTCGGAGCAGACCTTGGTGCAGAGAAGTTCCTCGATATCAAGTGTCGCAAGGGAGAGATTCATCCACGCGTCACGGTGCTCGTTGCAACCTTGCGAGGGCTCAAACTACATGGCGGACTCACGGAAGGTTGCACTCGTGAACAGGAACTACAAGCTCTTGTTGAAGGCTTTGCTAACCTTGATAAGCATGTTAAGAACATGCAAAACTTCGGTCAGCCGGTCATCGTAACACTAAATAGATATGGTGACGATACCGATGAGGAGGTTCAGATGTCGGCTGATCATTGCAAGCTATTGGGCGTTGGCTTTGCCGAAAACAATGTGTTTATGAAGGGCGGAGAAGGCGCAGAAGACTTGGCAAGGCTCGTTGTTGAGACCATAGATAAGCATGGGGCAAAGGATATCAACATGGTCTATAATGATGATGATAGTATAGAGGAAAAGGTCGAGAAGGTAGCTAAAAAGATCTATGGCGCTCGATCGGTTGTCTTCAAGCCAGCAGCTAAAAAGAAGTTAGAACGCATACAGGCTTGGGGCATGGAAAGGTTCCCTGTTTGTATAGCAAAGACTCAATTCTCATTCAGCGAAGACCCGAAGCAAGTGGGCGTGGCGAAGAACTTCGACCTTACCATTCGTGACTTCGTCATCAATGGTGGCTCCGAAATGATTGTTGCTATCGCTGGTGACATGATGAGAATGCCTGGTTTACCAAAGGTTCCACAGGCTGAGAAGATTGATATTGTGCGTGGTCAGATAGAAGGATTAGCCTAATTTCTGACTCAATCGAGTGTTGTGTGCTGCTTGCAAGAGCCTTATTAGATTAGGTGACCTATCGAAAAGCTCTTACCGAGGTAAGTGTTAATAGCACTTGCAGGCAGCACCAACTATAAACCTGAAACACTAACCTTTACAATGAGAAAACCGCATGAAACGAAAGACCCTACTACTAACGATCTTTACAATCATCCTTTCCGTTGCCATCATCCTATGTATCAGAATCCCTTATAAAGAGGTCAACATCACTGATAACTTACAATCAATACAAAGGCGAAATACTTGCATCTCGGTTCATTCTCTATATAAGGACAAGGATTGGGACATGATGGTTGTAGTCAAACCATACAATAGTTCGACCGCAGCTAACGAGAGTATCGACATGGGATATGGTGGAGATAGAGACGTCATCATCGATAACACCATGTATGATAATATGTGTACTCTCTTGTTTGTAAGGGATAAGAAGCTCGTTGCCTTTACCAGTGTCTATCGCAACATCATAGACTTTAGCCAACTGGGAAAGGATGTTTATAAGGCTAATGAGTCCATTCGTATTACAAATAAGATAGCTGGTGATTGCCAATAAGGAACATTCTGCTGTCCTTACTTGGGCATTTTGAAATCGTCGATAGTAACTCCTTCACGTATTTGGTCTATGTCTACGTGGGTCCAAATACCCTTTACTCTGCCCCTTTTACTCGATTGCCAGATATCGTATTTGGCATTTCCTAAGGTTGGCGGGAGGTTATAATTGGCTATAAACAAGTGGTAATGATTGAAGTCGGGATAGAGGTGTAAGTGGTAATAAGACTCATTGGTATAGATCATCGGGGCATGTCCTGTGCGCTCTTTAACTAATTGAATGAATCGTGCTAAGTTCTTCTTTATTAACTGACTATCCCATCCTCGAGTGCCATCTGCCTCTATATCGACCAGAAGAAGCAAGTCCTGTTGCTGGAGATCGATGTTAGAAAGGAAGTTATCAACCTGCCTTTCCATTGAAGTACGACGTGTGAGAAAATGATAGGAACCGACTAATAGGTTACGTTTCTTAGCCTCTTTGAGGTTCTTTTGATAAAAGGGATCAACCACAGAGCTGCCTTCTGTAGCTTTAAGATACACGAACTTGAGTTGCGGATTCTCATCAACTAGCTCGTCCCAGTGTATCTTTCCTTGATGACGAGATAGATCCAAACCATCAAAATCTTTGGTATATTCTCCCTTTGTTAGGTCATGGTAAGGCCATTCATCACTAACAGTTACATGCTTACGACGCCATGGTTTAAGGTCGACCATAAGGATAACAACGAGTGTAAACAGAGCCACACAGCCCCATATCCATAATTTCCTATTATTGTTTTTACGCTTACTGCGCCTCCTTCTACGCCTTACCATGATATGAAATAATCAAGAGTACCTTCAAATTTAAGCTATTCAAACATCCCAAAGGAATGTTTGCACAAAGGTAATTAATCTTTTTGAATGCCACAAATTGTGATTAGATAGAGTTGGCGAGTACACGAGTTACAAGTGGACAAGTTACTTGCTCCATTGAATAGAGAGCCCCAAAGTAGGGACAGACGCCCTCGTCTGTCCGCCCCAAAATCCTTACTTCTTTGTGAAATACGCCCTCTTATGCGGACAGACGAGGGCGTCTGTCCCTACTTTGGGGTACTTTCCGGACTGCAAAACTTTCCCCTAATTAGCTCCCGTAAGGCACTCCTCCCCTTAGGGGAGGCTGGGAGAGGTTTCCAGACGAGGGCGTCTGTCCCTACTTTGAGGTATCCTTTCTAATTGACGAAGGCACTTCCTTGATACAAGGAGACGCCCTCTTTGATGTAAAGAAACGCCCTCTTCATAGCAAGGAAACGCCCCCTTCAAATGGAGAAAGGCGTTCCCTTGTTTTTAGTCCTGCTACTCCAGCTAATGAGGCACAGCCTCGCAACACATCAACCAGCCTCCAACAGCCATGCAAATACCTATCCCGTGAGGCACTCCTCCTCCTTCGGTGAGGCTGATTGGGGCTTTATCTCGCCCCTTCCCATTCGAGTAACTCTATTCGTAATAAATGCTAATTATTTGGTTATCAGCAATATTTTTTGTACCTTTGCAAGCGTTAATATGGAACTAAGGTGCGGTGGTAACTCATTCTCACATAGGAACGCACCATAGAAGGTAACTCTCTTGAGCAACTTATCTAAGGTTCCGGAAAGTTTTAAATGATGAGATTTTTTAAAGTAGTAATTGTTAGTTTCTTAATGATTTTGGCTTCATCTGTTGAAGCAAATGCTCAAAGTAGCAAGTTTAACTGGGGTCCTGTAATGGACGCAATCATCCAACTTGAAAGCAAGGGGAATGCTTTAGCGGTTAATGGGTCGTATGTTGGAGTTCTTCAAATATCCCCTATTCTGGTCAAGGAATGTAATAACATCCTTAAAAGTAGAGGCAGTTCAAAGCGTTACACACTATCTGATCGATTTAACGCAACGAAGTCTAAGGAGATGTTTGTTGTCATCCAATCCTTTCACAATCCGCTTAATAGCATTGAGAAGGGTATCCGCTTATGGAGTGGAGGTATCAAGTATGACATCAAAAAGACCCAGAAGTACCTCACAAGAGTATTGAAACTCATGCGCTAACAGGCATACAGAAGATTTAAGAAATCCCTTTTTAAAAAGTCTGGTTATCTACTCCCTTTAGGACAGATAACCAGACTTTTTCTCTTTATTCTCCATCTTTTTCCTTACTTTTGTGGGTGTTTAACATAATAAAATGGCACATTCTATACAAGTAAACATAAGGCGGTTCGCTCTGTCCGCACTATTCCTTCTATCCTTAGGCAACCTCTCCGCACAAGGTCAACGTCCCGTTTATCATGGTTCAAAACACTATTCTATAAAGGTGAAAGAGTTTAAACAAGAAGGCAAACTACCCTCCAATGTTATCGTAATGTATGGTGATAGCCATTCAGAATATGGTGGCGACTGGAGCAGACACTTCCCTGGTGCAGGGAAGATCATTAATCGGGGAATCATTGGAGACGATAGTCAAGGGATGTACAACAGGCTTGACTTGGTGCTTCCTTACCATCCCAAAAAGATCTTCTTTGAGTGTGGTGCGAACGATCTAAGCCATGGCTGGACTGTTGAACGGGTCTTTCAAGGTATCACTCGTGTGTTGGCAACAATAAGGGAGCGGTCTCCCAAGACGGAGCTATACGTTCAGAGCGTCTTACCACTTAATGAGGAAGTGGGTACGTGGAAGTATCTTAAAGGGAAGGACGACCTGATTATCCAACTAAACAACAAACTGAAGGAGTATTGTGCGAGCCATGCTCTCACTTACATCGACCTTTACACGCCGCTTCTTGGTGCTAGACCGCAAACAATGAAGGCTGAATATTGTCGTGACGGATTACACTTAACCGAGAAAGGGTATGATGTTTGGGCAAAGATTATACGCCCTTATATCTATAAGTAAAGCTTTAACTGAAAGCTAATTAGGTATTATCTTTAACTTTAGTGATATTATATAATCACCTAATATACTGCATTTTGTATATTAAAAGAATATTGACAGAAACAGTAATAACGCTTGTTCCTGCCAATATTCATATATAAGGATGGATTATCCAAACAATATCCTCAAAGCCTCTTCAACCTTCCTTACAGGGTGAAGTTGTATTGCATACTTGCCAGTAAGCCCTGACATGTTATACTTCGGGATGATAATATGACTGAAGCCGAGCTTCTCTGCTTCGGCAATACGTTGTTCTATACGACTGACGGGGCGCACTTCACCGCTCAAGCCAACCTCTCCGCACATACACCAACCAGCCTCGATTGGGGTGTCAACATTGGATGATAACACTGCAGCTATCACACTCAAATCCATCGCCATATCGGTTACTCGCAGTCCACCAGCTATGTTCAAGAACACGTCCTTCTGCATGAGTTTAAAGCCAACACGCTTCTCCAACACTGCAAGTAACATGTTTAAGCGACGCTGATCAAAGCCAGTTGCTGAACGTTGAGGCGTTCCGTAGGCTGCAGAAGACACCAGTGCTTGTGTCTCAACGAGGAAGGGTCGAACGCCTTCGATGGTACTTGAGATTGCAACTCCTGATAGTCCGTCATGGTCTTCAGTAAGTAGTAACTCCGAAGGATTGCTTACCTGCCGAAGACCTTGCTGTTCCATCTCATAGATACCCAGCTCTGATGTGGAGCCAAAGCGGTTCTTTATGCTCCGAAGAATGCGATACATATAATGTTGATCGCCCTCAAATTGAATCACAGTATCGACTATGTGCTCTAAAATCTTTGGTCCGGCAATGCTTCCCTCCTTGTTAATATGACCGATAAGAACCACTGGTACGCCGCTAGTCTTCGCAAATCGCAATAGAGCAGAGGCGCATTCACGCACTTGGGTGACGCTTCCAGGGCTGCTGTCAACGTCCTCTGTAGATATAGTCTGTATCGAATCGACCACAATGAGTTCGGGTTTTACATCCTTGATATGCTCGAATATGTGTTCAAGAGAAGTCTCCGATAAGATGATGATATTCTCTGGAATATCCTTAGTTATGCGTTCTGCACGCATACGAATCTGATGCGGACTCTCTTCACCACTAACATATAAGATGCGTTGAGATAGGTGTAGAATAGTCTGCAAGGTTAATGTACTCTTACCGATACCGGGCTCTCCTCCTAACAAAACAATGCTCCCTGGCACCAGACCACCACCTAACACACGATTCAATTCACCGTCGTGCATGTCCATACGAGGCTCATCCTTCGCAGAGACATCACGCAGTCTTTGAGGCTTATTAGCCAATCCTGACACAGCCCCGACAGCTACTCCATGACGCAAAGAGGTGGCTGCCTGACGTGCAGCATGTGTACCTGTATCGGCAGAGATACGTATCTCCTTGAACGTATTCCACTGTCCGCAATTAGGGCACTTACCGATCCACTTCGCACTTTCCTGCCCACAGTTGCTGCAGACATAAGCAATTTTATCCTTTGACATAGTGGGACAAAAGTACTAAGAATTTGCATAGTTACAAAATTAATTATTACTTTTGCAGGACATGAAACGTACTTATTACATACTCATACTATCGATGTTCTTGATTGCTGGTTGTGGGAAGTCTGCAAAGCAACTAAAGGCTGAACAAAAGGCAAAAGAGCATGCGGAGATAGAAAGCTATCAGCGAGCTTACAAGATTGCAGTTATGCCAACGCTTGACTGTTTGCCTGCTTATCTATTGAAAGATAGCATGTTATACGATACTGCTAAAGTTGATATCCGACTGAAAGAGTACACTGCTCAGATGGATTGTGACACAGCCATGGCTGGAGGAAGCGTACAGGCAGCCTTCAGCGATTTGGTTAGGACTGAGCGTTTGAAGCATAGACAGAAAGTGTTGATGCACTATCTAACGGACACAAACCTCAACTGGCAGCTCATAGCCGATAGGTCATCTAAACTAAAGAAACTATCCGATTTAAGTGATAAGATTATAGCCAAAACACGCTTCTCAGGCACTGACTTGTTGAGTAATAAGGTCGTAAAGAAGGCAAAACCGAAGTATCAAGTGTTCCAAGTGCAGGTCAATGACGTTCTAATTAGGCTCAAGATGCTACAGAACCATGAGATAGATGCCTACTGGTTTACCGAACCGCAGGCTACAAAAGCACTGCAAGGTGACAACAACTCTCTATTTAATTCGACTGATGCAGGTGTACATATAGGGGTCGTAGCGATTATGGATAAGCACCGCAGACCATCGGATGAGACAGAGTTTGCAAAGGCTTATGACAAGGCCGTCGAATTGATTAATAAGAATGGTGTTAAGTATTACGCAGCCTTGATAAAGAAGTATATGCAGGCGGATGATGCCACTGTTCGTGCCTTGCCTGACATCAAATACACAAAGGTGGGACCACCTCGTAGAGCCGACCTGATAATGGCAAGGGATTTTCTTAACCATAACAAGTGAGACAGATCATAGTTAGTAACTTAAAAGAAACAGCACGGTGAACGTAGAAGAAATACTTAGTAAGACTATAAATGAGCTGATGGATAAGCGATTGGACAATGCTATTGAAGTATTAAATCAGCTCTTCTTACAACGTCCATCACTGATGGGTAGCGATGAATTTGAGGCTGTCAAGCGTGATTATCAACTGATGGTTGACTACATGGGAAGGGGACTTATCGACAGTCAACGCGCCTCGCTCTACGCCTCATTGCTCCAACGTCTCTATCGTGTAACCACTAATTTGGAGATTGGTTGGCGTTGCAAGCATGTCCCAGCATATATCGATGCCTTTCGAATTAGCAACCATCTCAATACCAGCCATGACTTCATTCGCACCGTCTTAGAGTCCTTTGTCTCCGATTTAGCTATGTTATCTTTGCAGTCAGAGACCACCCCCAAAGACAAAGAAAACGAACTCTACGATCGTCATCAGCTGTTCATAAACAGGCTTTTCAATGCTTTATTCACATCGTGCCAATGGACAGAAGAGGATTATCAGTTCTATTCCCAACTACTGACCTCACCTACTGTCATATCCACTGATCAGCAACTCCTCGTCAGTGCCATCACGTTGAGTGCGATGAACCAATTCGATATCAACAAGTTCAAAACACTCACAACAGTCTATCAGCAAACTAACGATAGCCATGTTCGTCAGCGTGCGCTCGTGGGTTGGGTATTATCAGTCTTTGAAGGAATGGATATATTCCCAGAACAGGACAACATCATCAAACAGCTTTGTACTGATGCTAACGTGACATGCGACCTACTCTCTTTACAAATCCAACTGTTCTATAGTCAGGACACAGAAAAGGATAACGACAAGATTCAAAGGGATATTATGCCAGGCATCATACGCAACTCTAACCTTACTGTTGGGCGTCTTGGCATTGTCGAGAAAGAGGAGGATCAACTCGAGAACATCCTCCATCAAGATGCAGAAGACAAACGCATGGAACAGATGGAGGAGCAGGTTAAGAAGATGATGGACATGCAGAAGCAAGGATCAGACATCTACTTTGGTGGGTTCCGACAGATGAAAAGCTTCCCTTTCTTCGGTGATCTGGTCAACTGGTTCACACCATTTTATATTGAAAACCCAGCTCTTCGCCCTGCCTTAAAGGCGTTAGGTGATTCGAAGTTCCTCGATGTTCTCGTGAATAAGGGGAGCCTATGTGACTCCGACAAGTACTCTCTTGTGATCGCTATGGAGCGAGTAATAAGCCAGTTACCAAGTAACATTAAAGAGATGATGGGGACTGATTCTGCATTCGGTCCGCTCGGTTCCTTCGATGAGAAAGAGGATGCTGCTAACATTCGCCGAGCGTACATTCAGGATCTATATCGCTTCTTTCGGCTCTACAAAACAGCCCAGGATCTCATCAACCCATTCGAAGATAACGGCAAAGGAGACTTCGTTGCCGATACCTTCTTCTTTATCTATAAGTCCTTTATGGGTACTGGACTCGATGCGATGAAGCTGCGTTTAGCATTGCACCTCTATAATCATCACCAATACAGGAAACTAATCGAATTGCTCAGTACCTTCTATAGTGACGACCCGAGATACAATATTCTTGTGGGCTACACAAACATCCATTTGGGCAGACCGGACACTGCTTACGAGTTCTTCAGTAAGGCTTTAGAGAATGATCCAACCAATGAATGGGCATTGAAAGGACTGGCTCGTGCAGCACTGGACTGCGAAGACTACGAGACTGCAGAGCAGACTTATGCTCAATTACTACGATTGGATGCTGAGAATAAAAGCTTTGCTTTGAATCGTAGTGTCGCTCTTTTGAAACTGGGGAAATCATCTGAAGTGCGAGAAGAGTTATTCCGATTGGATTATCAATACCCCGACGACATGAACGTGAAACGCGTTTTTGCATGGGCAATGCTTATGGAGAAGAGCCTTGATAAGGCCGAACAACTCTATAACACATTATTGGAAGCATCGCCAACAACGGAAGATTACCTCAATGCGGGCTATTGTCAATGGGCAAAAGGGAATGTTCAACAGGCTGCCGAGTTGTTCCGTAATTGGATAACAAAGGGCAACAAAGATCGTGACCAGTTATTGAATGAGTTCAAGAATGATGCAGAGCTATTAGAAAAATACAACATCCAAGAGACCGATTGGCTATTGATGTTGACATTGGCAAAGCCACTTTAGGGAAAAGATAGCCCCACCCTGCTTCTCTGGAGAAGCCCGGCAAACCTTCTCCAGCTCCCCCCAATAGGGGAAGAATGCCTAACGGAAGCTAATTAGGGGATGTTGTTTGGTGTGTAACGAGGTGATGCTTCGTTAGCAGGAACAGCAGGAATGAAAACAAGGAAACGCCTTTCTCCATTTGAAGAGGGCGTTTCTTTGCAATGAAGAGGGCGTCTCTTCGATGTGAAGAAACGCCCCCTTTGAATTAAAGAAACTTTTTCCTAATTAGCTCCCGTTAGGCGCTCCTCCCCTTGGGGGAGGCTGGGTGGGGTTTTAACATTCGGAGAGGGGATGGGGGTGAGGCTCCTTAAGTAGGGACAGACGCCCTCGTCTGTCCGCTCCAATATTCCACCTTACATTACAAGCAGCTTCCCCTATGCGGACAGACGAGGGCGTCTGTCCCTACTTTGTGGTGTCATCCTCAATCAAAAATACTAATCCTAACTGACTTCCGTTAGGCACTCCTCCCCTTGGGGAAGGCTGGAAGGGGTTTCCAGACGAGGGCGTCCGTCCCTACAGGTTGGCATTATCATTAATTAAAGAAACGCCTTCTTCCAATCGAAGAGGGCGTTTCCTTGCAATGAAGAGGGCGTCTCTTCGATAGGAAGAAACGCCCTCTTTGAATTTAAGATCCATAGTTCACAATTCAAGATGGCAATTAGGTAGAGTTAACAAATTGTTAAGACGGCGAGTAAACAAGTGATTTGTCCCATAGGAAAAGACGCCACAAGTAGGAACAGACACCCTCATCTGTCCGCCCGTTTGCACTTACATGGCATCCCGTTAGGCAACATTCCATCCTAAAGAGGGGCTTGGGGAGGCTTTACTCGGCTGTGTCTTGGCAGACAGATGAGGGTATCTGTCCCTACAAATTCTCTATCACTTCAAATAGAACTAATAACTTGTTTACTTGTCAACCTGTCCACTCGTCAACTCTACCTAATCATAATTTTGAATTATGAACTTTGAATTTTGAATTAAAGAACATCTGTTATTGAACGCCATTCTCTTATGTTGCTCTGTCTTAAACAAGCCTAAAAACGATAGCCGAAACCGATGTTCAGATAGATTGGATATAGCTTGAAACTAATGGTATTAAAGTCCTTTTTGAAGATACCATTCGCTGCCCATGTCATATCGGCATTGACCGTAAAGTGACTAAAGGCACGCCACGTTGCACCCACTTGGGCTCCACAATGGAACGAGCGAAGCGATGAAGAGAAATCGTAAAAGGCTGTCTTACCCTCTTCGAAACTAAGCTTTTGCCCAACAGGAGTACTCTCTCTGAGGTAACCATTACTAACATGTCCAGAGAAATTACCATCCAGTTTGATGGAAGAATAGACTCCCGCACGCACTTTCCACCTATCGCTAATGCGGTAATTAGCCATAACTGGGATGGTAAGGAGCGTTGAGTGATAGTCAGTCTGCACATCCCCCGTCCAATAACCAGCAACATGACTACCCTCATTAACGATCTCTGTCTTGTAATTCTTTACTCTCGCATCCGTCAGCATACCCTTTTCTTCAAACTTCAAACCCACTGACACGCCCCAACGATGGTCTTTCCCCAACCATTTAGTGGCTGTTCCTTCAATCGTCCCATTGAATCGTGGGTTGTAACTAGTTATCTTTCTTATCTCAACGGGCATAGGGAGTGGAGCAGAGCCACCAATGTTTACACCTGTTTTCAACTCATATTCCCACCCGTTCTGATCGGCTGATTCTAATGCTTCTGTGCGGTCGGTCTGTGCGAAAAGACTGATACTACAGCCCAAGCTAACGACTGCGATTGCTATTACACGTATATTCATTTTAATGCAAAACACATTTAAGTTTATCCTTTAATATTATCTTGTAGGTATCTATATGACAGCTTATTTAGAGTATAACTCTAATTCGTCCACATAGAGCGTACTACCAACAGCACCTTCAAACTTTGCTCCGTCTTTACTTGATGACATAATGATTGCAAGACTGTATTTGCCTGCCTTCAACTTATCAGCATCTATCGTCCTACCATCAACAGCCTTGAAAGGAATGGTAAAGCGTATCCATTCGTCCGTTTCTTTACGATCACCAAGCTCGGCTTTAAGCACGATGCGATCACTTGTCAGTGAGTTATGACCATCCAAATACTCCACTCCATCGCCCGTTTCAAACAGCACGGCATAAAGCGCGAAGTCGTCTTTTCTGTCCTTAATCTCTTTCTGCTTCTTATCAGTAAACTTCGTTCCAGCTTTATACTTATAGTATCCTACAAGTGCAAGAGGCGTTTTGCGGAATGGAACACCAAAGTGGGTGGACTTTCCAGTGTCGCCGAAATTAAGTTCAAAGGAGCCTGTGAACAAGTTACCAGCAGCTATTGGCGAACCAAACATAGCCCCCAATGCTCCTGTACTGATGGTTGTCAGCTTGAGACACTTCCCTTTATAACCATCATCGGATTGGCATGTTGGATAGTCTTTAGCCCCTTTTCCCGACAGAACAAACGATACTCCACTATTGCCACTCGCCCACTCGAAGGTATTACCATCAGGTGTTTTGTCGACAAAGGTATCATAACTAACGGTGTTATCTACCTTTAGGGATTCAAAATGATAGGCTGTTGCAATGTCGTCGTTAGCAATGAAAGAGACGGTGTAAGTCTTCTTCCATTGCCCATCCTGCGATGTCACAACATATTGCTGGGGCTGTGTGAAGTCGCGAACCGTACTATCCTTTGGTTCAATTGTTGCACCTTCTGTCAGGTTAAACACGGGTGCAAGATGCGTAACATCAGCCCATCCGTTGACATAGAGTTGGATGGCATTATTCGTTATAACCGGTTTACGGATCAGTTCCACACCATCGACTGTAATATTATTAATGTCTGCCTCTGCGTTTAAAGCCTCTTCTTTAATACAAGAAGAGAGAACAACTCCAGCCGACATAATGAGGAGTAATGATTTTATCTGCTTCATCTTTATTACTTAATAATGTATCTGTAATAGTCTAATCAGTTGACAAAGGTAAGCAAAAAGGCGTACATGACAAAGAATTAAGGTACACAATAACAGACTACTAAGGCAATAATAGTAGTAGTAGGCGTAATGGACATTTGGTAGGCTGAAAACCTCTCGGGTTTTAGTAACGGACATTTGGAGGGTGTGTCAAAATGGACACATCCTCTTTTCTACTCCTCTTTACTTCATCTACCGCATAATTCGTTATTTACTGCAGCTATGCCGCTAATTTCATATAAAATGATTTGTTGGGCTTCCAATAGCTTATATAAACTTCTATAGAGCATCTGAAGGTGACTAAAAGTACCTCCATAATAGCTTTTAGCTCCTTGAGATTATTTTTTTTGCACATTTTTCCTATGTTAAAGGCAATAGCAAAGAAGGCAAAATCCATATTGACCTTGTCTTTTCCAAAATGCCTAAACCTCTTGTAGGCTTTATTGTATTTTGTTTGTCCAAAAACAGCTTCAGGTTCTATGCACCTTCGTCCTCGATGCTTGATGCCTTCTTCCGAGGTCAGTAGTTCCCGTGCCTTTTGTTTATAGTACTGTAGTTGGTGGTTTACTTCTATAATTCTGTTCCCTCTTGCCTTAAAACATGAGCCTCTCAACGGACAACCATCACAGCGTTCTGCCTGATAACGTACACTGTAAGTAACGAATCCATTAGAGGTTAGGGAACGCTTCATGCCTATACGCTTCATATGCTGTCCCATAGGGCAGACGTAGAAATCCTGTTCCTTATTGTAATAAAGGCTTGCAGGACTGAATGGGTTAGGTGTGTAGCGTGGACGCTGCTCTTTATGGAAGTAATTATACTTCACATAGGCTTCCATATTATGTACGTCCATGAACAGATAGTTCTCCTCGGAGCCATACTCTGAATCGGCTACGACTGTCTTGGCATAACGATGATAGCGTAATTTGAAAGACTCCAAGAAAGAAGGAAGTGCGAGCGTGTCTGTACGGTTAGCATAGAGTGCAAAGTTGGTGATAAACTGGTTCTCAGTTGCTATCTGCAGATTATATCCAGGCTTAGTCTGTCCGTTCTGCATAGCATCCTCCTTCATGTGCATAAACGTGGCATTAGGGTCGGTCTTGCTGTAGGAGTTTCTCTCCCCCATAATCTCAAGGTGTTGGTCATACTCTTGGAGTTTATTACGTTTCTTCTCAAGCTCTTTAAGCTGTTTTTTCTTGGTTCTAACAGCCTGCTTCTCTTCTTTTGTCTTAGGCTCAGGGGATGATTCCAAAGACTTGTTCAATTCCTCGGATATCTCATCGAGCAGAGCTGCAGTAAACTCGACACCTTCTGTCTTAGCGGCATTGTCCTGCGCTATGACATCATCAACCTGAAGCAAGAGTGTGCGTATTTGTTCCTGCAACTTGGCGCGGTTCTTTTCCACGGTTCTCTTCCAAACGAAGGTATACTTGTTGGCTTTCGATTCTATTTTTGTGCCGTCAATATATTCAACGTCAAGACTTATCAAACCTTTGGCTGCAAGTACTAATACCACTTGTGTGAAGATATTGTTGATTTCCTTTTTCACACGATTACGAAAACGATTGATGGTAATAAAATCAGGCTGCTCATATCCTGCCAGATAGATGAAATGAATGTCACGCTTGAGAAGCGACTCTATACGACGGCAGGAATAGATATTATTCATATAGGCGTAAAGAATCACCTTGAGCATCATTTGTGGATGATAAGGCTTGCGACCACTGGGCTTATAAAGCTTGTAGACATTATCCAACATAAGATTATCCACCAAGGCGTCTAAAAGACGAACAGGATCATCTTCTGCGATGTCCTTATCGATTCTTTGAGGAAAAAGAATCATTTTCTTGTGTATGTAAGAACGAAAGTGTACATTTGTCATAATGAGATTTTTTTGTATGCCTAAAGGTACAAAAACTTTAGGAAATAGCAAAGCCCTGGCTTGAGAAAGTCGGGGCTTTGTGCATAAAAAAGAGTGTGTGGCTATTTTGACACACCCTCTTTTTTGTATTTATGAATCCATCTATAAACATCTTCTTGTTAGCTTCATTCAATCCATTATGATTATGCAGTGCTCTTTTAAGTTGTGAGTTAAATCCTTCCAACAGGTTTGTTGTATTAGGTATTTGTATATCTGGATGCTGCTCGCACGTATAGAGCCATGGCAGATGTGTCTTAATAGAACGTCTTGCCGTTCTCAGTCTTCTGTGTGTATAAGTTGTCTTACCCGAGATTAGGAGAGTTCGTTCATTTAGGAACTCTTTCCATTTATCACACCATTTATCAAAAGCGGTTATAAACTCTTCTTTTTTCATATAGAACATCCTTCTCATTAATGCCAATAGTTCAACGCCTGCAGGCAAATGTGGGTTGTTAGTAAGGAGTCTTCTAACTATCTGAAATTGGTGAAATTGACACATTTGTACGGGACAGAAACTTATAGCTTGTAAAAGTCCTATATGCCCATCACACACCACTGCTTTTATCATAGTTCCACGTTCCGCAATATACCAAAGTCCATCAAGATAATCTCTGTTAGTTTCGTTTTTGACAAACTTGCGATAGAGTATTTTGCCTGATGAAGCATCCTGAAAAAGCATCACACCAAATGTCCTGGAAAAGTATGTTGTATCCAATATTATTACTGCAGATTTGGGGTAAGTAGCAGTAAAGCTATCTACCACTAAGCTCAACCTACGTCGTATGGTTCGCTCTGAACATTTATAAAGAGTGGATAGATCAGATATCGTTCGATTTGCCGTCAGATAGTCATTACATAGAGAAATATTATTTATACGCAGACCACCTTGAAATTGTCTACCACAATCCTTGCAGGAATACATCTGAACAGAACGTTGATGCCCATTCTTTTTAACATTTGAGCTATTACAGAAGATACAGTTTTTTTATTCATAGGTTTTCAAATGCTGCAAAGGTAGTAAATAAAAGAATTCCGAGAGGTTTCAGCCTACCAAATGTCCATTACGCCACATTTTTACACTTCTTCAAATACTTGAGCTATGAGAAGGTATAGTATTTCCTCCATATTATTTCTTCATTTTTTACGATGCAAAACCAATACTCCCCCACCCTACAAATACATAATTAAGTTTTAAATAGAGTTGCTGTCACTTTTAACATTTGCGACAACTATTTAGTGATCAGCGAATTATAAGAGACGAAGAAGTGACAGGAGTGACAGCAAAAAAATAATTCATCATTATCAAGCCTATATCTCAATAGTGTCCACTAAGAACCGTTAACAACCATTGTAATATATAGAACCACAAGTTTTTATGCTGATAGACGGGGGATTATGCGTAGTTTCTGTATTCTGTGATAATACTTTTCGCACAGAGATAACAACCAAACAATATCCCATTAAGGCACATCCTCCCCTTGGAAGAGGCTTGGAATGGTTTTATCCCTCCGAATGGAAAGAGAAAAGAATAACGTTGTTTACAAACGAAGAGGGCGTTTCCTTGAACTGAAGAAGGCGTTTCCTTGTGCCAAAGAAAGCATCTCTTGGAAATGAAGAAACGCCCTCTTCAAATTTAAAAGGGCGTTTCCTTAATTAAACGATGATGCTACAAAGTAGGGATAGATGCCCTCGTCTATCCGCCCAGATGAGATGTTTGGGGTGAATGGAATATGTTATTAGAATAATATATCCTTATGTTTTCTGTTTGAGAAAATCATCTTGTATCGGACAGATGAGGGCGTCTGTCCCTACTTAAGGAGCCTCACCCCCGCCCCCTCTCCGAATGGAGAGGGGAATAGATAGTATTGTTTTCGACAGAACAAATAACTCGTTTACTTGTCAACCTGTCCACTCGTCAACTCGAACTAATCATAATTTTGAATTATGAACTTTGAATTTTGAATTAAAAGATATGTCACTTAATGCCATCAGCATACCACTTTTTTTAGTAACTTTGCACTCACTGCGAAAGAAAGTAGTACAGATCAGACGAAACAAAACACGTTTTTAAGAAATGAAGAAAATAACTATTGCCATTGACGGGCACTCCTCCTGTGGGAAAAGCACAATGGCTAAAGACCTCGCAAAGAGGATTGGTTACATCTATGTAGACACTGGAGCGATGTATCGTTCAGTAACTCTCTATGCCTTACGGAATGGTTTATTCCATGCGAATGGCACCATCAAAGAAGAGGAGTTAAGGGCACAGATGGGGAATATAAAGATTAGTTTCAAGTTGAATAAGGCTACTGGACGCCCTGATACTTACCTTAATGGAGAGAATGTAGAGAATCAGATCCGTACCATGGAGGTGTCTTCACATGTCAGTGTCATCGCCGCATTGCCTTTTGTGCGTGCTGCCCTTGTTGAACAACAACAACAGATGGGAGCAGAGAAGGGGATTGTCATGGATGGAAGAGATATCGGAACGGTGGTCTTCCCCAATGCCGAACTAAAGGTATTTGTCACTGCTTCGCCCGAAGTTCGAGCCCAACGGCGTTACGATGAACTAAAGGCTAAGGGTATGGAAGCTAACTTCGACGATATATTAAAGAATGTTCAAGAACGTGACTACATCGATTCGCACCGTGCCACCTCACCTCTCCGTAAGGCTGAAGGAGCTATCGAACTAGACAACAGCAACATAACGATTGAGCAGCAACAACAATGGCTTTACGATCAATACAGTAAGGCTGCTGCATTGTAAAAAAGATTCTCCTGTGAATAAAGAGATCGACAAAGAAGAGAATAGAAGGGCTATGGAAAGAATGGTATTGATGGTCGGTTTTATTTTATCCATCGCTTAGGAGAAAAAAAGCCATTCGCTTGTAATTCTCGAAAAATAGTCGTATTTTTGCAGAAAAGTATAATTTATAATTGACTTCACGCTATTTTTAAATGAAAAAAATCATCTTATCTCTTATAGTAGTAGCTATGATTATGGCAATGACGGGATGTGGTTCTAGCAAGGGATTCACCTATGTTGAAAACATTGACTCCATTAGTCTTGCTGCTTCAAGAGGGCTATTTGATGCACGCATCATGCCTAAAGACGAATTAACCATCACTGTCAATACAACTAATCCAGAGGCTTCCGCACCCTTTAACTTACAAAGTGGTGAGAAAGCATCAACGGCTTTTAAGGGTTATCTCGTAGACAATTCGGGATTCATCAACTTCCCTGTTATTGGCAAGGTACATGTTGTTGGCTTAACAAAGACCGAATGCGAGGACTTGATAAAGAGCAAGATTCAACCTTACCTTGCACGTACTGAGAACCCTGTTGTATCGGTTCGTATGAGTAGTTATCACATCACTGTCTTGGGTGAAGTAGGTAAGCCTGGTGTCATTCCAGTATCTACTGAGAAGATTAGCGTTCTAGAGGCTATCGCACAGGCAGGCGACTTGGGCGTATATGGCAAGCGTAATAACATATTGTTGATACGTGAGGATGCACATGGAGAAAAGCATGCCGTGCGTATGAATCTGAATGATGCTAACATCATCAACTCACCTTATTATTATCTACAACAGAATGATGTGCTATACGTTCAACCGAACTCTGTAAAGGCAAAGACGTCTAGTATTGGTAGTTCCACTACCATTTGGTTCTCTTTCATAGGTATCGTTACGTCAGTAGCTTCACTATTGGTTAACGTGTTAAGAAAGTAAGATTCTATCCTTAAATGAGGACTGCTGTCTTCATTATAAAGGCAAATATATAAAATGAGAATATTCTTTGACATCCATATCTATCATAGTTTTGGGAGGAACTAGCTGAAAAGAAGTGGATGGGAGGATGTTCTCATTTGCCATAAAAACAAAAGATTAAGGTAAAATGTGTGGTATTGTAGGATACATAGGGGCTAAGCGTGAGGCTTACCCGATATTGATAAAGGGCTTAAAACGCCTTGAATACAGAGGATATGATAGTGCAGGTGTAGCACTAATAGACGATAATGGCAACCTAGATGTCTATAAGACAAAAGGCAAAGTGGCTGACTTGGAAGAGTATTGCGCCGATAAGAACGTCACTGGTAACATTGGTATTGCTCACACGCGATGGGCAACTCATGGTGAGCCATCATCTGTGAATGCGCATCCGCATTATTCACAGTCGAAGAATCTGGCTATCATTCACAATGGAATCATCGAGAACTATGCAGAAATAAAGCATAACTTGATGGAGAAAGGAATACAATTTCAGTCAGAGACTGATACTGAAGTGTTAGTTCAACTGATTGACTATATACAGGAGAAGAAGGCAATTAGCCTCTTAGAAGCAGTGCAGCTGGCATTGCATCAGGTGATTGGTGCATACGCAATAGCCATCTTGGATAAGCGAACCCCCGATACGATCATTGCAGCAAGGAAGCAGAGTCCACTCGTAGTGGGCATTGGCGATGGCGAATTCTTCCTCGGTTCGGATGCAAGTCCAATAATCGAGTACACAGATAAAGTGGTCTATCTCGATGATGGGAACATTGCAGTAATGAAGTTAGGAGAGGAGTTGAAGGTCGTAAACATCCTCAACGAAGAGTTGTCACCAGAGGTTCGTACGGTTGATATCAACCTTGGGCAGATTGAGAAGGGAGGCTACGACCACTTCATGCTAAAGGAGATCTTTGAGCAACCAGAGTGTTTAACGAACTGTATGCGTGGGCGAATTAATGTAGAACATGACCATGTTACGTTAAGTGCATTGATTGATTACCGTAGCAAACTACTTAATGCTAAGCGCATCATCATCGTTGCTTGTGGTACAAGTTGGCATGCAGGACTCATTGGAAAGCAGCTGATTGAGACATTCTGTAGGATTCCTGTAGAGGTTGAATACGCTAGTGAGTTCCGTTATCGCAACCCAGTAGTTAATGAGAATGACGTTGTCATCGCTATTTCTCAAAGTGGTGAGACAGCCGATACATTAGCAGCTGTGGAGCTGGCAAAGGCTAAGGGTGCTTTCATCTATGGTATTTGCAATGCCATCGGATCGAGCATCCCACGTGCAACAGATACAGGAACTTACATCCACGTAGGCCCTGAGATTGGTGTTGCTTCTACAAAGGCTTTTACAGGACAGGTCACTGTCTTGACCATGTTCGCACTCGCTTTAGCAAACGCCAAAGGCACTATTAAGCACGAAGAGTACGTGCAGACGGTGAAGGAACTGGCAGAGATTCCTAATATGATAAAGGAAGTGTTGAAGGCAAATGACCAAATCGCTGATATGGCACGCACCTTTACTTATGCTCGGAACTTCCTCTATTTGGGGCGTGGATTCAGTTATCCGGTAGCCTTGGAAGGGGCTTTAAAGCTCAAAGAGATATCTTACATTCATGCAGAAGGCTATCCCGCAGCAGAGATGAAACATGGACCTATTGCGTTGATAGACTCTGATATGCCTGTAGTAGCTATCGCGACGCAGAACGGGATGTATGAGAAAGTACGCAGCAACATACAAGAGATAAAGGCGAGACAAGGGCGAGTTATAGCCTTGGTAACCAAAGGTGACACTACTATCTCACATATTGCAGATGCTGTGATAGAGCTTCCTGAAACGATGGAATGCTTAGAGCCACTTGTAGCAACAATCCCGCTGCAACTCTTAGCATACCATATTGCGGTTTGCAAAGGCAAAGATGTAGACCAACCTCGTAACTTGGCTAAGTCGGTTACAGTAGAATAGAACTCATCAAAATCACCATCATTAAGGAAGCTCAACACAGCATCTAAGATGATGGGGATAGGCTAATAACAGGCGATGGGCATCTTAACAAGTTAGTTATCATTCAATAATTGCAAAAGAAAGACAATACATCTATATAATGGAGAAGAACATTCATGAAGATTGCGGAGTAGCAATGATAAGGTTGCTAAAGCCGTTAGAGTATTATCAGGAGAAGTATGGCACATGGATGTATGGGTTAAATAAACTCTATCTGATGATGGAGAAGCAGCATAACCGTGGGCAAGAAGGTGCTGGACTGTCGGCTGTTAAACTCGCATCAGAGCCTGGTAACGAGTATATGTTTCGTGAGAGAGCAGAGGGAAAGAATGCTGTTGCGGAGATATTCGCCGATGTTCACAGACATTACAAAGGCTACTCACAGGGGCAATTAGCTGATGTCTCTTTTGCAAAAACAAGTCTTCCGTTCGCAGGAGAGCTTTATATGGGCCACCTCCGGTACTCAACTACTGGCAAGAGTGGTCTTTCTTATGTCCATCCCTTCCTACGTCGCAATAACTGGAAGGCTAAGAATCTTTGCATGTGTGGCAACTTCAATATGACAAACATTGAAGATATCTTTGAGAAACTGACTGATCAAGGACAGTGCCCACGCATCTATAGCGATACTTATCTTCTATTAGAACTCATGGGGCACAGGCTTGATCGTGAGGTTGAACGTAACTTCGTTGAAGCACAGAAACTTGGTCTGACAAAGCGAGACATCACAAATTATATTGAAGAAAATATACAAATAAGTAATGTCTTAAAGACTACCATGGAACATTTCGATGGTGGTTACGTCATTTGTGGACAAACAGGTTCGGGTGAGATGTTCGCTATCCGCGATCCTTGGGCTATACGTCCAGCGTTCTACTATAGGGACGATGAGATTGTAGCAGTAGCCAGTGAGCGACCCGTCCTACAGACTACTTTCGATCTAGAATGCGAAGACATACAAGAGTTGAAACCTGGTCAAGCAATCATAGTTAACAAACGGGGAGAGTCCTTCCTACAACAGATTCTCGAGCCAAAGACCTATGCGGCTTGTTCATTTGAACGCATTTACTTCTCCCGCGGATCGGACAGAGACATCTATAAAGAGCGTGAGAAACTTGGTCAACAACTGACGGAACGAGTTCTGGAAGCCGTCAATTACGATACTACTCACACGGTTCTCTCTTTCATTCCTAACACTGCCGAAGTAGCTTTCTATGGGCTTACTCATGGTATCAAAGAATGGATGGACAATCGAAAGGTTGAACAGATAGCAGCCTTAGGAAGCAACCCTTCGAAGGAAGATGTTCGACAGATTCTTAAGCAAGGGATACGCGCTGAGAAGGTAGCATGGAAGGATATCAAACTAAGAACATTCATTGCTGAGGGTAATTCACGTAATGATCTCGCCTCTCATGTGTACGATATTACATACGAGAGTATCGAACCCAACAAGGACAACTTGGTAATCATTGACGACTCAATCGTTCGAGGTACAACCCTCAAGGAGAGCATTCTTCACATCCTTGATCGCCTACACCCGAAGAAGATTGTCATAGTCTCCAGTGCCCCACAGATACGCTTCCCCGACTATTACGGCATAGACATGCCACGTCCAGAAGAGTTCTGTGTCTTCCGTGCAACGATTGAGTTAATACAGGAGCGAAAGATGGATTATCTTCTTAATGAAGTCTACGAGGCTTGCAAGAAAGAGGTTGCTAAACCTAAGGGGGAAGTTATTAAGAATGCAGTAAAGGCTATCTACAAGCCTTTCACCATTGAGGAAATCAACCAGAAGATTGTTGAAATACTGCGTCCAGAGGGTATGACGACGCCCGTTGAACTGGTTTTCCAAAGTATAGAAGGGCTGCATAACGCCATTCCTAACCACCCCGGCGACTGGTATTTCACGGGTGACTACCCCACTCCAGGTGGTATGAGACTGGTCAACCAGAACTTCATCAACTATTATGAACACGAACATCTTAATCATCACATGAGCTAGACTCCAATAGATAGGGACGTACGGCTTGTGCGTCCAAGGCTTCTTTATGAATCGGTCGCACAACCCATAGGTCCCTATTTCATTGTCATAACACAGAAAAGAAACAAATAAAAACAATCAACCCAACAATACTAAGTAATAATGAGGAACGTAACTTTAGTCCTGAGTGACGGAACAAAATTCCATGGCAAGTCGTTTGGCTACGATGCACCAGTAGCCGGAGAGGTAGTCTTCAACACGGCTATGATGGGTTATCCAGAGAGCCTTACCGACCCTTCCTATGCTGGTCAACTGCTTACCATGACCTTTCCTTTGGTGGGAAACTATGGTGTGCCACCCTTCTCAATAGAGGCTAATGGCATCCCAACCTTTATGGAGAGCGACAAGATTTATGCGTCTGCTATCATCGTATCAGACTACACCGAGCAGTACTCCCATTGGAATGCTGTGGAGAGCCTAAGCGATTGGTTGAAGCGTGAACATGTACCAGGTATCACGGACATAGATACTCGTGAGTTAACCAAAGTACTGCGTGAACATGGCGTGATGATGGGTAAGATCCTCTTTGACGATGAACCTGATAACATCCCAGAAGCCAACTATGAAGGCGTAAACTTCGTTGACCTCGTATCCACGAAAGAGATTATTCACTACAACGAGGGTGCTGGCAAGAAGGTTATCCTTGTAGACTGTGGGGTCAAAGCAAACATCATTCGATCACTTGTCAATAGAGGAGTTGAGGTCATTCGAGTACCTTGGAACTATGATTACACATCGATGGACTACGATGGACTCTTCCTAGCGAATGGACCTGGAGACCCCGATATGTGCATCGAAGCCGTTAATGTGATTCGTAAGCAGATGAGCATTAGTAAGAAGCCTATCTGTGGTATTTGCATGGGCAACCAATTGTTATCTAAGGCTGCCGGAGCAACTATTTATAAGTTAAAATATGGTCATCGTGGACACAACCAACCAGTTCGCATGGTTGGTACCAATAAGTGTTATATCACCTCCCAGAACCATGGTTACGCTGTTGATGCGTCTACTCTCGACAAGGATTGGACTGAACTTTTCGTCAACATGAACGATGGCAGCAATGAAGGCATACGTCACATTGAGAATCCATGGTTTACTTCTCAATTCCATCCGGAGGCTTGCTCTGGTCCTGTGGATACATACTTTATGTTTGATAAATTCGTAGAAACACTAAGATAATGAAAGACGATTCAATTAAAAAAGTACTGCTTCTCGGATCGGGAGCATTGAAGATAGGTGAAGCTGGAGAGTTCGATTACTCTGGTTCGCAGGCGTTAAAAGCATTGCGAGAAGAAGGTGTTTCTACCGTTCTCATTAATCCGAACATTGCAACGGTACAAACTTCTGAAGGCGTAGCAGACCAGATCTATTTCCTTCCTGTACAACCTTATTTTGTTGAAAGGGTGATTGAGAAGGAGCGTCCTGATGGCATTCTCTTGTCCTTCGGTGGGCAGACTGCATTAAACTGTGGTGTAGAATTAGAGCGAACGGGCGTACTAAAGAAATATAATGTACGAGTTCTTGGTACCCCCGTTGCAGCCATCATGAATACGGAAGACCGCGAACTCTTCGTCGAAAGACTTGATGAAATTGATGTAAAGACCATCAAGAGCGAGGCTTGCGAGGATATAGTTCAAGCACGCAAAGCGGCTAAGACGCTGGGTTATCCTGTCATTGTGCGTGCTGCCTATGCACTTGGTGGACTTGGCAGTGGCTTTGCTGACAATGAAGAAGAACTTAACACCTTATGTGAGAAAGCCTTTTCCTTCTCTCCTCAAGTACTTGTTGAGAAGAGTCTCAAGGGCTGGAAAGAAATCGAATATGAGGTTGTTCGTGACCAATATGACAACTGTATCACGGTTTGTAACATGGAGAATTTCGATCCATTAGGCATCCACACGGGTGAATCTATAGTAATTGCTCCATCACAGACATTGACTAATAGCGAGTACCACAAGCTCCGCGCATTATCAATAAAGATTGTCCGTCACATCGGAATCATCGGTGAGTGTAACGTTCAATACGCCTTCGACCCACAGAGCGAGGATTATCGTGTCATCGAGGTAAACGCTCGTTTATCTCGTTCGTCAGCTCTCGCAAGTAAGGCAACAGGCTATCCTTTGGCGTTCGTGGCAGCTAAATTAGGTATGGGCTATGGTCTCTTTGAATTGAAGAACTCTGTTACAAAGACTACATCTGCCTTCTTTGAGCCTGCACTCGACTATGTTGTCTGCAAGATACCACGCTGGGATTTGAGCAAATTCCGTGGTGTCGACAAGGAGTTGGGGTCAAGTATGAAGTCCGTCGGAGAGGTTATGGCGATTGGTCGTAACTTCGAGGAGGCTATCCAGAAGGGCTTACGAATGATAGGACAAGGCATGCATGGCTTTGTAGAAAACAAGGAGTTGCAGATTGAAGACATAGATGCTGCATTGCGCGAACCAACCGACAAGCGTGTATTCATCATCTCAAAGGCTATGCACAAGGGCTATACTGTTGATCAGATACACGATTTGACGAAGATTGACAAATGGTTCTTGAACAAGTTAAAGCATATCATTGACATTGACGAAGAGCTGAAACGCAAGAATATCAACACCCTCGACAAGCAGTTACTACGTGAGGCTAAGGTCTACGGATTCACTGATTTCCAAATAGCTCGTGCAGTGGGACTGGAAGAAGAGTGCCCTAATATGCACAAAGCAATGATGCTTGTAAGAAGATTGCGTAAGGGGTTTGGCATCCTTCCAGTCGTCAAACAGATTGACACACTGGCTGCCGAATATCCTGCACAGACCAACTACTTATATGTTACCTATGCAGGAGTAGCATCGGACGTAACGTTCTCCAACGATCGAAAGTCAGTCATTGTTCTGGGTTCAGGAGCCTATCGCATTGGTAGTTCTGTTGAGTTCGACTGGTGCGGAGTACAGGCATTGAACACCATTCGAAGACATGGGTATCGATCCGTCATGATCAATTACAACCCAGAGACGGTATCGACTGACTATGACATGTGCGACCGTCTTTATTTTGATGAACTGACGTTCGAACGTGTCATGGACATCATTGATGCCGAGACTCCTCATGGTGTCATCGTCTCAACGGGAGGTCAGATTCCGAACAACTTAGCTATGTATCTCGATGAAGAGAACGTGCCAATTCTGGGTACGGCAGCTAAGGACATCGACAATGCGGAAGACCGTGCAAAGTTCTCATCTATGCTTACCGAGAACGGAATTAACCAACCGGAATGGAGCGCACTAACGAGTATGGAGGATATAGACAGGTTCGTTGACCGTGTCGGATTCCCTGTTCTTGTACGCCCATCTTACGTCCTCTCGGGTGCAGCCATGAATGTTTGTTCTAACAAGGATGAGCTGACTCGATTCCTCCAGTTGGCTGCCAACGTCAGTGAAGACCATCCCGTTGTGGTGAGTAAGTTCATTGAGAACGCGAAAGAGATCGAAATGGACGCTGTCGCAAAGGATGGAGAAATCATGGCGTATGCCATCTCTGAGCACATAGAGTTTGCTGGTGTACACTCTGGAGACGCAACGATTCAGTTCCCACCGCAGAAGCTTTACGTTGAAACCGTGCGTCGTATCAAACGCATTAGTCGCCAGATTGCGAAGAAGCTACATATCAACGGACCATTCAACATACAGTATATGGCACGCGAGAACGACATCCTTGTCATCGAATGTAACCTACGCGCAAGTCGCTCGTTCCCGTTCGTTAGTAAAGTGCTAAAGCTCAACTTCATTGATCTCGCTACTAAGATCATGCTCGGCGTACCTGTTGAAAAGCCTAACAAGAACCTCTTCGACCTTGATTATGTAGGTATTAAGGCTTCTCAATTCTCGTTCAATCGATTGCAGAAAGCCGACCCTGTGCTCGGTGTAGACATGAGTTCAACGGGTGAAGTGGGCTGTCTTGGTGACGATTCTGCCACTGCCTTGCTGAAAAGTATGCTGTCTGTTGGACAGAGAATACCAAAGAAGACCATCCTTCTCTCTACAGGAGGTGCGAAGCAGAAAGCCGAGATGTTGGATGCAGCAAAGACCTTGAAGCAACACGGCTATGAGCTTTTTGCAACCGTGGGAACGTCTAAGTACCTCACAGAGAATGGTATTGAGAACACACTTGTGTACATGCCGTCTGATAAGGAACATTCGCCTCAAGCCTTGGACTTGCTCCATGAGAAGAAAATCGACATGGTTGTCAACATGCCGAAAGACTTAACTCCGCGCGAGCTAACCAATGGTTATAAGATTAGACGTGCCGCCATCGACCTCAATATACCATTGATTACGAACAGCCGATTGGCAAGTGCGTTCATCAATGCCTTCTGTAATGTCTCACTCAACGACATTGACATCAAGGCGTGGGGTGAGTATTAGAATCAATAACAATGAGATTTCAATCAATGATGCTGTTACCAGTTGCCTTTCTGACGCTGGTAACAGCAACAACTCTTACTTCCTGCACCTCGTGTTCATCGCGTGGTGTGGGGCATTATGATACCACTTTGGTTGACACAATGGTTGCTGTTAACCTCGACAGTACTAAGGGTGACGATGGCACATACGTGTCGGCTTGGACTTACCTGAACGATTCGGCACTGGCAACCATACAAAGTGCTTCGAACAAGAAGTCGCAGATTACGACCACTAACCGCATGACTATCCGAGTGAGGAGACTTGGTCGTCTGGGCTTGGAAGCCTGTATGATTCTCGGAGATGGCGAACAGTTCGCTGGTAATAGCTATGACAGTACGAACTATGTACGTGTTTATGCGCAAGGAGATGAGGTCGGGCGATTCACTTACAAACCCGGTATTAGCAAACAAACAGATTCTGCCTTTGTTCAAAACCCCGTCGCTTTCGTCAGTTGCCTACGCAAGTATCGCTCGCTGAAGATTGAGACTACCACCTTTACCAGTGGTACAATGGTCTATTCCTTCGATGCTCTTGATGTATTAAAGGGCAGGAAATAACATTATGAAACGCAAAGTTATCTATACAGTTACAGCCCTTTTGGTCATCGTTGTAGCAATTATTGCAACGTGTAACATCATTGTTAATAACAATGCGAAGGGTCGTGTCTTCGATAATCCAGCGGAAGTACCTGCGATGAAAACGGCTATCTTGCTCGGAACAAGTCCCAAGAGCCGTTACTCGGAAGGACCTAATCTGTTCTTCCAAGCACGTATCAATGCTGCTGTTGAGCTTTACAAGAATCATAAATACAAGCAGTTAATCATCAGCGGAGAGAAGCGCAAGGGATATGATGAGCCTTCCGCCATGAAGAAGAACCTCATTGTTAGAGGCATACCAGCCAACATTATCCACATGGATGGCAGTGGTCATCGCACCTTCTTATCGATGCGTAACATACAAGAAGAGTATCATGCAGACTCAATTATCATCATCTCTCAGAAGTGGCATAACCAACGATCAATTTACTTGGCAGACCATTTAGGCATATACGCAGTGGGCTATAACGCTGAAGATGTACATGACTTCTTTGCCCAACTGACGCATATCAGGGAACTACTTGCTCGTGTGAAGCTCTTTAAGGATGTGTTATTCTAAATGCCCAAGCCTCCCCTACTCACCCTCCATGCGTGCAGGAATTTCACAGAAAATAGTTAAGACTTAATGAAGAAAGGCTTTCTTCGATGCAAGGAAAGGCTCTCTTCATCATAAAGAAACGCCTCCTTTGATGTGAAGAAACGCCCTCTTTAAATGAAGAAGGGCGTTTCTTTCTATACAATAGATTGTTAGGAACGAATTACCGGATGATAAAGAACAACTGCAACTGGCAATCTTAATCATTTAGCTTATTGATATTTGCATTTAAACTAACTATAAATATCATAATAATAAAAGAGGATATGCCCATAGACATATCCTCTTCTTTGGTATATTAGTATATTACCTATTAAAGAAGATGCTTATTCTTGCTCTTCTTCTGCAGGCTTTATATTAGTGTACACATTCTGTACATCGTCAAACTCTTCAAGTCTTTCAACCATCTTATCTATAGTTTCACGCTGTTCAGGAGTAACATCTTTTAAGTCGTTTGGTATACGTGTAAACTCTGCAGAAGTTATCTCGAAACCATTATCCTCTAAATGTTTCTGAATGTCACCAAAACTAGTTGGCTCACCATAGATGGTAATCTCATTCTCTTCTTCATCTTCATCAAACTCATCATCAACTCCATAGTCAATCAAGTCGAGAATTAATTCTTCCATATCTAAGCCGTCCTTCTTTTTGAATGAGAAGACTGCTTTGTGATCGAAGAGGAAGCTCAAAGAACCTTGAGTACCCAAGTTACCATTGAACTTGTTGAATACTGAACGAACATCGGCAACGGTACGTGTGGTATTGTCGGTCAATGTGTCAACAAATACTGCAATACCATGAGGACCATAACCCTCGTATGGTACTTCCTTATAATCGCTTTGATCCTTACCCATTGCGTTCTTGATAGCTCGCTGGATATTATCCTTTGGCATATTCTCACGCTTACATGTAGCGATAATTGCACGAAGACGAGGATTGTTTTCAGGCTCTGGTCCACCTGCCTTTACTGCAATAGCGATTTCCTTACCTAACTTTGTAAATGTGCGAGCCATGTGGCCCCATCTCTTGAGCTTAGTAGCTTTGCGATATTCAAATGCTCTACCCATTGGATTTTCTTATTAACGGAGTTCTGCTCCTAGTTTATTTGTTAAATTCTTAATTAATTTCTGCATGATAGCATCGATAGCCTTATCATTTAGCGTCTTTGTCTCATCCTGAAGAATGAAGTTAACGGCATAGCTCTTCTTGCCTTCTGGTAAGTTCTTACCCTGATAAACATCGAAGAGTTCCACACGCTTCAACTGTTTCTTATCTGTCTGATGTGCTATCTCTTCTATTTGAGCAAACTCTACATTATTATCAACCAATAATGCAAGGTCGCGACTTACTGCAGGGTACTTAGAAATCTCGTGGAACTGCAACTTATTCTTGCGAGTTGCTTTCATCAAGCCAGTCCAATCAAGCTCTGCATAATAAACCTTCTGTTCTATATCAAAACTCTTCAGAACCTTATGATTAACGATTCCCATTTCTACCAACGCCTTGCCTGCACGTGTCTTCAAGACAAGTGCCTTATCGAAAGCATTATTGTCCGAATTAGTACAAACCAATAAACCTTGTGGTACACCTATACGGCGAAGGATATTTTCAACGTATGCCTTCAACTCATAGAAAGAACTATCCTCGTCTGGATGTGCCCATGATCCTTGAATATGTTTACCTGTTACCCATAAGGCAATGTGATGATCTTGTACGTAAGCTTTTACTGGGCTTTCTTCTGACCATTTCTCCTTAACGTACTTATAGACATTGCCCACCTCAAAGAAGCGGAGGTTCTGTGCCTTACGATTAACGTTACGAACAATGCTCTCCAAACCACCAAAGAGTAAGGTCTGACGCATTACCCCCAAGTCAGCTGATAGTGGATTCATCACCTTTACTGTTTCTTCCCAAGGATAAGCATTAAAACCAGTCTCCTCATAGTAAGAAGCCTTAGTCAAAGAGTTGTTCATAATCTCTAAGAAGCCTTCACCTACAAGCTGCTCACCAATGATATTCTCCTTATGGTACTCTTTATCAGCATCCTCTGCTATCGTCAATGAAGACTTCAATGTGGTTGGAATCTCTACATTATTGTATCCATAGATACGAAGTATATCCTCGACAACATCACAAGGACGCTGAACATCCACGCGATAGGCTGGAACCAATAAATCTAAACCTTCAGCATCTTCCTTCACCACCTTCATCTCAAGACTTTCGGCAATTCGCTTAATAACATCATTGCCAAGTCTCTTACCAATGAGGCGATCACAATACTCATAATTTAAACGAACTGGGAAGTCGGACATCTTTGTAGGATACTCATCACGAATCTCCATACTTATCTTGCCTCCTGCCAATTCTTTACAAAGAATAGCAGCTTGCTTGAGTGCATAGATAACGCCATTGGGATCAATGCCACGCTCAAAACGGAAGCTAGCATCAGTAGATAACCCATGACGTCGAGCACTCTTACGTATCCATGTAGGATGGAAGTAAGCACTCTCTAGTACAACATTACGAGTGGTCTCATAAGTACCACTACCCTTTCCGCCAAAGACACCTGCAATACACATCGGTTCTTCCTCATTACAAATGGCAAGGTCATGCTCACCTAGAATGTGCTCCTCACCATCAAGTGTAACGAACTTCTTTCCCTCGTTATTGTCTTTTACTATGATATGGTGACCCTTCACCATGTCTGCATCAAAACAGTGCATTGGCTGACCATAGGCCATCATGATATAATTAGTAATGTCTACGATGTTATTGATGGGGCGCAGACCAATGACATTCAACTTATCTTTCAACCATTGTGGGCTTTCCTTAACCTCGCAATCAGTAATACTCAAACAAGCATAGCGGCGACATGCCTCGGGATTCTCTATAGTCACCTCAATTGGAAGATCATGATTATCAACTACAAAGGCATCACAATTAGGACGATGAAGCGATGTCTTATAGCCGTTCTGTGTGAGCCAAGCGTAAAGATCACGAGCCACACCACAATGACTAAGAGCATCGGCACGGTTGGCAGTGATATCTATATCAATTAGCCAGTCGCTGTCCAAATGATAATACTCTGCAGCGGGCTGACCTACTGGTGCATCTTCTGGTAAAACTATTATTCCATCATGAGCTGTACCGACACCTATTTCATCTTCCGCACAGATCATGCCAAGACTTTCAACACCACGCAACTTACTCTTCTTAATTGTAAATTCCTTGTCGTCATCATAAAGCACACAACCAAGATCAGCTACAATAACCTTCTGCCCTGCAGCTACATTTGGAGCACCACAAACAATTTGCTGTGGTTCCCCTTTGCCTAAGTCTACGGTTGTAACGTGAAGATGGTCTGAATTAGGGTGCGCCTCACAAGTCAACACTTTACCAACAAAGAGACCCTTGAGTCCGCCACGTATCGTTTCAACCTCTTCCAATGCGTCAACTTCCAAACCAGTAGATGTCAGCGCGTCCGCCGTCTCCTGTGGAGTAAGGTCAAAGTCAACGTATTCCTTTAGCCATTTGTATGAAATCTTCATTATCTAGATATATTGTTTATTCCGAAAATACATGCAAAATTACTAAAAAATTAAGATATGGCAAAGGGATGACTGAAAAAAGCCACCAAAGTAAGAGGATCCTACCTGTGAGCAACATTCCTATTTAATAAGCAGAAGCATCATCACCTATTTACTCTTCCACTTTTACCCATGCAATGACTCAACTTATTCGAAGATATTAGTGATAGTTATTGAAATTGTATAATAAATAATGAACAATTACACATTTAAATTGGAGGTGAATTATCCCCAAACTAAAGAATTTATATAACTCTAATAACATAAAAGGTAGTTAGAAAAACCTAACTACCTTTTGCATATTCAATTACAAAGTATGTCCATCTAAGAAGTCTTGTAATCTAACCTTATAACTATCTGATATCGGAAGGATCGCGCCACCGATGACAATCCGAAAACGATCAATTCCATCCACTTTTTTCATGTGTATGATATAAGATCTATGAACACGCATAAATTCTGGTTTAGGAAGAGCCTCTTCTATCTTCTTCATGTTCATCAAACTCATAATAGGTTTATGACCATCTTCCAGATATATCTTTACATAATCTTTCACTCCTTCGATGTAAAGTATATCATCAAACATGATTTTGACCAGCTTATACTCACTCTTCACAAAGATAAAACGATCATTTGAAGCATTCTCTGATTGACGTACACTCTTAAACCACTCTAAAGCCCTATTTGCTCCTGCTAAGAAATTGTCATAGCTGATAGGCTTCATCAAGTAATCTATAGCATTAGCCTTGTAACCCTCAACAGCATACTGACTAAATGCCGTTGTAAAAATTATCTTTGTCTCTTTGGGAAGTATCTTTGCAAATTCCAATCCACTTAATTCAGGCATCTGAATATCTAAGAAAATAAGATCTACTCTATTCCCTCGAATGGCTCTAATACCTTCTACGGCACTGTTGAACACTCCTATCAGATTCAAAAAAAGAGTTTTCTTTGCATAGCTAGCAAGTAAATCTGCCGCTAATGGCTCATCATCAATGATTATGCAATTTAGTGTCATAGATTATTATTTTAGACGAATATATGTTCATTTTACTATCATATTTCTTTTCCCATCGGTATTTACCAGAATAGGCGAGCTCTAAGCGGCGTTCGACTTGCTTTAGTCCAATACCATGTCCACTCCTTTCTTCCTTTGTTTTCGGATAATTACTATTTTCTATAGCAAACATTATGCGTTCATCGTTCGCATCCAATAGAATGTGAATAAAGTTCTTATGGTTAGGACTTATACCATGCTTGAAAGAGTTTTCAAGCAGTGAGATAAATATCATCGGAGCAACTTGAATATTGCATGGTTCTGGTATATTACATTCTCGTTTAATTTCAATATTATCGGGAATACGAATCATCATCAACTCGATATAGTTGTTCAAGAACTCAACTTCTTCTTTTAAACTTACATACGGCTGCTGATAATCATACAAAATATGGCGCAACATCTTTGAGAGATCAATGATTGCCTTTTGCGCTTTCTCAGTATCAAAAGCTGTAAGAGCATAAATATTATTCATCGTATTGAGCATGAAGTGTGGATTCACTTGCTGACGAAGATTAATCAATTCTGCTTTTGTCATAGCAGTTTCAGCTTCTCGCTTCTCTTCTTCAGCTTTCGACCAACGTTGTGCCATCAATACAGAGGTTGCAGCTCCCGCACAGATACTCAAATTAAAGATATTACGAGTAATGAAGAAAAGATGTGGATTTATATTCTCTTCCACATTCTGCAACAACAACTGGTAAGAAAACGAAATAATATATCGTTCAGTCCCCGTATAATACAACCATTCATGTTGTGCTATAGACAAAAATAAGATTAGAACAATATTATATATCCAAAATTCTTTCTCATTACCTTTAAGTAGCTTTGGTGCAAAAACGAAATAATTAATGTAGGCAACTATCATCATTGACAAAGGAACTATATACTGGGATAAGCTCTCTTGCCATGAAAATAAACCAAAGGGTGAGTATATGATAGGAACGAGGAACAAAGGAAGCCAAAGTACTATTTGACTCCAAAATACCTTTGATGTATAAATTTGTTTCCTCATTATTACTCTTTATTTATCGTATCTGTCACAATTCGCAAACAAAGATAATAAAACTTTCTGTAAAAAAAATGTATTATCAAAATATGTGAGTTATTTTTACATTTACCATATAGAAAATATATACTAAAGCCATGTAATTAACTAATTTTTATAATACAAACCCATATTCATACGAAAAGAAGGCGTATCAAAATACAAATACATTAATTAAAGTCTTTTGCTTTTTGATACAGGCAGAAAGCATACAAACATACTTTTCAATGACAGATTACATAAGGTGTTTTTAAAGAGACAGAAGGTACACAATGAAAACAAATATAGAATGTACATATTCTTTTAATCAAAATAACGCTTATCCTAACTAGCTTCCGTTAGGCACATCCCCTCCCTTGGAGGGGGCTTGTGAAGGCTTTTATCCTACCACTGGGTCAGAGTACCCTTCACTCCCCTCTCCGAATGGAGAGGAGGAGTAAAATGTACTATTTGCTGAGGTTTTACAAAGTCTGTCGCTAATGAGAGAGACTGCCTTTTTATTATAACATGACGATGATTATACCTTATGATAGAGGCGCGCAATGTATTTACCGATTATGTCAAACTCAATATTCACAGTAGAACCAAGCCGAATATCAGCGAAGTTCGTATTCTCTTTGGTGTACGGAATAATAGCTACTTTAAAGCTATTATCTGTAGGCTCGCAAACGGTAAGAGACACACCATTGACAGTTATCGAACCTTTATCAACAGCCAAATAACCTCTTTGAGCCATTTCTGGGTTAAGAGGATATTCAAAAGTATAATAAGTACTTCCATCAGCATCTTCCATATTAATGCACTTAGCCGTTTGATCAACGTGACCTTGAACTATATGCCCATCTAAACGACCATTCATCAACATTGAACGTTCAACATTAACTCGATCTCCTACTTTAAGTAAGCCAAGATTTGAATGTTCGAGCGTCTCTTTCATCGCTGTTACAGTATAGGTGTCGCCTTCAAACTTAACAACCGTCAAGCAAACTCCATTGTGAGCTACGCTCTGGTCTATCTTCAATTCTTTTGTAAATGAACAACGGAAAGTAAAATGGATATTTTCTTGCTCGTGTTCTATACGAACTAAAGTTGCCATTTCTTCTACAATACCTGAGAACATATAATTAATTCCTTTCTTTTCTCCATTGAAAGCTAGCTGTAGCAGTGGGAAACTAATATCCTTTACCTTATAATATAAGGATAGATATTTTCCGCATGGAGGAGTTTAAGATTTAGTTAATAATCTATAGATATATAAAAGGTGAGACTCCCATTTAGGAATCTCACCTCAATTCCCTCATCTCGTGTGGGTGGAATATGGAAAGTCGTATCGATGATGTGATGAAAAGTCCGAGTATCAATGATAAGAGAGCTCCTCGTCTTTGTAATCCACTGACCTTGCGGCTTAGTCGCTAAATGCAATTTATGTGGCCCGCCATTAACAAAAGAAGTCTTCTCGGGTTTTCTAATTTATTTGATGACTATCCCAATCGAATCGATACGACTAAATCTGTATCCTTTCGGCATGCAAAGTTAGTGTAAAGTTCTTTATCATCCAAACATTTTGCAATTTAAATATTTTCTCTTCAGAGAGACAAAACATATTACATTGATTATTTTACCCTATTAATGTATCTTGTAATATCTCACTAAGCGTTGGATGAATATGAATGATATCACATATTTCTTCTAACTTTATATCACGATTCATGAGTGCAGAAAGCTCTTGAATGAGATCAGCAGAATGGCTTCCATACGCATGTCCTCCAAGGATTAATCCATCTTCACCTATCAGGATTTTAATCATTCCTTCTGTTTCATTCATGCTTAAAGCCTTACCATTCGAACGATAAAAGCCTTTTCGTGTAGTATACGGAATCCCAGCTTCTTTACATTGATCTTCCGTCTTACCGACACTGGCTGCTTCTGGATAAGTAAAGATTGCAGATGGCATAATGTCAAGACGAATATTATCTTGTTTGCCGATAATGTGATTAACAGCACGGAATCCTTGGAAAGTAGCGGCATGTGCCAACATTTGACGAGCATTTACATCACCTATGGCATAAATACCCTTGATGTTCGTTTCCATATTATCATTAATAGGGATACCTTTTGGTGAAAACTCAATATTTGTTGAGTCTAATCCTACATCCATTACATTCGGTTGTCTACCCGTAGCAATAAGAACTATATCTGCTTCTATTTTAAATACCTTATCTTTTTTACGGAATACAACCATTGTTCCGAGATTATCTCCCTCCGCCGGATATATAATTTCTTCAACAGCACTCTGCATATAGAATGTCACACCTCTCTTTTCAAGTGTTTTTCTTAAGCGCTTTGCAATATCACTATCAATAGGAGGTAGACATTCCTTCATAAACTCAACAACAGTTACTTGACTTCCGAAAGCAGCGAAAGCAGAAGCGAACTCCATTCCGATAACTCCAGCACCTATTATAACAAGCTTTTCTGGTAATTTCTCAATAGAAAAAAGTTCTGTAGAAGTAACAACCGTGCGCTTAGACTTTGGACTATTTAAATAATCTTCCCTATTAATAAAAGGTGGGAGCTTTGCTTGAGATCCAGTTGCTATAATAATATTCTTTGCTTCTATCTGTTTTCCACCTACTTCTACTATATGATCAGACACAAAATGTGCTTCACCTTTTATCAAAGTGATATTGTGCTGACCTAATAAGGAACCAATCCCTTCTCTAAGTTGGTTAAGTACGCCTTCTTTTCTCTCTATCACTTTCTTGAAATCAAGTGAAGGAAGCGAACCAATGGAAGAAAGAGCAGTAAGGCGAACCTCAGCATCATGTGCAAGACATTTCGTAGGAATACATCCCGCATTGAGGCAAGTTCCGCCTAGTTGTCCTTTCTCTATAATAGTTACTTGAAGACCATTCTTAGCTGCGTAAGAAGCGGTTCGGTAACCACCAGGTCCCGAACCGATAATCAATAAATCTGTTTTATCCATATAAATCCTTATTAAATAGATTTATTATATTCAACATAGACTTTTCACAAACACAAATTAAGATTCTTCTCCCTTATCATTAACAAGTTGTTGATAGGTCAAGATAGGATGTTTTGCGGCAAGGACATCATCCACACGTCCAATAGGAGTATTGTGTGGAGCTTCTCTTAATAGATCTGGAGTATCTATAGCTTCTTTAGCAATAAGATGCATTGTCTTAATGAATCCATCTATGGTTTCTTTACTTTCATTCTCTGTTGGTTCAATCATCATAGCCTCATGGAACAAAAGTGGGAAGTAAATTGTTGGAGCATGATATCCATAATCAAGAAGACGTTTAGCTACATCCATTGTAGTAATACCAGTACTTTTATCTTTTAATCCATCGAATACAAATTCATGTTTGCACAACATATCAATAGGAAGTTCATAATCATCTTTCAGACATTCCTTTATGTAATTAGCGTTCAATGTCGCTAATAAACCTACCTCTTTAAAATGATCCTTACCCATTGTAAGTATATATGTATAGGCACGAAGAATCACGAGGAAATTACCCAAATAACCTCCAACATGAATATCTCCAACACTATTTTCTTCCTTCTTTCCAGCTCTCTCTATATAAAAGCCATTCTCATTCTTGCATACGTGAGGTTTAGGAAGGAATGGGATTAATTTCTCACAAACACCAACAGGACCAGAACCAGGACCACCCCCTCCATGAGGAGTTGAGAAGGTTTTGTGCAGATTAAGATGGATCACATCAAATCCCATATCGCCAGGACGAGCAATTCCTAATAAAGGATTAAGATTAGCACCATCATAATATAGTAATCCGCCACAGTCATGAACTAAACGTGCTATTTCGGGAATATCCTTTTCAAACAATCCAAGAGTATTAGGATTGGTCATCATCATACCCGCAATATCATCTCCTAATAATTTCTTTAGGTCATTGACATCTACAAGTCCATTTTCTGTACTTTTCACTTCAACAACTTCAAGTCCACATACTGCTGCAGAAGCAGGATTTGTACCATGGGCAGAATCTGGTACGATAACTTTTTTGCGCTTAGTATCTCCACGTTGGAGATGATATGAAGAAATGATCATCAGACCCGTCAACTCTCCATGCGCACCTGCATAAGGATTGAGCGTGACATCAGCCATACCCGTAATTGATGCTAATGCACGTTGAATATTATATTCAACTTCCAAAGCACCTTGCACTGTTTCTATCGGCTGGTGAGGATGAATTCCCGTAAAAGAAGGCATTGAAGCGATTTCTTCATTAATCGTTGGATTATACTTCATGGTACATGAACCAAGAGGATAAAAGCCATTATCAACTCCGAAGTTATTTCCACTATGGTTTGTATAATGCCTTACAACCGTAAGCTCATCACATTCTGGTAATTCTGCATCCTTTGCTCGTTTACATGATGATGGTAGAGTATGATTTCCAAAACTATTTTCTGGTAAGCTATAAGCACGTCTGCCAGGATGGGATAATTCAAATATCAGATTTCCATATAACTTGTTATTCATCGCAACTTATAATTTAAGACATTGTATAACTAGAATAATTCAATAAAGGAGTCAACCTCATCCTTGGTACGCTTTTCTGTAACAGCAATAAGAAGCTTATTATCATCAACTTTAATACCCGGAAGGAAGCCTTTCTTTATCGCCTTTTCAAAGAAATCATCTCGATTTTCCATTTCTATAAGGAACTCATTAAAGAACACTCTATTGTAAACTAACTTAGCTTTACCTGTACTAACAAGTTTTTCACATAGATAATGAGCAGCATCGTAACTTAATTGTGCAGCTTCTTTAATCCCCTCTTTACCCATAAGTCCCATGTAAATCGTAGCATACAATGCCATCAAACTTTGATTTGAACAGATATTTGATGTTGCTTTCTGGCGACGAATATGCTGTTCGCGTGCTTGTAAGGTAAGCACAAATACACGCTGTCCACGATTATCACGTGTCTGACCAACAATACGTCCTGGGAGTTTACGCATAAGCTTTTGAGTAGAACACATATAACCAGCGTAAGGACCACCAAAGCTCATTGGCAAACCGAGGCTTTGAATATCGCCGACAGCAATATCTGCCCCCCATTCACCTGGAGTCTTTAGCAAAGCAAGATCAGCGGCTACACTATTAATAATAAACATAGCCTTCTTTTCATGGCAAGCATCAGCAAAACCTGTAAAATCTTCTATGATTCCATAGCGATTAGGCTGTTGAACTATAACGCCAGCAATACCACCTTCACCTAATTCCTTCTTTACTTCGTCTAAAGTGGTAGCACCTTCTGCTGTTTCAATAGCTTTCAATTTAACACCATGGAAGAACGCATAAGTCTTTAGCACCGCAATGATATTCTCATTCAATGCTTCGGAATAAAGAATAGTATCAGCCTTTTTACTATTATTAAAAGCTATCATCATTGCTTCAGCCGTAGCGGTTGTGCCCTCATACATTGAGGCATTGGCGATATCCATACCTGTTAACTCTGCCATCATACTTTGGAATTCGAAGATATAATGGAGGGTTCCCTGAGAAATCTCTGCTTGATAGGGGGTATAAGATGTGAGAAATTCCGAGCGACTTACGATATTTGCGATTGCACTTGGGCTATAATGATCATAAACTCCACCACCGGCAAAGCAGGTAAGCATATCATTTTTTTTACCAAGTTTATCAAAAAAAGCACGAATCTCTAATTCGCTCATTGCATTCGGAATATCATATTCACCTTTAAAGCGGATCTCTTCTGGTATTTTCGAATAAAGCTTATCAAGATCCTTGAAGCCGATTCGATCAAGCATTTGCCGAATTTCTTCATTTGTATGAGGTAAAAACTTATGGTTCATTTTCGTATAGAGTTGTTTAGATATATGATAAAGAGAAAACAAATAGCAGGGAGTATAATAAATAAGGATGTAATAGGACAAACAAACCTTATTTTACCCCCTTTTATTGCTTTTAAGATTCTGAACAGAACTCCTCGTAACCTTGGGCATCCATAAGATCTTTTAATTCTGAAGTATCAGAAAACTCAACCTTGATAATCCAATTCTCGAAAGCGTCCTTATTAAGCAATCCCGGTTCATCCTCTAATGCCTCATTTATCTCTAAGACTTTTCCGGACACAGGAGCTTTTAGGTCGGAAGCTGCTTTGACGCTCTCAATTGCTCCAAAGTCCTCACCAACTTCGATATCATCATCCACTTCAGGCATATCTACATAAACAATATTACCTAATGCGTGCTGTGCATAATCCGTGATACCGATATAGCCAACATTACCACTTACTTTCACAAACTCGTGTGACTCTGAATAATAGAGTCCCTCAATTACTTTAGCCATAATAAATTATTTTTAGGTTTTTAATTCGAATAATATGTTATAACAGCACTACTTTTTGTAATGCTTATCATAGAATTTCTTTTTGACGACTATTCCCGGGAACGATTTCTTACGGATCTGAATCTCAAGTTTATCACCCATCTGGACAGAAGCATCAACCAATGCAACCGCACAGCTCTTTGGTGTTGAGATTAGACGATAGCCAGTTGTGACAACTCCTACCTCTTTTCCATCTTTCATCACCTTATATCCATGACGTGGAATAGCATTTCCTTCAAGAACAATACCACGAAGACGCTGACTAACACCTTCTGCTTTTTGCTTTTGAAGGGCATCTTTTCCGATAAATTCTTCCTTGTCCAACTTGACGAACATAGATAAACCTGCCATTACTGGAGATATTTTATCGGATAATTCATTACCATATAAAGGTAAACCAACCTCAAATCTCAATGTATCACGACATCCAAGACCACAAGGAGTAATACCTGCTGCGATGAGTTTATCCCACGCTTCATTAATATACTTAGGAGAACCATAGATCTCAAAGCCATCTTCTCCCGTGTAACCTGTGCGAGAAACGATGATTACCTCGCCATCCGTCTTGACTTGCCGTACTTCATAGAAGTTCAATTCCTTGGTACTTATCCCTAAAACGCTTTCTATTTTTGCCTCTGCTTCGGGACCTTGTAGAGCAAGTTGACCATAGTTTTCACTCTTATTCTTAATAACTACGTCGAATCCAGCAGCATTTTTTTCTATCCACGCTATATCCTTATCTATATTAGAAGCATTGATTGTCATCAAAAACACCTGATCTTCCAGCTTACAGATACAAGTATCATCAACAACTCCACCATCGGGATAACACATCATTCCATATAAAACCTTGCCTGCAGGTAGCCCCTTCACATCATTTGTAAAGATGTGATTGATATATTTCTCGGCTTCCGACCCAGTAACGAGTACTTCTCCCATGTGAGAAACATCAAAGACTCCACAATGCCCGCGTACAGCATTATGTTCTTCCGTAATGCCCGAATACTGAATTGGCATGTCAAAACCAGCAAATGGTGCGATGAGTGCGCCTAACGCAACATGTTTGTCATATAGACAGGTTCTTTTGTTATTCATATTTGTTTAGGTTTAATTTGTTCTTCTAAATGATAAATTGCGGATTTAGGTTCCATCTTATGGACTGCGCAAATATACGAATTAATTAAATTACCCACAAAACTTGCTTATTAAAACTATGTTAACAAAGCTAAAGTATAAATAAGTGACGTTATATCTCCTTGAGAATAAAGATAGTCTATTATTAATTTGTACTTTTGCACCTCACATTTTTGAAGTTTAGGATAGGCTTATGAAGAAATTACAGCAAACATTTATACTAATTACTTGTATCATTGTGATTGCAGTTGCAGCTGCACAACGCGATGGCAAAATATGGGGTGAACAATTATCTAATAACAAAAAAACGACAACGACCAATCAAATTGATACGCTTCGCACATTGGATGATGGTACGATTATTATCAATACAACTTATCTTGCAAAAGATGTAAAAGGATTTGGCGGTACAGTTCCACTGAATATATATATAAAGAATGGTAAAATTGAGAAGGTTGAGGCATTAAAGAACTCTGAATCTCCCGATTTCTTCCAAGAGGCAAGTGCATTACTAACTCGTTGGAATGGTAAAACTACCGAACAAGCTCTCGCAATGAAAGTAGACGGTGTGAGCGGAGCAACTTTCTCTTCCCGTGGAATCATAGGTAATATGAAAGCGGGCTTAGTATATGCTTCCAAGAAAGCGCAGCAGCCTTCAATTTTTGAAAAGATGGATTTGCGTGCTAAGTCGCTTATCGGTCTGTTAGTCGTCCTAATGGCTGCTATAATCCCTCTATTCGTAAAGAAGAAACGCTATCGCATTTTCCAACTTTCATTGAATGTTGTCGTTCTGGGACTATGGGGCGGAACCTTTATTTCATGGTCGGTTCTTGTTGGATTCATGTCAGGCGGTATCAACTTTTGGATATCATTCGTTCCAATAGTTATGCTCATTACAGCTTTCATCTACCCTCTTTTCGGTAAGAAAAATTATTACTGTTCGAATGTTTGTCCCTACGGAGCAGCCCAAGAGTTAGTTGGAATGACCAATCATCATAAATGGAAGATGAGCAAACGATTAGTGCAGAACTTAGAACACTTCCGTAAAATATTATTCTGGGTTCTAATGATTCTGATGTTAGCAGGCGTATGGTCGAAGTGGATGGACTATGAATTGTTCGTAGCCTTCATATTCCAATCAACAAGTTGGGTGGTGATTCTCATCGCAATCCTATTCCTCGTATTGGCAATCTTCATACCGCGTCCTTATTGTCGCTTTGTATGTCCGATGGGAAGCCTATTCAAACTTTCGTCAACATCATCAGTAAAGAAGCTGATTTAATCTATCAATCTCGGCTGGCAAGTGGTAAGAATTGTCTGTCGAGTTCTATCAGATCTTATCATCACGTAGGAGGATTTTCTCGAAAGTATATTCTAATCTTTTGTAATAGAATATTGCTAATTGCAAGCTTCTAATTGCGTTTTTTTCAATCAAACCCTTATTCTCATCCAAATATGCGAATTTTGAGCGATTTTTGATGCGTGATTTTAATTGCTTGATATATAGGAAGTTACAAAAACTACGCTTACTTTTGAGAGAGAAATCCTATCGTTTTAGGCAAAAAGTACCATCATTTTAGCAAAAACGTAGGTACATTTTACTAAAAACATATATACATTTCACCAAAAACGTATATACATTTCATCAAAAACGTATATACGATTCATCAAAAACGTATATACGTTTCACCAAAAACCAATATACGTTTCTAAAAAGCTCTATAAATGCTTTCTAAAAACTCTAGATTGAAAAAAGCGAATGTAAAATATATTTCCATTAAATGATCCTATGAAAAACAAGAAAAAGGGTGTTAATTTCCACATTATTCTATACGTCTGTAAGAATCGATTATTATTCGGTATCCGCCTTACAATGGAGGAAATATAAAACTTGGGGGTAGAAATAGCAAGAAATATTGCAATAGCTAACGATTTTCTCGATATATTTACCTAATTTTGCGTCAAAAATGAAGCTATATGACAGAGGAATTTCAGATACGCGTCTTACCACAAGTGGCATATAACGAGGCTAATTTGAAGGCATACATTGCTCAAGAGAAGGGATTGGATCAGCGAACAATCTATCGAGTAAGGGTTCTGAAGCGATCAATTGATGCGCGCCATCGTGATATTTATGTGAATCTGAAGGTACGTATTTATGTGAATGAGTTTCCACAGGACGATGCGTATACGAAGACCGACTATCAAGATGTTAGCAATAAGCCTTCTGTTATTGTTGTAGGAGAGGGACCCGGCGGCTTGTTTGCTTCTTTAAAACTCATTGAATTAGGCTTGCGTCCTGTCATTCTTGAACGAGGAAAGAATGTGCGCGATCGTAAGTTGGATATAGCTTTAATTAAGAAAACACAGGAAGTAGATTCTGAATCTAACTATTGTTTTGGTGAAGGTGGTGCTGGTGCTTATTCGGATGGTAAGTTATATACACGCAGTAAGAAGCGCGGTCCCGTTGATAAGATTCTGAATGTATTTTGCCAACATGGTGCGTCAACGTCTATTCTTGCTGATGCTCACCCACATATCGGAACAGATAAGCTCCCACGTGTGATTGAAAATATGCGAAATACGATTCTTAATTGTGGTGGCGAGGTGCATTTCCAAACGAAAATGACTTCTCTTATATTAGATGGCGACAAGGTTATCGGTGTAAAAGCTATTGATAATCATCGCAGTGCTTTAAGTGTTACTCGTGAGTTTTATGGTCCTGTTATCCTTGCTACTGGGCATTCTGCCCGCGATGTTTATCGTTATCTTGCGGAAGCTAATATTGAAATGGAGGCAAAAGGTATTGCTGTTGGCGTTCGTCTTGAACATCCGTCTCTTCTGATTGACCAGATCCAGTATCACAATAAGAATGGTAAAGGGAAATATCTCCCAACAGCCGAGTATTCTTTCGTTACACAAGCACAAGGGCGTGGGGTTTATTCTTTCTGTATGTGTCCCGGTGGCTTCGTTATTCCTTCAGCAACTGGTCCTGAACAGATGGTAACGAATGGTATGAGTCCTGCCAATCGCGGTACACAATGGTCTAATTCTGGTATGGTCGTTCAGCTTAATCCAGAAGATGTTGAAGGTGACGACTTACTTCGAATCATGCACTATCAAGAGAAACTTGAGCGTGACACATGGCAACAGGGTGATCGAAAGCAAACTGCTCCTGCACAACGTATGGCTGATTTTGTGAATAATCGCTTATCATACGATCTTCCAAAATCGAGTTATGCGCCTGGACTTATCTCTAGTCCGCTCCATTTCTGGATGCCATCGTTCATTACCAAACGACTCCAAGAAGCCTTCAAAACCTTTGGAAAGCAGGCACATGGCTTCTTAACAAACGAAGCAGTAATGATTGCTTCCGAAACAAGAACCAGTTCACCTGTTCGCATTTTACGTGATCGTGAAAAGCTCATGCACATTCGACTTGCAGGTCTCTTCCCTTGTGCCGAGGGTGCAGGATATGCTGGGGGGATTGTCAGTGCAGGTATTGATGGCGAACGTTGTGCAGAAATGGCAGCTGCCTATCTTGAACAGATATAGAAATATTGCTGTCCGGTAAACTTTTTTCAGATTATTGCTGTCCGGTAAATATTTTCGTTATATAAAAGTTAAGGACTAAAATCCTCTCTTGGATTTCAGCCCTTTTTTAACGGACAGCCGCGCAAAGGGTGAACAAAAGATATGGGAGAAGATTCTGTACATGATGGATTCAACTACGATTACCCTTTTTGACAACATCCTAAAGGGTGTAGGCAGACATCCTAAAAGTGGTAAGAAGAAAGATGGTATGAAGGTTCATACGGTGATGATGTATCATGTTGGTGTTCCCACGGTCGTACAGCTGCCCTCTGCCACTACGCATGATCAGTATCTGCTTAAGGAAGTGCATCTTCCTAAGGATGCAACCCTTACAATGGACAGAGCATACGTTGATTATGCACACTTTCAGCGACTTAAAGAGGAGGGCGTAGGCTATGTTACCAAGATGAAGAAGAACCTCACCTATAGGGAGCTGTCCTCCGTAACCTATGTAAGCCCTGACGGACTAGTTACACATACAGACAAGAAGATTATTTTTGAGAAGGGGGAGATAAGACATAAGGCAAGACGAGTGGAACTATGGGGTAATAACTCACATAAGTCTGTTGTCGTGCTGACCAGTAACTTTGAACTTAATGTAAAAAGACCTTGAGGAGATCTACAAGCGCAGATGGGCTATTAAGTCACTTTATAAGTAACTCAAACTATACTTTCCGCTGCATTTCTTCTATGATAACAGTATAAATGCCATACAGATACAAACATGGGGGTACGAAGTAGATAAGTAGATATTGAAAATTAGTTTATATCATACTTTGTGCGGACATATAAAAGAAGTACAACTATCGGAAAGATCAAGATTATAGAACAGACAGACAAAGAGCGTCTTCAGTTGGAGGAGGGCTTCCGCCGTGGTAAAAGCCATTCCTTCCGTATGCGTTGCCGTGCCATACTGTTGAAATCCAACGGTCTGACATCAAAAGAAGTCGGGATTCAGACAGAAATGACACACATATCAGTGAACTCATGGGTGAAACGGTTCGAGTGTGAAGGTTTCAAGGGCTGGCTACACGTCTCGGGCGAGGTCGGAAGCCGATAATGGACAGTTCTGACGAAGATGCGGTACGCAGAGCCATCGAGAATGCCCAGCAGGGTGTGAAGAAAGTGAAAGAAGCCTGGCAGCAGGCTTCCGGAAAGAAAGCGAGCGAAAGTACCTTCTGGGCTTTTTTATCCGCATTGGCGCGAGATATAGACGTATAAGAAAACGTCCCAAGGGTAGCCCCTCGCCGCAGCTCTATGCCTACAAGAGCGATAAGCTGCAGGAACTCGTACAACAGGAAAAGGACGATCTCATAGACCTTTACTATGGTGATGAGAGTCATATCTGCACGGATGGATATGTGCCATACGGTTGGCAGTTCTGCGGTGAAGATGTCTACATCCCCTCTGAGAGAGGTCTCCGGCTCAATATATTCGGTATGATAGACCGCAGGAATAGATATGAGGGATTCACTATGACAGAGAACATGACCGCAGATAAGGTCGCTGACTTTCTTGACCGTATGTCGCTCCGTATCAGCAAAAGAACCTTTGTAGTCCTTGACAACGCAAGTGTACACAGGTGCAGGCTTATGCGGGAGCTTCGTCCCCTATGGGAGAAGCAGGGGCTGTTCCTTTTCTTTCTCCCTCCTTATAGCCCACATCTTAATATTGCCGAGACTCTTTGGCGCATCCTCAAGGGGAAATGGCTCAGACCTATGGATTATCTCTATACAGACGCCCTGCTCTATGCCACCAACAGAGCTTTGGCGGCAATCGGGTCTGGACTCAAAATCAATTTTAACCATGTAGCTTAGTATAAATTAATTCTTACGACCTACTTAATAGCCAATCTGCTCTGTACAGTTATCTCCAGAATGATAAAAAGACATGTAGCCTTCTCTCAATTAGTAACCATGCTAAGGCTCACACTGATGTATTACACCGATTTCATCTCATTTATGGAAAACCCACAGAATGAAGGACTCATCATAATGGTAGAAAAAGCAAATGCTCCACCAAAAGAACTCAATTTATTTGATCAAGGGGACATGAATTTCAAAAAAGAATGCGAAATTACCTATATAAAGGTAATACTACAAGGATTTGTTAAGGATTTTGACAGTTTCACTATTCGTAAAGACTGATTTAAAGGAATTATTGGGGGAACAGGAAACCAAGCCCAGCTTACAAAATGTCACAGAATTAAATCTCATTTTTAAGTGGATACTAGTGATGCCCTCGTCTGTCTGCCCCAATGGGGTATTTGGGGTGAATGAAATATGTTATTAGAACAATATCCTTATGCTTTCTGTCTGAGAAAATCATATTATATCGGACAGACGAGGGCGTCTGTCCCTACTTAGTGGTGCTCTATTTCACAGAACAAATAACCAGTCTACTTGCTAACCAGTCCACTCTACCTAATCATAATTTTGAATTACAATGAGTGCTACCTTAGCTTCTTCGACATCCTTCCGTTAGGCGTAATTCGTAGTTCAACGACATACGTGGTGGAGGCATCTGGAATGCCAATGAGGGCATCGTAATAGAGAGCCTTTGCATCGGCATGTGTGAAATAGAGCTTACGAAGAATACTCTTATTGAGGAAATCTTTTGCAATTAAGGGTTGGAACTCCTGCTTACGGAAGTCATGTGCAAAGACAGGAGTGCCATGGTTGAGGAGACGTAAGGATGCCACGTTGTCAAGATACATGTTATCTACCTCCACACCATTGTCGTTGTAGGTTGATTTAATTACCTTTTCAGATGTCGTCTGCACGTGTACTTTACTTTGAAAATAGCCTAAGTCAGTACGAATCGTGGTATCTTGTGTCTGCTCATCAAAGGTGTTCATCGCATAAACATGATAACTGAAAGATGGGTAAAGAGCCTTATCACTACTCTTGACGAGCTTCACCTCTTCTCCATTCTGATTGATAAACTTAAACACATGAGGTGCTTGTTTCTCAATCTTATAGCCGTTTACGTTCTGACCTTGTAGGTAGAGAGTGTCTTGATAAACCCAAAATCGCACGGGCATACTAGCCGAATCGGGATAGAAAATACTATCCCCTTTGACCAACGCAGCAGGGTCTCCACTGTCACCATTAGTCCATAAGCCCTGCAACATCTCCTTTGCTTGCTTGTCTTCGTGCGTCTTCTGATAGTCAGCTCCTCGGTTTTTACAAGCAGAGAATATTAGTAGTGACGTTAATACGGCACATGCGATTATTGTTTGTTTCATCTTTGTTATTTGGGTAAAAAGACGTTTATTCAAATTTTTCAGCAGCCTCCCAGGATAGCGACTTGGCGTTATCTTTCTCTGAAAGGAGGATATCTTTTGGATCGATCGCCCACTTGATACCTACGTGCTCATCGTTCCATCGAATGCTGGCTTCGCTTTGTGGCGCATAAACATTGTCCACCTTATAAGTAAAGATAGCCTCATCAGACAATACGAGGAAGCCATGTGCGAAGCCACGAGGGATGAAGAACTGACGCTTGTTGTCCTCTGATAGCTCAACAGCAACGTACTTTCCGAATGTTGGAGAGCTTTTACGGAGGTCGACAGCAACATCAATTACCTTCCCTTTGATGACTCTTACCAACTTAGCCTGCGAATGCTCGCCCTTTTGATAATGCAGTCCTCGCAGCACACCAAAGCTCGATTTTGACTCATTGTCTTGTATGAACTCAACGTGATGACCGATGTGTTCGTCAAATTCAGCCTGTTTGAAAGCCTCGAAAAAGTAGCCTCTTTGATCGTTAAACACCTTAGGTTCGATCACCCATACACCTTCGATCTCTGTCTTTATATATTCCATTTCGTTCGTTGTTATATACTCTTAGCAATTAAAGATAGTTTTCTCTCGCAAAGATAAAGATAATTATTGATAAGGAGAAGGATAACTAACTTTTTCCGTTGTGATGGTATTTTTTAATTGAAGAGACTTGCTACTTCAGAATAAAATAGCTAATTTTGCAAACGTGACAAAACTCGACCGACATATAGAAATACTTCTCTTGGATAATGATTGTGTTATTGTTCCAGGGTTAGGAGGCTTTGTTGCTCATCATGTATCAGCCCGATACGATGAGCAGGACGGCTTGTTTCTGCCGCCATATCGCACTCTTGGCTTCAATGCACAGCTCACTATGAATGACTCCTTGCTGGCTCAGTCGTATGTAGATGCGTATGATATGAGTTATCCGGAGGCACTCCGTCAGATAGAGAATGAGGTGAATGAGATCTATCACACACTGGAGAATGAAGGCTTAGTAGAGCTTTATGACCTTGGAAGATTGGCTCGGAACAGCGAAGGGAAACTTGAGTTTGAACCTTTCGAGAGCGGTATATTGACACCAATGTACTATGGTTTGAGTAGCTTCGAGGCACCACAAATTAATGAGGTGAGCGAGAAGAATCATGCAACCTTAGCCCTTTCTGATGCACAGGAACGTAAGTCCAGAATTATATACATTGATAATTCAGACAAAGAAAATAAACGATTGAGCATTAGTTTACACGCTGTTCGCAGTGCTGCAGCAGCTGCCGTGTTCCTTACGGCAGTGTTCTTAGTGGGCTTCCCGAGTTCTACAAGGAATGGAACCTCCGAACATCAGATTAAGAGCGGCATGCTTTATAACCTCTTCGACTCCAGTGATACATCTAAGACTTCCGTACATTTCAAACCTTTAAGAGCTATTGCGACATCGGTGAATGCGCCTGTCAAGGAGGAAGCCGCACATCATTCGCATTACTGGGCGATTGTTGTTGCAAGTCATGTAACCGAATTGAATGCACGTACCTATGTAAAGCGTCTGCAGAAGAAAGGGCTTGATGACGCCCGTGTCTATGAAGGGACTGAGAGCATCAAGGTGCTTTACGGCTATTATGCAAGCCAACGCGAGGCACGTGAGAAACTGAATGCTATGCACGGAAAGACTTTCTTTAAGAATGCTTGGATCATCGAGATCGATAAGTGATAACCGATCTTTAGTATTCCAAACAAAACCTTCTTATATCCTTATTAGATATGAAACGAGTAAGATGTCCTAAGTGTGATAACTTTATCACATTCGATGAGACGAAGTATAAGTCAGGGCAACGTCTGGTGTTCCAGTGCCCTCAATGCGGTAAAGAGTTTGGTATTAGAATAGGCATGTCGAAGTTACGTAAGACGCAGAAAGAGGAGAATAACGCCCCAACTGATAGTGACCAACCTTGTGAGTATGGCTCTTTGCATGTCATTGAGAACGTTTTTCACTATCGGCAAGTGATACCCTTACAGATGGGAGAGAACGTTATTGGGCGGTATATGAAGGGTAATCCGATCAACTGTCCGATAGAGACTGTGGATCCAAGTGTCGATATGACGCATTGTGTCATTACTGTTAAGCGTGACAAGAAAGGGCAGTTACAATATGTTCTACGCGATGGTCCGTCATACACGGGGACGTTCGTTGACAACGTGATACTCGGTGATCGAGAGCGTAGAGTGATAGAGGATGGAACGCTATTCACCATCGGTGCAACAAGTATTATCCTACATGCAGGTGAAGCAGAGTAGGTTTTCATGATATAGGACTATCGTTTGATAGTCCTTTTTTATTTGTTCCGTATGCCTTAGTCGTTTGACCCGTACGCCTCATTTAATTGACCCGTATGCCTCACTTAATTGACCCGTACGCCTCACTTATTCATTCCATACACCTTATTTATTTGTTCCAAAAACGGGAGGTAATGTCTTCAAAGCTGTTATCGGGGCGTCTGCGTAACATGCGCTGATTGGTTTTTGGTGAATTAAGAGCGCCTAAGTGGCGAAGATAAGGACCCACTTTTATATAATCGAAGTATTCCTTGTGGATGTCAGGAGATATAGCGGTACGACCTGTGTACCAGCCTGTTTTGAGCGTAGGGTAGTGCTGTTTTACGTAGAAAGCGAGGTTATCAACGGTCTTTGGATCAGCATCTCCCCCCATAAACCCTATACAGGTAATCGGCTCGCCAGCCTCTTCAATGAGAGAGGTTAGCGAGTCGATTGTTAGTTCATTACCCTTATTTGCCCATAAGAAAGGGCTATGGCATCCCGGGCAGTGGCATGGACAGCCCGAGATGTTGATAGCCAGTGTTACTTCATCTGGGTACTCTTGGAATACGATGTCTGTGTTACAGTATCGGAGCATGTGTCTGTGTGGATGTAAAAACGGCGGTGCGCTTCCTCTTGACGAGGTGCAGAGAAGTTGCTAACACGCTTCATGTAGCCTATAATACGTGTGAGATAATCAACGTTCTTAGAGTGACAATGAGGGCATTCATGCAGGTATCTCTTATCGATGTGACCGCAGTCATTACAGATGGTGTTCGGTATGTTGAATGTGAAGTAATTGCATCCTTCTTGCGCAGCAACGCGTAGAAGCTGTCGATACTGCGGTTCGGAAAGATGTTCCTCAAGGTTCATGTGAAGTGCAGAACCGCCCGTTAGGTGCTCAATATACGGCTTCCCGTGTAGTTTAAACTTGTCCAAAATAGTGAGGGAATCGTCTTCTACACGATAGAAGTAGCTGTTGTAACAGTCACGAGGCACAAAGTAACCATCTTCCTTATCCCATTTTGCATGCTTGACACCCACGTTCTCGGCTGGAATCATCTCACAATTAAACATTGCCTCCTTAGTTCTAAACGCCTTATTCTGCGTCTCTATCAATCCTAACACACCTTGCACGAACTTCTTGTAATCGTCATTAGGATTGATATCAAGCCCCATGAACTCCGCAGCCTCTACTAATCCGTTGATTCCGATAGTAAGATATTGACGGTCAATGTTGATATATCCAGCATCAAAAAGCGGCAACATGTGGTTGTGCAAGAGCTCTTTAAGATTCTCATTGTAGGCTAATTGCACCTTGTGGCACAACTCTATGATGTGAGTTAGGTATTCCTTGTAATCCAAGTCATGGTTCACAGCGTACTGGATACAGCGGTTTAAGTTGATGGTAAGCACACTCTTCGATCCAGTTGACACTCCGCCGGCTCCTAAAGTATATGAGAAACCATTGTCTTGTATCTCATTTCTCAATCGACAACACGAACTCAACGAGTCTGCGTTATCACTCATATAAGTGAAGAAGCTGTGCCCTTGCGCATACATCTGTGCTGTGAAGTCGCCCCATTCCTTGTCTTTACAATCGCCATTCTCGGCTAATAACGCCATAGTCTCTACTGGGAACGTGAGGACAGTCTTAAGTCTTTCCTGATTAAACCACGTCATGAAGCGCTTTTGCAACCATGACAGACTTTCCCAATCAGGCTGCGATCCATCTGGAAAATAGAAGTTCCCGAAGAGCGATTCGAAGTAGGGACGATCGTAGTAAGATATGTTCCAGAACACAGCCTGATAGTTCCTTGCCCCCGTGGGTTGGTTCAGTGAGTAGACAATCTGCTCGAAGTCGTCCGTAATTATCTTATCTATTGTACGGCGTTTAACGCTTAGATCCACCACTTCGTCCGCTCTCTTCCAATAGTCCTTGCCGTATTCTTTCTGAATAAAGTAGTTCATGTACATCAGAAACTCTGGTGTGGCGCAAGCTCCGGCAAGCATAGAAGAGACCATGAAGACCATATTTATAAAGCCACCACAGAAACTCTTTAGATTCGTTGGCGCTGTAGAATTACCGCCGATAGACGTTGTTCCACCGATTAACCATGGGTACATCGTGATGGAAGCACAATAGTTAGCAAGGTTCGTCTCGTCGTTCTTATATATAAAATGGTGTGTCAAGAGGTCGATGTATTCGTCAGCAAGCGGCTTACCATACATCTTCTTAATGCGATCCACTAACAAACGACGATTCAAACGGATGAACCCTTGCTTTGGTAACTCACCTATCAACGTTGCAATATTCTTATGTTCTACATTCGCATTAGCATCGAACTTCGATCCAGTAGCAGCATTCTTCGCCTCGCAGTAATCGGAGAGAAACTTCATCTTCTCTAACGTCTCGCGGTCTTCCGTGTGCTGTTGGCGATAGACAATGAAGCTCTTTGCAACCTTATAGTAGCCTTCCTTCATCAAAGCAAACTCTACTTGGTTCTGTATGTCTTCGACTTTTATATCGTTGTGAATGTCTAAGTCCGACAAGATACGCGATACAATGCCTATATCCGTTGGTTCGTTCACACTTTGGAAAGCCTTTACAATAGCGTTCATGATCTTGTCAAGGGAGAAAGGAACTTTGTCTCCATTACGCTTAGTGATAGTGAAGTTCTTCATTACAATTACTTAGTTCTTTCGTTTTTAGATAATTTCGTCTAACTTTATTGAGTATCTGTTGATTGGTATCTAAGCATATTATATATTACTTATATCGCTTATAACCAGTGCAATAGCTTATTTTATTTGTCGTTAAAAGCTATGTTCAAAGTTATTAGTTTTGGACAACTTTAAATTCAAATGAGCCTTAAAAGTTTCCCAATTTGTATAACTCTTCGCTTGCAAAGATAGCCAAAAGTATTCTTAAAAGCAAACTTTTCACGGTTTAAAAATACCTAATTTTTGTGCTTTTCAGTGTCTCTTTAAATGCAAATATCAGTAAGCTAAATGATTAAGATTGCCAGTTGCAGTTGTTCTTTATCATCTGGTAATTCGTTCCTAACAATCTATTGTATAGAAGGAAATGCCCTTCTTCATTTAAAGAGGGCGTTTCTTCACATCAAAGGAGGCGTTTCTTTATGATGAAGAGAGCCTTTCCTTGCATCGAAGAAAGCCTCTCTTGGAAATGAAGAAACGCCTCCTTCAAATCGAAGAAACACCCTCTTGTTTAAGAAGCAATACTTATATGGATCAAAAGTAAATATAACTTTGAATCGTAAAGTCTGCATTTTGAATTACGCAAGAGTAGCTACTTCTGTGCATTCTCTTGTTTCGTAAGGAATCTTATGTCACTTTGTAGCTCTGAAAAAATACGTATATCCTGTAATTAAATATGTATGTCCAAGTCCTATTCCTTGTGCTTCTTCTGTCTAAGAGCATGGCATTAAGACTATATGACAATCTGTCATTCTGTATTAAAACCTGTTTCTTTGTATTTTGTTAGGTTGTATCCCCGTCCTTTGGAGGAGTTTCGGGAGGTTGTATCACACCAATCTTTCGGTTAGAATTATCAGCTAACACATCATTAACAATGTTGTTAATCTGTTCTTTTAGTTCGTTGACAAACTGTGCAGGATCATATTTCTTTGCTTCGATGTCACGTAATTTTTTCTCCCAAATACCCGTCAGCTCAGCTGATGTAAGGAGCTTTTCATGGATTGTATCGATGAGTGCAATGCCCGTTTGAGTAGCCTCAATATTCTTCCGTTTACGCTGAATATAATGCCTACGAAACAGCGTTTCGATGATTCCTGCACGTGAAGAAGGTCGCCCAATACCGTTTTCTTTCATCGCAGCACGCAATGTTTCATCCTCAACCAACTTACCTGCTGTCTCCATGGCACGCAATAATGACGCTTCAGTATAGTGCTTCGGCGGTGTCGTCTGCTTCTCTGTTAGGGTAGGCGTATGCGTCCCTGACTCTCCTTTCACAAATGTTGGAAGATAAGAAGTACCCTCTTGAGCTTCCTTGCCCAGCGTATCTCGCTGTCCAGTCTCCCCTCCCTTGGGGAGGGGTTCAGGGGTGGGTGTTCCCATCACCACACGCCATCCCTTATCCAATATCTCTTTTCCTGAAACCTTAAATTCAATCTCGTCTACCTTACCTAATACGGTTGTCGTAGCAAACTTACAATCAGGATAGAAAGCAGCGATGAATCTTCTCGCAATGAGGTCATACACATTGTGTTCCACATCAGTCAGTCCCTTCGGCGGAATACCCGTTGGTATGATAGCGTGGTGATCGGTCACCTTTGAAGAATCAAACACTCGTTTTGATTTCGGAAGAGGCTTCCCACTCAACGTCTTTACCAATTCTGCATAAGGACGTTTGCCTGCGAAAGTTGTCTGAAAAAGCCCGTTCATTGTTTGCGGACACTTTGGATAGATGTCATCCGATAGATATTGAGTATCAACGCGAGGGTAAGTTGTGAACTTCCTCTCATATAAGCTCTGAATAGTATTGAGTGTCATTTCAGCCGAGTAACCATACTTTCGGTTGCAATCCACCTGTAATGACGTGAGATCATAGAGCTGCTTGGGCTGTTCAGAACCCTTCTTTTTCGTTACACTCGTGATAGTGAAGGGCTTACCCTCAATGGTTGAGAAAGCCTTTTCGCCCTCCTCTTTAGACGTAAACTTTCCCTTTGTCGCTGTAAACTGCGTGTCGCGATAGATCGTCGCGAGTACCCAATAAGGCTCAGGCTTGAAGTTGTCGATCTCTTTCTGGCGTTGCACGATGAGCGCGAGAGTAGGAGTTTGCACGCGCCCGATGGACAATACCTGTCCTTTCCCATAGGAGTTCCTACCATATTTGAGCGTGTAAAGACGTGTAGCATTTATCCCCAGCAGCCAATCACCTATCGCTCTTGACAGTCCGGCGAGGTAGAGCGGTTTGTATTGAGCCTCATCTCTAAGATTGGCAAAGCCTTCGCGGATAGCTTCATCCGTCATGGACGAGATCCAAAGACGCCTAACAGGACATTTCACACCGGCTTTCTGCATAACCCAACGCTGTATCAACTCACCCTCCTGACCCGCATCACCACAATTGATAATCTCATCAGCAGCTTGAAAAAGTCCCTTTATAATATCAAATTGTCGCTTGATGCCTTCATCATCAATTAGTTTGATACCAAAACGAGGAGGTATCATCGGAAGTGAACCAAGGCTCCAATATTTCCAGTTGAGGGTATAGTCGTGGGGTTCCTTTAGCTCACAAAGGTGGCCAAAAGTCCATGTTACCTGATATCCATTGCCTTCCATATACCCGTTATGCGCACTATTCGCACCGAGGATACGGGCAATGTCTTTGGCAACACTTGGTTTCTCTGCTATGCAAACTTTCATGTTTTCTTCTTTACTCTACGCCTCCAAACTTCCTCTTTCACCCCTGCAAAGATAAGAAAAATATTCTACAGGAGGATTAAACAAGCCTTTTTCCCCATGCTTTTTTGCGTTTTTCTTTCTCCATCTAAGTTATTTTATCTAAATTTGTAGCATAGAAACGAACAAGAGAAGATATATTTATGAGAGTTGGACTCTTTATTCCATGTTACGTCGATGCGCTCTTTCCGCAGGTTGGCGTTGCAACTTATAAGCTTTTGCGAAAGCTTCATTTAGATGTAGTCTATCCCGATCGGCAGACCTGCTGTGGGCAACCAATGGCAAACGGTGGCTTTCAGCGCATGTCAAGTCACCTTGCAAAGCGGTTTGAGGATAAGTTTAATGAATTTGATTATGTGATAACGCCAAGTGTATCTTGCGCTGCCTTTGTGCGTGTTAATTACCCACAAATACTTGATCATGAGTGTCAGACCCCTAAAAAAACAATGGAGCTGGTAGAATTCCTACATGATGTTTTGAAAGTAAAGGAACTTCCTGGGAGTTTCCCTCACGTTGTTTCTGTCCATAACTCCTGCCATGGTGTTCGTGAGTTAGGGCTTAGTGCACCTTCAGAAATACAAGAGAAGCCTTTCAATAAGATTATTGATTTGCTGAAGCTCAAGGAAGGTATTACGGTAAAAGAGCCTAATCGCAAGGATGAATGTTGTGGCTTTGGTGGTATGTTTGCAATAGAAGAGCCACGTGTCAGTGCTGCTATGGGTAATGACAAGGTGAAACGTCACATGGAGACAGGTGCTGAAATTATCACAGGTTCTGATAGCTCTTGCTTAATGCACATGCAAGGTGTGGCGGCAAAGAGGCATTATCCTATAAAGTTCATGCATGTAGCTGAGATCTTAGCTACTGGTTTTTGATATATATAATAAGGTGATAGAAGAGCAAAAGAGTTATGTCAACATATCATTCAAAGAAAGCAAAAGAGTTTCTGAAAGACCCTAAGAAGGTGGCACAACACGATCGCACGTTCTGGTCGGTGCGTCTGAAGCGAGATGCGGCAGCAGCAGAATTACCTGAATGGGAGGACTTACGCGAGCATGCAAGCCGCATTAAAGCACATACAGCGACCCATTTAGCAGATTATTTAGAGCAATTCTCTAATAGTTTGGAGCGCAATGGTGTCATCGTACACTTTGCTAAAGACGCACAAGAGTTCAATGAGATGGTTTATGGGATACTTGAATCTCATAAAGTAAAGAAGCTCGTTAAGTCAAAATCAATGCTTACCGAAGAATGTGAGATGAATCCTTATCTTATCAAACGAGGTATCAACGTGATTGAATCCGACCTTGGAGAACGTATCTTGCAACTCATGCATTTGAAGCCAGCACACATTGTTATGCCTGCAATCCACCTGACGCGCGATGAGGTGGGAGAGATGTTTGAGGAAAAAGGAATATCTCATGAGAAAGGAAACCATGATCCCGCTTATCTTACACGTTGCGCACGTGAAGATCTCCGAGAGGATTTTATGGATGCTGATGCTGGTCTGACGGGGTGTAACTTTGGGGTTGCAGCAACGGGCGATTGTGTAGTTTGCACCAATGAAGGTAATGCTGATATGTCTACCTCAGTGCCTAAATTGCATATCGTAGCCATGGGCATTGAGAAAGTTATCCCTGATTATGATGCCTTAGCAGTATTTCAGAGACTCCTTGCCCGTAGTGGTACAGGACAACCCGCAACGTCCTTCACCTCTCAATTCCGCAAGCCTCGTCCGGGTGGAGAGATGCATGTTATCTTGGTAGATAATGGTCGCTCGGATATCATAGCCAACCCAGAACACTGGGAGACATTAAAGTGCATTCGTTGTGGAGCATGTATGAATACCTGTCCAGTCTATCGTCGTTCGGGTGGTTATTCATATAGTTATTTCATTCCAGGACCTATTGGTGTCAACCTCGGTATGCTAAAGAGTCCAAAGAGACACAGCGGTAACGTGTCAGCATGTTCCTTGTGTTTGAGTTGTGATTGTGTGTGCCCTGCAAAGGTTTCTCCAGGTAGTCAGATCTATCGTTGGCGCCAGAGTTTAGAGAAATATGGTACAGAGAATAAGGAAAAGAAGGTGATGGCAGAGGGTATGAAGGCTGTTTATGAGAACTATCATATATATGATGCTTTGCTTAGAAATTCGTCAGTTGCCAATCACATACCCAAGTCATTGATGGATATAAAGCTAAATCCTTGGAGCATTGGACATACTATGCCACAATTTGCCAAGAAGCCTTTCCACGTTATCTTTAAGCAAGCAATGGAGGAATTGAAGCATGAATAAGGAAGAACTATTAGGCAAACTGCGTCGTAATACCATACATCAGTTTGACATGCCAGAGGCTTCTATTGATGGTATCAAGTATGAAAATACCATCAAACAATTCATAGAGATGAGTCACAAAGTTGGGAGTGAAGTCATTGAAGCAAAGGCTGGAGAAGACCTCAACGAACTAATCCGAAAAGCTTATCCAGAAGCTCAAGTATTAGCGTCAAACGTAAAGGGTATTAAGGTAGACCTTAATCCTGACATGGTTTCAGAAGCGCAGGATCTCAACGGAACAGACGTTGGTATCGTTGAAGGAGACATAGCTGTGGCAGAGAACGGATGCGTTTGGGTACCACAAACAATGAAAGAAAGAGTTGTTTGTTTTGTTTCCGAGAACCTCGTAATACTTGTTCATCGTGACAAAATTGTTAATAATATGCACGAAGCCTATAGGAGAATCCACATGACCGAATATGGTTATGGATGCTTCATATCAGGTCCGAGCAAGACAGCAGATATAGAACAAGCACTCGTCATGGGTGCTCAGGCAGCAAGAGGAGTTACTGTCATAATTGTGGATTAAACGTTAATTATGTCAAAAACATAAATATAAAAGGTTGGTACAATATGTTTCCAACTTTTTTTATTAACTTTGCATACCGTAGAGAAGGATATAAAATATAACAGATTTAATAAACAAAATAAGTTATGAAGATTGAAAAAGTACATGCTCGCGAGATTCTTGATTCACGTGGCAATCCTACAGTTGAGGTTGAGGTAACTCTCGAAAATGGTGTAATGGGTCGTGCAAGTGTTCCATCTGGTGCTTCTACCGGTGAGAATGAGGCTCTTGAGCTTCGTGATGGCGACAAGAATCGTTTCTTAGGTAAGGGCGTCCTCAAGGCTGTTGAAAACGTAAACAACCTTATCGCTCCAGCATTGAAAGGTGATTGCGTACTCAATCAGCGTGCTATCGACTACAAGATGCTCGAACTCGACGGTACTCCAACTAAGAGCAAGCTCGGTGCTAACGCCATCCTTGGTGTTTCTTTGGCAGTAGCTCACACAGCTGCTAAAGCATTGAACATCCCATTGTATCGTTACATTGGTGGTGCAAATACTTACGTATTGCCAGTACCAATGATGAACATTATCAATGGTGGTGCTCACTCTGATGCACCTATCGCTTTCCAGGAGTTCATGATTCGTCCAGTTGGTGCTCCTACTGAGAAAGAAGGTATCCGTATGGGTGCTGAGGTATTCCACGCACTTGCTAAGTTATTGAAGAAGCGTGGTCTCTCTACTGCAGTAGGTGATGAAGGTGGTTTCGCTCCTAAGTTCGATGGTATCGAGGATGCACTCGATTCAATCATTCAGGCTATCAAGGACGCAGGTTACGAGCCAGGTAAGGATGTTAAGATTGCTATGGACTGTGCTGCTTCTGAGTTCGCTGTATGTGAGGGTGGCAAGTGGTTCTATGACTATCGTCAGCTCAAGAACGGTATGCCAAAGGATCCAAATGGTAAGAAGTTAACCGCAGATGAGCAGATTGCTTATCTAGAGCATTTGATCACAAAGTACCCTATTGACTCTATTGAGGATGGTCTCGATGAGAACGACTGGGAGAACTGGGTTAAGCTAACATCAGCTATCGGCGACCGTTGCCAGCTTGTTGGTGATGACTTGTTCGTTACTAACGTTAAGTTCCTTGAGAAGGGTATCAAGATGGGTGCAGCTAACTCTATTCTTATTAAGGTTAACCAGATTGGTTCATTGACAGAGACACTTGAGGCTATCGAGATGGCTCACCGTCATGGTTATACAACTGTAACTTCACACCGTTCAGGTGAGACAGAGGATACAACTATTGCTGACATCGCAGTTGCTACAAACTCTGGTCAGATCAAGACTGGTTCTATGTCTCGTACAGACCGTATGGCTAAGTACAACCAGCTCATCCGCATTGAGGAAGAACTCGGTGCTTGTGCAAAGTATGGTTATACAAAGTTGAAGTAAGTTCTCGCTCCTTTTAAGGAAGGAACTACATAATAATTAAGGACTATCCCACAGGGGGTAGTCCTTTTTTCTATCGCTTTTTCCATCATAAGATATTATTGCTGTCCGGTAAAACTTTTTGGGGTCTTTCGTGTTAGATAAAATATACTTAAGCTTATTATTTGTTAGAATTATCGGTTATTATAGGTTTTTTCTTTCTAAAATAAACGTATTTTGATAGTGTCTTAAAAAGTGTGTGATATATCTCTTCTTTACTTGCTTTTTTCTCATTACTTCATTGATTAAAACCGTTGTTATTTCGTTCTTATTTTGCTTAAAATCGAGTTCACAAAAAAGGCATAAAAAAGCGAACAAAGGAAACTCCTAGAAGTCCTTTGTTTACAGGGGTTACGGCACGCTTCGCGCGCGCGTATGCGAGAAGAAAAAATATTTTAGTAGACGCTAGGTGCGAATGTGTGTTAGCAAATTATTTGGATTGACCAAAGATAAAGTGCAAAAAGATGCAAAGAATTGGATAATTCTTTGCAGTACTTCGTTCACTTGATATGTCATTGCTAATTCTTTCACGGCGGCAAAGGTAAGAAGAATAAATTAAAGGAGCAAGGAAAAGAAGAAAAAAAAGCCTCAACAATCGCCCCAACCAGCCTCACCCCCAACCCCTCTCCGAACCAACGATCACTGACCAACGGGAAGTAATGGAGAGGGGGGAGTAAAATGTACTGTTTGCTGGGAAGAGGGCTACTTTTCCCTCGCCTTACGGGCATATTCAAATAGAGCCTGCGGTAGATGGCAATAGCCGGAGGGGTGTTTATCAAGGTAATCTTGGTGATATTCCTCCGCTTTATAAAAGTTCTTGAGGGGCTCCAATTCAACTGCTATTTTGCCATTTACGTGCTTCTGCTGTTCGGCAAATACCTTTTTGATTACTTCCTTGTCCTTTGGATCAACATAATAAACACCCGTTCGATACTGAGTACCACGGTCGTTGCCCTGTTTGTTGACGCTGGTTGGATCAATAGACTTAAAGTATAGATCCAATAGGAACGGCAGACTGATAACCTTTGGGTCGTAAGTTATATGCACAGCTTCGGCAAATTGGGTTCCATCAGTGCATACTTCTTCATACGTGGGGTTCTTTGTTCGTCCATTGGCATAGCCTACTTCCGTTGCAACTACACCTTCTATCTGCTTGAGGTAATGTTCTGTTCCCCAGAAGCAACCACCTGCTAAGTATATTTCTTTCATCGGTCTTAATAGTTTAATGTACTCCCCATAGCCTTTCGCCTTCATCTCTTCTATTGGAATAAAGCGCAGGGAAGCACTGTTAATACAATATCGTTTGCCGCCAGTTGATGCTGGTCCGTCATCAAAGACATGCCCTAAATGGGCGTTGCCTGTTCTGCTCTTCACCTCAATACGCGTCATTCCGTGTGAGTGGTCGGTGTGATTTGTGATGAGCTTATCGCTGATTGGCTTTGAAAAAGCAGGCCATCCGCAACCAGAATCATACTTATCTGTGGAGGAGAAGAGCGGTTCGCCCGTTGTAACATCAACGTATATACCCTCTCGGAACTCGTGGTCATACTCATTGGTAAAGGGTCGCTCGGTAGCTGCATGCTGTGTGACGGCATATTGCTCGGCGGTTAGTGTGCGGCGCAAGGTGGCATCGTCGGGTTTAGCATACTTCTTTTTGGGAAAGAGAGTAGAGTCGGATTGTGCCATAGAAGTCTTTGTTTTATTCGTACATGATGATGAGCCTGTCACAAGAAAACCACAAGTTGCGGCGTTGACAAGCAATGGAAATAACAGAGTAGATAGAGTAGAAAGAAGTTTACACATGGTTGGGATGAAATTAAGTGAGTATATGGAAACTTGATAAAAAGCTGGGTGTATTAGATTGCCAACAATCAGTTAGCCTATCTGATACACCCTTATTAATATATGAATACTTTATTGTTTCTGTAAGAAACGGTCTACCTCAATAGCAGCCATTGCACCTGTAGCAGCGGCAACAACGCCCTGTCGGTAGGTTGGATCAGCCACATCGCCAGCCGCATAGACGCCTTCTACACTGGTCGCAGTCGACTTCGGCTTAGTGAGAATGAAGCCATGATCATCTAAATCAAGCTGTCCCTTGAAAAGTTCTGTATTAGGAGTATGACCGATAGCAAGGAAGAATCCATCGATAGCAACATCATATTTCTCTTCGTTCTCTTCGCCTTTGAAGCGTACAAGATGCGCTCCCTCAACACCGTTCTCACCATAGAGTCCAAGGGTATTAGTATTGTAGAGGATCTCAATATTGTCCTTTTCTGTAACGCGCTTACGCATGATCTCCGCTGCACGAAGGTATGGTTTGCGAACGATCATATAGACCTTCTTTGCCAGACCAGACAAATACATTGCCTCTTCACAAGCTGTATCACCACCGCCAACTACGGCTACTACACGCTTACGATAGAAGAATCCATCGCATGTGGCACATGCACTTACACCCTGACCACGGTACTTTTCTTCATCAGGAAGACCAAGATACTTCGCACTGGCACCTGTTGCAATGATCAAAGTGTCGGCTTCTATCACGTTACCACGCTCATCTTCGATATGAAAAGGACGCTTGCTAAGGTCGGTCTTAACGATAGATCCGTCTCGAACATCAGCCCCGTAAGCCTCCGCCTGTTGGCGCATTTCCATCATCAACTGGTTTGCATCGATCCCATCATGGAACCCCGGGAAGTTCTCAACGATAGTTGTTGTAGTCAACTGACCGCCTGGCTGCATTCCAGAATATAGTACTGGTCGTAGGTTAGCGCGCCCTGCGTAGATAGCAGCTGTATAACCTGCTGGACCGCTTCCGATTATTAGTGTCTTTACTTTTTCCATACTTCTTATTATTATGAAAAGAGTCTTCTGCATTGGAACAAAGTCTTACGAAGACTCAAGTTAATACTTTGTAATGATTACAACATCAAATAGTATGCCAAAAGCAAACGCCTGCCTATTCCATAGGAAACAAGCCAAAAAGTCGGTCATCGATCATATCTGTGACACGTTTGAAGTCTTGTTTGCTTTCAAGGAAGTTAGTTGTATCACCGTCAACTATCATCAGATGCCCCTTATAAGTCTTTATCCAATCCTCGTAACGTTGGTTAAGTCCACGCAAGTAATCAATTCGCATGGTCTGTTCATAGTCCCTTCCGCGTTGCTGGATATGATCAATCAAGCGTGGAATAGAGCACCTTATATATATAAGGAGATCGGGCAGCTTGACCAGAGATAACATCAGTTCGAACAAGTCAGTATAGTTCTTGAAGTCTCGTTCAGACATCAGTCCCATGTCGAAAAGGTTAGGAGCAAAGATGCGCGCATCCTCGAATATGGTTCGATCCTGTATGATGGTGTCATCCGAACGAGAGATTTCTACAACGTCACGAAACCTCTTGTTAAGGAAATACACTTGTAGATTGAATGACCAACGAGCCATATCTGCATAGTAATCTTCCAAGTATGGATTGTTATCAACAGGCTCGAAATGGGCTTTCCAGCCGTAACGTTTAGCGAGCATCTTGGTTAGTGTGGTCTTACCAGCACCTATGTTTCCAGCGATTGCGATATGCATAATGATGTACAAAACCCTTGGCAGGACTCCACACAGATGGATTTTCATGCCTTGAAGGGCGTTTTTTATATTTCAGTTAATTGATTAAATGTTTATGTAAACTTGTCCTCTTAAAACAGACCAAACAGATCTCTATCTATCTTATCAGTAATGAATCCGAAGTCTTTCGGCTTGTGTTGATAGTCGAGGTGATCGACATCAACAACCAGAACCCGACCTTTATACTTATCCGAAATGAAGTCATCATACCTCTTATTAAGGTTCTCTAAGTAGTCTAAAGGCATCTTCTGTTCATATTCACGCCCCCTTTTTTCGATGTTAGAAACCAAGTGGCTGACCGAAGAACGCAAATAGATCATAAGATCGGGGAACTTAACTGCATCGGTCATATCCTCGAATAACTCCATATAAGTCTCATAGTCGCGGTCGTCAAGATTGCCCATTGCATAGTTATTCTCCGTGAATACATATACACCCTCATATATAGAGCGGTCTTGAACGACTGACTCTCCACTGCGACTAATCTCTAATAAGTCTCTAAAACGCTCTTTTAAGAAGAACACCTCCATAGCGAATGACCACCGTTTGATGTTCTTGTAGTAATCTTCTAAGTACGGGTTGTAATCAACGGACTCAAATCTTGGCTTCCAACCATAGCGTTTGGCAAGCATAGTAGTGAGTGTTGTCTTACCACTCCCGATGTTTCCTGCGATTGCGATGTGCATAACTTAATATCCACATACTGGTTTTCTCCATTCCTCCTTACCATCAAATGGAATCCAAACGAGTATGTGAATGTGATTTCTTTGTTTATATTGTCATTAAAAGAAGACGGCTTCTTAATATCGAGCCGTCCCCACACAGCCATTCGGCATTTGTATATGTAACATGGCACAAATGGTCGGTGCGATATCCACGATATGTGCTTCTACATTTGAAGAACCATGCTTTACGTTCCAACCAAAGAGTAGGAAAGGAATGTGCGTATCGTATGGGAAGGGTTGACCATGCTGTGTTCCACGGAACTGGGGAGACTCCGATCCACCAAAGAACTGCGGTCTTGTCACTACTCCAATCTCACCCGAACGACCACGGAAGTAGCCATTCTCCATGCGTCCCTTTATCCATTCAGGCATGGTGACATTGGTTACTTTTTCCTCATCAAACACATATAAGAATTGTGGATCTTGCTTTAGATAATCAATAGAAGCGTCTATCACGTCCTGTTTCTTTAGACCAGCTGCATTGATAGTAGAGTCGTTTAAGAACAATTGATAGTTATCTTCTCCCATCACAGGAGCTATGCCGAACTTCTGCTGCAAGTGGTCGTTTAAACTCTTAACTGTCTCCTTGTAGTTCCAAGCACCAGCCGGTATGCGATGCTCCCGCATATAGTTGTAGTTATGAGCAGCACCATGGTCAGCTGTCAAGAAAAGCAAGTAGTTGTCCCTACCAACCTCCTTGTCAAGCATGTTAAGGAACTCTGCTAAATCCTTATCAAGCTGCATGTAGACTGCGTGATTCTCTTTTCCACGAGTAGAGAACTTATGTCCGATGATGTCAGTTGGCGATATACTCACAGTGAGCATATCGGTTTCCTTGCCCTTACCTAACCGCTCATTTCGCACTACAGCCGCCGCCATCTTGAAAGTCATCGTTACACCTTCTGGGGTGCTTTTAATGTCGAAGTTCGGTGCAGTATGGTTCTCCTTGTTGAAGTCCTCCACCCACTTTGGTAGACTATTCATATAGAAGCTCGATGTGACGAAGTGCCCTGCCGAGGTGTCCCACCAGTATGCTCCGTCAGCTGCGTGACCTGCTGGAAGGATGGAAGCGCGGTCTTTCAATGCCACTCCTATTACTTTCGAGCGGAAGTCAGTAGCAATTTGTAACTCATCACCGATGGTAGATGCCAACATACGATGCGGACTCATCTGTCCCTCTTTACTATCAGAACCAACGCTCTTCACCGATGGGTCAGCACAACAATAGACACTCTTATCATCCTGATAGAAGTAGTTTCCGGCGATACCAGTGATAGCTGGAACCGAACCCGTATATATAGAACTGTGTCCGATAGCCGTTACTGTGGGGGCATAGTTTATATGAGTATTCTCAAAGGAGAAGCCCTCGTTGAGTAGTCGGCGTAGACCACCAGTGCCGTATTCATTATAATAATAGTAGAGGTAATCCCACCTCATTTGGTCGACAACAAGCCCTACCACCAACTTAGGTCGTTGAATCTGTGCATTCGAAGAGACCGCTATGAGCAGTCCAACCATTAGTGTAATGAGTTTCTTCATGTTAGGTTATATGCTTAATGATGATGCAAACTTACGATAAAATTTTCGATTAATCAACTTTTTTATATACTTTTGTACGCTTGCAATTGATAATCAATTCGTATGGAGAAAACAAAGAATATCATTGTTGCGGATAATCAAGATATAACGCGCGTAGGCATGCTTTACATCCTTGCTGACATGCAACTGAAATCGATCTCATCGGTTGAGACGAAGGCAGAACTTATGTTTCTGTTAAGGCAAAAGCCTGAATCTATTGTCATACTGGACTATACGTTGTTTGATATCAACAGCTCTTCTGACTTGCTAATCATTGCTCAACGTTATCCGAAATCGTATTTCATCTTATGGAGCGAAGACCTTAGTGTGGACTTCATACGTAACTTGGTGAACACAGAGAGTCGGATAAGTGTACTCTTAAAGGATACTAAACTATCAGAGATAAAGCAGTGTATTGAATATAATCTGCACGGTAATCACTATCTCTGCCAACATGCCGCTAACATGCTCTTAGCACCTGTTGCAATACCAGAAAAGGAGAGAGTCCGATTGACGAAGACGGAGATTGAAGTGCTAAAGGATATTGCTTTGGGAATGAAAACACGTGAGATTGCGGAAAAGCGGATATCCTCTTTCCATACAGTAAACACTCACAGAAAGAATATCTTTCGCAAGATTGGGGTCAACAATGCCCACGAAGCCACTCGTTACGCTATACGTACAGGACTGGTGGATGCGGCAGAGTATTATATTTAAACAGTCTAACTCTTATTGATGATATAGATTCCCAGTGCCGCAAGAAAGCCTGCCACCACATATTTTATATAGAAGGTCTCATGCAGACATAGGCATGAGGTGACAGCACCAACGACAGGGATTAGCGAGTTATAGATGGCTACCTTGCCCACAGGGTTGCATGTGAGTAGTTTGTTATAAAGCGTAAATCCCAACGTACTAATTGCTATTAAGAGTAAGAGATAAAGCCCACCTAAGACAGAGACGTTCGGTAAGGTTGCCCCCATGAGTAGCCCCGGTATGACCAATAAAGTGCCACCTAAAGCCAGACTATAGCCTGTCCCGACAAAAACATCGACTCTTTTTCCCAATCCCCGAATTATCAATGAGGCTGAAGCACCACATAGGGCGTTGAGGATAATCATGCCATCTCCCAGCCAAGTAAAGCTCCCGCTCTCGGCACCTCCTATGTTTAACGATAAGATACCAGCGAAACCAACAACGCAACCAACAATCTTCTTAATGGTCATGTGGTCACTTTTGAAGAAGATACAAGCGAAGATAACGACAGAGAAAACGCTTAACGAGTTGAGAATGGCAGCCCTTGAGCCTTCACTATGGGATAATCCAAAGTAGAAGAAAGCGTAATGTAAAGTTGTATTCAACAAACAGAACACGAGGATATACCACCAGTCTGCAGACTTCCTAACCGCAAAGTTGCGTTGCTTTCCACCAGCTATTGCCAAAATGATAAGCCCCGATAAGCAGAAGCGAATCCCTGCAAAGAGCATCTTCGAACCTGTCATATCGGGCGTAATAGCGAACTCCTGCATCCCTAACTTTATCAGTGGATAGGCCCAGCCCCACGCTATTGCAGCTGTTAAAGCGAATATTGTCACCCATAAGGGACGCTGAAATATACTGGTTTTATTTGTCATCTCTTACCTTAAATATTGTCTATTACACGTTACGTGAATCTCTTTTCGCCTGCAAAGGTACGTAATTTTTTATGAGAAGTGATTAATGGAAGCTAACAAGAAGAGGCTTTCTTCATTTCCAACTACAACTAACCTCGTGTCGAAGCAACGCCACAGCGTAGGACAGACGTCCTCGTCTGAAAACCCTACCCAGCCTCCCCCAAGGGGAGGAGAGCCAAACGGGAGCGAGTCGGGATGGTTCTTTCTATCCAAAAAGATGCCTCAAAGTAGGGACAGACGCCCTCGTCTGTCCTCCTTTCCATCCATCAGTAACACTCCATTAGGCAACATCCCTTCCCTAAAGAGGAGTGTGGGGAGGCTTTTATTGCTTGCGTTCTGGCGGACAGACGAGGGCGTCTGTCCCTACAGGTTTGTATCTTTTCCATTTAAGGAGGGCGTTTCTTTGTATCAAAGAGAGGCTCTCTTCATGGCAAGGAGACGCCCTCTTCAAAGTGAAAAGGGCGTCTCTTCACATCGAAGAAACGCCCTCTTTGTTAGCAGATGGTACTATTCACTCCCCTCTCCATTCGGAGAGGGGGCGGGGGTGAGGCTTTTTCTCCCTACTTAAACGTGCGCTTCCCCTCGTGAGTAACAGGCTTGACGATGATCTCACGTTGCTTAGCTTGTGTGAGAATCTTCGTTGCGACCTGTGCAATATCTTGTTCCGTGAGGGTCTTGAAGACAGGTTCTGAACTATAGCTATCCGATGGTGACAACTCCTCACCAGTCTCTGCATAGACATTCAGAAGTCCCATCCACAATGATGGATCAGCTGTGTTCTGCTGTGCATTAGCATCTTCCTCCTGTACAGCTAATGGTACCATCGCTGCCTTGAAATCGTCAGCACTAATGCGACCAGCCTTCACATCCTCAATAAACTGATATACTAACGTGAGGACACGATCGATATGCTCCGCTGCAGTAGAGAGGTGAATACTTAAGTTCTCACTTGCTTCTGGCTGCGAATTATAAGTACTTTGCACACCAATCGTATAAGTGAGATGCTCCTTCTCACGCAACACATCGAAGTAACGACGCTCCAACAACGCACGCAACACCTCTAGTGAAGCCTGCTCACGATCGCTTAGTTTCTGTTTATTCGAGTATGAGATTTCAATTTCAGCCATGCCTCCGTCGGTCTCAGTCTCAAAGGTATGCTTGATGACAGGGGCACTCGCTGCAAAATCAAGTGGTGTCACTGACGTTACAGCTGGCTTACCCGAACCCTTGAGCGAAGCGATATATCGTGTGATTAACTCCCTTGCTTTCGCCTCTGGAATATCGCCCATCAGACAATAAGTAAAGCCTGATGCATCGCCTAAATGCTTTTGGAACTGCTCTGTGAGTTGGTCATATTGCATTGAATGGAAGAACTTTTCATCCTGAAGAGGGTTCAACGCGCTCACTGGATAGAGCAACTGACGGATAGAATCCTGCACTGCCTCCATACCACTCAATGGTCGGTTGTCATAGAGATAAACGCTGCGTTGGATGTACTTATCGAATGCTGCCTTTGAAAAGTTCTGTTTCGACAGAACGAGATGGAGGTATCCGAAGAAGTCATCAGCGTTTGCAACAGCTGCAGAACCACCTATTCCGTCACTGTAATCCTCGAGTGACAGGGATAGATTCAGGTCTTTCCCTTGTAGCCATTGGGCAAGTTGATTGCGGTTATAGTTATATACTCCCGACTGCATTAAGAGCGAGCGCATAGCCGTATAGTTGGCTAGCTCTGTTGCAGGAACAACCGATTTGCCACCGATGGAAGAGCCTGCAAAGAAGAAACGACCCTTTGCTTCAGGTACATACTTATAGATGACTCGTGCGCCATTACTTAGTTTCCATACCTTCGATTGGAGCTTCTTTAATGTCGTCTCACTGGTTATCTTCCCTGGAACGAGATTATAATCAATGAGGTTCGTGATGGGTTTCACGTTAGCAGCCTGCGCCAAATCGTTGTTGGAAGAGGCATTTTTTAGAGCAGTATTAAACTCGTCTTCGGTGATATTCATCTCTTCCTTCGACTTTGAATAAGTAACGAAAGCAAGGTTCTTATCATCGAGTAAGGTCTTCAACCACGCATTGATATCGCTCACCTCAAGCTCTACTAAGGTCTCAAGGTTGCGGCTAATCTGTGAACGGAAGTCTTTCACAGGAATACCATAGAGGTAGTTTTGGCGGAAGAGCATTAAGGCGTTATCAGGAGTTCCTAATCCCTTTGCCTCCAAGACATCCTTCATTCCGTTGTACATCGCCTCTTTCTCGGCATTAAACTCCGCCTCGGTAAAGCCCTTGTCACGAAGGTTAGCACGCACGGCAAGCAACTGCTGCAAAGCAGCTTGCGCCTCCCCCTGATACGGAACCATGTCCCATGCCATTTGCGAATAGTCTCTCACCAATGGAGAAAGGCTCAAGTCGGCAGCAATAAACTTCTCTTTATCCGCATTCTTCAGCATTGCGAACCGCTTAGGAGCAAGTGTATTGAAGAACTTAGTGAAGATGAATTGACGGGTGCGAGCCTCTTCCTGTGCATTACCTGGCGTCTCATAGCGTTGGTAAAGACCGAAGGAAGCACTCTTATTCTCGGGGTCGATGAATCGAAGATAGAGTGGCTTGTCATTCACGGGGATGTTCCGAACCTGTGTATCAACGGTTGGTGCGAGCTTATTCGGTAATGTTTTGAAGATTGACTGAATCTTTGCTTCTGTCTTATCAAGGTCGACATCGCCTATAACAGCTATGAATTGGAGGTTAGGGCGATACCACTTATCATAGAAAGCCTTTACCTGCTTCTGCTGAAAAGACTGTAAGAAATCAAGCGAACCAATAACATTGTGCGTTGCATAACCCGACTGGTTGTAAACGACAGGAGCAATGGCATCGGTCAAACGGCGGTTCACGCCAGCACGATGTCGCCACTCTTCAAGGATGATACCACGCTCCTTCTCCACATCTTGTGGTGTGATTTTAATGCCATGGCACCAGTCACGAAGAATCCACAATACCTTGTCATTGAGTTCGTCGTTAGTACTTGGTACGTTGTGAATAGCATATCTCGTATCATCAACCCCCGTAAAGGCTTCGAAGTCATTGAGGTTATTCTTGCGCAGAAAAGACATCACTCCTGTAGGGAAATGATCGGTTGTGTTGAAGGCTAAATGCTCCAAGACGTGTGCCAAACCCATCTCATCTTTATTCTCCATGATGGCTCCCACGTTTTGATAAAGATAATATTGAGCATCGCTACTTGCCGACCCGTCATTATATATATAATAGGTGAGACCATTCGATAAGGTGCCCTTTCGCAAGCCTTTCATCTGTGCATGAGCAGGCGAAGAGACCCCAAACAGAAAGCTCACGAGTAGGCACATAGCCATGCTCGTGAGGTTCTTTATGATGTTTCTAAACATATACATTCTTATTTTTCAAGTAGTTCGAGGGTAGAGAGCTTATGCTTAATTGCACTTTGCAACATCGCTTGTGGCATCTCCATATTCTGTAGTGTGAGGGTCTCTGCAAAGGCTTGGTTGTAATACTCGCGAGCCTTCGCATAGTTCTTCAACTCACGATATGAGTCGCCAATCATTACCATGTAATTGACGCGATCCATAACTGCATTCTCCTTTTCGAGGGCTTTCTCTGACCACTGAATAGCTACTTCATGGTGCTTAGGTTTCAACACCTTGCCTGCAGCCATGTATAGATTCTGGGCAGCCTTACCATAGTCAGCAGCCTGTATATTGCTCTTCATCTTGTCGAAGTAAGTCTGCATAGCCTTAATGTAACCATCAACATCCTTATTCTTATATAGGTTGAAGAGGGCATCATTATAGAGTTTTGTCTTCTCATAAGGCGTGATTTCAGTTAGACCAATTACACTGTAAGCCTTTGCATACTTGCCTTTTACATTCTCAACATAGTCCTTGTACTTAGCATTACCATCCTTTGCTAAGTCTTCAGCAAAGCCATCATTCGCCTCAACGATATAGTAGGCAGGAGCCTTACCAACCGCTTTTGTCCAATCGTCGAGATGGTCATTGATGAGGTCAACTATGTATTGCTTGTGTTCCTTATCATCGTCTCCCTCAAGTGCAAGAATAATCTTGTAATCATTCTCATTGATAAGTTTTAAAGGTGCTTTAGCGGTGATGTAGTTCTTATACAACTTCTGCAAACGGGTAACCCATTTGTCGGCTTCCATTCCTTCTTGCGCTTGTAAGAAGGAAGGAGCTTTGAGAAGGAGTTGCTGCTGGACGTCAAGATCATTGTTATCAGCCTTATATTTCTCATAAAGAGCTTCAAAGCTAATACTCTGACCAGCGGCTATCTTCGCTGCTTCCAATAGCTCATCTTTATTCATCGCACCCGTATTCACCGATATTGCCTTCCCATCAGGTGAGATGAAAGCAACCGTTGGGTAAGCAACGACCTTATAGCTTTTTGCGATGTTGACATTGTCTCCCTTCTCTGCATCCAGCTGTATGCTAACGAAGTGTTCATTGAAGAACTTGCCCACTTCCTCTTGTGTGAATACAGTCTTAGCCATCTTCTTACAAGGTACACACCACACTGCATAAAAGTCGACAAAGAGCACTTTATTCTCTTGTTTAGCCTTTACAAGAGCATCATTGAAGGTTCCTTGAAAGAACTGAATACCCGTTGTTCCCTCTTGCGCAAAGCTTTGGAGGGTGAAAGCAATGAGTGTAACGAGCACTAAGAAATATCTTTTTATTCTCATAATATGTGCTATTTTAAATAATAAAACATTGATTTACGATTAGTAAATAGGTAACTCATCATCTGTCACAACGACCTTGAAGATGTCTTTCAACAATGCCTCGTGATCCTCGTTATAGACCTTCAAGGTGAGAAGATAATGTCCGTTGGTCAACTGTTGAGTTGCTTTTAAAGAGACAATGACCTTTCCGCCCACGACAGATATCTCTCCTTCTTTATATAATTTCATAAAGAGTTCGCCTGCTGCAGGCGTATCTGCCTTCACACTGGCCAGTTCGAAGTTAACAGGATTGGTACCTGCTACACCCTGAATACTCGTTGATACGAAGGGTTGTTGCTCTATATATCGATCAGAGGTAGGGTCGATATTATGGAAAACATTGATGGAGTCTGGTGCAAAAGAAGCCCCCGCAGTACGGAGATAACCCACTTTCATCTTGCTGCATGACATCATTAAGCCCACAGCAAGTAAGGTTAGACAAACTAACGCTATACTATTTTTTATTCTTCTCATACCTTAAAAGTCAGTTAAACTAAAGTTATAATCAAGTGAATGAACCACTCCTGTTTGTGTTTCTATATTACAAGAAGCAACGTGAGAGGTCTTGGTTGTGGTGGATGAAACCAAATAGATCTGTAAAGGACCAGCGTTTGGTACACCATCGTAAGACTCCCGGAAGGTATAAATCCATAGTTTCTCACCTGATGCCATAGTAAATGTTTCACCGCCTTTACCTATTGGGTTAGAGGCATCAGAAGACTTAGTACCAGTCTTGAAGTCGTCTAACATGATATGTTTATGCGGTAAGAGGCAATTCAAGATAAACTTCTTACAGTCGCTAACAGGTATCTCTGATACGTTTGTCATACCATTCTTATAGAGGTAACGACGAATGCTATGATTCGTTGGACCAAAGAAGGTGAAGTCCTTACCATACTGACTTGTACCTTGGAAGAGGCTTACGAGCTGTGCACGTTCAGCCATTTCGCATAACATACTCCAGTTGTAAGAATCGGTTTTGAAGTAGTCCCACATGCTTGTCTCATGTTTGCCGTTAGCAAGACCAGTATCATCAAAATTATAATCGGTGCAACTTGACATCATTCCTAACGTCAAGCAGAGTACCACAATATATATTATCTTTTTCATTATTCAACCTTTTTAGGGTTCGTAATAGAACCTATTTACTTATAAGCCTGCCAATAGGGTTTCTGTCTCAACTTGTTGTTTATGATGTGACCATCCTTATCTTGCCATGAATCAGCAGGTAATGGCAAGAAGAGAGCACCACCTTGTATATCTTGATTGGTCAATAGTTTGAACTTACCATTGAGTTCTTCTTTGACATAACCATTGCGTATGATGTCAGCATAACGAGCATCATTCTCACCTATAAACTCTTTCTCTCTTTCAAGGAAGATAGCCTTCTTCAAGCCTTCAGTATCATAGGTTGAAGGATAGAGAAGAGCACCGGCACGAGCACGAATAACGTTCAGATCGGCAATAGCATGCGCATCGTCACCCAACTTCTGATAGCATTCTGCACGCAAGAGATATAAGTCTGCCAAACGCCAATAGACGTAGTCTGCATCAATGGTACGGTAGCTGTAACCACTTGGCGAGAACTGGTCAGGATCCATGATAGCCTTGCGGAACTTGTACATAATGGCATATTCTTGTCCATCAACCTCATGGCTTGTACCCCAATCATAGAAGAATGCGTGCAAACGCTTGTCTGTTGCATCAGGGAAGAGAGCCTCAACAGTTGACTTATAAAGCTGACATGGCGTCTCTGATGGTAGGTCGGCTAAGGTCTGATCGCTCCTCACTGGCCAACTAACAAAGTTACGTGCTATCTCATTAGGAGAGGCTACATTCTCTGAACGCGTCTTATCGAAATAGAGGCTAAAGATGGCTTCTGGGTTCGGACTCTTCTCATTGGAAAGATACTGGCAAAGCTCCTCTGGCGTGCTACACAACCGATAGACTCCATCCTTACCAGCTATGACATCGGAAGCATACTTGATAGCATTCTGATAGTCAGCCTGTGCATCGTTATTTAGATGATAAAGCCCTGTTATGCTCCCTCTCCATGCATAGATTTGCGCTAACAAGGTTGCAGCAGTACCTTTAGAGGCTGTCTGACGCTCGGTGATAGCCACTCCGTTAATGTCTTTCAACTTATCCCATGTTGGCAAAAGGTCTAATGCTTTCTTCGCATGATCAATCGCTGCATTGAGAACATCAGCTTGTGAAGACTGGTCATAAGCCTTAATAACAGACGAGTTCTCTGTAATGATGGCATCACCATAACGCTGTGCTAAAAGGAAATAAGCCAATCCCAATGCAAATTCAGCTTGTCCCTTGTGATAGTTTGCACGCTCTTCTGGGAGGTCCTTTGTACGATGGATATTATCTAACAATAGGTTTGATTCAAAGATAAGATCGTACAATCCCTTCCAAGAATAGTCGCTTGAAAGAACCGTCCGAGGGTTCCATTCGCGCAACTGAGTGTTCGACTGCACATTATCAGCTAAGACTCCAGCCATTGACAAGACGAAGTTACTGCCAATAGTTGTGTTGATGTAATATTGAATGGAGGTCGTTGTCGCTTTCAACTCCTTCTCTTTGTTGAAAGAGTTTACGTATGTCATACTATTCTCCGGCTCGATATTGAGGTTACATGAAGAGAGTAGCGAGCATGCAAGAACAGACCCAAATATGATTTTTCGCATTGTCTTTAGAATTTTAAATTAATGCCTAAAGTAACCTTTCTGTTCAATGGATATTCACGTCCATCGTCCTTTCCTGTATAAGGATCGATTACTTCTGGATCTACTCCAGAATAGTTAGTTAAGAGGAAGAGGTTCTCTCCGCTAAGGTAGAGATTAGCCTCTTTTATAAAGGTCTTCTTCAACCAGTTCTGTGGGAACTTATACCCCAGTACAAGTTGCTTAAGGCGTAAGAAGCTGATAGTCTCTATGTTTGAATCAACGTTACCATCAAATTGTCCGATGTAATCCTTATCTGCGAACTCCAAAGAAGGATATTTCGCATTACGGTTGTTGGTGGTCCAGAAGTCGTGAATATTAAACTTATTCATGACAACCCCAAACTCCTTTGTGAAGCTAAAGGCACTGTTCTTGACCATGTTCATTACCTTGCGACCAAGGGTGTAACTGAAGAGTAAGTCGAGACTAAAGCCGTTCCACTCTAAGTGACTATTGATACCACCATAAGCAGCAGGGAGTGTGCTACCAGCATAATAGAGGTCTTTATCATCGATAACACCATCATAGTTCTGGTCTTTAATCTTTCTTCCACCTACACGCAAAGGGTTATTTGCTGATTGGAAATACAATGGCATCAACTTACCCGTGGCGTTACGATACATTGGAATATCCTCTTCACGCTGTACAATTCCCTCATCCTTGTAAGTATAAATACCATAGACTGGACGCCCAAGAACCTTATCGTTCAAATCTTCTCCATTATAGGTTTTACGCAACATATTGCGGTTGTGTGAGAGATTGAAGCCCACTGTCCAGTTCCACTTCTTATTGCGGATGACATCATAAGAGGCTTCAAACTCAATTCCCTCATTAGAGATTGCAGAGGCATTATCCCACATGCGTGATGCGAGGAAAACGTTACCAGGGAGGTAAGACTGCATCAAGAGTTTGCTAGAATACTTATAATAATAATCGAGCTTGAGCTTCAAACGATAGTCTAACATCTGAAGATCGAGACCAAGGTCATACTGATCACTCTCTTCCCAAGTCAATTTTGGATTCGCCATGTCTTGTGGTATCAATCCGAGAGAACCGTTATAGACATTACTTTCTGACATAATTCCTAAGGCTAAGTAAGGCTCTTGGAACTTCTGTCCGGACTTACCCCATGAGGCACGAATCTTACCAAAGCTCAACCACCAAAGCTTCTTCATAAAGCGTTCCTCACTGAATGCCCAGCCTAGACCTACCGATGGGAATGTACCCCAACGAACGTCCTTTCCGAACACACTTGACCCATCGGAACGAATGGACAATTCCGCCATGTAACGTTTCTTATAGCTATAGGCTGCACGCCCCAAGAAGCTCATCATGGCTTGTTCCTGTTTATCAGTTCTGAAACTCTGAGCGGCTCTTATCGTTCCATTATCATTGAAGAGTGAAGGCCATCCTTCGCCTGCATACTTAATAGAATTGGTTGGACCACCCTTTGCAGTACCATTCAAGTTCTGCAAGAGTTCGTAGTTATAGGTCATACCTGCCATCAACTCCAACTTTTGATCATGTGGGAGAAGGAGATTATAAGTCAATATATTCTCTGTCTGAATATTGGACATTGCAATGTTTGCAGCCTGTATCGCCGACTTGAGGTCATAGGTCAGATAGTCTGGCGTAAAGCTGTAGACACGTGTGAAATAATGGTCGAGAGAATAAGTTGAAGAGAACTTCAGGTTCTTAAGAATATTGTAATTGAAACCTAAACTCAATCGAACATTATAGTTAGAGTTTTGTTTATCAATATCCCGTAACTGCCTTAATGCCACACGCTCTGCCGTACTTCCCTTACCTGGCAACAATGTGGAAGTGCGCTTCGGATCGAAGGTCAATCCTTGAGCACGACCCGCATCGGAGCCTGCCTGTTGGGTTGCATAAGAGAGATTAATACGTGTGAAGGCACTCAACTTGGTGGAGAGATTGAAGTCAAGATTACTCAATAAGCTATAACGACGGAAGTTGGAACTAATCATGATACCTGTTTCGTCATAGACACCACCATTCACCATATAACGGAGGTTATCGGTTCCACCTGCCAACTGAAGGTCGGCTTTGGTCACACGACCTAAACGGAAAGCATATTTCCACCAGTTTGTTCTATTATTATAAAAGGTGTTCAATGAGTCTTGAGCTATAGCTGGTAAACTGCGATCGCTATTGAGCACCTGACCATTGCGCCATAAGTAGTCATACGAACCATCGTATTCCGCATCCCAACCATAGGAGTCTTTGTAAGATCCCGGATTAATCAGTCGGTCGGTTGTATAGTCATAATGAGACGTACGTTGGTTCTTTGCCAACATCAAAGCAATATCGCGCTCACCCTTACCAAGCGTCTGTAATGGTGTGCGTGGTAACCAAGAAAGCGACTGAGAAACATTCACGCTTACCTCTGTACGCCCTGACTTTCCTTTCTTTGTAGTAATCAGAATCACACCATTACCAGCACGCGAACCATAGAGAGAAGCCGAAGCTGCATCCTTCAATACCTGTACTGACTCGATACTTGAGGGGTCGAGGGCTGACAAAGGATTGATACCACCCGTATTTGCATTACCTGTACTATTGACAGGAACACCATCGATAACGAATAACGGACTACCATCATTCACTCCTTGCTGATTCAAAGAACTAAAGCCACGAATCGTAATTCGAGAGCCACCACCGCCTGGCGAACCGGAAAGGTTGGTAACATCAACACCCGCCATACGACCTTGCAAAAGATTCTCAAGGCTGGCTGTCGGAGCTTTCTGCAAGTCTTCCACCTTCACAGAGGTTATCGCACCCACTTGCTCACGTGTGTTTCGCTTACCATAAGCAACCACTGTCACCTCGCCCATCGTATAAGCCGAAGAAGGCAAAACAACATTCATTGGCTTACCAGCGTGATACTTCAAGTTCTTACTCTCATATCCCACACTGGAGAAGCTAATCATGCCCTCTTCCTTTTCTACAGGCATTGAGAAATTGCCATCAATATCGGCAATAACGCCCTGCGACGTTCCTTTAATCTGCACGGTGGCGAATGGAATCCCCGCACCATCCTTGTCTTTCACTGTTCCACTCAATGTGAACTGACCCTGAGTGGCGTTCTTCATCTTAAAGACATTGATGTCCTTCTCACTCACATTATAAGTGAAAGGAGTGTGGGAAAGCAGACTTTGAACGGCTCCCAACTCATCGACCTCATCAAAAGAGATGGTCAATAGCAATGAATCGTTCCGTACATCATCCGTGTAATTAATCTTATAATCGCCCTTCGTAGCGATAAAGTCTAAGATTTCCGCTACCCCTTTATCCTTGAAAGAAATAGAGAACTTCTTGCCAACCACCTGTGAGAAGGCTGGAGAAGTCCACGAAATCATCAAGAAGAAGGTAGCAAGGAATAGCACAGAAGGCAATTTCTTCCGTATTCCTGACATGTGTTGGTGATACTTCATTGAATCGTTTTATTGTTTTACTAAATTATGATATCTAAATCAGGCAAGGTCGAATACTTTACTTCAATATAAAATAATAACTCCAGTCCGCCTACTTATCATCGTTAGAGAATACCCATTAGAAAGATTCCAAAACAAATGACCTGCAAATATAAACATATATTTTCACTTATCAAGTAAATGTATGCAGTTTTTTTTCATTTATAACCTTATATATGAAAGGAAAGAACAAGCTGAAACAATAATTATAAATGATTAGAGAGGAGGTAGAGACTATCAAAATGATAATTTATATCCCATAGAATTGAATAAAACTTATTTCTCTTATGTGAAATATACTTTACAATCCATTTTCTCATTATAGACTTACTTTAAGACAAATATGACGTGAAATTAAGAAGAATACTACCTTTTTAGAAAAAAGTACTATCGTTTTAGTGAAAAGGTACTATCGTTTTGGTGAAAAAGTACTATCGTTTTTGGCAAAAAGTACCTCCGTTTTAAACAGAAAGTACCTACTTTTTATATAAAAATAAGCTTATTTTGACAGAATTTGCACACAATTCTCTATCGGAAGATAGCCCCATTACGCACAACTCATTATCTATCAATCTCTTACAGCAACCGTCTTTTCTTTCTCCATAATTCGTGTATTTACAGAGAAGGGCACAGCTTGCTGAAAAAAACGCCAAAATGAGTACTCCAATTAGCAGTATTTTATTACAAAACAGCTTATATCATTTCTATATTTCACCTATGATTTGTCGGTCATACCAGCACCTGAAAAATAAGAAATAATCCCGTTTAATAGCTTCATTATCCTTTGATTCCGTCTCAACCATTATAAACTAATCTCATCCTCAAGCATAAGAACTTCAATTATTTTCAGTATCTTTGCAAACTAATAAACAATGATAGTAACATAAAAGACTAATTAATGAAGAAATCAATTCGCTTAGTTCTCTTTGTAATAACATTAGGTTGCAGTGCGTTAATCTCTTGCGGAAATGACAATAAGACCATAGAACCAGATAAACCGACTACTCCAACGGAGGTAAATCCTCTGAATGTATTTACAGGAGGGGTGCCACTTAGTTATGGTGAATATAATATTCTCAAGAATGTCAAGGGGCAGGTTTCAGCCATTCAAGCTAATAATGGTGATGAGAAAATCACCTTTGAATATATGGAATCGACGTCTAACAATGCTAATACACCTAATGTCGTTATGACGTTGGAGAGTAAGGATGAGAAACTTGTTCTTAATCTCTTCCTTAATAAGGAAGGCTTTGTAAAACATTGCGACGAAACCGAATATCATCGAGATGATTTATCACAAAAAGAAACATGGGACTTCACCTATAACAATAATGGGCAACTGCTTTCGATGTTCCGTTCGGAAGGAAACGAAAGAACAACGATCAAATATGAGGCGGGGAACATTGTGTCTACAACAGAGAAGGCTGTCAATGGAACCCGAAATAAGACTCACAAGGTTTATTATACTTCGCAGTCTGTCCCATCACCTATCGTAAACAAGGGGTGCATTATGCTGTTTGACACCACATTGGGGATCGATATGGACGAGATGCAATATGCTTATTTCGCAGGCTTATTAGGTAAAGCAACGAAACATCTACCTGTTCGATTAGTCGGTAACGAAGGGGAGGAAGAGAGTTTCGCATGGCATTTGAAAGCCTCTGGTTATCCTACTTCCATGGTTAGAAGTCATGCTCCTAACTGGACAAATACATTTACTTGGTAGACAGAGAAGAGCTTTCTGGGGCATTACCTATGGACATAGAACAAGGAAAAGGTTGCCAGCATGTATAAAGTCATAACCTTCTTTTTATTATTCTTCACTTCTACTCTATATGCGCAAGAGCCTATCTTGGTTAGTGCATATATAGTAGACCGATATCCAGCACAGGTACTGAAAGTTGCAGGAGACTATAAAAAGAAGCGTTACTTCTTTATTCGATCTATCACTGGGAAGTAAGATTAATAGGGAAGCCATAGAGTGTTTACTGATAAAAGGATGTGCCACAGATAAGTAATAATTATCCTTATCTGACGAAAGAATCATAATTTCCACCACGAAGTAACATTGGGAAGTGTCGTCGATAAGAGTAAAGAGGATAGCAGTCAGCCTCATCCGAAGCTGTAAAATCATACTGATGAGTGGCTTGATATTGTGCAGTTGAATTGTGTTCTCCTACATACAAGTTCATTAAACAGGGCTGACCAAAAGACATTGCGATGAGTATATTGTAATAGTACTTATACCCTTGTCCTGCCATATAGCTTAATTCTAATCCTTCTTCTCCTGCTCTTAAATCTTCAAAACCGAACGAGTCTTCACACTCAGTGTTACGGATAACGTTAGCATATACCCATCTCTTCCCTTTGTATTCAATGATAAGTAGGCGGTCAGTATAGACTGGATCTGTGTTACTATCAGCACCTGCTATCATGGTGACTGGTGACAATATCGCAGCAGACATCCCCTGGAATGTAGCTTCCAAACACTTCACATAAAAGTTAGAAATCGTAAAACCTCTCCATTGATAATAGCCCTTGTAGTGTTTGGAGGCGGAGATTCTTAGTTGTATGGTGTCATTTTGAAAGGTCATAAGATGCTGAATAGGTTTATTCAAATAATTAGCAACGGTGTCAGCAGTCATATCATAACCATCTTCATCTAATGTATTATGTGACACTCCATTACTAATTGCAATCGTATCGGGCTGGAATACTAATGCCAGGCAGTTACTTGTTAGCATCAAAAGGAACATTAATAGCTTATATTTCATCTCTATTTGACATTTAGGGTACCACTATCTATGCGCCAAAGATATAAAAAAACAGATAAAACAAGCACTCGCTCCTCTTTTTCTCACTGATATATTCCAAAAGATATAGGAATTAGTAACACACGAAAGGAGGATGTTATTAATATTTTACACAAATGTATAATCTTTGCAAAGGGCAATTCTGATTGTCCAATTGGAACTTAACATAATAGGAAATAATGAATAAGAAAATTTATTTTGCAGGTTCTATCCGCGGTGGTAGAGTGGATGCTGCGACCTATCAGCGCATTATCAATTATATAAAACGAACGGATGTTGTACTGACTGAGCATATCGGCAATAACGATCTGGGTGTGAAATAATAAGACGAAGACGGAGATATCGGCTATGCTGAATGGTAACGCTTACTTCAAAATGATTCCTTACGAAAAAGAGGCAGATATCTATTCCGCTCTTGATGGAATTTTGAAGTAGGGACAGAAGGCTCTGCTTATAATTCACAATTCATAATTCACAATTCAAAATTGTGGTTAGGTAGAGTGGACGAATATACGAGTGGACAAGTGAACAAGTTATTAATTCTTTTGGTAAAGGTACCACAAAGTAGGGACAGATGCCCTCGTCTGTCCGCCCATTTACCCCGATTAGTTAACAAGCAGACATCTGTTTATCGGACAGATGAAGGTATCTGTCCCTACTGGTTTGTATCTTTTCCATCTAAGGAGGGCGTTCCTTTGTATCAAAGAGAGGCTTTCTTCATGGCAAGGAAACGCCCCCGTTATAATGAAGGAAGTACCACAAAGTAGGATCAGGCTGAACATCTGTTCTACTTCTGGGTACTATATACAACTGAACAAATAACTTGTTTACCCGTCAACTTATCCTCTCATCCACTCGAAGTAATCATCATTTTGAATTGTGAACTTTGTCTTTTGAATTAGACCTAATAGTCTTCTCTATTCCTTCTAATCGAAAAATAATTCTACAAAAGTATTGCGGGAATGAAAGAAAAGACCTATATTTGTACACGAAACCTAAATCATGAATAATTATGTCTAATTTTATGAAAATTGATAAAAGGCGTAAGAAGCACTCTACACTGACAGCTGGTAGTGTTGCTCTCTCATTCGTTGTTGGTTTGATGACATACTCACCTTCAACCGTTTCTGCAGCTGTTAATAGTAATACAAGCGTGCAACAGCAGAAGCAAAGTATCACTGGTGTTGTGAAAGACGCAAGTGGGTCACCTATCATTGGTGCTTCCGTATTGGTCAACGGCACCCCCGTTGCTGTTACCGATATGGATGGTCGCTTCTCTGCATCGGTACCTCCTGGCACGGAACTAAAGATCAGTTACGTGGGTTATGCTACCCAGCACGTCACGATCCGAAGTGGAGTTAGCAACTACACTGTGACCTTGCAGGACGATAACCAAGCCTTGAACGAGGTTGTGGTGGTAGGTTATGGTACGCAGAAGAAGGCTAACCTCTCTGGTTCTGTTGCTCAGCTTGATGGTAAGACACTTGAGAATCGACCGATCCCGAATGTCTCTTCTGGTCTGCAAGGTCTCTTGCCAGGTATCACCGTGACGGGTTCTGATGGTGCACCGGGGCTCGACAATGGAACAATCCTTGTGCGTGGTGTGGGAACACTGAACTCTGCTACACCTTACATCCTCATTGATGGAGTAGAAGCTGGTACTTTGAACTCGCTTGATCCAGATGATATTGCGAGTATCTCTGTACTTAAAGATGCCTCTTCGGCAGCCATCTATGGTTCAAAGGCATCGAATGGTGTTATCCTCGTGACGACCAAACGTGGACAACATGGTGCTCCGAAGGTTACTTACTCTGGCTACTTCGGTATGCAGAAAGCAACTGCTCTGATGGAAAGGATGAACTCGGCGGATGCTGCCTACTACTATAATAAAGCATTGGAACGCAGTGGGAAGGCTCCACGATTCAGCGAGGACGCCATCAAGAAGTTCCGTGATGGTTCGGATCCGTACAACTATCCGAACACAGACTGGTATGACCTTGCTTTTAAGACGGCTTGGCAAAACCGCCATAACGTGAGTGTTACGGGTGGTAATGAGTATGTGAAGTACTTGGCTTCGGCTGGTTATCTCAAGCAAAGTAGTATCTTGCCCAATGCAGGACGTGAGCAGTTCAATGCTCGAACCAACCTTGACATGGTGCTCTCAAAGCGTGTTACAGCTCATCTGAACCTCTCTTACATCCAGAATAACTATCGTGATGCAAGTAGTGCATACGCTGGTGGAAGTAGTGATCAGATTATTCGTCAACTCAATATCATCGCTCCTTGGATTCCTTATAAGAATGAGGATGGTAGCTACGGAACGGTATCGGATGGTAATCCAATTGCTTGGCTGGAGTCGGGAATGACGGTGAAACGTAACAACCGAAACTTCACGGGAGTATTAGGAATTGATTATCAGATCTGCAACGACTTGAAGTTGACCCTTCAAGGAGCGTATGTTGATAATTCTCAACGATACTCTTATTTCCAGAAGTTCATACAGTATAACCCTAATAAGGCATCGGAGCCTAACAAGTTGGAGATCGCTCATTACGATTGGCACCGCACCAACTTTGATGCTTTCTTGAACTATGATAAGTCGTTCCAAAAGCATAACTTCAAGGCAATGTTGGGTTGGCACACGGAGAGATTCAAGTATCTTCCTGACTGGATGTACCGTAAGAACTTCCCAAATAACGACCTCACTGATTTGAATGCGGGTGATGCTTCTACACAGCAGAACGCAGGTAACACTCGTGAACTGACGATGGTGTCTTATTTCGGACGCTTTAATTACGACTTCGCAGGGCGTTATCTCTTTGAAGCTAACTTCCGTTCGGATGCTTCTTCACGCTTTGCCAAAGGTCATCGTTGGGGTTTCTTCCCTTCATTCTCTGCAGCGTGGCGCATTTCAGAAGAGCCTTTCATGGTTAGTACGAAGTCATGGTTGAACAACTTGAAGGTGCGTGCTTCATGGGGACAGTTGGGTAATCAGGATGCGTTAAACGACTATTATCCATGGTTGAATACTTACAACTTGGATGCGTCTTATCCGTTTGGTGGACAGCTAACACCAGGTTATTACCAAGGAAGTTACCATCTTGAAACCATCTCATGGGAGAAGTCTACAACATGGGGGATCGGTGTTGACTTCACATTGTTTGGTGGTTTAACAGGTTCATTCGACTATTATAACCGCAAGACAACAGGTATCATCATGAATGTATCAGCACCTGCAGAGTTTGCTCTCGGTGCTTATAAGGATAATATCGGTTCGCTTCGCAATGAAGGAGTTGAGCTTTCTCTTGCTTATACAAAACAGTTCGGTAAGGACTGGACTATCAATGCTGGCGTTAACTTCGCATATAATAAGAACAAGATACTGGACCTCGGTGAAGGTGTTGAATACATAACTGACAGTAAAGATCAGCAAAAGAATGGCTATCGCCGAACGGCAGTTGGGCAGCAATACAATAGCTATTATATGTACAAGGCAACCGGTAAGTTCTTTAACTCGCAACAAGAGGCTGACGACTACACAGCGAAGTATGGCAATCCTTTCGGGCGTAAGTTCATGGCGGGCGACTTGATCTATGAGGATACAAACAAGGATGGTAAGCTTGATTCAAGAGACCGTGTTTATACGAAGCATACGGATATCCCAGCCATTACTTATAGCTTTAATATCGGTGCAACGTGGCGTAATATAGACCTATCAATGGTTTGGCAGGGTGTAGGATCAGTCTCTCACATCTATAATAGAGAGGTTCTTGGAGAGTTCTCAGGTGATGCCAGCCATCCTTCTACTCTATGGAAAGACTCGTGGACAGAGGATAACCACAATGCGAAACTACCGCGTGTTTTTGAGACAGGTAATAGTCCAAGCGACATGACAAGAGCCATGTCTACCTTCTGGTTATGGAACACTTCTTACCTAAGACTTAAGACTTTGCAGTTGGGTTACACGCTTCCTAAGAGTGCTCTGAAGGCTCTCAAGGTAGAGAAGATACGTATCTACTACGCTGGAGAAAACCTCCTCACCTTCGATCATCTACCATTTAATATTGATCCAGAGGTAACCAGTGAGCGCGGATCAAGCTATCCTTTGCTACGTTCTCACTCACTTGGTGTTAACATAACATTCTAACCATAAATACGAGATATACGTTATGAAAAATATAAAAACATATCTATTAGCAGGAGTGACAGCCCTTACGTTGTCTTCTTGTAATGACTTCCTAAGCACCTTACCAAAGGATGCGATGTCCCCTTCCACTACATGGAAAACAAGGCAAGATGCGGAGAAGTTCATCGTTGGATGCTATGATGGTTGGGAAAGCGGAGCGGCTTTGCTCTATTGGGATGCAGGTTCTGACTTTGCTTACAACAACTTCCCTTGGGAGGGATTCACCAACATTGGCAATGGTTCTCTGTCCCCTTCTGATCCCGGATGGTCATTCTATAACTTCGTTATCATTGGTCGTTGCAACACCGTTTTGGATAATATTGATAAGTGCAACATTAGTGATGAAGCTATAAAGAAAGACCTTATTGCACAGGTGAAAGCCATTCGTGCTTATAGTTACTTCCGTATGGGATTCCTTTATGGAGGCGTTCCTATCGTGAAGAAGTTTACGAGTGCGAAGGAGGCGCAAGTGCCTCGTAATACCGAACAGGAGGTGAAGGACTATGTCTTCAAAGACTTGGAAGAGGCTATTGCGGACATCAATGCTACACCAACTTCACGTGGTCACATTGCTAAGGGAGCTGCTTTAGCTATCAAGATGCGTGCTGCTCTCTATTGGGGCGAGTACCAGAAAGCCAAGGAGGCAGCGCAAGCTATCATTGACTTAGGGCAATATCAGCTTGAAAGCAATTATGCAGATCTGTTCAAGTTAACGGGTCGGAACTCAAATGAAATTATCCTTGCAGTACAGCATAAGTCGGGTACTTACCCATTAAGTACCATCGGTCAGTTGTATAACAATGGTGATGGAGGTTGGTCGTCAGTAGTTCCTACCCAGAAGTGTGTGGATAACTATGAGATGAGTAATGGATTGACGATTGATGAGGCAGGCTCCGGTTATGATGCAGCACATCCTTTCCATGGTCGTGACCCACGTATGGCAATGACGATTCTGTTCCCCGGTTCTGACTGGGATGGCGGAGTCTTCAATACTCTGGATGAGAACTTGAATGGCAAGAAGAACCCTAATTACCCTTCAAATGCCGCTAACTCATCTAAGACAGCACTCACTTGGCGTAAGTATTTAGACCCGAAAGACCAATATGCAGACGTGTGGGATACGGAATGTAACCCAATTGTTTTCCGTTATGCAGAGGTACTTTTGACATGGGCTGAGGCTGAGAACGAGTTGAACGGACCATCGGCAGCTGTCTACGCAAAGATTAATATGGTAAGACATCGTGCTGGAATGCCTGACGTAGACCAGTCTAAGTATAACACAAAGGAGACCCTTCGTGAACTCATTCATCGTGAGCGTGGAGCAGAGTTTGCAGGTGAAGGACTTCGTCGTGCAGATATCTTGCGATGGAAGAAAGATGGGAAGATGTTAGCAGAAAACGTTTTGAATGGTGAATTGGTTCGAATCACTGGTACGGTAAACAATGCTGTTACTGATCCAACCATGCGTGCCATAGTGAATGGAACACGTAAGATTGAGGATCGAACATTCAAACCATACAATCGTTATCTGCCTATTCCTCAAAAGAACATATCGGATAATCCGAAACTAGAACAAAACCCGGGTTACGCAAAGTAAGATCATTTACTTATATATTAAGGCGGTTAGTAGATTTTGTCTAGGCATCATGCGTAACGATGCCTAGACTTTTTAGTTCTGGTAATGATGCTCGTTTACTTTGCCTATTGCGGTAATCTGTTACGCTTATTGTCGTACTTTGCTTTGGCAATAGTGCTAATTTGCGACATTAACAGTATTAGTTTAATCCGGAAAATACGATAGGTTATTTCAGAATCTTTGCTAAGAAAGGGGCTGTGTGGCTCTCTTTATTCTTGGCAACTACCTCTGGAAGACCTGCTGCAAGGAGCCTTCCACCATTGCGACCACCCTCTGGTCCCATGTCAATGATGTAGTCGGCGAGCTTGATAACATCGAGGTTATGTTCAATGATGAGTACTGTATTGCCCCGATCCACCAGCTTCTCAAGGACGTCCATAAGGATGCGGATATCCTCAAAATGCAGTCCCGTAGTTGGTTCGTCGAGGATGAATAGCGTTTTACCCGTATCCCTCTTCGATAGTTCAGTAGCCAGTTTGACACGCTGACTCTCGCCTCCCGATAGCGTTGTTGAGCTTTGTCCGAGTTTGATATAACCCAATCCAACGTCCTGCAAAGCCTTTATCTTTGGTAAAATCTGCGGTACATTCTCGAAGAACTCCACGGCCATGTTGACCGTCATATCTAGTACATCTGCAATCGACTTACCCTTAAATCGTACCTCAAGAGTCTCCCGATTGTAACGCTTACCATGGCATATCTCACATGGAACCATTACATCCGGAAGGAAGTTCATCTCGATAGTCTTGTATCCATTACCACCACATGCTTCACATCGTCCACCCCTTACGTTGAAGGAGAAACGCCCTGGTTTGTAGCCTCGAATCTTAGCTTCTGGGAGGTTGACAAACAACTGTCGGATGTCAGAGAATACTCCCGTATAGGTTGCGGGGTTGCTACGTGGGGTGCGCCCGATAGGACTTTGGTCCACATTCACCACCTTATCTATATTGTCAATGCCCTCTATTTTCTTGTAAGGCATGGGTCGTTTCAATGAGCGATAGAAGTGTTGTGAGAGGATAGGTTGCAATGTTTCGTTGATAAGTGTACTCTTTCCAGAGCCAGAAACACCTGTTACAACAATCAATTCACCTAGTGGGAAAGTTACGTCAACACCCTTTAGATTATTGCCAGTGCAGCCTATCAACTTGATAGACTTCCCATTTCCTTTGCGTCTTTCAGTGGGTATCTCTATCTTACGTTCACCATTGAGATACTGTGCCGTGAGCGTGTGCTTCTTGAGCATATCTGCCGGTTTACCTTGGAAGACGACCTCTCCTCCTTTTCGTCCAGCCTTTGGACCGATGTCAACAATCCAATCGGCAGCACGCATCATGTCCTCATCATGTTCCACAACAATCACCGTGTTACCCATGTCGCGCAGCTCTTTTAGGGAATTGATAAGTCGCTCGTTGTCACGTTGATGCAGTCCGATAGAAGGTTCATCGAGGATATAAAGCACGTTGACAAGCTGCGATCCAATCTGAGTGGCTAGTCTGATACGTTGGCTTTCTCCGCCTGATAGCGTTGCACTTTGTCTATTGAGAGCCAAGTAATCAAGTCCCACTTCCAATAGAAAGTTAATGCGTTTGCGTATCTCCTTCACAATCTCTGTGGCTATAACTCGCTGTTTTTCCGTCATGTGTTCCTCGACATGATCAATCCAATCCATCAGTTCGCTGATATCCATGTTGGCAAGTTCAGCGATGTTCTTATCCCATATCTTATAGGATAAAGCCTCCCGATTGAGACGCTGCCCATGGCATTCTGGGCAAGTAACCTCGGCTATGAACTGGTCAGCCCACTTCTTCCCGGCAGCCGAATCATCACTTTCCATGATTGTGCGGAGGTATTTGATGATACCATCAAAGGATATGAAGTAATCCGAAGAGGTGTGAACAAGTTCCTTGGCAATCTTTAGTTTCTCCAAAGAACCATATAGAATCTCATCCATGCACTCCTTGGGAATGTCTTTAACGGGTGTTTTTAAGGTACAATCATACTTCTTCAATAGGGCTTCAATCTGCCAGAATATCATCTGATTCTTATACTTCCCTAATGGTACGATAGCCCCTTCATAGATATTCAAAGCGTCATCAGGGATCACTTTCTTTAGGTCGATTTCATCAATTACACCCAATCCTTTGCAATGCGGACAAGCCCCTTCTGGGGAATTGAAAGAGAAGATGTTGGGGGCAGGATCTTTATATGCAATACCCGTAACAGGGTCCATGAGACGTTTAGAGAAATATTTTGCTGCACTCGTCTCATTATCCAGTATCATAATCAAACCATCGCCTTGTTTCATCGCAGTAGCGATAGTTTTCGATAGACGTTCACGTTGGGTGGCATCTTCCGTGTCGCTGAGTTTCATCTTATCAATGACCACTTCGATGTTATGGTTCTTGTATCTATCCACCTTCATACCGCGTGTGAGTTCCTCAATTTCACCATCTATACGGATGTAAAGATAGCCCTTTCGTCGCATTTGCTCAAATAGTTCGCGATAGTGACCCTTACGGTTTCGAACCAAAGGAGCCAATATGTAGATCTTACGTTCACGATAGTCAGCCATGATCATATCGACTACCTTCTCCTCAGTGTACTTCACCATCTTCTCCCCACTCATATATGAGAAGGCCTCACCAGCACGTGCGTAAAGCAAGCGAAGATAGTCATATATCTCCGTCGTAGTGCCCACTGTGGAGCGAGGATTCTTATTCGTCGTCTTCTGTTCGATAGAGATTACAGGCGAGAGTCCCGTTATCTTGTCCACATCTGGGCGCTCCATATTACCGAGGAAGTTGCGAGCATAGGCGGAGAAGGTCTCTATGTATCTTCGTTGACCCTCTGCGAAGATGGTATCAAAGGCTAGAGAACTCTTCCCCGAACCCGATAGTCCAGTGAAGACAGTGAGTGAGTTGCGTGGAATAGTTATGTCTATGTTCTTCAAGTTGTGTACTCTTGCACCGAAGACTTCTATCTTTTCGTTCATATCTGTTTGTTGCTTATAAAATATATAATGGTGAGTTAGGAATGAAAAATTCGGAGTTAGGAATTATCCTAATGATAAATTATGAATGAGGAGTTGTGTGTTTAGGGTGTTAATTGGTTGTATCCCCTTAGCAGATTGACGTCGCGCCGAATATTGAAACGCCTTCCGTCAGCACCTTTTGCCGTCACATTCACAAAGTAAGTCCCCTCAGCTACATCCTTACCTTTATACTTTCCATCCCATCCACCAGCAGGGTCTGTCCACTCATAGAGCTTCTGTCCCCATCGATTGAATATAATTGCTTTGAACTCAATGATACTCTTGTAGCCTGTTTTCGCTCGATAGATATCATTGATACCATCGCCATTTGGAGTGAAAACATTAGGCATTTGCAAGCTGCTTTCACTAATAGATACGCTTATAGGATTATAACGAGTTGTGTCTCCATTGAGTATCTCGTAAAGCACAATCTGTGTATTACCTGCCTTCGTGAAAGTGTATTCTGTGTCTTCTTCATAACGTATCAGAAAAGCCTCACGAGGGCTTGTTTGTGCAAAGAAATGCCATTCATAATGCGTTGCAGGGTCATTCGTTGTAGGCGCATTAGCCTTCAGTTTCATCGTTAAAGGTGCCGATCCTGTATAATTATCACCTGCATTTATCGTCATGACTTCGCCATTCTCATCGTTATAAGAGCCTGTTGGCTGGCAATCCTGTGCCTTTGTATAGACCGTGACAAGCATTGACAAAAACAGTAATAAGAATCTTGTATATTTATCTCTCATCTCTTTTACCTTACAATTCAACGTCTCCAAAAGGATAATCGTGCAAATATAAGCATTTTTTCTCACACCTACAAGCAAAACAGAAAAGCGATGGTTGATATACAAGAAGCCATTATCTATTTTACGTTTTTTTGCTATCTACACCTGTTGATTACAGATTTCTTTTGTATATTTGCACATGTATTTGCATATAAGTAACAGTTTGTAATCTCAAAAGACATGTGCATAAAAAACAGTTTAAGATATCTCTTGTTGCTATTCACCATAATGATTAGCTGTAGTGTGATGGCTCAGAATGTTGTATGGCGTGATCAACATCAGGTGAAACGTAAGGAGACTATATTCGGAATAGCCAAAGAGTATGGTGTAACTATTCAACAGTTGATAGACTCTAATCCGATTATGAAGACCGCAGGATATGAGTTGAAAAAAGGTGAACTCATCCTTGTTCCATTTGCAAAAGATGGTGATATCCGCCCTGATGGGTCGATAATGGGCAAAACTGTAAAGCCTTCCAAAGCTGATAAAGAGGCTAAGAAGAAAGGCGCAAATGCGGCTGCTATCGCAAAACAAGAGAACGCTATTCATGTTGGAATCATGCTCCCTCTCCATAATCAAGATGGTGATGGCAAGCGCATGATAGAGTTTTATCGCGGTGTGCTGTTAGCCCTCAACGAGATGAAGAGTGAAGGTATTACAACCGACGTACATGCTTGGAATGTTCCAAAGGATGCTGACATTCGTACTACTTTATTAGACCCTAATGCCTCAAAACTTGATCTCATCTTTGGTCCACTCTACTCTGATCAGGTGAAGCCATTGGCTGATTTCTGTCGAGCACATGGCACAAAGCTCGTTATCCCATTCTCAATAACAGGCAACGAAGTAGAAAATAACCCTAATATCTATCAAGTTTATCAGACCGAGGAAAGCCTCAATAGCAAAGCAATTGCTTCATTCTTAGAGCGTTTCCAAAAGTCTCATCATCCTGTATTCATTAATTGCAACGATGCAAGTAGCCAAGTAGGCAACTTCACCTCAACGCTTCGTAAGCAGTTGGATATGCTGAAGATCAAGTATGACCTTACCAGTCTGAAGTCTTCCGCAGCCGACTTTGCAAAGCACTTCGATAAGACTCGCCCTAATGTAGTTGTCCTTAACTCGGAGAAGAGTCCGCAGTTAAACGAGGTGTTTACTAAACTGGCACAACTCAAGAAGACTAATCCAGGCATTGCAATAGCCCTCTTTGGCTATAATCAATGGTTCGTTTATCAAGATTACGACTTGGACTTCTTCTTCAAATATAACACTTACATTCCTTCCACCTATTATTATAATAAGATGTCAGAGAAGACCAAGTCGCTCGAAGCTAAGTATAATGAACAGTACGGCGAGCCAATGGCTAAGCAATACATACCCCGTTTGGCACTCACAGGTTACGATCAGGCGCAGTTCTTTGTACGTGGAATAAAAGCGCAGGGAAAGGACTTCAAGGGTGTATATAGCGAAGTGAAGTATCGCCCACTACAAACTCGTTATAACTTCGAACGTGTAGGGCAGGGAGGATACATCAATAACAACTTCCAGTTGATACACTTTACTACTGACCAGAAGATGGAGAATCTCGTTTATTAACCATCGCTGGTACAGCTGCTTATAATATGAGAAATAAGACATTAAGCATATTCCTTTTGCTCTTACTTGTGCTCCCGATGCGTGTTGCAGCACAAGTGGGAGAACATCGTGACGACCTTTCCATTGGTATTAATGGCGGTTATGCCCTTTCTAATGTGGGCTTCAGTCCAAAAGTGTCACAGTCTCTTCATGGGGGAATAACAGGTGGTTTGAGTGTTAGATACGTATGTGAAAAGTATTTCAATACCATCTGCTCCATCTATGGAGAGGTCAATTACGCTTCTATTGGATGGCAAGAAAAGATACAAACAAGCACTGATCAGCCAGTTATCAACGCCAACGGACAGGCAGAGAAATACTCTCGAACAATTAACTACATACAAATTCCAGTCTTTGCACACCTTGCTTGGGGCAAAGAACAGCGTGGTTTCAACTTCTTTGTACAAGCTGGTCCACAGATAGGAATCTATCTGAACGAGTCAACCAACATGAATTATACCACTCCAAACCTCGCTACTGACGGCACAGGACGTAGTAATGTCACCGTCGCACAAGAGTCGAAAGCTGTAGAGAAGAAGTTCGATTATGGTATAGCAGCGGGCTTGGGAATGGAATGGAGTAGCCGTCATGTGGGGCACTTCCTACTTGAAGGACGTTATTACTATGGATTAGGAAACATCTACGGAAGCTCTAAGAAAGATTATTTCGGTAAGTCGAACTTTGGCAACATAGTAGTGAAAGCGACTTACCTATTCGATATCAAACGAACAAAGTAATATTAACCTAGATTTTTATCATTATGTTTGAAAACCAACCAAAAGCGCTTTATGCCTTGGCGTTAGCCAATACTGGCGAGCGGTTCGGATACTACACAATGTTGGCAGTATTCGCTTTATTCTTGAGAGCAAACTTCGGATTAGAGGCCGGGACAGCGGGTCTAATCTATAGTATCTTCCTTGGTCTCGTCTACTTCCTACCGCTTATTGGAGGCGTCATGGCCGATAAGTTCGGGTACGGGAAAATGGTAACCATTGGTATTGCTATTATGTTTGTCGGTTATCTCTTCCTGTCTATTCCATTGGGCGGAGGCTCTGTTGCGTTCGTTGCTATGCTAGCAGCTCTGTTGCTGATCAGCTTTGGAACGGGTCTATTTAAGGGTAATCTGCAGGTCATGGTGGGTAATCTCTATGACACACCAGAGCTTGCTGGCAAGCGCGATTCAGCGTTCTCAATCTTCTACATGGCAATCAATATCGGTGCGCTCTTTGCTCCAACGGCTGCCGTAAAGATTCAGTCTTGGGCAGAGGCAACGCTCCATTGCAGTAGTAATGACGCTTATCACTTCTCATTCGCAGTAGCTTGTGTATCATTAATCGTGTCTATGGCAATCTATTATGGGTGTCGTCGTATGTTCAAACACGTTGAGGGTGGCAACGGAAAGACCGAGAAGAAGGATACTACTGTTGCTGAAGAAGAACTCACCCCACAGCAGACAAAGGAGCGCATTGTGGCTCTCTGTCTTGTTTTTGCAGTCGTTATCTTCTTCTGGATGGCGTTCCATCAGAATGGTCTGACGCTTACTTACTTCGCTAATGAGTTTGTGAGTCCTGTTTCAACAGGCGTTCAGAGCATGGCATTTGATGTAGTCAATCTGGTCATGATAGTGTTCATGGTGTATAGTGGTATGGCTTTCTTCCAGAGCAAAACAGCAAAAGCAAAGGCAATCTCAGGCGTTGTCTTCCTCGTAGCAGTATTGGTTTTAATGTGGAAATACAGCGAGCTTTCAGGCTCTGTAGAGGTTAGTGCACCTATTTTCCAGCAGTTCAATCCATTCTATGTAGTAGCCCTCACACCAGTAAGTATGGCTATCTTCAGTTCGTTGGCAGCCAAAGGTAAAGAGCCTTCAGCACCTCGCAAGATAGCATACGGTATGATTGTTGCAGGTTGCGCCTACTTCCTTATGGTCATGGCATCGCAAGGTTTGCTCACACCTAACGAACAGGCAGCAGCAAAGGCAGCAGGTGGAGAAACTCCATTTGCGTCAGCCAACTGGCTAATTGGAACTTACCTCGTCCTCACCTTTGGTGAGTTATTACTCAGTCCGATGGGTATCAGCTTCGTTAGTAAGGTAGCTCCTCCAAAGTATAAGGGCGCAATGATGGGCGGATGGTTTGTAGCCACAGCAATCGGAAACCTCCTTGTCAGCGTTGGAGGATACCTCTGGGGCGGCTTGTCACTCACCATTGTTTGGTCAGTATTCATCGTTCTCTGCCTCGTTTCCGCCGCCTTCATGTTCTTGATGATGAAGCGTTTGGAGAAAGTGGCATAGGCTTTCTTTAATTCAAAATTCAAAGTTCATAATTCAAAATTAGTACTGGTGCAATAAAATTGCACGGTAATTAAATATCATCAAAAAGAGATCGTTCTTTGACATATTGATTATGAGATGGAAGAGGGTCTTGCTTCGTTATAAGCTCTTTCAAGTTTACTTTTTCAAGTACTGAAATTCTTATTAAAGTAGCCACCTCTGTTATTGAATATGGGCTTTTGTACTCATGCTTTATCTTGGCAATTAGAAGATATGTGATAATTGCAACCCACAGATGGGTGCTTACCGCATTCTTTGAAAATCCCCATAAAGTCTTGACAACAATATTTTGTTTGATCCATTTGAAGAAGACCTCAATATCCCATCTGTGTCTATAGAGATTTGCAATTTCTAATGCTTCAATCTCAAAGTTATTGGTTATGAATTCGACTTCTTTACCGTTGACTGCATCATAGTAACACACTTTTCGGATATGTTCAGGATATAGCTTTCTGAATTTGCATGTAGTTAGGCGTATTGTAAAATTGCCTCTTACTCCAGTGCTTACATCAAAGTCTTCTTTGTGGTCTACAATCTCATATCGCATGTTGTCTTTTGGACGGCAAATCCAAAATGCACCAGCCTTATGAAATCTGTATAATGCATCAAAGTCCACATATGCCTTATCCATCATATAAAATGCAAGTGGCTCTGGCTCAATCCTATCCAGCTCGTTACTGTCATGCCATTTGCCGTCTGTAATATGAATGCTGTCAGGAATGCTTCCACGTAAATCAAGTAATATGTGCATTTTAACTGCTCCCTTACTGTATTTACCCAAAGCCCAGGTTGCAAGCACTATGCTTGTTGATATTGTTGTGGAGTCTAAAGCATAAAGTACATTGTCAACAGATACCTCTGACAATTTTGTCTCTGAATACAATGGACGTACTTGTTCAATGAGATATTTGCCCAGTTCCTCGTATATGTGATAGTTGCGGTTCTCATTGGCTCGAGATAACGAAGAATGAGTGACTGTTTTGCGAATTCCTAAATGATACAATATATTATGATGTGCTGTCAGGCACATACATATGTCTCTTAAGGAATCACAGCCAGTAATCTGACCGAACAATAAATGTAACAGATGATTATAGCTGTTTAATTCTCTTGAATGTATATCACCTTTATATTTCGTGACAAGTTTATCAAACTGGTAACGAGGAACAAAGTCTATGACTTGAGAGAATATGTACTTTCCAATATTCATAATCTTGCAGATTTAGGCTGCAAAATTACTCTTACCATTTCAAATCAAAAAATCTAAGAACGTTCTAACTGATTAAATATCAAATCAATATAGAAGTGGCATCAATTTTATTGCACCACCAGTAATTCAAAATTATGATTACTTCGAGTCGACAAGTTGACTGGTTGACAAGTTAACGAGTTGTTTGCTCTGTGAAAAATGGTACTATCTACTCCCCTCTCTATTCGGAGAGGGGACGGGGGTGAGACTACCCTTCACACCGAAGCGATAACAGAATTACTTAGTGCAGGGACATTTTTAACACAGAATACACGGATGGCACGAAGCCTGAAGGCAACACAGAGTTCCTTACAGAACATGGGAATCCACAGAAGCTGACGCCCACGTGCAATTCAGAATTTATAATTCACAATTCAAAATTATGATTAGGTAGAGTTGACGAGTAGAGAAGTTATTAGCTCTATTTGAAAACATATAGAATCTGTAGGGACAGACGCCCTCCTCTGCCCGCCAAAAGAAGCCTCACTTTCAGCATCTCTTCCAACAGAAAGGTGAGTGGATACTTCTATCAACAAATATTGCTGTCGGGTAAACCTTTTCCACATATAAAAGTTAAGGGCTAAAATCCTCTCTTGTATTTCAGCCCTTTTTGTTACTTTTGTTTTCTCCACAGAATTTCAATAACATGGGTAAAAGTACACATTTTACTGGGCAAATGCAAGAAAAAGGTTGATTTATGTAGATTGATGGTAAGTGATTGAGAATGTGTGAGAAACACGGATTTATGCCGTGAATTGCTTTGAGGATGAAAGTGCAGAAAATGCGGATTTGTGCAAAAGATACGTTACCAAATCGTTAGTCAAATGTGAAAGGACGTAGACAGGTAACAGGAAGCAGTTAGCACAATAGTAAGGATTTCTACTGATATGGTGTTTATGCACTGAATCACAATGTTTTGCATAGCTGAAAACGCTTCAAAAACGGGTAACTTTGCCCACAAAAACAGAAGCGTATGCAAAAAGGGAAAATGAAGGTGTTGCTCTACCTCAAAAAGAGCGGTATGGATAAGTCGGGGCCAAGCTCCGATAATGGGAAGAATAACATATAACCGCACAATGGCTCAGTTCAGCAGTAAGCTATCGTGTAATCCCAAGTTGTGGAATGTGCGTGAGAGTAGACTGAACGGAAAGAGCCGTGAAGCAGTGGCAACTAATGCGAAGTTGGAACAGTTGCTCCTCTCTGTACAACGAGCATACCAAACGCTTTGCGAGCGAGGTATAGAGTTCTCGGCAAAAGATATCAAGGAGCAATTTCAAGGCTCAATGTAGAACCGTACTACGTTCTTACAACGCTACGACCAAATGGTGGAAGACAAAAAGCAATTAGTTGGTGTGGAGATTACGGCACGTTGGCACTCGGTCTATTACATGCTCCGAAAGCATCTGCAAGTCTTTATTTTAGAGCGATACCATACCGCTGACATCACCTTTGGGCAACTAACCGAGGATTTCTTGGACGGCTTGCATCAATACAGCGTGGGAAGACACGGTCATTCACAGAGTTATTACCGCAAGATGGCTTTGGCGGTCAAGAAAGTATGCCGTTTGGCTTTTCGCGAGGGTATCATAGACCGTCCTCTCTTTGACCTTGTCAAGATAGACAGAGGAGAGAGTAAATTGCCCAGAGTTTTGGACAGGGCTTCTTTGGACAAGATAAGGCAAGTCCGATTAGAAGAGGAGGAAACAGAACTGACACTTGCCCGTAACCTTTTCCTGTTCACCTGCTACGCAGGCACAGCCTTTTGCGACATGATGAATCTGCGCAAGGAACATCTTGTGCAGGATGATGCAGGGGCTATGTGGCTTAAATTCAGAAGACAAAAGACTAATACCCTTTGTCGGGTAAAACTTCTGCCCCAAACCATTACTCTGCTTGATACATACCATTCGGATGAACGGGACACGCTTTTGCCGACTATCAGTTACGAAACCTACCGTTTCCTCCTGAAAGCCCTACAACTGAGAGCAGGGATTGCCATTCCCTTGACCGCACATATAGGACGGCACACCTTTGCAACATTGATAACCTTGGAGAATGGAGTGCCGATTGAAACAGTGAGTAAAATGCTTGGTCATAGCAAAATTGAGACCACCGAGCGTTATGCCTATGGTGACACCGAAGAAAATATTTGAGGAATTTGGTCGCTTTCTCTCTTTCACAGAAGATTTAACCCTTAGCCTTTGAGATTATGCGTAGTACATTCAACATTCTATTCTACATCAATCGCAGCAAACTGAAAGCGGATGGTACAACAGCAATCCTTTGCCGCATTACGATAGATGGCGCAAAAGTCGTGATGTCCACAGGAGAAAACACATCGCCCGACGATTGGAGCGTAAAGCGACAAGAGACCAACGACAAGCAGCAGAACCAACGCTTGCATTCGTTTCGTGAGAAGATAGAGCAGGGGTATAATACGTTGCTCCTGCAATTCGGTACTGTGAGTGCCGAGTTGCTTAAAAACCACTTGCAAGGTGTCGGATCAAATCCCACCACATTGCTTGCCCTTAGCCAAGAGGAACTGTCAATCGTTCAATCCACAAAGGCTTCAGGCACTTACCAAAGCTGCCGTAGCTATCACAGGCAGTTGGAAAGTTTTGTAGAAAGTAAAGGCGTAGCAGATATTCCTCTGACAACTCTTACTATGGAGTTTTTCGATGATTATCGCATCCACTTCAAAAGAAAAGGTTATGCTTTGTCCTCAACAAAACAAAATCTCTTTTGGTTAAGTCGGTTGATGTATAGGGCTGTGAGCCAGCAAACCATTCGGTATAATCCTTTTGAGGATGCCAAGTATGAGCGGGTGGAGCGAAAAATTCGCTGTTTGAGTAAGACGGATATAGCCCGTCTGTTGGCTATGCCCTTGCAAAATGAACAGGCGGAATTTGTGCGGAAGTTGTTTCTTTTCTCGGTATTTACAGGTCTGGCTTTTGCTGATGTGAGCAAGTTGCGGTACTGTGATATTGAAACGAACAATGCAGGGATACGTTATATCCGGCAGTACAGAAAGAAGACCGATGTCGAGAGCATTACGCCCCTGCCCCCGATAGCCGAGCAAATACTCTCGCTTTACCCACTGAAAGACAGGAAAGAGGATAGCCCCATCTTTGCAACCTCGATGAGTAGAATACAGATAGGCATGCACCTCAAGACTATTGGTCTGGCTTGTGCCATTCGCCAATCCCTGTCCTTTCATGTCGGTCGCCATTCTTTCGGTGCGCTGACATTGGAAGCAGGCATACCGATTGAGAGTATTGCCAAGATGATGGGACATGCGTCCATTGCGAGTACACAGATTTATGCTCAAATCACGGATAATAAGATTTCAAAGGATATGGATAGGCTAATAGAGAAATATGAGTAACAAAGAAACAAGGCGAAGAATGTTTTAATCCTGATCTTCGCCTTGTTTAAAATCCATATCAATGATGACCATTACGAATTTTGTCCATTAATGCAATAGTCGCTAACACAGAAATTATAAACACAAGACAAATTAGTTAATCATCATATTCTAGTTGAATCAAAGTTAGAATATCATTAAAGTGTTTCTGCTGTTCTTGATTTAACTCTCTCATAAAAAGGTTTATGCAATTTTGAGTCTCCGAGGAGAATACCTTTATTTGATGCTTTTTATCTTGAAAATCAGAACATGTAGAGCTTGGGAGAGTTTTACGTTCTTTATTCATTAACTTAGCAAACCTGCAACTCTGCCCCAAATCAAATTCAACATCAATCAACAGATTATACTTCCCTTTAGTTAAAGTATTTTGCCTGTCAATATGTATTATCTTTCCTCTGCCAAGAGGCTCGAAATAAATAGATTCATTTAAGTCAAAGTTATCATCAGTTATAGTATTGATTGATTTTAAGCCCAGATAATTTTGAACTTTCTCTTTTACTACACGATTCTCAGATATTTTCAAAAGTCTAACAGCAACCTTGTCAAGGTAATCAGAATCTTGAATTAATTTATATCTATCAGGAATAATAGAAGTACCGTGTAGTGAACCTATTAATCCACCTACGAAAGCAGCAATGCTATCAGTGTCAGTTCCAATCAAGTTAACAGCTTGTTCTATACCCCTTATCGGTTCATTATGATATTTACAACAAAGAAAAATACCTGCAATTACAGTAGAAGTTCCTGAACCCTTTGTATCCAAATTATAGCAACCCAATATGCGGAGAGCTGTTTCGTCATCTATATTATGATTCAGGCATTTGTAAATATTGCGCAAATACTGTTGTGTCTCGTCAAGTACTACTTGGTATTGATCTGTGAATGATATTTGGGCTTTACTATTCCATTCATTTTCCCAACTATCAAAATCATGTTCCTTAATAAAAGGGATTGAAAGCTTTTGATGAATGTTTTTTCCAAGCTCAGTTAAGTATGTTTTATAAGAAAAGTATTCAGGAAGAAATTTTAGAATTGTATGAACTGCATAGCCATAAAGCATTGCACCAATAATCGCCCTTGGGTGACCATGTGTCACAATACTGTTTGCAAAAATTTCTTTCTTGATTTTGTCAATGTCTCCAAAATTTGCAAGAGCAATAGGAAGAATACGCATTGCTGCTCCATTTGCACCACTTTCTCTGTAGTCAATCGTTATGGTGCCAGCCTTATAGGTGAAAAAATTATTATTCCATTTCGCTGATTTCCGTTCAATTTTTCTCGCGGCATTTTTTATGGTTCTACCTGCTCCACGAGCATACAAAATCCAACTTGGTAATTCTACTTTAGAAAAATATTCACGATCAATAGCACCATTTCCCATAATAGACCTCGCTACAGAAAGCATTAGTTGGGTATCGTCGGAATATGACCCTTTTTTTAATTTATCTATGTATCCATTGAACTTGCCACCAACTTTCTTTTCCCAATCATAAAACTTAGAAACATAAACTGTCCCGTATTTTGACTTTAAGGTATCAGAGTTCCTTTCAAATTCTGTTATCCAGCCAAGGGCATCCCCAATTGCAGCAAGTTTTATTGCTCCTTTATATTTGGTTTCAGGTTTCATAATGTTCTATTTGGTGAAAAAATCTCCATATCAACAACAAAATTACTTGTATCAAACTCTGACAATGCAGCTTTAGCAGATGCAAAACTTTCTATAGAATTAAAACATACTTCAATAATACTCTCAACAGGTATATCCTTTTTTACCAGAACCTCAGCTTGGACATTCGTTGGGTACTTTGAATTAATTTTGCCACGAATGCCATAGGGTATATTAATACTATTTGCAAATAGCATTTTAAATTTATCCAAGTCTCCCGTTACCCCTATAGCCTTTGCAACATTTGATGCAGCATTTGTTACTGAAAATTTCGTTTCCTTTTCATAGATATATTTTGGATCAATTTTCAAGATGCACCAATCTATCGTCATATCATCTTTAGTTCTCTCCTGAAATTTTGAAAAGAGGAACGTATTTGGTCCCGAAATGGATAAATTGATAAAGCCTTTATCATCGCATCTAACGTTATCAGTAAATTGGGCATAGTCCAATATGTCGAATTGCTCAATATCTAAATTTTCGAGAGTTTTTCTTGACATCAGCTTGCCTTGTTCTAGTATACTATAAAGATTAATAGTTGGCGTAAAGTGTATCAGAAACTCTATTCCTCGTTTTGATATTTCTTCTTGAAAATATATGTAGTCCGCTTTTTTATCCATAACTAGAAAGGTAAGTAATCATCGTTTAAAGCACATTCAGAAGGAAGTGTTGATACTTTATTTAGAAAATTTGCATCAATTTCGGCAATGTATCTTGATGGATTATTCTTATCACCTATTAGAAAGAGAATATTTCTTGCTCTAGTCATACAGGTGTATAATAGCCTCCTTTCAGTAGAAATATGAAATTCGTCATCTGTCTCGATAAATCCTGGAGGATAAGGAATTATTTCATCTGCCAAATCCATAATAAACACATTATCAAATTCCAACCCCTTCACGGAGGACATAGTGCTGATTTTAATACTATCACTTTCGTATCTTACGGGCAGGTTTGATCTTACGAGTTCTGTTTGAAAGCCATTAGTGTTAAGATAATGTTGAATTCTATTTACACCATCATTTGTTCTGTGCAAAACTATTGTGCTATTTATTTTCCCTGTATTTTTTAGGTTTTGCAGCTCATCTTTCAAATAAGCAAGTTGTCCCTCAAAACTTCCTAAAAGGGATAATGTAGGTTTTTCACCACCTGAAAGAGCTGTTTCAACTACTGTGAATTCCGATTTGTCTTCTTCATTTTCCAATAAAGAAAGCGCAGCCCTAGCAATGTGTACAGAATTCCTGTAATTCTTTTTAAATTCTATGGTTCTACCACCACGAACATTTAGACCAACTTCAGACCAAGTAAAGCCACTTTTATAAATTCTTTGAGCAGCATCTGCTATGATTGATATACTCTCTGTTTCTTGAGAGACTAACTTCGAAATAACTAGAATTTGAGCTTTGTTTAAATCTTGAGCTTCATCAATAATTATATGAGTGAATGGCGGCTCCCAAGATGAATCGTTTTCAATTTTTTGTAAACTAATTATCGCATAATCATCAAAATCTTTTTTTCCTCTATTTTTCAACTCTTCACTGTACATTGTGTAAATACTCCATATTGTTTCTTTATCACTTGCAGTAACTCTGTCTGATATACCTCTTCCAATACGCTTTGCTTCTAAGTACTCCGTTCTCGAATTGAAAAGTTTACCCTTTATCCACGAAATCTCTTCTAGAAAAAATTCTGAGCTTTTATTTAGTAGGTTTGAGTTTATTACTTTCCCCGATCTTTTTATATTCTCTATAATATTGATTTGTTCTGGTTTCAGAATAGTGGTATCGTATCCAATTCCAGCAAAGCGATAAGCCCAACTGTGGAAATTCACAATGGTAACATTTAACCCATCTGGAGTTTTAGGATTTATTTCGTCAGTGTCTTTTTGATATCCACCATTTATATAAGGACTTACTGCTTTTATGTAGGCTGCTAATGTCTTGTTAAAAGTAAAAATAGCTATCTTTGCTTCTTTAAAAAGTGTATTTTGAGTTTCTAATAGGTGCTTTGCTCTGTATAGAGCGACTGTAGTCTTACCACTGCCTGCTACACCTTTTATTTGAATGGGCTTTGTCGGAGGAAGAAACAAAACTCTTTTCTGCTCTCCTTTTAGGATAATCTTTTTTAGCATTCTAATTACTTTTGAATATGTATTGTTGGGAAGTTTCTCAGGCCTCGTACATACAAGAATAGGGCATAACGCCTCTTTTTTTACCAAAATGTATGAGCACACAATATGCTCAATTGCAAAATTATAGTTTTTCTGTGATATTCTAAAGAAAAACAAAGCATTTAACACAGAACGACAGATTTTTCAAGATAAGAGCAAAAAAAGAGGGTGTGTCAAAATGCAAATACCATTTTGATAATCTTACAGTTTGAAACAATTCATTAAAAAAGACCATTTCTGTACTCGATTTTGAGTAAAGAAATGGTTTTTCTTTGCCTTTAGAAAAAAATTACTTATAGTTTGAAAGTTGTCAAGTTATTAATTTGCATTTTGACACACCCTCTTCTGTTTACATAATTCTCTTGCAAAATTCGTTGCAGGTCAGACAATCGGTAAAGTATCTTCCCTGCAATCTGCGTGTATGGGAAAATGCCTTTGTCCCGATAGTCCTGCAAAGTGCGGGGAGAGAGGAAGAGCCTCTCGCATACTTCTCTCCCTGTGAGATAGAGTTCTCCCCCGAATAGGGGGCGGTGTGTCTGTGCCGTTGCCCGCACACGCTTTGTGAGGTTTCTGATGCCCGAAATGAGCTGTTTCATTTCGGGTGTTTCTTTGCTGATAGTTTCGTATTCCATAGTTCATTTTATTTAGGAGGGTCAGACTTAGCGAGTAGTGTCTCCACGTCCTCACGTTTGTAATAGCATTTATGCCCGATTTGAATAAATGGCAGTACGGAAGTGTCTCGGTAGTGCTGAAGTGTCCGCTTACTGATGTTCAGTATTCGACACACGTCTCCATTGTGCAACAGGTCGGGCAGCTTGGCAGGTGGGGCAAAATGTTCGTTGAAACAGTCGGTCAGCTCCACGATGCTCTCTTTCAGTTCCTCCCAAGCGGAGGTGTCAATGGCTGTAAATCTCATTTTTCGTTGTTGTTTTATTTGCGTAATTATTGATTTCTGACGCAAAAGTAAGCAGGAGTTTTCGGATTTTAAAAGGGTCGGGATAAGCAGGGAAAAAGAGGGAAACAGCAGGAAGTCCGCACCCCTAAACTTCTTTGTTTTTTCCTTTTAAAATCCTCCTGCACCGTCCGAAAAGACATTTGCTCCTTTTTGGATAGTGCGAAGCCCTGCGAACGGTTACAGACCGCACAGTCTTCCACCATGCAATCCGCACACTCATTTTATCCCTTTTCCTCCGTTTTAGGAGCGGAAAGGGGCTTTTTTGTTGTGCTGTAACAGGGAAAAGCAATGCATCACAATGCAAGAACACCGCAACCTTTGGCTCTGCGAAAAAGGCTGTCTAACTTGGCTTTGGCAATCGTACATGTGCCAAACATCAAAAACAAGTAATAGAAAGCAATCCGCACAATGAAAAGAGAAAACAACGACAACACTTCAAGGAATACCCAAATAGAGGAGTTCCTTTCGGCTCGGTACGAGTTCCGTTACAACACCGTGTTAAACCGGGCAGAGTACCGTCTGCGAGGAACTGGCGATTACACAGCCATAGACCGCTACCGCATCAATACCCTCAAAGAGCGTTGGATAAGGAAGTCGATGTACAGACCTCGCCCGAGAACCTGTACAGCATCATCGAAAGTGATTTCTCCCCACACATCAACCCTGTGCAGGCTTATTTCCACAGTTTACCGATAATGGAAGAAGCCAAGAAAGGAGCAATTACCGCACTTGCCGACTGCGTGAGCGTAGCCAATCCTGGGAAATGGAGGGAATACCTCACCAAGTGGCTGGTTGCAGTGGTCGCCAATGTGATGGACGACAGGCAGTGCCGTAACTACACCTGCCTTGTACTGACAGGTGAGCAAGGGAAATTCAAAACCACATTTCTTGACCTGCTCTGCCCACCTGCACTGTCAGACTATCAATATACGGGAAAGATATATCCGCAGGAAAAGGATGTGCTGAGCCTTATCGGTCAAAACCTCATCATCAATATCGATGACCAGCTCAAAGCCCTCACCAAACGAGACGAGAACGAACTGAAGAACCTGATTACCTGCCCACAGGTGAAGTACCGTATGCCTTATGAGAAACACATCGAAGAGCGACCACACTTGGCAAGTTTTGTGGCATCGGTCAATGGTAACGACTTCCTCACCGACCCGACAGGGAGCAGGCGCTTCCTCCCTTTTGAGGTGCTTGCAATAGATATAGAACGTGCCAAGACAATCCCAATGGATGCCGTGTATGGCAAAGCCAAAGCATTGCTGAAAGACGAATTTCGCTATTGGTTCAATGATGAGGAGATTGCTGAACTGCACCGAAACAGCGAGGCTTTCCAAGTCTATACGACAGAAATGGAACTGTTGCTCCGTTACTTCACCTTTCCCACGGAAGCCGAGAAAGCCACCAAGCGTTTCTATATGACCAATTCGGAAATCGTGGGTTATCTCTCCAGCTATACCAGACAGCAGCTCTTACCCAAACGGATGGGCGAAGCCCTGCGAAAGGCAGGCTATGCGAGAGAATGCCGCAGGGTAAATGGCAATCCCGTATATGTGTATGCCGTCCGCAAGATTTTCCCCGAGCAGCCACCATAGCATTCTGTTATTACCAATCCCTTTGTTATACTCCTTTCTCTTTTCTTTCCTATTCTCCTTACTACATTACTACAAACAAGGATAATACGGTGAAAGAAAAAAGATTGCAAGGGGTATTCATCTTGCTACACAGCTTACTACCATCTTTCTACGTTTCTACGATAGTATGAATGAGGAAAGGTGTAGAAAGATAAAACCGAAAGAAGTGTTACACTTTTCTCTTTCATTGTCAATCACTTATATCCATGTCGAAGGGTAGTAAGATAAAAAGGGGAAAATCCAAAAAGAGAAAACAGAGCGAACAATAAAATATCGAACAATCCAAATCCAACGATAACAACAATGAACAACGAATATTACAATTTACAAAACATCAAGAACATACCCATAGCGGACTATCTTCATGGCTGTGGCATACAGCCCGTCAGGAAATACGACAGTTATGCCCTTTACAACGCACCTTATCGGGAAGACCATAATGCCAGTATGAAAGTGGATTTTGCACGCAACCTCTGGTACGATTTCGGTTTGGGCAAAGGTGGCAGCATCATAGATCTCGTGATGCTGTTGCAAGGGTGCGATGCTCACAAAGCCATGAGTCTTTTGGCAGGGAACAACCTTTCCTTTCATAGTGCAACTCCTCCAAAGGAAAAAGTCGCTGCACTGTCCCCGAGCGCAAGGCGCATTCTCGGCATCAGCGAGGAGTTGCCCCCACACCTACAAAACTATTTGCAGGAGGAACGCAAGATAGACCTTTCGCTCGCCAAACCCTATCTGTGTTCCGTATGCTACGAGGTGGGAGGAAGAACTTACACCGCCATAGGATTTTCCAACCGTGCAGGAGGGTATGAACTTCGGGACAACATGACGTTTAAGGGAGCTATGGATATATCCGTGATTGCAGGAGAAGCGAATAACGCTCCTCTCTGTATCTTCGAGGACTTTATGGATTTCCTTTCCTATCTCACAATGAAGGGAAAAGAAATCGCTCCCTGCCTTGTGCTGAACTCCGTAAGCAATATACATAGAGCCGTTGCATATCTCCGTGAGCATCGTATTGCACATGTCCGTGCGTTTCTTGACAACGATGAAGCAGGACGGCAAGCTTTACTGGTTCTTCAATCGGCAGGAATGAGCGTAGAGGATATGAGCCGACATTACGGCGGATATAAAGACCTTAACGAGTACCACGTTTCACGTCAGAAAACGATGGAACAGAAACAGAAGAAACCTCAATCGGTTGTCAAACGGGGATTTCGCAGATAAGGCAAAAGAGTGCAATCAAAACCAAATATCAATCGGGTATCCTTAGGGACTAAAAGAGAACAAAAGCAGACAGATGGCTTTGTTTCGAGAGCGATGGCAGTTTTCCCAACTGCAAGTTTCCTCAAAAGAAACTTAGAAACAAAGCCCTCTGCGCATTCGAGGAATGCAATTGCCGTAAAGGCAGACTTCGGACAGGGCGGAGCGGCATTAGAAGAAATGCCATAGCTCATTAGGGCATTTTCTTCACGCTCCACTCCGTTACCGCTGAAAAAGCCCTCCTGAGCCAAGGGTCTCCGCCCCTTTGGATACCCCTTAAAGCAATATTCAACTTATGGGCTACGCAGTATTACACATAGACAAGGCTCGGGGCAACGACTCGGCAATGACCGCCCACATCGAGCGTACATTCGTGCCGAACAACGTCGATGCCACCCGCACGCACTTCAACCGTGAGTTGGTGCAATTCCCCGCAGGTGTCACCAACCGCACGGAAGCCATAGAACACCGCATTGCCACGGCAAACATTTATCGAAAGGTGGCAGACAACCAAGTCAAGGCTTTACGCTTTATCCTTTCTGGCTCGCACGAGGATATGCTCCGACTTGAAAGCGAGGGGCGTTTGGGAGAGTGGTGCGGCAGCACGATGCAGTGGCTTTACACCACCTTTGGTAAGGAAAACGTGGTGGCTGCCACACTGCACGCAGACGAGGAAACACCGCATATCCATGCTACGATAGTACCCATCGTACAAGGAGAAAGACGAAAAGCCAAGACCGAAGCCGAAAACGGCAAGCGGAAGTACAAGACAAAGAAAGACAAGGTACGGCTCTGTGCCGATGATGTGCTTACCCCGAAGAAATTGGAGGAGTACCAAACCACATACGCAGAACAGATGAGGTCTTTCGGGTTGGAGAGAGGTATGTACGGCTCGGAAGCCAAGCACCGCTCCAATATGGAGTATTACAAGCAGATACTCAAGGAGACGGAACAGAAGCAAGCCGAAGAAGCCGAACTTATTGAAAAAGTAAGGGAATTGGAGAAGCAGGCAGGCAAACTTCAGGTAAAGGGTACTCTATACTCGCTCTTTGGCAATACGGAACTTGACAAGGCGGAGAAGCGTATCGGAGAGTTGGAAAGGGAGATGGAGCATCAGAAGTTCCTTTCAGAAAAGGAGAAAGCCGAAATCCGCAAGGAGGTTATTCTCCTGCAGGATACCGTTGCAGCTAAAGACAAGACCATAGCTGAACAGCAAAAGGAAATCAAGACGTATGAGGAGGAACGGAGTTTCATTCGGCGTTTCTTCCACAGCTTCTACCTCTTGCTTAATATTCGTCTACTGCTCCGCAAGATGGACATCGATGACGATACCTTTGTCAGAATGCACCAAAAGCAAGTTGCGGTACGTAGTACAGCTGATGTGTATTCGGGAATGTACAAGCGTACTTTCACCGAGGAGAATGCCGAACTCCGTATCACAACCAATGAGAAGCGTCAACCAACCCTTATCATCAATGGTCTGTCCGTCCCCGACTGGTGTGAGCAGAAGTGGCAACAACTCATTCACCGCAATCGCTCACAACGGCTGTAATCGCTTTTTCTTTCATAGATAAGAAAAAAACGAGAAAAGACGCTCACTTTTCCTCGCAAAAGATTATCTTTGTAAATAATATAAATATAAATTGTTCGTTTCTTTAAATAATTCTGTATATTGGTTATGGCAATGCGAGTTAGTCTTAAGAAATTGATCCAAGATTCTATCGTTGTGCAATATCATTTACCTTATGATGTTGTAGATAAGCATATTCCTTGTTCATGTATTTCAACAGAAAAGGATTATTGCTTACTTCAAAATGGGACCGATATTGATGTAGCAAACATAATCTATAATGGAATAGTTGATTATGCTTATAGCGATAATGAAATAGATTTAACTCAACTTGACAAGCTCCAAATAAGGGCACTATTAAGCAAACTAAAATTTGATCCAAATGCTTCAGAAAGTATTCAGCTGGGGTATGGCTTTCAGGGAGAAGTTATGCTTCATCTTCTTCTGAGTCATTTTTTTCATGCTGAAAAGGCACTTGCTAGAGGATATTTATATTCTGCTTTAGAAAATGCTGAGACTAAAGGTTATGATTCATATTTGATGATAGAGAACAATGAAACAATATTTCTTCTTTTTGGAGAAGCAAAATTTTACTTGGATGGATATAAAAGGTCATTAGACTCTATCTTTAATAATATTGACAAAGCTCTTTCTGATTCTTACTTTAATCGGAATTTTATTGCAATGGAAAATCACTATGAGCATATCGAACCGAAAAGTAGAATTCGTGAGATTATTGATCAATGGCGAACTGATCCGTTGATAAATATGGCAGAAGAAGCCAAACAGCACAATATGAACCTAGTATATCCGATGCTAGTTATTTTTGATGATAAAATGACAGAATACGATAATCTCATAATGGATATAATATCTTATATTCAAACCAAATATAATGCTGTACAGCCTACACTTACAATCCCATATACAATCTTTTTTTTGTTTTTTCATGTGGATAATAGTCGTATTATTAAGACACAAGTTTTGCAATGGATAAATCAAAAGCAGCAGTTGATGCCGTAAAGCTTATCAACCAAGCCAAAGAGAATTTAAGTTTGCAGCCTTTAATGATTAAGGCTGTTTGTTCTTTTTTTGACTTTATGAAAGGTAAAGAGTTATCTCAAGCAGATAGACTCTTCTTGCATTATCTCGCGAATCGAGCAGGTCTACCTCAGTACTATTATCCGATGCTAAATATTGGAGAAGACGTTGATGAAGAAGTCTCTTTGCAGACCTTTTCAAATTATATCAATGAAAGCAGTTTGATAGTTGGAGAAGGTATTATGTTGCATCGCTACCAGAAGGAACTTTTAGAAAGATTCAAGAGAGGACAGAGAAATCGTATTTTTCTGAGTGCTTCAACATCTTTCGGAAAAACATTTTTGATTTACGAAATCGTAAGGAAGATGGAGTATACTAATGTCGCATTTATTTTTCCTACCCTTTCTCTTCTTTCTGAGAACTTGTTTAAGATTCATTTATTGCCTGAATATAAATGGGTAAAGGATAACTATGTGATTCATACACTCAGTGATAAAGAGGAAATAAGCGGACGGAATCTTTTCATTTTTACCCCAGAACGATTCTTGTCTTTTTTGGATAAGAACAAAGAAATTCAATTGGATTTTGTATTTGTAGATGAGATATATAAGCTTGATAATGGTTTTATCATAGACGAGGTGGCTCAAGAGAATGAGCGAGATGTGGCTTACAGGATAGCTTTGCACGAATTGCTAAAGAATCCACATATAGATTCTTTACTTGCAGGTCCATATATAGCACTTCCAACCGAAGATAAAAAAGACACACAATTTTCATTTAAAACTTTCCTTGACTATTATGATTTTGTTGTTGTTAACTACAATCACTACGAAATAGTGAATAAGGTGGAAGTCTTTGTCAAAACAGCATCAAACATTAAGATTGATAATACGTTTCACTTGACATTTACAAATAAGACAAAGAGTGATCGTGTTGTCCAACTTGTTACACAACTTTTGAATCGAGGAGAAAATGCCATAGTCTATTGCAGTACAAAAGCTTCAACGGAAAAATATGCTAAATTTTTAATTAGTGAGAATAAATATATCAAAGATATTGATTCTGAAAAGGTAATTAGGCTTACAAATCATATAGATAGTTTATTTGTGAATGGGAAGGGGGCGCAATGGATTGTTTCAAAAGCATTAAAAAAAGGAATTGGCATACATCACGGTTCAGTTCCCAAGTATATACAGCAGGAAATTATCTCGCTGTTTAATCAGAATATTTTAAAGATCCTAATATGTACTACTACTATTACTGAGGGGGTAAATACCACAGCTAAAAACGTGATAGTGCTTTCTGGAAAAAAAGGAACGAAAGATTTAAAAAAGTTTGATGCACAGAATATAGAGGGGCGAGCTGGTAGATTTATGCAGCATTATCAAGGGCGGGTTTTTATTCTAGATAAAAAATTTGCGGATCGAATGAACGAAGAGGACGAATTGTTGCAACATAAATTTTTTGACAAGAATATTGATAAAAAAGATGTGGACATTGTTCTCTCAGATTCCAATTATCTCACAACCGAGCAAGAAAATAGAAAAAAGCAGTTAGAGGATATCAAAGAAAGTGGAATAATGCCTAAAGCATGTTTTGAGGAGTTTAGAACAATATCATATGATGACAAGATTTATTTGTACAATACGATTGCTCGCTTTTCAACAACAGATCATGAAAAGATAACAGAGTTAATAAGACGTTACGTTGGTCAAAGGAAGTCTTATCTTCCAGGCCTTGAACTTATATGTCAAACTATCCGTCCAATTATCAAAAATGACAATTTATGTTATTATGTAGAGAACGGAAATGATCAGCCTGGTAACTGTTATCTTGTTGGTATGATTTCTGCATTTATTTCTAAAGGATTTTCAGGCTCGGTAAATTATTATATTAAAAAAGAAGAGGACGTGGATAAGGGAGTTAGAAAGGCTGCTAATTTTGTTTTTAATATGCTCCGTTACCAAGTAGTAAAATATTTCGGTTTATTTAATTTGCTCTACAAACAATTTGAATCAATTCGCAAGGGTGTAAATGTTGATGAAGTTAATGGCATTGAAGCGTTATTACTCAGGCTTGAATATAGTGCAGATACAAGATTAGGCAGACAGGTTAGTGACATTGGTGCATCTTTTAATGTAGTGAAATATTATGATATAAAAGAGAAAAATCCAGATAATAGCGAGATTGTAGGAGAATATTATAACCAGCTGGATGACTATGAGAAATACAATATTACAAAAATAAATCAGATATTATAATATATAATATGGAGTTTGAAGATACGTAATTTTTATGATGAGTATAATCTTAACATTTGGAAGCCTGTAGTTTGGAAGAAAATTAGTACATTTGCAACAGAAACAGTGAGCGTTCTTTGGTTATATAAAACAATGAACTTTTAAGCATCTCGCTCATTTCTAAATCGTTACCTATAAGACTTGCATTTAATCGCAGAACATTGTGCTTTAAGTACTTAGGCCTGAATCATATTATTTTATCGGACAGCCAGTCTATAATCAGGTCATAAAATTAATCGATAAGCAAAAAATCAGGCAAATCAGCTTTGAAATATCCTAAAGTGTTCCTATGGTTGTACAGCCTACCTCTGCCGCTACACATGATCACTATCTACTTAAAGAAGTGCATCTTCCCAAGGATGCTACTCTTACAATGGACAGAACATACGTTGATTATGCATAGTTTCTGAGACTTACAGAGAAGGGAGTATGCTATGTGACTAAAATGAAGAAGAATCTCACCTATAAAGAATTGTCTTCAGTAACTTATGTAAGTCCTGATGGGCTGGTTACACATACGGACAAGAAGATTGTCTTTGAGAAAGGGAGGGGGATATGATTAGTCTTGAGGAGCGTGTGTTAGGGTGCGTAAGTGTAGGTGAATGATAGGGCTAAAGGTGCTAAAATCTGACCCGTACGGGTCGCACGCGTGAGGCGTATAGGGCAGTTGAATGAGGCGTACGGGTCAGAAGTCTAACCCGTATAGGTCGGAAAAGTAGAGCATATAACCATATAACTCTTAGTGTATGAATATCAAAAGCAGACCAATAGCAACAGGAGTAACTAAGTCCCCCCTCCCTTGGGGAGGGGAAGGGGGTGGGTATTATATGAGTAGTAACAAACAACAATATTAACAAAATCCCCTAACCAAATCGAGGGTGTGTCAAAATGGACACATCCTCTTTTCTACTCCTCTTTACTTCATCTACCGCATAATTCGTTATTTACTGCAGCTATGCCGCTAATTTCATATAAAATGATTTGTTGGGCTTCCAATAGCTTATATAAACTTCTATAGAGCATCTGAAGGTGACTAAAAGTACCTCCATAATAGCTTTTAGCTCCTTGAGATTATTTTTTTTGCACATTTTTCCTATGTTAAAGGCAATAGCAAAGAAGGCAAAGTCCATATTGACCTTGTCTTTTCCCAAATGCCTAAATCTCTTGTAGACTTTATTATATTTTGTTTGTCCAAAAACAGCTTCAGGTTCTATGCACCTTCGTCCTCGATGCTTGATGCCTTCTTCCGAGGTCAGTAGTTCCCGTGCCTTTTGTTTATAGTGCTGTAGTTGATGGTTTACTTCTATAATTCTGTTCCCTCTTGCCTTAAAACATGAGCCTCTCAACGGACAACCATCACAGCGTTCTGCCTGATAACGTACACTGTAAGTAACGAATCCATTAGAGGTTAGGGAACGCTTCATGCCTATACGCTTCATATGCTGTCCCATAGGGCAGACGTAGAAATCCTGTTCCTTATTATAATAAAGGCTTGCAGGACAGAATGGGTTAGGTGTATAGCGTGGATGCTGCTCTTTATGGAAGTAGTTATACTTCACATAGGCTTCCATATTATGTACGTCCATGAACAGATAGTTCTCCTCGGAGCCATACCCTGAATCGGCTACGACTGTCTTGGCATAACGATGGTAACGTGAGTTGAAGGACTCCAAGAAAGAAGGAAGTGTAAGCGTATCTGTACGGTTAGCATAGAGTGCAAAGTCGATGATAAACTGGTTCTCAGTTGCTATCTGCAGATTATATCCAGGCTTAGTCTGTCCGTTCCGCATAGCATCCTCCTTCATGTGCATAAACGTAGCATCAAGGTCGGTCTTGCTGTAGGAGTTTCTCTCCCCCATAATCTCAAGGTGTTGGTCATACTCTTGGAGTTTATTACGTTTCTTCTCAAGCTCTTTAAGCTGTTTTTTCTTGGTTCTAACAGCCTGCTTCTCTTCTTTTGTCTTAGGCTCAGGGGATGATTCCAAAGACTTGTTCAATTCCTCGGATATCTCATCGAGCAGAGCTGCAGTAAACTCGACACCTTCTGTCTTAGCGGCATTGTCCTGCGCTATGACATCATCAACCTGGAGCAAGAGTGTGCGTATTTGTTCCTGCAACTTGGCGCGGTTCTTTTCCACGGTTCTCTTCCAAACGAAGGTATACTTGTTGGCTTTCGATTCTATTTTTGTGCCGTCAATATATTCAACGTCAAGACTTATCAAACCTTTGGCTGCAAGTACTAATACCACTTGTGTGAAGATATTGTTGATTTCCTTTTTCACACGATTACGAAAACGATTGATGGTAATAAAATCAGGCTGCTCATATCCTGCCAGATAGATGAAATGAATGTCACGCTTGAGAAGCGACTCTATACGACGGCAGGAATAGATATTATTCATATAGGCGTAAAGAATCACCTTGAGCATCATTTGTGGATGATAAGGCTTGCGACCACTGGGCTTATAAAGCTTGTAGACATTATCCAACATAAGATTATCCACCAAGGCGTCTAAAAGACGAACAGGATCATCTTCTGCGATGTCCTTATCGATTCTTTGAGGAAAAAGAATCATTTTCTTGTGTATGTAAGAACGAAAGTGTACCTTTGTCATAATGAGATTTTTTGTATGCCTAAAGGTACAAAAACTTTAGGAAATAGCAAAGCCCTGGCTTGAGAAAGTCGGGGCTTTGTGCATAAAAAGAGTGTGTGGCTATTTTGACACACCCTCTGGGTATTAATTTATGTGGCAATTCAGACAAGATGACCTCGATACTATCTTCACGGTCATTAACCAAGGATTGATGAAGAAGCCTTACTGGGTGGAATATCACGATACATACGAGGACGGCACACCCGTGTGGAACGGAGAAAAGTCCGTGCTGTGGAACCTTATGGAGCAGGCTTACCCCGAGGAGCATGCGCAGATGATACGAAGAATGATGGCTAAGATGGAAGAGTTAGGAGGCTTACAAAAGGGTTCGCACCAGCTCTTTGCATTCTTTCAGAAGTATTACTTCTCCGTGATTGGCAACTACTCATCTATGCTCTATAACGAGGATGGCAAGTTTTATGAGCAGATGAAACTCGCATGGAAATAGCTTTATACCAAGAGGAAGCAGAGCTGTTGCACGTTGATAAACAAACGAAACCTTTAGAGGCGCAAGCTCGCCAACTTTACATGCACGTGTGTATCAAGATAGAGCTTTATTGTCACCATATACTTTATTGCGTGTTATTTGCATGCACTTTTAAGTATAATTGTTTAATATTGTGCGTTATTGTGCAAATAATCGTTGTTTTTCGACTTTTAAAAGGCTGTAAAAAGGTTTGTAACTGCTTGATTTTGCGGAAAGAGGGGGATTCGAACCCCCGAAACGATTTTGTCGTTTACACGCTTTCCAGGCGTGCCTCTTCAACCACTCGAGCATCTTTCCTATTTGTTTCGCATGTTAGAGAGCATTGATTCGCGAAAAACTGATGTGCAAAATTAATCGTTTCATTCTATAGTCTCATTAAAAGATGAGAGTTTTTAATATTCTTTAATATCTCTACTTGAGGTCACCCCCTGCACTTTAATGCCGAAAATACGTGCTACATTCTCATTTGTTTGTCGTGCAATTTCCTCTTCATCAACACCATAGCTCAATGCAAGCGTTTGCATTACTTCAACTACAAATGAACTTTCGTTACGTTTACCACGGTATGGAACTGGTGCCATATAAGGGCTATCAGTCTCTAAAACGATACGATTCAATGGAACAGCAGCTGGCAGATCCTCACGCAAATGACTACTCTTAAAAGTAGAAACGCCCCCTATTCCCAATGCAAAACGATCAAAACGAAGGAAGGCTTCAGCCTCTTTTTGATTACCAGTAAAGCAGTGGAAAACACCACCAGGAAGCTCCTTTTCATACGGACGCATGATATGCAACATCTCATTCTGAGCCTTCCTACAATGAATCATCAAGGGTAGTTGTGTCTCAACACTCCATTTGACAGCCTCCTCAAAAGCAGCAAGTTGCTGTTGTTCATAGTCACGCGACCAGTAGAAGTCAAGCCCAACTTCACCAATAGCGATGAACGTTTCTCCAAGTAAAGCTGTACCATCAGTCTGCTTTTTAATAGACTCTTTTAGACGAGCATACATCTTTTCGAGCACCTTCTGCCAATCATCACGCACCTCTTCTGGCTGTAATCCAATCATTGGATAGCATGTATCAGGGTATTGTCTACAAACGGCTAATATATTATCTACCGACTTTAAGTCGACAGAAGGTAGGAATATCTTCCCCACCCCAGCCTCTTTTGCACGCATGATAACCTCTGAAAGATCCTCTGAAAAGTCCTCTACATCTAAATGAGCATGTGTATCTATTATCATTGTAATCAATTAGTTAGCGTTGACGATGTAACATTCTTTGAGCATAAGAAGCCAACTCTTGTTTACGTTCATCAGACACCTTCACCGCAGCAAGGTACTTGTTTGCCTCTTCAAAATAGTAATTAATGCGATCAATAGCCAACTTATCTACACCTATCTTATTATATAGCTTGGTCACAGCAGCAACCTTTTCATCACGGTTAAAATGCTCAACTGTGACCCATTTCTCCAATTCCTTACGTTGCCGCGCGTTAGCTTTGTTGAACGCATTGATTAGCATATAAGTCTTCTTATTAGACGTTATGTCCCCTCCAATCTTCTTACCGAACACCTTCGGATCACCATATACATCGAGGTAATCATCCTGCAATTGGAAGGCGAGACCGACCTGTTCTCCAAACTTATAAAGGCTCTCCGCATCCTCTTCTGGTGCATCTGCAAGGAGGGCACCAATCTTCATTGCGCATGCAAGGAGGACGCTCGTTTTCAGTCGAATCATCTCTATATACTCCTCTTCCTTGACGTCGTTTCTGGTCTCAAACTCCATGTCATACTGCTGCCCCTCACCTATCTCCAAGGCTGTAGTAGTGAATAGTTTTAACACCTCGCGCAAGTATTTGTCACTACACTTAGCCATTCGATCAAAAGCGAGAACAAGCATGGAATCACCCGAAAGAATGGCAGTGTTAGCATCCCAACGCACATGAACCGTCTGCTGACCACGCCTAAGTGGAGCATCATCCATCAAGTCGTCATGCAATAACGTATAGTTATGATAAGTCTCAAGAGCACATGCTGGCGATAGAATTGACTCTGGATCCTCCTTAAAGAGATTGTAAGAAAGAAGCATCAATGTCGGTCGAATGCGCTTGCCACCAAGTGAGAGTACATACTTGATAGGCTCATATAAGCTCCATGGTTTGCGGTTATATGAGATGTTATTTATATAATCATTTACTTTATACAAGATTTCATCAGCAGTAAACATATAGGATTATTTTAAGTTGGTTGATTGTTATCATTCATTCACTTATCGGTAGACTCTCATAGACACAGCCCTACGCTCTATCCGAAAATCGCATATCACGAGAACTTGAAGACGACTGGAATCTCCACTAAAGAGCGACACTTCCTACCTTTCTGAATGCCCGGTTTCCAATTGCCCATGGTCTTCAAGACACGTAATACTTCAGCATTTAGCATTGGATAATGCCCACTCTTAATCGTAACATCACCCACGGAACCATCCACATTAATGATGAAAGTAATATTGACAGTGCCTTGCATCTCCTGACTCTTAGCCTCCACAGGATATTGCAGCGTCTTGGTAAGCCATTTCATAAATTCCACCCAGCCGCCAGGAGGCGTCGGCGTATCAGAGAGAATACGCTTACTAACCTTATCATCATAGCGTTCCACCTCCACTTGCGAGGGGTCATCACTCATCTTCTCTGTCACCTTCTTTGCATCTTCTGTCACCTTGGGAGGATCGGGCAAGGTGGTCACCATCGGCATAACAATCGGCACATCACTCACTTGCGGAGCGGCTGTCTTCTTGTCATTCGAGTTCATATTACCCACGTTGTGAGGTGTCACCTTGTTAGGAACATCCCTACGCTTGAGATTCAAAAGATCCTCTATCGTAGGCTTCTTATCGTCTTTCGTCTTGGCTAAGTCCTGCTGATCAATGGCAGGCAACATTTCCATATCGTGAAGTGTCACATTCTTAAAGGGCTTCACATTAGTATCATCATCGCTCGAAGGATTGGCGTTATACTCCATAGCAACAAAGAAGATTGATAAGGCAACGATGATTCCCAATAGGAAACCAATCCATCGCTTATTCTCTAAATCTGCCTCTTTAGACTTTTTTATCTCCACTGTTAGATACTAAAACTATAGCTCTTGCCGTTATATGAAATACTGCTCAATAACCGAGAAGCATACCTTCTACCATTTAAGCAGTTCCAAAGACAAAAGTAATAAGATATTCGGAAAAAGCCGTAACTTTGCCCGATAAATTAATTTAGATTAAATGAAAAAGTTCGTTTTAACGCTCATCTCCACCCTACTCACTTGTATGTTATGGGCACAAGAGAGCCAAACTGAATACAACTTCTTACGTCTCCCCGTTAGCGCGCATGCAGCGGCTTTAGGTGGAGACAATATCACGATTATTGAAGATGATCCTACTTTGATGTTCTCCAATCCTGCCTTAGCATCATCAGTAAGCGATAAGACAATTGGTCTAAGTTATATGAATTATATGAGCGGAGCCAATTACATGGGGGCTTCTTACACCAAGGCACTCGGTGAAAAGGCTACGATTGCAGGCGGAGTACAGTACATGAACTATGGAAAGATGAAAGAGTACAACCAGAACAACACGCAGATCGGAACTTTCAGTGCCAGTGAGATCGCCATAGAAGGTGTCTTTGCATACGAGTTAGCGCATAATATTGTGGGTGGAATAACGGCTAAATTCATCAATTCTTACATCGGTAACTATAGTTCAATGGCTGTGGGGGTCGATCTCGGAGTCAATTGGTACGAGCCCGATTATCAATGGTCTGTATCGGTGGTAGCCAAGAACTTGGGTGGACAAATCAAGTCTTATGAGGAGAACTATGGGAAGATGCCAATTGATGTACAGGTCGGCGTGAGTAAAACCTTTGCTGCACTGCCTGTCAGAATGTCTGCAACTCTTGTAGACTTGACGCATTACAACTATCGATTTATTAATCACTTGAACCTCGGAGCAGACCTTCTTCTGTCCGATAATATATGGGTTGGTGGTGGTTACAACTTCCGCCGTGCTGACGAAATGACGATTGGAACCAATGAAGATGCCAGTGCGCATGGTGCAGGCTTCAGTGTGGGAGGAGGCATTAACCTCGAACGCTTCAAGCTCAATCTGAGCTATGGTAAATATCATGCAGCAAGTAGTTCGATCTTAGTCAATCTATCTTATTCGTTCTAAATAGGCGTTTCATTTAATCTAAAATTATGATTAGGTAGAGTTGATGAATATACAAGTCGACAAGTGAATAAATTATTAGTACTATTGGAGTTAATTGCCACAATGTAGGAGTAGACGCATCACTAATATCCACAAAAAATTAAGATTCATTCTGTATTGAAAGTCACGCTACGTAGTCCTTACATCTACATCTTCCTACTTCGCCTATCTTTATCATCTTTCTTGATAATCTATCACACTCGTGCCTATGCTTAACACCATCAGTGTTCACCATCAACACCACCTCATTTCACGCTCTTCTCAATCATAAACATAGACAAAGGGCGCAACAAGTGATTGTTACGCCCTTTGTCTACCCACATCTTTGTGAGTGATTGAGCTTGATTTTTGGGTTGCCGCCTCACGGCGTCACCCAATCATCTTGCGTCAGTGTTATCCTTTAATCAATCTTATTTATTACCTCAACTAAACCTATTAATATAATCCCGAACAATCTCTTTTGTTCTACCTTAATGCTAAATAACTAAAAACCTAAATCTATTTTTACTAACCTAAACAATCTATTTTATCTCTTTTGACAATGCAAAGGTACGATTGTTTGCGCACACATCAAAACAAATCAGCGTTTTTTATTCTATTATTTGTATTTATTGACATGAATCAATAGTTCTTACACGAATATTAAAGGAAATGACCTTGAAGATAACAAATATTCACTTTCTGCGCAAGTTAGTAGAATCTCACCTCTGTGATGACCATAGAACCAACAGCAGTATTGAGTTTCTTCACTAATTCCGACTGCATCATACTAAGGTCGGCACGCAAGGCAGGATTGATGATCTTCACGAATAAAGTTTGATTTCGTATGAACTTCTCTTGTGTGTAACGTGCAACGGTCTTCCCCGCAACCCCTTCCCACGCCCCAATAAGGCGTTTTTGCAATAGCGGTGCTTCGAGTCCTTCCTGTCTTAAAACCTGATTCAACAAGGTATCCAAGGTTTGAACTTTCCGTCTGAACATAATCTTATCCCTCCTTTTCCTTTATTTCTCCCCCTTCGACTGAGAATATCTTATAACTAAAACTACTACCTTGAAGAATCTTATCAAGGTGGTCTCGGTTCGTATCAGTAATAAAGATCTGACCGTAGTCATCGCCTGATACCAAGCGAACAATCTGCTCTACCCTACTGCTATCGAGCTTATCAAAGATGTCATCCAGCAATAATAAAGGTGTATTATTCCCCGATGTGCGGCGCAGGAAATCAAATTGAGCCAGCTTCAAAGCCAATACGTATGTCTTGTTCTGCCCTTGGCTCCCCTCACGACGGATAGGATAATCGCCCAACTTCATTACCAAATCATCCTTGTGAATACCATGTAGTGAGTAGCCCATAATACGATCTTTTGCCCTATCTCGGCGTATCACATCCAATAACGAACCACGTTGACAATGCGAGACATACTCTAATGACACCTGTTCTCGGTTCTCGCAGATGGTTTGATAGATACGTTGAAACACAGGCGTAAGCTCTTCCACAAAGGCAGCACGTTTCTTATAAATAGCCTCGCCATACTCTGCCATCTGCATCTCGAGCAGCTCCATGAGTGTAGAATCAGGCTCTTCCTCTTGCTTCAAAAGTTTGTTACGCTGTTGTAAAGCTTTATTGTATCTATTAAGGTCTTCTATATAAGGTGTGTCGTATTGAGAGATAACAACATCCATAAGCCTCCTTCGTTCTTCACTTCCACCATCAATTAGGGTTGCATCTGCGGGCGAAACAAAGATAAGAGGTACCTGTCCGATGTGCATTGAGAGGCGTTTATATTCTTTTTTATTACGTTTGAAATGCTTCTTTGTACCACGTTTCATACCGCAATAAACCTGTTCCTTGTCTCCACCATCAGTGGTGTAATCACCTTCCAAAACGAAGTAATCCGCATCATGACGCATCACTTCGGAGTCTTTCGGATTAAAGGCACTCCTACAAAAGGATAGGTAGTAAACAGCATCCAATAGATTGGTTTTACCCTCGCCATTATGTCCTATGAAACAATTAAGCTTAGCCGACAAGTCCAATGTGGCTGCTTCTATATTCTTATAGTTTATGATAGAAAGTTTGTTTAATTGCATCTCTTCTGTCTTTAATCACGCTCTTCTCCTCCCCTATCAATCATCTGCAAAGATACCCCTTTTCGTATCAATAAAAGAAAAAAGTCGTTGATAAATTTCAATATATCCATCTTTTTACGTACTTTTGCTGCGCTATTATGCACACATAAAGTATAGAAAGAAACAAAACATTATAACTTTAAAATGGCAAACAACAAAGAACAGGGTACTTATGAAAATACCCTTAACAATTCCGAAGCCGCATTCTTGAAGTACAAGAAGCAAATCGTTATTGCAGTCATCGCTATTATCGTAATCGTTGCAGGTGCTATCCTTTACAAGAATTACATCTCTGCTCCACGCGAGGCAGAGGCCAGTACAGAACTTGCAAAGAGTCAGATGCTCTTCAATGCACAGCAGTATGATAAGGCATTAACTGGTTTTCAGAAGGTACAAAGCGACTACAGTAGTACTGATGCGGGGAATCTTGCAAACCTCTATGTGGCTCTTTGCTATGCACATCAGGCTAAACCAGACTGGACTAAAGCCTTGGAAAATGCAGAGAAGTTCGATACTTCTGATGATGAAATGATCAGTCCAGCCTCACAAATGGCTCTTGGTGACATCTATGCGAACACTAATCAGCTCGACAAAGCTGTTGACTGCTTCAAAAAGGCAGCTGATATGGCTAATGCGCAGGCTGAAGATAACATCAACCTAACGATTGCTCCATTAGCATTACGTAAGGCTGGTATCCTCTTGGAGAGCCAAGGTAAGAAGGCAGAAGCACTTGACATCTATAAGAACATCAAGAAGACTTATGTCAACTCTCCTATCTTTCAGGATATTGACAAGTACATTGAACGTGCTTCTAATTAATCAGTAACATGTCAACAGAACTTCATCATCTATCAAACTACGATGAGCAAAGTGTGCCAGATGCCAGTAACATGTGCTTTGGAGTTGTCGTTGCAGAATGGAATCCAGAGATTACTGGGGCATTGCTTGACGGTACTGTCCGCACATTGGAGAAGCATGGTGCTATCCCCGAGAACATTCACATCAAGACAGTTCCAGGTAGTTTTGAGCTCATCTATGGTGCACAACAGATGACAAAAAACGATGGCTTCGATGCTATTATCATCCTCGGGAGTGTTATCAAGGGTGAGACTCCTCACTTCGATTACATCTGTCAGGGTGTTACCTATGGCATCGCACGTTTGAATGCATCGCAAAACATCCCTGTTATCTATGGTCTTCTCACCACAAACAATTTGCAACAAGCAAAGGATCGAAGCGGTGGAAAACTTGGAAACAAGGGTGACGAATGTGCGATTGATGCTATTAAAATGGCAAAGTTCTAAGCACTTTATCGAATAAGAGATAATTATTTAAAGGCAACAGAATGTGGAAGTCATCCGCTATCTGTTGCCTTTTTTCATGCTTCTAAGCACATCTTGATAATATTCCTACATCACTTTTATGTGGAATGGAGCTTTTATTTGTACATTTGTAACTGATACCTATGTGGCAGAACATCAGTTTTCTATCGAAATAACATAAAAACCTATATATGAAGAGATTGTTATCAATTACACTCGCAATGCTGTCTTACATTATAAACTGTAATGCCGTAGTTGTGAAAAGCCCCGTTGATTATGTCAACCCATTGGTAGGCACAGCCTCAAAAAGTGAACTATCAACGGGTAATACCTATCCCGCAATAGCATTACCATGGGCTATGAACTTCTGGACAGCACAAACCGGAAAGATGGGGGATGGCTGGACTTACGTTTACGGAGCCGATAAGATACGGGGTATTAAGCAAACACACCAACCCAGTCCATGGATAAATGATTATGGGCAGTTCGCTTTCATGCCCATAACAGGCAAGAAGGTGTTCGACGAGGAAGGGCGAGCTAGCTGGTTCTCACATAAGGCGGAGACTGCTACACCTTATTATTATAAGGTCTATTTAGCCGATTATGACGCTACGGTAGAGCTTTCTCCGACTAACAGAGCAGCCTCTGTTCGAATCACCTACCCCACTACTAACGAGGCTTACTTCCTTGTCGATGCCTTCGATAAGGGTTCTTCTGTGACGATACTACCTGACAAACGCACCATTGTGGGCTATACAACAAAGAACAGTGGTGGTGTTCCTGATAACTTTAAGAACTACTTTGTTCTCCGTTTCGACCATGATTTCGTTTATAAAGGATGCCTTTTTGATGGTAAACTAATCGATAATCAACTCTCTGCGACATGCAATCATGCCATGGCAGTAGTAGGTTTCCAGACCAAGAGAAGCGAACAGATAAACGTACAAGTAGCCTCTTCTTTCATCAGTGAAGAGCAAGCCTTTCGTAACTTAAAGGAGGTAGAAGGAAAGTCATTCGAGCAAGTAAAGGCTGAAGGAAAAGCTGAATGGAACAAGGTATTAGGGCGCATTGAGGTGGAAGACGATAATGTGGATCACCTCCGCACATTCTATAGTTGTCTTTATCGCTCCGTTCTTTTCCCTCGTTCCTTCTATGAGTTTGATGCTGAAGGAAAGCCCATTCATTATAGTCCTTATAATGGGAAAGTACTCGAAGGGTACCTCTTCACCGATACTGGATACTGGGATACTTTCCGTTCATTGTTCCCCTTGCTTAACCTTATCTACCCTTCTATGAATGAGAAGATGCAGGCAGGTTTGGTCAATGCTTATCGAGAGAGTGGATTCTTACCAGAGTGGGCTAGCCCCGGACATCGCGATTGTATGGTGGGCAATAATTCTGCTTCTGTGGTGGCAGATGCCTATATCAAGGGACTTCGGGGTTATGACATTGAAACATTATGGAAGGCTGTTGTGCATGGAGCTAACGCTGTTCACCCCACTATCAGTTCGACTGGGCGCAAGGGATTCGAGTATTATAATCGGTTGGGATATGTACCTTATAATGTGGGTATCAACGAGAGTGTCGCTCGCACCTTGGAGTATGCTTATGACGATTGGTGTATTTATCAGTTGGGATTAAAGCTAAGGAAGAGTGCCAAGGAACTGCGACCTTTCAAGGAGCGAGCCATGAACTATAAGAATGTATTTGATAAAGAGACTTGCTTAATGCGTGGTCGTAATGCAGACGGGAGCTTCCAAAAGCCCTTTAACCCATATAAGTGGGGAGATGCATTCACCGAAGGTAACAGCTGGCACTACACCTGGAGCGTGTTCCATGACCCGTCTGGTTTGGCACAACTGATGGGTGGTTACGATAAGTTCAACACGATGTTGGACAGTGTATTTAACCTACCTCCTGTATTCGACGATACCTACTATGGCTTCACTATCCATGAGATTCGTGAGATGCAGATAATGCACATGGGCAACTATGCACATGGTAATCAACCTATCCAGCACATGATATATTTGTATGATTATAGCGGTCAACCATGGAAGACACAGTACTGGATTCGCGAGGTTATGAACCGATTATATACAGCGCAACCAGATGGTTATTGCGGTGATGAAGACAATGGTCAGACCTCCGCTTGGTATGTTTTCTCGGCCTTAGGATTCTATCCCGTATGCCCTGGAAGCACACAGTATATGATAGGAACTCCTTATTTCCACAAGGCAAAGATACATCTGGAAAATGGCAAAACCATCACTATTTGCGCCGAAAATAACAATGACGATAACCGCTACATACAGCATATAACGATGGACGGACAGCCTTATCCGCATTATTATTTAGAGCATGATAAGTTAAAGAAAGGTGTTTCCCTCAACTTCATGATGGGTGAACGGAAGCCAATTTAGATGGTTATTTACAATCAAAATAATACCCAAAAGTAGGGACAGACGCCCTCGTCTGTCCGCCAGAACACGACCTATAAAAAGCCTCCCAAGCCTCTCCAAAGGAGGGGATATTACCTAACGGGATGCCAAAAGGGGACGAAAATGCGGACAGACGAGGGCGTCTGTCCCTACTCTGTGGAACTCTCTCAATTTGACGAGAGCCTCTCCTTAATTTGAAGAAGGCGTTCCTTCGATGTGACGAAACGCCCTCTTTGCAATCAAGAGACGCCTTCTTTAGATGAAGAGGATACAACATAGTAGGGACAGACGCCCTCGTCTGTCCGCCAAATAACAGCAAATAAAAAGCCTCCCCAAGCCACTCGAAAAGAGAGGATGTTACCTAAAAGGATGCCATGAAAGGGTAAATGAGCGGACAGACGAGGGCGTCTGTCCCTACTTGTAGTATCATATCAAACAGAACTAATAACCCGTTTACTTATCAACTCGTCAACTTGTTAACTCTACCTAATAACTCATTTACTTATCAACTCGTCCTCTCATCAACTCTACCTAATCATAATTTTGAATTATGAACTTTGCATTTTGAATTATCAAAGGGTGTCTGCTTTAACTTTTTTCACCATCATAAAGATAGGAATCAGAAGTTTTTTACTATCTTTGCAAGAACTTAGTGTACCCCTCCTAACAAGGGTGTAACAATAAATTCGATAATCATAAACCGCAAGGAATAATCATGTTAATAGATTATAAGAAGGCTAACATATACCAAGATGAGCGTTTGATCCTAAAGGATGTGGACTTCCAAGCAGAAGAGGGAGAGTTTATCTATCTCATTGGACGCGTTGGTTCGGGTAAGAGTTCGCTATTGAAAACAATGTACGGAGAGCTTGATATTGATTGTGATGACGCCGAGAAAGCTGAGGTGTTGGGCGTATCTGTGCTCGACATAAAGCGTAGTCATATCCCTGCTCTGCGTAGACAGATGGGCATTATATTCCAGGATTTCCAATTACTACACGATCGTACGGTAGCAAAGAACTTAGGGTTTGTGTTGCAAGCTACGGGTTGGACGGACAAAAAGAAGATTGCCCGACGCATCGAGGATGTGTTGGTTCAAGTGAACATGATGGATAAGAAGGATAAAATGCCGAGTGAGTTATCGGGCGGCGAACAGCAACGTATTGCCATTGCACGCGCTTTGCTCAATGAGCCGAAGGTGATTATTGCAGATGAGCCAACGGGTAATCTCGATCCTGAAACAGCTGCCAACATCGTTAGCATACTGAAGGCTACATGTCAGGTAGGCACTACGGTCATCATGTCTACGCATAACATCAACCTCTTGAGTCAGTTCCCCGGTAAGGTATATCGCTGTGGGAATGGTGAACTAAGCCTACTCGAAGATGGCAACGAAGCTCGAGATCTTAGTGAGGAGACGGCTCCGATTGAAGCAGTCGCCGAACCGATAGAGAACGACTAAGCTCTGGAAGGGGCACAACCATACAATAGAAAGATAAGACGAAACATGAAAGTAATGAAATTCGGAGGTACATCTGTGGGCTCGCCAGAGCGCATGAAGGGTGTAGCCTCATTGGTAACGAAGTCGGGAAAGCCAACGTTTATCGTACTATCAGCTATGAGTGGGACGACAAACTCACTCATTGAGATCTCTAATTACTTATATCGTAAGAACCCAGAAGGTGCTAACGAGGTGATTAATAACCTTGAACAGAAGTATATCGGACACATAGAAGCACTCTACTCTACCGATGAATACAAGCAGAAAACACGGTTGTTTATCACAGAGAAGTTCGATTATCTACGTTCGTTCACAAAGGATCTTTTCACCTCATTCGAGGAGAAGAACATCGTAGCACAGGGTGAGATCCTATCAACCAACATGGTTGTCAACTATCTTCAAGAGCAAGGGGTAAAGGCTATATTACTTTCAGCACTCGACTTCATGCGCACCGATAAGAATGCAGAACCTGATCTCCCTTATATCAAAGAGAAGTTATCTGCTATCATGAAGGAGCACGAGGGCTATCAAATCTACATCACTCAAGGCTTTATCTGTCGCAATGCTTATGGCGAGGTGGATAATCTTCAGCGTGGCGGTTCGGACTATACAGCATCTCTCGTGGGTGCAGCCATTGATGCAGAAGAGATACAGATTTGGACAGACATAGACGGTATGCACAATAATGATCCACGTGTGGTAGATAAGACGGAGGCTGTCCGACAACTCAACTTCGAGGAGGCTTCAGAGCTAGCCTACTTCGGGGCGAAGATCTTACACCCTACATGTGTGCAGCCAGCAAAGTACTCCGGCATACCCGTTCGACTGAAGAATACGATGGAGCCAGACGCTGAAGGCACCATAATAAACAATGTTCTTGTTAAGAGTAAGATAAAGGCCGTCGCTGCTAAAGATAATATAACTGCAATCAAGATAAAGTCTAGTAGGATGCTTGGAGCATCTGGTTTCCTACGCAAAGTGTTTGAGATCTTTGAGAGTTATCAGACCTCCATTGACATGATAACGACAAGTGAAGTGGGCTTATCGATGACCATTGAGAACGCTAGTCACCTATCGGAGATAGTCGACGAGTTGAAGAAGTACGGTACAGTAAGCGTCGACTCGGATATGTGCATAGTATGTGTGGTGGGTGATCTCGACTGGAGTAATGTAGGCTTCGAGACGCTTGCAACAGATGCAATGAAGGATATTCCGGTGCGTATGATCAGCTATGGAGGAAGCAATTACAACATTTCTTTCCTTATTAAAGAGGCTGATAAGAAGCGCGCCTTGCAATCCTTATCAAAGGTTCTCTTCAATGAATAATAGAAGAAGGAGGGCTTATTACATGTGGATATGACATCTGACTTGCCCTCTGTATAGACTTTATAACGACCCTCTCACACGTTTGCCCGTAACGAAGGGCACATTCTCAATATAACACAACAGTAATGATACAAACATTCCCGACGGATAAATTCAGGACTATAGATACTCCGTTCTACTATTACGATTGCGACCTTCTACGCGAAACGTTGCACGTGATAGAAGAAGAAGCCAGTAAACACAAGGGTTACATAGTGCATTATGCTGTTAAAGCAAACGCTAATAAGAAGGTTCTAAACCTGATAAGTCAGACGGGAATGGGTGCTGATTGCGTGAGTGGAGGTGAGATTCAACGCTGCTTAGAATGTGGTTTTCCATCAGAGAAGATCGTCTACGCGGGTGTGGGGAAAGCTGATTGGGAGATCAACTTAGGGCTTGACAACGATATATTCTGCTTTAATGTAGAGAGCGAGGAAGAGCTTGAGATCATCAATAAATTAGCCCAGAAGCGAGGGAAGATAGCGAGTGTCTGCCTCCGAATTAACCCCGAAGTAGGGGCGCACACACACGCTAACATCACCACAGGACTGGCTGAGAACAAGTTCGGAATAGCACTTCGGTACGTTCCTTCCATTATATCTGCAGCACTGGAGATAACGCATATCAACCTTATTGGTTTGCACTTTCATATAGGCTCACAGATTATGGAGATGCAGGACTTCCAAGCACTTTGTGCTCGCATCAACGATATACAAGACGACCTTGAAAAACGTGGTGTTAAGGTTGAGAACATTAATGTCGGAGGTGGTTTGGGCATAGACTATAACGATCCAGAAGGGCATCCCATCCCTGACTTCCAGTCGTACTTCAACACCTTTGCAAAGCACCTCAAACTTCGGAAAGAACAGAAGGTTCACTTTGAACTGGGGCGTTCAGTCGTAGGGCAAATGGGGTCTTTAATCACTCGAACGCTCTATGTGAAGCAAGGCAAAAGTAGGCAGTTTGCCATCGTTGATGCTGGTATGTCGGACTTGTTAAGACCGGCTCTCTACCAAGCTCACCATCGAATAGTAAACCTGTCAAACACCGATGATCTGCAGTCGTATGATGTAGTCGGTCCGATCTGTGAGTCTAGTGATGTCTTTGCCAAGGAGGTATCTCTTCCCACAGTACATCGCGGTGATCTCTTGGCGATAAGGTCGGCTGGAGCATACGGAGAGAGCATGGCTTCACAGTATAACTGTCGAAAACTACCAACTGGATATATGTCCGATGAACTATAAAACAACAATTCTTTAGACGAATGTTTACCATTGATAATACAACTATCAGCTTATCAGCTGTATTGCTGGTGATGGCTTTATTGACATCTCTGATTAATCCTTTCTTTAGGAAGATACGCACGAGTGTGGCTTCAATGGAGCCTACCACACCAGAAGAAGAGGACGAAGATGAGGGGTCATCATCGACTCAGACTGCTGTTGAGAACATCAGTTTGCCTCCCGTGTCGATTGTGTTTACACCACACGACAACGCCAGTGAACTGGAGAAATACCTCCCCCTCTACTTCAACCAATCGTATGACAGCGACTTTCAAGTTATCGTTGTCATGCCTCAGGGAGACCATGAAACGAGCGATGTACTCAAACGATTCGCTGATAATAAACGCCTTTATACAACCTTTATACCTGATTCCTCACGTTATATGAGTCGAAAGAAACTTGCCATAACGTTGGGTGTTAAGGCCGCAAAATACCCTTGGGTTGTAATGGCGGATATATGTAGTTATCCTCAAAGTGACCGATGGTTACAATCTCTGGCACAGCACTGTATGAAGGGAAGAGAGCTTGTTGTCGGGTACACCCGATATGAAGATGGCACACCAGACTACCGTATCTTTGAACGTTACTATGAGGCTCGTTACATCATGCGAGAGTATCAGCACGACCACGCCTACCGCTGTCCTTTTAACGCATTAGTGTTCCGCAAGGATGTATTCTTACGGCAGGAAGGGTTCCGAGGGAACCTTAAGTATCTTCGTGGTGAGTTTGATTTCATGGTGAATAAATATGCCCATGATGACAACTTAGCCTTTGAGTCTACCCCAGAAGGTACATTGATTGAGGAAGTTCCAACCGATAAGGTATGGTTAAGCAAACACCTCTTTTATATGGAGAACCGCCAACACCTGCGAGGTTCGGGACGGCATCGTTGCTTACCCGTCATCGACCAGTTGGCACTACATGGCAATTACCTCTTACAGTTTGCAACTCTTGTTGTATCACTCCTTACCCACAACTGGATCATAACAGCAGCCTCCGCACTCGGTATTCTGCTCACTTTAGTACTCCGAATGGTGATTGGTAAGCGAGCACTCAACCGCTTCGATATTGAAATATCGGCGTGGAAAGTAATCCCATACGAGCTTGCTATCGCTTGGAAAAGGCTCGGTTATAAGTTCAAATACCGCCGCGCTAATAAGTATGACTTCATCTCTCACAAACTATAAATGCGTATCCTCCATTACATAAACAGCCTAAAAGCAGGCAATTTACTATCCGATTATATCCTACAACTCACTTCCGAGCAAAAGGAATATGCGGAGGTTAAGATCTTAACAAGCACTGATAACCTCCAAAGAATAGTCGAGAAAGAGAAGCCCGACATAATCCACATACACGCTTGTTGGGATTATCAAGCTGCTAAACGGACGCAATGGGCAGTGCAGAAGGGCTATGCAGTCGTCCTTTCTACACACTGGGGACTGAACGAGCCTATACGTTCTAACGAACAGAGAATACGCAAGTTTATAAAGCAGGTAATGTATCAACAAAAGACGGTGCAACACGTAGATGCAATGCTTGTAACCAACGAGAAGGAACGCCAAATGATACTCCGTCTTGGTTGGCAGAAGCGTGTTGACGTTGTTCCAAACAGTCTTTTGAATAGCAATCTATCGGCTAATGAGATGGCACAGCAGACTCTCCTATATTATAATAAGGTGTTAGATACGCGTTACCAGTTGGCAATGTCCACCATGGAAAGCGATGCCGTACACAGCTTATTACACGTTGGATTGGCACAGGAAACCACTCATAACCTTCTGTCAAGCGACCAGCTCTTGAATGTAAGAAGCCTAAATCCAGCACAATGGAGGCGTATCTTGCTCTATGCCGATGATGAGGATATAAGAGAGATCATCGATGATGCGATTAGCAAACTACAGCTTAATGTACCCGACATAGATACCTCCACTATCCAACGTTTTGCCCTTATTCTTCCTAAAGAGAGCCAACCTCTTAACCAGAAGAAGATTACTGGAACTAAACCACTTACTCGGCAACGACTGAACGATAATACGAATCGTGACGAAACTATTGTTAGAACCATCGCAATTATGTTAGCTAATGCACATCAATTAGACGTGAAACGAACCCTATCCATGCGTCATTTGGCAGACTTATACACGATGATTAAATATAATGACTACGATGAAGACCGCCTTGCAGAGGTATTGCGTCACATGCGCCTCTACCGTTTCTCCCGTCGTATCATCCAACTATTAATAGATTACTTACACTTAGAAGAAGGCTTCACACCCTTTCCTCCACTTGCAGATAATGGGACGAAAGCCATCATAAAAAGAAACTTTAAACATAGATATTAATAGCGGTTATCACTCAAAAGAGCCTCATAACCACCATAACTAATAGAAAGGAGACATTCACATGACACTTAAACAGTATGATCTAAAGCAAGACGAGCGTTACTTACAACTGCTTTCTAAGTCCTTCCCTACTATTGCAGACGCATCAACGGAGATAATCAACTTGGAGGCAATCGCACATCTCCCGAAGGGTACAGAGCACTTCCTTGCGGATATACATGGCGAGTATCAAGCCTTCCAACACGTACTGAAGAACGCATCAGGTAATATAAAGAGAAAGGTCAACGAGTTGTTCGGTGACACCCTAAGGAACGCCGAGAAACGAGAGCTCTGCACGCTTATCTATTATCCAGAACAGAAGTTAGAACTGGTCAAGCAGACCGAGCGGGACATCTCCGATTGGTACCATATTACGATCTATAGGCTCGTAGAGGTGTGTCGCGATGTATCGAGTAAGTACACTCGTTCTAAGGTTCGGAAAGCATTGCCAACGGACTTTTCTTATATCATCCAAGAGCTTCTTCACGAGCACTCGGACGATAAAGACAAGTCCGACTATGTAAGTGCTATCATCCACACGATTGTCACAACTGGTCGTGCTGACGACTTCATCATAGCCATCTGTGAGGTAATTCAACGCTTGGTCATCGATCAGTTGCACATCTTAGGGGATGTTTACGACCGTGGACCAGGTGCTCATATCGTCATGGATACGCTCAAACGCTACCACACATGGGACATTACTTGGGGCAACCATGACATCCTTTGGATGGGAGCATGCGCTGGTAACGATGCCTGTATATGCAATGTTATCCGTATTGCCTTACGATATGCAAACATGGCAACTATCGAAGATGGCTATGGAATTAACCTCATCCAGTTGGCCACCTTTGCGATGGACATCTATGGAGAAGACCCTTGTGTCGAGTTCAAACCAAAGGTTTCTAAGGACAATCCACTCGATGAACGAAACATGACCTTGATGGCTCAAATGCACAAAGCCATCAGCGTTCTCCAGTTTAAACTGGAGTCTCAACTGATCAAGAAGCATCCACTTTGGAAGATGAATGATCGATGTCTTCTTGATGTGATAGACTATAAAAAGGGTACTATCATCGTTGATGGCAATGAATATAAGATGCGTTCTTGCAATTTCCCAACCATCGATCCGAAACATCCCGACCAGTTGACAGAGGCAGAGCAAGCCCTCATTGAACGTCTTCACCATTCATTTACTGGCAGTGAGAAGCTACGTTCGCACATTCGCTCCCTACTGCGTCATGGGTGCATGTACAATATCGTTAACCACAATCTTCTCTATCATGCTTCAATCCCATTGACGGCTGATGGGAAGCTAAAAGAGGTTGAAATCGCTCCCGGAGAGAAGTTAAAAGGAAAGGAACTGCTCTATCAGATCGGTATGAAGATACGTACTGCTTTCCAACAGAATAATGAATTGCAGACCGAGACCGAGCGACAAGATGCAATCGACTACTTCCTTTACTTGTGGTGTGGACCTGATAGTCCGCTCTTCGATAAGTCAAAGATGGCAACCTTCGAACGCTACTTCTTAACCGAAAAAGAGACTCATCACGAGGAGAAGGGATATTACTTCAGCATGCGTGATAATGAGCAGATTGCGGATATGATAATGGACGAGTTCGACGTACCCAAGCCTAACCGCCATATCATCAATGGGCATGTTCCGGTACACGTAGTGAAGGGTGAGAACCCAATCAAGGCTAACGGTAAGTTGATGGTGATTGATGGTGGATTCTCACAAGCCTATCATAAGGAGACTGGTATTGCTGGTTACACTCTCGTCTATCACTCTCGTGGCTTCCAACTTGTACAACACGAGCCATTCACCTCAACGGAGGATGCTATTAAGCGAGGTACTGACATCGTTTCTACCATACAAATTGTAGAGATGAATCAACACCGTCTTCGTGTACAAGATACGGATAAAGGAACAGAACTAAAGCTACAGATTGAAGCGCTCAAAGAGCTTCTTTACGCTTATCGTTCGGGCTTCTTAACAGAGCAGGAACGTAAGAATCCACCAAAAGTGTAGCCCTTGTTTAATTCAAAATTAGAGCCTCACCCCCAGCCCCTCTCCGAATGGAGAGGGGAGTAAATACTACTATTAGCAAACAAAGAGGGCGTTTCTTCACATCGAAGAGACGCCCTCTTCATTGCAAGGAAACGCCCTCTTCAAATTGAGAAGGGCGTTCCTTTAATTAATGATAATACTAACCTGTAGGGACAGACGCCCTCGTCTGTCCGCCCATTTACCCCTATGTGTCATCCCGTCAGGCAACATCTTCTCCTTTTGAGGGGCTTGGAGAGGCTTTCGCTGGTTGTGTTCTGGCGGACAGACGAGGGCGTCTGTCCCTACAGATTCCCTATTTTTCAAATAGAGCTAATAACTTGTTTACTCGTCAACTCCCAACTCGTCAACTCTACCTAATCACAATTTTAAATTGTGAATTATGAATTTTGAATTGCACTTGGGCGTCTGCTTCTGTGGATTCCCATGTTCCTTTAGGAACTCTGTGTCGCCTTCAGGCTTCGTGCCATCTGTGTATTCCGTGTTAAAAATGTCCCAGCAAAGAATTTATTGATGCTTTTCAACAACAGAACTAATCATAATTTTGAATTGTGAACTTTGAATTTTGAATTAAAGAAAAGCCCAAACTGGTGGATATAAAGATAGAAATAAGTATCTTTGTGGGCAAAGTTTAGAATAATGACGACAAACGATAACTATACTAAACGGGGTCATGTACTGATGACATGGCTCTGTTCATTGTTCCTAATTGCCGTTACTGGTTGTGAAGAAGCAACCACTACACGCTCATTATCAGAGCAAGAATACCATTACGATGGCTCTCTCTCAATGCTATCAGTTGACCGCGACGGCTACTGGATAGGGGCTGAGACGGGAATAGTGTGGCATGTGAAAGGACAGGACAAGACGTGTTATTACACTGGCTTAGACCGTATATACGATATTGAACGCAATCCTCAAAACACTAACCAGATATGGATTGCAGCTCGAAATGCGGGTTTGCAACTATGGAACATAGCCCAAGATTCGTTGGTCCATCAGGCTACCTTCACTCTTCCGAACAAGGGAGACGAATATTCACCATACGATATTGAACAAGTAAAAGGCACTATCTATCTCGCAACCTCGCAAGGGCTCTACTCCACCACAGCTTCAAGCACAACAAAGGAGTTGACTCCCATCTATCCAAAAAGTAGTAAGAAGACGGAACAAGGGGTAACGCCTTTCGTTGTAAATAATCTGTCGCACGCTGGAGGCAGGTGGCTTTTTGCGGCAACGCAAGCTGGAATTGCAGCCTTAGACCTATATAATAATAAGGTGAAAGTGCGCCATCAAGGTGAATATATACGCCATCTTGAGGTGTACGATAATCGCCTTTATGCGCTTGCGAATGGTAAACTCTTGGTTGAAAGGCTTGATGGTCAGCACGAGGAGCAACACGCTATACCGCAAGCAGTGCTTTCTTTCTATAAAGTAGGACGCATCTATTACTTCATCACATCGTCAAGTGTTCTGCTTTCCGACGATCTCAAGCGGTTTATCAGTGCCCCACTCCACCACGAAATACCCACAAATGCGCACGAAATGGCAATCCCCAATGATGGTAAAGGGTTTTCCGTGCTCTTAGGAAAGAGTGAGGTATGGCGCATTCCACATCATCTTGGCATCTTCACAGCCAATGCCTCTATCGCAGTAGCATGTAAGACGGGCGACAAACGCCTGTATCTTAATGATAAACGGGAGCTCTTCCGCCAACAAGGGAACGAGAAAGAGGCTACGAAGATATACGACTTTAAGGAGGGCGAGCAGCCTATGGAAATGCAAGCCTTTGGTGATGATGTCTATTACCGCAATGTGAGTAACCAGCTATGTAGGCTTACGGCAGATAAAAACTATCTCCTCAACCAAGTCTTCGCACGCCCGAAAGTGTTAATGCAAACCAAGACGCGCATCACAGCTATGGCACTGCAACCAACAAAGAGAAAGGTTTTGTTGGGTGTACAAGACTATCTGCTCGCTATTGATATGGAAACGGGTAAGGTCGACACAGTAAAGTCGATGAATGGAAAATACATCACTTCTTTTTATCAACCATCGCCAGCTGGCGACAAAATATACATCACTACCTTGAATCATGGCGTCTTTGTGGGCAATGGCGAAGCGTTTAGTCCCATCAAGAACACCACGAATAAGAGTTTTATCAATGGCATAATCACGTGTAGCAAACGCCCGAATCGCATCACACTCCTTACTAATCACCAACTGGAAATACTGGGTTCTGACTCGCTCCAAACGGATGGTTGTACCCGAATGTACTGCATCAATGACAGCATCCTTTATACCATCTCTGAGGCAGGAATACATAAGTATGCCATCAGACAAGGGCAGAAACTGGTGGACTGTGGTACGTTCTACAACGATATACACTTCAATGCGCAGGCTGGATTCGTACAGGGTCAGTCGTTATATATAGGTTCCGACCTCGGCGTGATGGCTCTTCAAGTAGGGAAAGAGACGTCTGCACAATGGGTTACTTTCAATGCTAAGGTGCCCAATCCACGCTTGGTTCTGCTCGTTCTGTTGGCTGTACTCGTCGTTATTGGTATGATTATCTTCGTTTATATCAAGCAGAAACGAGCGGAGAAAATGCAACTCCAATTGGGGAAAGACGACCTCCATCGCCGCCTGTCTACCCTTACCTCCATCCGAAACAGATTATCAGATGGGGAACAGAAGGACATTGACAACATCTATCAAGAGATTGAACAGATAGGGAATGATTCGCAAGACTTGAAGGCAGCCAGTCGACAGTTTTCATCGGTATCAGCACGCATCTCGCGCATTAATCAGGACACGGCACTGTACATGATGAAGTACTTGAACGATCAAATCAAGCGTATTCAAGTGGTGAATATATATGAAAGTAATATCGTTCTAAAGGCTTCCGAGGAGGCAAGACTATCTAACGATATTGAGATAATCATACGACAGTGTGAGAAGAACGAAACGTGGCTTAGAGAGATAGAAGACCTGGAGGAACAACTGCACGAACTACGTAGGTCGACTGAAGGAACACTTATTCTCAAAGGCTTGAACGATGGTATGAAGGAGGAAATAAGCCGTATCTCCGAGCGATACCAACAGGTTCCTATTGCTGAAGTCCACGATGATTTCGCAGCAATCAAAGCGCAGTATGAACGCATCTTCAGTACTGAAGGACTATTTATTATCCAACAGTATATTGACCAGAACATTGCTTACTTGGAGCGAGAAGAGGACTATCAGCATGTGACAAAGGCTCTGATAACAGAACTGAAGACTATCAAGGACGAGCTGACGGTACGTGACAGAATAGAAGTGTTACGCACATTGCAGATCATAGACTATCGCATTGCACAGGTGAAACAGCTGAAGGCTCTGCAACGACTCATGCAACACTACATTACAGTACATGACAACATTGTGCATGAGAATGAGTCAAGACGAATGAAGAAGTTCGATTCGAAGCTCTTTGCCGATATAGACTCTGCAACGCGAGACATCACTGATCGCATTAAAGCTCTATCTGCTTTCTTCTTCGATAGTATGATGAAGACAGATGAAAGCGTGTGTGAAGATCTCTTCCACTTCACCTCTGCTAACAGTCAGCAAGTACGTGTGCTCATTCTCTTACTCGCAATTCCTAAGGTGAAGCGAACGCTCCTTCCGGGTATGTTAGGTATATATGGTAACCTCAATCCAGTTGTTAGTAGGCTTTATCACAGCAAGATTGGGGACAATAGAAAGGCATTAATTGACTATTGCAAAGCACATCCTTCAAGTATAGTACACTATATTTTGAAATTGTCCGAATAGATTAACAGCTTATAAAACAAGCACTTATAATAGTTGCATTGACTTATTTTATGGAAATAAGACAATGCAACTTCTTTTATAACATCTTTCCACCTATCTTTGCAAAAACAATATGATTCAATCTTATTAATGAACCTTTTAAATTAAAAACCAAATGACAAAGAAAGCTCTCATAGTTGGTTTCGTTGCAATGTTATCGTTGTCAACGTTCGCACAGACTGCATCTACTAAGATTAAAGATGCACGTACTAAACCCGACCTCTACTTCCTTCAGGACGGTCAACAGGCCAGTTCGCTTGACTTGCTGCCTGCTCCTCCACAGCCGGGAAGCATTCAGTTCTTATATGATCAGGCTCGATACCAATGGGGAAAGATGCAACGTGACACACCAAGAGGCGATCAAGCAGCTGCAGATGCACGTGTTGGCGGTGACGGAGTGCCTAATGCTTTCTCTGATGCATTCGGTATTAAGATAAGCAAGGAGACTACTCCTGAGATTTACAAACTCGTTCTGAATATGCGTGAAGACGCTGGTGACTTAGCCACTCGCGGTGCTAAAAACCACTACATGCGCGTTCGTCCGTTTGCATTCTACAAGGAGATGACCTGCAACCCAGAGCAGCAACAGGAGCTATCCACCAATGGTTCTTACCCTTCTGGTCACACCGCTATTGGCTGGGCAACGGCACTTGTATTGGCAGAAATCAATGTCGACCGACAAAATGAGATATTAGAACGTGGCTACCAGATGGGACAGAGCCGTGTTATCTGTGGTTACCACTGGCAGAGCGACGTGGATGCTGCACGCATAATCAGCGCAGCCATCGTGGCACGTTTGCATGCCGACCCAGCTTTTCAAGCACAGTTAGCAAAGGCAAAGAAGGAGTTTGCGAAGCTACAAAAGGATGGGAAGGTAGCTAAGAGTACCTTCAAAGCAGCCAACTAAACCGAGGATAACAACAACACAAACAACCTAATAATATTAAAGACAATGAAGAGAATAATTCTTATTGCAGCCTGTGGACTAATGGTCTGCACACACACTTTCGCTCAAGAAGACGCGCCAAAGTTAGTCATAAAGCCATCCGGTCGTATCTTGATGGACGCTGGAGTCATGCACTCATCAGACCCCACTGTTGATGACAAGTTGAACGATGGAGTCGCAATCCCTGATGTTCGCGCTGGTTTGAGTGCTACTTATGGCAAGTGGAAAGCTAAGGTTGACGTTGGTTATGCACGACAGTCTGTATCCTTAAAGGACATCAACATTGATTATAACTTCGATAAGGAGAACTTGGTGCGCATGGGTTACTTCGTACATCAATACGGTCTCCAGAGTGGCACCTCATCAAGTTTCAAGATCTCAATGGAGGAGCCTTTGGCTAATCAGGCATTCTTCAATAGTCGTTTGCTTGGTGCTATGTTCCTCCATGCAGGTGAGAAGTTCCACGCCACAGCATCTCTCTTTGCAGAAAACGATGCGATGAAGATGTCGACAGATAAGCTCGGTAATGAGGCGTGGGGAGCTATGACTCGTTTGGTGTGGCGCCCCCTCACTGAGCGTGGCAAGATCTTCCACATTGGTATCAGTGGTGCTTATGAGTCGCCAAGATATAGTAAGAACCCCGCAAACAGCCATAGTTCTTACACCTTGAGAGCCCCATTCCCAACGCGTATAGCCAATGTCAGCGCACAAGAAGCTACTATCACGAACGCAAAGGCATTATGGAAGTTCTCTCCAGAACTGAATGTTGCATGCGGTAACTTAGGCTTTGAAGCACAATACTTCTACGTTGGTATCAAGCGTAAAAACGCCCTACCCAACTACAGCGCATGGGGTGCTTACGGCAATGTTCGCTACTTGCTCAATGGTCAAGGATATACTTACACCAGAACAGATGCAGGTATCGCAACACCTGATCCAGGCTCTTTGGAACTCGTTGCTGCCTATAACTATTCAACGTTAAGTGATAAGGATGCAGGCATACATGGCGGTAAGGTGAGTGATTGGTCATTAACCTTCAACTACTATCTCAACAAGTATATGATCTGGCGTGTACGTGGTTCTATCACCCGTGCGACCGATAACGCAGCCTTTAAGAACAATACGTTCTCCATCCTTGAGACACGTTTGCAGATTAAGTTCTAAGGCTAAATATATTCTTTGAACCAATCGTTTACAACTTATAGGGACGCTATCGGACTTTAAAGGAAAGAGTAAAAAGGGGGTTAGACGACCGAACACGTCTGCCCCTTTTACGCTAAACGTAGTCCACACGCAACCCTTAACCTAAAAACAAATAACAATGAAAAAGATTCGTTCTATCCTTATGCTCGTGGCGTTGACAATCCTTTGTCCGTCACTGACCTTCGCACAGCTCCAACGCTCCGAGGCGTTTAAAGCGAAGTACAAACTAAAGGAGTTGGTCATTCTATCACGTCACAACATCCGCTCTCCAATATCTGCCAATGGCTCAACATTGGGTAAGATGACCCCTCACCAGTGGACTAACTGGTCGGCTGCGGGTAGCGAACTGACCCTGCGTGGAGGTGTGTTAGAGACCGAGATGGGGCAGTTCTTCCGTAAATGGACCATCGATGAGGGCTTGTTCAAGGATAACTATGTGCCCAACATAGACGAGGTGAACCTCTATGCAAACTCTATGCAGCGGTGCATTGCGACGGCTCAATACTTCTCAAGTGGCTTTATGCCTGTTGCTAACTTGCGCATAAACCATCGCTATGTGCCGTCTAAAATGGATCCAATCTTCTTCCCTCGCATTACAAAGGACAGTGAGGCGTTCCGCACGGAGGCTATGAAGCAAATCAATGAGATGGGCGGTAAGGATGGACTCGTTGGTATCAACAAGGGCTTGAAGGATTCTTATGCGATTATCTCAAAGGTACTCGATATGAAAGAAAGCGATGCTTATAAGAAGGGCGAGATAAAGGACTTCGTTGATAACGATACCAAGATTATCTTCGAACTCAACCAAGAACCAGGCATGAAAGGCTCATTGAAGACTGCCAACTCAGCCTCTGACGCTTTCATCCTGCAGTATTATGAGGAGCCAGATGCCATGAAAGCAGCCTTTGGTCATAAGCTATCTCTTGACGAATGGACGAAGATTGCGAAGATAAAAGACGTATATGGCGACGTGCTTTTCACCGCTCCAATCGTGGCAGTGAACGTAGCACATCCATTGCTGCAATACATGTCTGACGAGTTGAATACAGACTCTCGTAAGTTCACCTTCCTATGTGGTCACGACTCAAACATAGCCAGCGTTGATGCTGCATTAGGCGTAGAAGAGTATTCACTCCCTAACTCCATAGAGAAGAAGACACCTATCGGTTCTAAGTTAGTATTCGAGAAGTGGGTGGATAACGCAGGTAAGACTTACGTTGCCGTAAACCTTGTTTACCAGAGTACGGATCAGTTGAAACAGATGTCCCTACTCGACCTTCAGCATGCGCCACAGGTATATTCCCTAAAGTTGAAAGGGCTCACGCAGAATGCAGATGGTTTATACTCATTTGAGGATGTAAACAATCGCTTCATGCAAGCCCTCCGTGCTTATGATGAGATAAAATAAGGTGTAAGTCTATTGCACACTCGTAGTATCTAATTCACAAACAGGTACACACTAAAGGAAAATGACGTCATATCGTTCTGATATGGCGTCATATTCTTAATAACCTCCCGCCACACACGCTCGCTCCCTTCGTACACCTACGCCTTATAAAGCCGTAATAATAAACTTTATCAGCAATTGTTTGGGAGATTAACAAATAAGTTTTACTTTTGTCGGTGCGTGTAGATAAGGATGCAAGGCGGCAGAGATTCACGAACATATCATCTATCACATACACCTAAAGACCAAGTAAACAGACACTATAAAACAAATTATGAATAAGAAAGAATACGTGCGTTCATGGGCTGAAAGCTACAAGAACGACTTGACAAACAACATCATGCCATTCTGGTTGGAACATGGTTGGGATAAAGAGAATGGCGGTATTTATACATGTCTTAACCGTGATGGTTCGTTGATGGATACCACTAAGTCGGTGTGGTTCCAAGGGCGATGGGCATTCATCTGCGCCTTTGCCTATAACAATGTAGAGAAGAATCAAGAGTGGTTAGAGGCGTCGAAATCGGCTATCGACTTCATTGAGAAGTATTGTTTCGACCAAGATGGTCACATGTACTTCGAGGTCTCTGCCACTGGTCAACCTATACGCAAACGCCGTTACGTATTCTCTGAGACCTTCGCAGCTATAGCCTTTGCAGAATACTCAAAGGCAACGGGCGACCGCCATTATGCCGAACGTGCATTGCAAGTATTCCATGACGCACAACGCTTTCTGGCTACTCCAGGATTCCTCCCAGCCAAGTATGAAAAGGGTGTGGAGGCGCAGAGTCATTCGATTATCATGATTCTCATTAACGTTGGCTCACGCCTTCGCGAAGTAATTGACGACCCTACTCTCACCGAGCAGATAGATAAGTCAATCGCACTATTGCGTCAGTACTTCATGCACCCAGAGTTTAAGGCACTCCTTGAAACCGTTGGCATGAATGGAGAGTTTATAGATACTAATGCTGGGCGAATCATCAATCCAGGTCATTGCATTGAGACGGCATGGTTCATCATGGAGGAGGCTAAGCTGCGCAAGTGGGACAAGTCACTCCTTGACACAGCCCTGACCATATTCGACTGGTCGTGGGATTGGGGCTGGGATAAGCTCTATGGTGGTATTATCAACTTCCGCGATTGCCGCAACTTACCTGCACAGGACTATTCACAAGACATGAAGTTCTGGTGGCCGCAATGCGAGACAATCATTGCCTCGCTCTATGCTTACCTCGGTACGGATGATGAAGAGTACCTCTATCGGCACCAGAGAATCAGTGAGTGGACATACGCTCACTTCCCAGATAAGGATTACCCAGAATGGTACGGATACCTGCACCGTGATGGTACGGTAGCCCAACCAGCCAAAGGAAATATATTTAAAGGGCCGTTCCATATCCCTCGTATGATGATTAAAGGCTATATGCTCTGTCAGGAGATCTTACAGAAGATGGAGGAATAAAGCCCCTATCACTCCGCTTAAAGCATAAGCAGGGAAAGCGAGATGCGCACGTATTGCATTTCGTTTTCCCTGCTTTTCTTTTGCTTACCTGCGTGTCTTGCATTACTTTCCTACGTGTTCTGCATTGTTTTGATGCGTGTTTTGCATTGCTTTGATACGTATATTATTTAATTATCTAAGCGTGATAACTAATTATCTAAGCGTGATAACTAATTATCTAAGCGTGATAATTAATTATCTAAGTGTGATAATACTTTATCACGCTTAGATAATATAAAAACATACGTGTTCCGTAAATACGAAAAGCGCACAAAATGAAAGCAGATAACGTATAATCAAACGAAAAAGAGGGTATGTGCCTGTTGACACATACCCTCTTCACCTTATTATATATATATTTACTCGAAACTACTAAGATATTTTATCGCCTCTTGCATATCGGATGCAAAGGTGCTATGGGTCAGCAAGAACCCTTCCCTACCGGCTGCTAGTTTGTCATAGAGTTCCTTATTCATCGAGTCAACATACGAACTAATGGCATACTCTATATCGTCCTTTTGCCGTTCACTATGCGAGAATGCGTACACTTGATACTTCTGATGAAAGAAGCAATAAGCCGCATCTATACTGTCTTTTGTTATCATATTACATTACTTTTACCCTATCTATTCATACGTTGTAGCGTGTTCATTAACACGCTCAAGCATACATTGAAAAGAATTTCCAAAGCGGTGCGACCATCAGTGCTTGTATGAATTTTCCTTGCACAAGCATATCCTTAACTTCCGCTTTCGTGCGTAGGAAAACCTCTATATCTTCGGTTTCATCCAAATGTTGCTGGCTTGTCTTCTTCACCCCACGGGCATAGAAACAGTGGCAGAGATTATCCATCACGCCAGGGTTAGGGGCGATTGTCATGATTTCTTGCCACTCGCCACCGGTGTAACCAGTCTCTTCCTCCAGTTCCCGTTGTGCAGCGTGCAAGGGTTCCTCACCTGCTTCAATCACACCAGCACAAATCTCGGTTGAGACGACACCCAGCCCATGGCGGTACTGACGTTCTAATATAATGTCGCCTTCCTCGGTCTCTGCAATGACATTGATCCACGACGGATAAGAGAGCACATAATATTCATCATAAATCTTACCATTTGGGAGTTCCACCGTGTCGCAACGCGCCTTCAACCAAGGGCGATTGATGAGTTGCTTTGAAGAAAGCGTATGCCATACCATTTCTTTATCATTCCGTGCCATACTATCATTCATTTAATTAATTGTCATTCGTTATACATCAACAAAGGTAAAGGATTACACTTGAATGAGCAAATATATACTCGCAAAGTAATAAGCACATAACACCTATTTCGTGCAACATATACGCCTTGAACGAAAACATTTCGTGTTTATTGACAACTTACTCATCTTTTATACCTATCTTTGTACACGAGCTAACAAAAAGGATACAATCCTATCAATCACAGAATACTAACCCCATCACCTGCAGTGAAGCTAATTAATTATGGAGGAATACAACTATGAAAAGAAAACGTAAGATGCACAATGAACGTGAGTTTGAACTTGATAATATCTATCAAGATGATGAACGTCAGCTTGACATTCTAGATGATCTGCCTTTTGAAAGGCTCAATAGATAAAAAGGATAGGCTGTATTAAAAGACTGAACATGGATACCTAATACTGGGGCAATAGCTCTTGTCGATAAGATACAGCCTCCTTCCTAACTCACTGACCACAATTATATATTGCAGGAACAGAGCTTAACTCTCTTCCACCCGTCAATGATAAGTCGCAGAACTTGTCATTAATATTACTATTGGCACGCCGAAAACACAAAGCAATATTAATCAACTAATTATTGTTAACAAACTAACATTTATCATAAGGAGCTGTCACGTATAATACAGAAAATTACTAACTTTGCAACCGATTATGCCGTATTGGGCTCAGAACAAGTGCTGGATAGATGCTCAGCCGCCCATCGGTACAAACCCGTTTTACAATATAAACATGTACGCAATTGTAGAAATTAACGGTCAACAGTTTAAGGCAGAGGAGGGCAAGAAGCTCTTCGTAAACCACATCAAAGATGCGGAAGAAGGTAAAGCTGTTGAGTTTGACAAGGTTCTGTTAGTAGATAATAACGGATCTATCACAGTAGGTGCACCAACTGTAGAAGGTGCAAAGGTAGTAGCTGAGGTTGTAGCTCCTCTAGTAAAGGGCGACAAGGTTATTGTCTTCAAGATGAAGCGTCGCAAGGACTACAGAAAGAAGAATGGTCATCGTACCCACTTCACTCAGGTAGAAATTAAATCAATTAACGCTTAAAAAGGAGGACTTAAGAATGGCACATAAAAAAGGTGTAGGTAGTTCTAAGAACGGTCGCGAATCAGCTTCAAAGCGTTTAGGTGTTAAGATCTGGGGTGGTCAGAAAATCATAGCTGGTAACATCATTGTGCGCCAGCGTGGTAATAAGCACTACCCAGGTGAGAATGTCGCACAGGGTAAGGACGACACATTGTATGCTCTTGCAGACGGTGTTGTTTACTTCCACAAGGGCAAGTACAATAAGAGTACAGTATCTGTTCTTTCAGAGGAAGTTTACGCTGCAAAGACTGTTAAGCCTGAAGCTTAAGCGAGAAACAAAACAACTATTCCAAACAAACAACATAATCCCAGCTCCATTAGGAGACTGGGATTTATGCGTTCAGGGGGTAGACAAGCTTACAAGTAGATGGGTAGACGAGTTAAATGGTAGATGGGGTGGCTGGTTAAAAGTGATTACTTTTGTTTTCTCTACAAAACTTCAATAACATGAGCAAAATACACCTTTTAGCGGACAGCCGCCCAAAGGTGAGCAGAAGACGTGGGAGAAGATTCTGTATATAATGGATTCAACTACGATTACCCTTTTTGATAACACCCTCAAGGGTGCAGGCAGACATCCTAAAAGTGGTAAGAAGAAAGGTGGTATGAAGGTTCATACGGTGATGAAGTATCATGTTGGTGTTCCCACGGTCGTACAGCTGACCTCTGCCACTACGCATGATCAGTCTCTGCTTAAGGAAGAGCATCTTCCTAAGGATGCAACCCTTACAATGGACAGAGCATACGTTGATTATGCACACTTTCAGCGACTTAAGGAGGAGGGCGTAGGCTATGTTACCAAGATGAAGAAGAACCTTACCTATAGGGAGCTGTCCTCTGTAACCTATGTAAGCCCTGACGGACTGGTTACACATACAGACAAGAAGATTGTTTTTGAGAAGGGGGAGATAAGACATAAGGCAAGACGAGTGGAACTGTGGAGTAATAACTCACATAAGTCTGTTGACTTACTGACCAATAACTTTGAACTTGAAGTAAGAAACCTTGAGGATATTTACAAGCGCAGATGGGCTATTGAGTCCCTTTATAAGCAGCTCAAACAAAACTTTTCGCTGCATTTCTTCTATGGTAACAGTGTAAATGCCATACAGATACAAACATGGGGGGTACTAAGTAGATATTGAAAATTAGTTTATATCATACTTCTTGCGTACCTTTGTGCTGACATATAAAAGAAGTACAACTATCGGAAAGATCAAGATTATAGAACTGACAGACAAAGAGCGTCTTCATTTGAAGGAGGGCTTCCGTCGTGGCAAAAGCCATTCCTTCCGTATACGTTGCCGTGCCATACTGTTGAAATCCAACGGTCTGATATCAAAAGAAGTCGGGATTCAGACAGAAATAACACACGTATCAGTGAACTCATGGGGAAACGGTTCGAGTGTGAAGGTTTCAAGGGCTGGATACACGTCTCGAGCGAGGTCGGAGGCCGATAATGGACAGTTCTGACGAAGATGCGGTACGCAGAGCCATCGAGAATGACAGGCAGGGTGTGAAGAAAGCGAAAGAAGCCTGGCAGCAGGCTTCTGGCAATAAACCGAGCAAAAGTACCTTCTGGGCTTTTTTATCGTATTGGTGCGAGATATAGGCGTATAAGGAAATGTCCCAAGGAGAGGTTCTCGCCGCAACTCTATGGCTACAAGAGCGAGAAGCTGCAAGAACTCGTACAACAGGAAAAGGACGGTCTTATAGACCTTTACTATGGTGATGAGAGTCATATCTGCATGGATGGATATGTGCCATACGGATGGCAGTTCCGCAGTGAAGATGTCTACATCCCCTCTGAAAGAGGTCTCCGGCTCAATATATTCGGTATGATAGACCGCAGTAACAGATATGAGGGATTTCACTACGACAGAGAACATGACCGCAGACAAGGTCGCTGACTTTCTTGACCGTATGTCGCTCCGTATCAGCAAAAGAACCTTTGTAGTCCTTGACAACGCAAGTGTACACAGATGCAGGCTTATGCGGGAACTTCGTCCCCTATGGGAGAAGCGGGGGCTGTTTCTTTTCTTTCTCCCTCCTTATAGCCCACATCTTAATATTGCCGAGACTCTTTGGCGCATCCTCAAGGGGAAATGGCTCAGACCTGTGGATTATCTCTCAACAGATGCTCTGTTCTATGCCACCAACAGAGCCTTGGCGGCAATCGGGGCTGGAATCAAAATCAATTTTAACCATGTAGCTTAGTATAAATTAATTCTTACGACCTACTTATAATATGCAAACATATGAATGGTATTTTTAGGCGTAATGGACATTTGGTAGGCTGAAAACCTCTCGGGTTTTAGTAATGGACATTTGGTAGGCTGGTTATTCCAGCCTACTTTTTTGTATTTATGAATCCATCTATAAACATCTTCTTGTTAGCTTCATTCAATCCATTATGATTATGCAGTGCTCTTTTAAGTTGTGAGTTAAATCCTTCCAACAGGTTTGTTGTATTAGGTATTTGTATATCTGGATGCTGCTCGCACGTATAGAGCCATGGCAGATGTGTCTTAATAGAACGTCTTGCCGTTCTCAGTCTTCTGTGTGTATAAGTTGTCTTACCCGAGATTAGGAGAGTTCGTTCATTTAGGAACTCTTTCCATTTATCACACCATTTATCAAAAGCGGTTATAAACTCTTCTTTTTTCATATAGAACATCCTTCTCATTAATGCCAATAGTTCAACGCCTGCAGGCAAATGTGGGTTGTTAGTAAGGAGTCTTCTAACTATCTGAAATTGGTGAAATTGACACATTTGTACGGGACAGAAACTTATAGCTTGTAAAAGTCCTATATGCCCATCACACACCACTGCTTTTATCATAGTTCCACGTTCCGCAATATACCAAAGTCCATCAAGATAATCTCTGTTAGTTTCGTTTTTGACAAACTTGCGATAGAGTATTTTGCCTGATGAAGCATCCTGAAAAAGCATCACACCAAATGTCCTGGAAAAGTATGTTGTATCCAATATTATTACTGCAGATTTGGGGTAAGTAGCAGTAAAGCTATCTACCACTAAGCTCAACCTACGTCGTATGGTTCGCTCTGAACATTTATAAAGAGTGGATAGATCAGATATCGTTCGATTTGCCGTCAGATAGTCATTACATAGAGAAATATTATTTATACGCAGACCACCTTGAAATTGTCTACCACAATCCTTGCAGGAATACATCTGAACAGAACGTTGATGCCCATTCTTTTTAACATTTGAGCTATTACAGAAGATACAGTTTTTTTATTCATAGGTTTTCAAATGCTGCAAAGGTAGTAAATAAAAGAATTCCGAGAGGTTTCAGCCTACCAAATGTCCATTACGCCTATTCTTACTATTTCAGCTGTTTTCAATGGGTATTCTCTTCCTGAGCAACAAATATCAAGTGTTGTTGGTGGTTATTATTTCAGATTGCCTTCTTGTGAAGAAAAAGAAGCTGTCTTATCCACCATTGTTCATCAGACATATGATGATATAATATATCAACTTACATAAAGAGCATATGAAAAGACTATATTTATTGGGGCTAATTTGTCTATATTGCATGATCAGACTAATATGTGTAATTTCTACTTATACAGGATACAAAAGTAATGATAATATAAAGGTAGACTAAGAATATCATAAATGAAATAATTGATTAAAGGAAATAAAATGTTTATCATACCGTTATTACTAATAAACCATAAATATAAATAAGATGCGTTGTCTATTAATGGTATTCTCATTATTTATTGCCTTATCTGTACATTCCCAGAAAACAGATACTATCCTCTCTCAATATCCGATTTTAGGATATTATAGGTTAGGTATGACCTATGAAGAACACTATAACCAGGCAAGTAATATGAAAGAAAAGTGTTCCATGACAGACTCTATTGGAATTGCTCGACACTTAATATTGATTAATGGTATTAAGTTTGATATGGATTGTACAGATGTTTCATCTTGTCATGATATACGTGCAATGGATTTCGAGCAATACAGCAGTAATGACTCTCCTATTTTCTTTACAGGAGAGTCATACTTCCTTGATGGTAAACTGATATCTATAACCATCAACTCTCTCCCATCGGAGGAGAGTATGATGTGTTATATGCCTAATTTCCTTTCTACTATGGATTTACCTAAAAATCGTGCTGTGTTTGATATATCAAATGTAGCCCTTCACAATAAGCTCATAAATCAAGCAAACGATTTGCTTATATATCTCTCTGAGAAATATGGGAAACCAATCGAAGAATATGAAATTAAGAAACTCTCTCAAAAGCAAAATAATACGTCTCAAAAGTATAAAGCACAATGGTACTCCTTATGCAATTCTGGTGCTTCCCTTCCAAGAGCAAAGTGGCAGTCAAATGGTATGGAAATAGTTATGGGTATATCAAGTAATGGTACAGTATCTATCTCTTTCCTTAATGAAAAGGAGTTGTCATATTCAAATTTAGGAAAATACTTCAAACCGACAGAGAGAGAACAAAAAATCACCACATGGTGATAACTTATTGACGCAATTTTCTTTCATCATCTATATCGTCCCAATTATCAGAGCCACCAACTTCCCACTCTCTATTAGAATGATGTCCAGTATCTTTAAAGTTTAACAAGCTCTCAACTTTCGCTATCTGCGTTTGCCCACTGCCTCGATTTGGTATAATGCCAGCAGAAGCATTTACTCCAACAGAACTATGTTGTTTAAGTTTAGTTATATCAATATCTGTTTCATTTAGATTTACGATAGTAGAAGCTCCCATATCAATTGCGTATAAAGTATCTTCTTTTCTAATAATAACTATCTTTGTCCTATTAAGTTCCTTGTATATAGAATCTGTTTCCTCTGAATCTACGGTACTCTTGATATGGTTAATTGTTGAGTTTATCTTATCCACATCATTATTTTCCTTTATTAGAATGTCATTTACATCTTCAATATGCCCAAACTTACATAGAATAGCTCGTTCTTCCTCGGTTGAAGGATTAAACGACTGAATCCATTGTACTTTAAAATTATATCTTAGAGTTTCAAAGTCCTTAGCATTAACTTGTGAAACCATCTTGTAATGTCTATCTCGCACAAAACCATCATGATAAACATTAACATTATATTTTCTCCATAATTTCTCATTCAGCTCACCTATTGTTTGCCTCTTGTTTTCCTCCAGAAGATTATGTATGAATGTTGCTATTTCGTCCTTATTTTCTTCAGTTACAGCCTCTTTCTTAAAGCGAAGTAAATCCTTTATACCTAATACGTCTTTACCCTTATAGGTGGCTTTTTCTTTATGGTCTACTATGATATATCCATAAGGTGTATCTTTCTTACCCATGAAAACTAAACTAACACCAAACTTCTTTTTAAGAACCGCATTGAGTTATTCCTTATTGACGTAATATCTCTAATATTTAAGCAATATAGCTTTTAATTGCATACGTCTCTTTTGCATTTCCTCTTTAGAACGTTTCTGCGTATATTTTTCTATCTCTGCAATCAATATATTTTGGCATAATGGACATTTGGTAGGCTGAAACCTCTCGGAATTCTTTTATTTACTACCTTTGCAGCATTTGAAAACCTATGAATAAAAAAACTGTATCTTCTGTAATAGCTCAAATGTTAAAAAGAATGGGCATCAACGTTCTGTTCAGATGTATTCCTGCAAGGATTGTGGTAGACAATTTCAAGGTGGTCTGCGTATAAATAATATTTCTCTATGTAATGACTATCTGACGGCAAATCGAACGATATCTGATCTATCCACTCTTTATAAATGTTCAGAGCGAACCATACGACGTAGGTTGAGCTTAGTGGTAGATAGCTTTACTGCTACTTACCCCAAATCTGCAGTAATAATATTGGATACAACATACTTTTCCAGGACATTTGGTGTGATGCTTTTTCAGGATGCTTCATCAGGCAAAATACTCTATCGCAAGTTTGTCAAAAACGAAACTAACAGAGATTATCTTGATGGACTTTGGTATATTGCGGAACGTGGAACTATGATAAAAGCAGTGGTGTGTGATGGGCATATAGGACTTTTACAAGCTATAAGTTTCTGTCCCGTACAAATGTGTCAATTTCACCAATTTCAGATAGTTAGAAGACTCCTTACTAACAACCCACATTTGCCTGCAGGCGTTGAACTATTGGCATTAATGAGAAGGATGTTCTATATGAAAAAAGAAGAGTTTATAACCGCTTTTGATAAATGGTGTGATAAATGGAAAGAGTTCCTAAATGAACGAACTCTCCTAATCTCGGGTAAGACAACTTATACACACAGAAGACTGAGAACGGCAAGACGTTCTATTAAGACACATCTGCCATGGCTCTATACGTGCGAGCAGCATCCAGATATACAAATACCTAATACAACAAACCTGTTGAAAGGATTTAACTCACAACTTAAAAGAGCACTGCATAATCATAATGGATTGAATGAAGCTAACAAGAAGATGTTTATAGATGGATTCATAAATACAAAAAAGTAGGCTGGAATAACCAGCCTACCAAATGTCCATTACTAAAACCCGAGAGGTTTTCAGCCTACCAAATGTCCATTACGCCTAGATTTCAAGATGATGGGTATCGACCACCTCTTTGTAGATGAATCGCACCAATTCAAGAACCTGATGTTCAACACTCGCCATGACCGTGTGTCGGGCTTGGGCAATCCGGACGGCTCACAGCGTGCCCTGAACATGCTCTTTGCTATTCGTACCATACAGGAGAGGTCCGGCAAGGACTTGGGGGCAACTTTCCTTTCGGGAACGACCATTTCCAATAGTCTGACGGAGTTGTATCTCCTGTTCAAGTATCTGCGCCCGCAGGCTTTAGAGAAGCAAGGTATCAACAGTTTTGATGCTTGGGCAGCAGTCTTTGCCAAGAAGTCGACCGACTATGAGTTCTCCATCACAAACGACATCATTCAGAAGGAACGGTTCAGAACATTTATCAAGGTTCCGGAGCTGGCTGCGTTTTACGCGGAAGTATAGGAGTTGGAAGCAAGAAAAGGAGAAGAATGCGTATCTGATTGAAATAGAGGAGATATTGCCTGCTTACTCATTGAGTTGCATCAATAGAAATAGGCTAAGAAAGGAGTGAAAAAGCAAGAGTTCAGTTACCAAATCGTTCGAAAAACGATGAAGGGAAAAGAACGGCTAAAAGTGGTAACTAAAACGGTGTTTTCTCTTTCATTATCAATGTTTTGCATCACTCAAAGTTCCTCTAAGAAGTGTAATTTTGCAAGCAAAAAACAATGGAAAAAGAAAAAATGAAGCTGCTTTTCTATCTCAAGAGAGGTACGCAGGACAAAAACGGAAAAAGTCCCGTTATGGGACGCATCAGCGTTGGTCGCTCAATGGTTCAGTTTAGTTGCAAATGTGCCTGTACACCCAATCTATGGGACAGTCGCAAACAAAGACTGGTAGGCAAGAGTGCAGAAGCCGTATCAGTAAACAACGAACTTGACCGACTGCAAGTAAGCGTCTGTAAAGTTTATGAGATGCTTTTAAAGAAGTCTAATGCTTCAGTAAGGGCAGAGCAGATAAAGGAACTTGTTTTCGGGTTGAATAGCGGATCGCAGGGACTGCTTCATCATACGGACGAGTATATCAACCGCTTCCGTGATCGGGTGGGCATAGACCGCAGTGAAAGAAGACAGAAATGTCTACTGCTCTTCCGTAAGCATCTGGCAAAATTTCTCAGACATCGCTACCATGTGGACGATATTCCCGTGCAAAAAGCCGATACAGCCCTTATTAAGGACTTGGAGGAGTATTTTGCCAAAGAAAAGGGTTTTAAACTCAACACTTCGGCTGGTTATCTTACTATGTTGGCATCCCTACTCAAGGACCTGCACAAACGGCACATCATAGACATCTATCCTTTCATCGCTCACTCTATCCGCTGGGACGTGGGTACGCCCCGATACATTACAAGGGAGGAAGTAAACAGGGTAGCGGCATTAAGCGATAACGAACTGCAAGGCTACGAACAGGTGTCGAGGGATATGTTTCTCTTTTCGTGCTATACCGGTCTTTCCTATACGGATGTGTACCACCTCACGGCAGAGCATATCATCCACGAGTCCGATATGGATTGGATACGAAAGCCGAGAATAAAGACAGGCAATATATGCCACATTCCGCTACTGCCCGAAGCATCCGCCATCATTGAGCGCTACCGAGGTATTCACACTAGGGCTTTCCGACATGACCCCCCCCAGAGGGTATCTTCTGCCCATACCAGGCTGCGATACGGTGAACATACACCTCAAAAAGATAGCACGGCTTTGCGGTATTCAGAAAACGCTGACTTTTCACATGGCAAGGCATACCTTCGCATCGCAGATGACGCTTTCAGAAGGCGTGTCTATCGAAAGCGTATCGAAAATGCTCGGACACAGCCAAATAAAGACCACACAGGTGTATGCAGAGACTTCTCCAGAGCGTATTTTTCGGGATGTAGAGAGGATTATTCCTCTCATTGCACAATATCGTCTGACTAACTAGAAATTATAAGGAATACAAACGATAAAACATACATGGAAAAATGAAAAGTACATTTTCAATTCTATTCTATATAGACAGAAGCAAGACAAATGAGAATAACGAGTGCATTATACGCTGCCGTATCACCTGCAACGGTGCGTCTGCTTCATTCTCAACAGGATTGCACACCTCTCCCGATGATGGGCAATCAAAGATAGGACGTATAAAAGTGGCAGCTAACAGAGCGAATGATGTCAATCATCAACTGGACTCAATAGATAAACGACTTCACGCACTCTATGAATTCACGTTAAGGGAAGAGAACTACATCACGGCAGAATATCTTAAGGAGCAGTTCCTGCATCAAGGCAAGCCCACCCCGACACTCATAGAGATTTACCAATCCGTCTGTGAAAGCAAGGAGGCATTGCAGGGCAAGACGATAGAAAAGGCTACCGTCAGGGCTTTCAGGGACAGTAGGAAGAATTTTGCACTTTTTCTAAAAACAAGGGGAAACGGGGACTGTCTTCCCAAAGAGGCAGACAAGGACCTCATAGAACATTACCGCCTATTTATGCTGCGGGACTTGGGAAACAAGGAAAGCACTGTTTCCAATCGTCTGCGCCACCTGCATCAAGTCATCCGAAAAGCACTGCAGCAACGATATATCCGTGAAGACCCTTTTGAACTGATAGATATTGAAACGCCCACCTACGAGCGCAATGCCCTCACTTCTGACGATTTACACAAACTTCTCTCATATCGCCCTCACCGCTCGGTGGACAACCATTGCAGGCTCATCTTCCTCTTGGGCTGTTTTACGGGGCTAGCTTTTTCTGATTTAAAGAAACTCCGAATGGACGATGTTTACACACTTGACGATGGGCGCAGGTACATATCGCTCTGTCGCACAAAAACTCAGAACAGAAGCATTGTTCCTTTATTGCCCATTGCCGAAGAGATACTCACCATTGTCAGCGATGGACAAAAGGAGGGTTTGCTCTTTCGTGAGTTCCCCACGAATAGCCATTTCAACCGCAAGATAAGGGACATCATCATCAAGGCTGGACTCCCATCTCATACCGAAGCCACCTCGCACACGGCACGACATACCTTTGCTACGACCATCTGTTTGGAGAACGGCTTGCCGATAGAAACCGTCAGTAAGATGCTCGGACACCGTTTCATTTCCACCACTGAACTCTATGCAAAGGTTAGCAAGAGCAAGATTGCACGTGAAATGCAGCCACTCATGGGTAGCAACACCACAAGGGAACTGCGAAAGGCCCTGCGTGTTTGTCCGCCAAGAAAGCCAAGCATAGGATAAAATGATTTTCTTAGACCGTTAAACAACCATCATTAAGTATCAACACTGAATAAGGACAAAATGAAAAAGAACAACAAACAGGAACTTTCCTACTTTCGGTTGAAATTAAGAAGTTATATGAGTGAGCATCACCTCGAAAGATTGCACGACACGGAGTTTATCACCACACGAGCAGACATGGCTCTCACTGCTTACTGCGATGCAGTGGCACAAGGTTTTTCGCACCCCGAAGCGGAGAGCATAGCAAGTGAGGTATTGTATCAAGGTTTGCACTTTTCCAAGTACGACACGCTTGTTTCTGTCTTAGAGAACGAGTTTGAGAGGGAACTGCCTGCTCCGCTCCCCGATAAGCTTGCACCCATATTGTTGTCGAACAAGGCTGTTCAAGCCACATTCGACAAGTTCGGTTTGACGGACACATTGGCTTCTGACGAACAATACGGCCGTCTTTACACCGAACTCACAGGCACGATAGTGCTGCTCATTGAAAGCAATAAGCTGCCAACGGTCAGACTGACGGAGGAAGCAAGCCCGAAGGCGTTGTAAGCAAAGGCGCACGCAAAGCCCCTGATGCCGTTTCTTATCGTGCAAAGGTACAACGGCAGCCAATCTGCCCTGAAAGGTCGAGTCCTGCGGATGGAGAGAAGAATCTCCACCGCAGGATTTTTCTTTTCCAAGGTGGTATTGCAATTTTCAATAGCCATGCGGTTGTATTCATCTCTCCCAACCTTGCAGAGCTGGACTGCCGTAAGAGAGTATAGGCACGACAAGAATACGGCATACTCAGGCTCTTTGGACGCAAGGCGTAACAACCAACAACAGATAGGACTGACGATAATACGGACAATCTGTTGTTTGTACAATTTGTTGTCATGACTATCTGTTGTCAAAACTATATATCGTCAAAATAATCTATCGATAAAACTATCTATCGATAGTTCTACATATCGATTTGTCGAACTATCGAACTGTCGAGAGAATAATTGCTATGTGATAAAAGGAAAGAGCCGGCACCTCTTCTCATTACCGCAATCATACCATTCTTATACAGAACATAAGAGCTTTTCAGCGACAGCTCCAAATCTGATAGGGAAAGCTACCAGCCTTTGCGCTTAAAGTTTATGAGCTTTCTACAAAAAGCTTATAAGTAATCTGACAAAAGCTTAAGAGCTTTTTAATGAAAGCTTAGGAGCTTTTGGGTGAAAGCTTAAGAGCTTTTCAAATTGACAGACTAACTTCTTTTCTCTTCCTTCTATTTCCCTGCTTTTCCTCATTTCTTGCAGCGGTGCTTCCGAGGGTTTACTTTTGCACTCAATAAGTACGGCAATGGACTGCATATTAGTTCGTTTGCCGAGTAACAATAAAGTAATCAAAACAAAATCAAGGAAATGAAACTCATTATTATCGACCGCAAGGCATGGGAGCAGCACTGCTCCGACTTTGCAGACTTTATCCATCGTATCGAACAACTCATCGGCAATCCGCCCGAAAAGGACGAATGGCTCGACAACGAAGCCGTATGTCGCAGACTCGGCATCAGCAAGCGTACCCTGCAATCATACAGAGATACGGGTAAAATTTCTTATTCAATGATTGGACACAAGTGTTATTACAAGGAGAGTGACATCACAGATTTACTGAACGCAAAAACTGAATGAACTATGACAGAGAACGAAATCGTTACACAGAAAGACTCTCAGATGCAGATGTTTGCACAGTTGATGGAGGGTACTTTGAAGAAACTGGAGCGTTATTGTTCTACAGCCCGTCCGATGTTAGGCGGAGAGGTTTACCTCACGGGCGAGGAGGTTTGTAGCCAATTACGGCTCAGCACACGCACGCTCCAAGAGTACAGAAACTTAGGAACGCTTCCTTTCTACAAAATCGGAGGGAAGATACTATACAAGCAGAGCGACATACAGACAATGCTTGAAAGGCATTATAATCCAATACCGCAAACAGGTAAGTTATGAGTTAAGTTAAGAAATCAGTCGCGACTTAAGTCAAATGGTCAGTTGTGACTTTGGTCAAGAAATTAGTTTCGACCTAAGTCAAAATTAACTTTAGTCAAAAATATGTCAGCTCATAAAGTCAGTAAGTCAAGAAATTAGTCTAAACTTATCTCTTGACTTACTTCTTGAACTTTGAACTCTCGTCTATTAAAAGCACCCCAGAAAGGCTACTTTATGGAACATAACAAACTATCTCTTTCTTTATACTGGCAAGGTGTGTCTTTGTACCACAAACTGCCGTTTGTACCACAAAGACCCTTGCCCCGAAAGGGGGGATGAATTACTCCAAAGTCGTGATTAGAAAGCAATGAAAAAGCAGAAACAAAAGAAGCCAGACGGCAGATGTGACACCTGCCCACGATGGGACAGATGGCACAGATGGCACATCAGAATACCTAATTCCGAAGATCAGCAGAAGCTTATCAGACTCTACCGCAAGTCGGGAGCAAAGACAAAGAGCGACTTTGTCCGAGCAAGGCTTCTTGGTGAATCTTTTAAGGTCATCACCCAAGATCCTGCAAAAGAACCTTACTTGGAGAAACTATCAGAAATCGTCGTCATGACGAATAAGATAGGCGTGCTGTACAACGAAGCCGTGAAAGCCCTCAATACTTATCATTCTGTCGCCACTGCTCAACAACTGCTCAGCAAACTCGAAACCTATTCCCAACTTCTTATTAGACTTCAACAACAAGCAGTACAACTGACAAAATCCCTTGAGAGTAAATAAGAATGAATGCTGATAAATCATAATACCCAACGTTAGTACCGTGCTGTGATTGCTCAATCCATCTTTGGTCAGTTATCAATGTTAGGAAGATAGGCTTTGTATGTTGTAGTCGGTAATAAAACGCTTCCGGCAATTCTTACATCAGTAGCGTTGTTTACCTGTACTACTTTTACCTCTTTTGATAATATTGTTTGAGTGGCAATGCGGACATTGAAACTCAACTCCCAATCTGGAGCGTAAAGTTCCGAAGAATTCTCGTATATTCATTTTTTTTGGGGGGTACAAATATAGCAAAAGGCAGAGAATCTTTCCCTGCCTTTACGCCTAATCTTTTAAAATCACATTGATACTCAGATGACTATTTTGACAACTCCCGTTTTGGAGCATTACTATCTATTCCCTATTCGTTGTATTTCTCTATCTTTAAAGGTATAATAACTAAAAAATCTACCGTCCTCATAACGTATTATTTTTGAAATATTAGCTTTGTTAGTTACGATTCTAAAAGACTCGAAAGGACATCTTATTATCTCCCAGTTTCCAAGGCCATCGGTCTCATAGATTATAAAGAGCATAGAAGCCCCATATGTGGAACCCTTTACATACATTTCTATAGCATATACTTTATTATTAGGTTCGAAATAATATGATTTTAAAGAGATTTTTCCATCTTTAAAATCAATATTCCCCGCACCTGATATAGTTCCGATTTCCGAAAAGTTTTTACCATAATATCTAATCGTTTTGAACATCACATAATTATTAATAGTATCCTGATAGACATTTAAAAAGGAGGCTTTATTTTCTCCCAAAGGGAATTTTTGTACACATTGAAGTGAGTTGTCCTTTAAAGAACTAATTGATTCCCTTTGAGCATGGGTAACGGTTATATTAAATGACATAATTAATAACCACATACACTTTAAAATATTCATTTTCTTTGACCTTTCTTTTTCGATTCTTTGTAAGTATACATCTTAATATATGATGCTCTAACTCCAGCTACGTATATTTCCTTTAACTTGTTAAAGTCCCATTTAGGGATGGTAGGATTACCATTCTTATCCCTTGACATCGATCTTGGACTATAATATAACAAAGCCGATTTACTGATTCCCCGTTCACTTCCTTTATATACCTTGATAGCATTAGATAAACTTCTAACCCACGCATTATGATTCAGTTTGTCTAACTCGCCTTTATGCTTCCCACTTTGAATCTTAAGTGTCTCGCTAGGATTGGTATAGAAAATCCGATTATTGTCATTCTTATTTAATGAAGAGAACTGCCATGGTTGTTTTATAACACCCTCTATAGTATTTGGAAATTTATCAGACTCAACTCTGTTCATTACTATATCCATTCCTACTAGTTGCTCCGTAGAATTTCCCCCTCTAAATTCGGCATAACCAATTCTAGCTAATTGCCCAATGTTGCTATTTAAATTAATTTCAGATATTGAAGTTTTTTTATCAATTTTCCCATTGAGATAATCATTCATATTAAAATTACCTGTAACAGAATAAGCTTTACCATCGTTTATTTTATCATATCCCAAATAAATCCCAGAATTAGTGAAATAATCTCCTTTGCCATCTGGATCGTATAAAATTATAGGGTTATTATGGCAATATCCATAAGCTGATAGGTTAGGATAATCTTCTTCCAAGGGATCCGCACTCATCCACAAACTCAACCTCGGTTCATAGTACCTTGCACCATAGTAGTACATACCCGTCTCCTCATCAAACTCTTTGGCGTTGAAGAGATAAGGCGTGTTCCAAGTGTTGTTGCGCTCCTCGATGAACACCTCGCCAAACGGTACATACTCAATGTGCTGCGACACTTCGCCATCAAGGTTGGTGATGTAACTACTGCTGCCCAAATGGTCGGGATGGTAGAAGAACTGCATCTTCTCGTAATTGTCCTTATCGTGGAAGTTGCCGTTTGCCGTCCTTGTGCGTGCCATTGCCCTTGCCTGTGCAGCCTCCGGCGTACCATCATTGCAGCAGAAGCCCTGACCGTTGACATAGTCGTCATTATCCTCACCATTGTATGGCAAGTCAAACGTCTTGTAGTTGTCTTTAATGGATTGCAGTTGCTGATTGTATTTATCCTTGTAGTTAATGATCAAGCCATCAGCCTCATTACCTGCATAAGGGATACGTCTTGGGTCTGCGCCATAACTTGCGAGATCGCCGAGCTTGCTGACGATACGCTGGCTACCCACATAGATGTGCTTGGTGTACTTGCCACCTTGCCCGGCAACGAGGTATGGACTGACATAGAGTGAGAAGCGTGCCGTACCGGTATTACCACCCGAGAACTCGGAGTTTACGTATATGGCTTCATTCTCGCCTGATGTCTTTACTGTGCGCTCGCCATCAGCATCATACCAATAGTTGCTCACAAATCCGTTCTCATCAGCAGCCAACAAGCGGTTCTCCTCGTCCCACCTGTACTTCTGCTCACTTGCCTTTTCATCATCCTTGCCGTCTTTCTTTACACGAGAGGTATTGATATAGACAAGGTTCCCGTTGAGGTCGTAAGTGTACTTGTGTCCGTTGTTGATATTTGTACTCTCCGTAGGAGTTTCTTCCGTTCGGTAGTTGATATCGCGCACATTGTCGAGTTGGAACTTCCTGCCCGTATCCTTGCCGTAAGTATAAGCGAGTTCATAGCCTGCGTTGAGCGTGCCCTCGAACTGCACACCTGTCTGCGAGAGATGTTGCTTCTTACTCGTGATGCGATGCATGTTGTCGTAGCCCATAGATAACGTATAAGAAGCGGCTTTATTGTCCGTTCCCTTATAAGTACCTGTTGCGCTTGCCAAACGATATAGTGGGTCATAAGTATAACTATGGCTCATCTGTCCGCCAGCCTTGCCGCTCTGTGGGAGCGGAGCATTATTCTGTATGCCCAGCACGTTGCTCACGGCGTCATAGCTATAAGCATTGTCCATGATGGTGCCTGCCTTGGCATTGACCGTGAGGTTCTGTAATCTGCGACGTGCAGGGGCGTAAGCGTAGAACGTCTCCGCTCCGTTGCAGTACTTGAGGTAGGTGCGCTGCTCAACATTCTCTAACAATAGCATCATTTTAATTACTTTTGGAGTCAAGTATTTTCTAAATAATATAAGATCTTAAAATCTTTAATATCAATTCTTGGCTGTATATTCTTTATCTCAACTATTCTTTTATTAGAGTTTGGTGCTATGTGTTTTCCTACAATTTTATATAAATATAAACTGCTTTTAGCACACTTGAAATAGAAGCGACGATTATAGAGATTATTTCCTCCACCGTAAAAGGCTTCAAGTATAAAGCCGGTTCTATATTTCCTTATATTAACGTTAATGTTTTTTATTTCTTCAGAAGAAGGTAAATTTATTCTTGTAATTTCTTGTTTGTTTTTTTTGATAGAGAGTGTTTCAGAATAAATACCTTTTTCTGTAAATCCATTAAGTAATTGAACAACAAAACATACTTTTTCTTGTATTCGTATAACAATGGAAGATTTTATATCATATGTTTGTAATACTGACTTATTACCCTTCCCTATTTGAAAGGGAAAGGTAATAAGTATAGCCAAAGTTATAATATGTTTCATCTTTTTTCTGTTCTCCAAAATATTGAATGTCCAGCAGTCCCTGTAGCTTTTAAATTACGTGAGGATCCTGAAGCATTCGGTCAACTATAGCTAAAAGAACCATTCTGCCAATTTGTTTTATCCGTGAATACGGATGCAGGAATTGTATATTTCTTGCCATAATATTTAACAGTTCTTTTGGGATATTGGGAAAGCTGACTATTAAGAAAATCATTATATATATTTTGGGGAATAGTTATCGTATGATACTCTTCAAATTTATTTTGGGGAGTACCATTAGGAGAATTCAATCCCCAAGCTAGAAAATCTGTACCATCCCAAAGCGTAGCACCTCCCGTAGGGTCTGTTCCACCAGACATAATGTTGATTACACCTGCTCTTGCAGCTTTTGCGGTTGTAGAGTTATCAGAAGTAGATAAAGGCGTTTTCTTTGACTTTGGAACGGAAGAATACCCCGACATCAGTTTCTTATATAAAGAAGTTTTGGATTCTTTCGCAGCATTACTTGCTGTGTGGGCTATCCATAAGTATTCCTTTGCATCTGCTGTTGTTCCTTCTTGCTTTACAATAGATGAACTTATCTGGAATTGGGTATGATTATCAGTAAGCTGAGATAATCCTTTGTATCCTGTTATGTTTCCGTTTTTATCATAAGCAGCAATACCTGTAAAAGCCAGGTCTTTCCCTTTTTCATATCTTCCATCATTTCCTAAATATGTACCATCTTTACTATAAATAGGCCATAAACCATGAGGATCTATAAGGATAAGCGGATTATTAAACATAAAATTATATGGTGTCAAATTTAAGCCCATTTCAGCCAATGGATCTACACTCATCCACAGACTCAGCCTCGGCTCATAGTACCTCGCACCATAATAGTACATACCCGTCTCCTCATCAAATTCCTTGGCGTTGAAGAGGTAAGGCGTATTCCAAGTGTTGTTGCGTTCCTCGATGAACACTTCACCAAATGGCACATACTCGATATGCTGAGATACCTCGCCGTCAAGGTTCGTGATGTAACTCGAGCTGCCCAGGTGGTCAGGGTGGTAGTAGAACTGCATCTTCTCGTACTCATCATTGGGCTTAAAGTTGCCGTCGATGGCCGCCCGCATCATGGCTTTCGCCTGTGCTGCCTCCGGCGTACCATCATTGCAGCAGAACCCCTGACCGTTCACATAGTCGTCATTGTCCTGACCGTTGTATGGGATGTCAAAGGTACGATAATTTTCCTTGATAGCCTGCAACTGCTCGCCATATTTTTCTTGTAGTCCACCGTCAAGCCATCAGCCTCATTACCTGCATACGGTATTCGTCTTGGGTCTGCACCGTAGCTTGCGAGGTCGCCGAGCTTGCTGACGATTCTCTGGCTGCCAACGTAGATGTGCTTGGTATATTTGCCACCTTGCCCTGCCACTAAGTATGGGCTGACATACAGGCTGAACCTTGCTGTACCGGTATTGCCCCCCGAGAATTCGGAATTGACATAGATGGCTTCGTTTTCGCCCGAGGTCTTCACCGTGCGCTCACCGTCGGCATCATACCAATAGTTGCTCACAAAGCCATTCTCATCGGCTGCAAGGAGTCTATTCTCTTCGTCCCACTTATACTTCTGCTCACTTGCCTTGTCGTCTTCCTTGCCGTCACGCTTGACACGAGAGGTGTTGATATAGACAAGATTTCCGTTGAGGTCATACTCGTACTTGTGTCCGTTGTTGATAGTCGTGCTGTCCGTAGGCGTTTCTTCCGTGCGGTAATTGATATCACGCACATTGTCGAGCCGGAACTTCTTGCCGTCTCCCTTCTGATAGGTATAGGTGAGGTCGTAGCCGGCATTGAGCGTGCCCTCGAACTGTACACCTGTCTGCGAGAGATGCTGCTTCTTGCTCGTGATACGGTGCATGTTGTCGTAGCCCATGGCAAGGGTGTAGGATGCCGTCTTGTTATTGGCACCGGCATACGTTCCCGTTGCGCTTGCCAAACGATACAATGGGTCGTAGGTATAACTATGGCTCATCCGGCCGCCAGCCTTGCCGCTCTGTGGGAGTGGAGCATTGTTCTGAATGCCCTTTGCGCTTGCCGATGGGCTACGTCTTTGATTTTACTTCAAATTCTATCATACTCTTTAATTGTTTATGGTTATCACTTATGTAACGTTGTTTTTTCTGTTTATTGCTTACGGCTTTTAATAACAATATATGGGTGTTAAGAGGTATTTAAATACTAAAGAATCTGGGGCTCTCATTTCACTAACACTCTACTATGAACATTTCCAATATAGAATTATCTACCACTAAGGAGAATGACCAAACCTTAGGCATTAGGGAATTTATAAGTTCTTCAAAATTATTCTTAAGTACTTCCTTTATTGTCTGCCGTTCTATGCTATTATAAAAGTGCCAAGATAGATATTTTCCCCAAAGACGAATCGCTTCACGGTAACCATCTGCTTGTATTTGTCTTACATATGTTCCTCCCTTAAATAAAACAATAATATTAAAAGTTTGCAGTTCTGAAGGAAGATGACAATGCTGAACAATATATGCTTCAATTATTTTTCCATTGACTTTTTCATATAAGCAACTAATATGATGTAACTTCTTCAAGGGTATTTCCTCTATATCTCCACTATATATATGTTGCTTCGCTTTAGACTTGCTAATATTACCAATATGTGGAAATTTCAACGCGTCAACCCATTGGTTCATAGCAACTTTCATAGAAACTGCATCTATTTGTAAAACGTCTATTTTTTCCCCATATTGATAATTGGTTATAAAAGTATATTTGTCCATCACCTATTACCTTTATGGTTTCTACTATGGTTTTCACCACTGAAATTTCTACGTTCATTGGCCCGATTCATTTGTCTCTTTAATTTTTCTATTTGCTTTTTTACTTCAGGTGTTTTATTAGGTGAAGACTTTAATTTGTCGTATTGCCGCTTATATTCTTCATATCTATCTCCATTTGCTTCTTTCTTTTTCTGGTTAGCATGAGGAGAATTCTTATTACCAGAAGAAACGTCTCTGCAATCCTTGCAGGTGCAAGCTATTGTTCCTCTGTTAGTGAGAAGATTGTCGCTAAGGTAACCAACAGTGACACTCATATCGAACAGCAGCAGGAGCAATCATTGGTGTTGGAACAGTCCTCTGCCGAGTTTAAACTACTCGCCAGCCACAGTTCTCACAGCAGCCACAGTTCGCATAGTTCACACAGTTCTCATCGCTCTCATAGTTCACACTATTCGAGCAAATAAGAACTTTACATCCTAAAAAGGAGGAATATTCCTCCTTTTTAGGATGATTTTAAATATAAATAGTCTGGAATTGCAGTATATGACTTTAATTCTCTTGATATTATATCTGCAATCAAAAAATCTCTAGCACTTTTCCATATCCTTTTTTTCTTCTTATCATTTAAATCTAAAGAACTAATCTCTTTATTTTCGCAATTTAATAGTCTAATGGAAATATGCCAAAAGTTACATTTTGTTGGAGTATGAAATATCATAAAATGACATTTTTGTTCTCCAACTTCAGGCAAATCGCACTTTAATAAATTATCTATTGGAATGAAATAGAAACCTCTATTTTCATCTTTAAAACACTCATTGTCTGCTGGTATTAATCCCATTGTATCTTCTTCCCACAACTCACAATAGGAATGTCTATATTCTTTGTTTATTCCGTAAAAAATGTCATCTACTTTAAATACTCCTAAAAGGTTATTTGACAAATCACGAAGATGGTCACTTTGAATTTGAATACAATCAGGATGTAATACATTAGAGTTATCAATCCATTGTACTTTATCACTTTCTATATGACGAATAAGAACAAGACCTGATTGAGTAAGTAATTTGTCTTGTTCTATAAAATGATATTGGGAATATGGTAAAATATGCTTAGGATAAATTCCCATATAGTCCCTCCGCCTGAAATATTTTGAATACGCGTTGAATACTATTTTCAATATTGTCTTCAATGACATATTTACCGTTTGGAGTAGATATATTAACCAATGTTTCAACGTCATTTTCTTCAAAAAACAAATTAAAAAATATTTTTACGTCCTTTTTTTGTCCATACATAAATAAACATTCCTCTTCTTGTGAAATGTCTGTAAACAATAAATCTAATGACAATTGCATAAGTCCATTTCGCATTTCTTCAAAGGCTGTAATTACAAATTGCTCAGAAGAGGATGCGAATACTTTTGGTGCGTTTTTTATAAAAGTTTGAACTTTTGTAAAATCACCAATTTGCCTACTTATGCTTTGTTCTTTGTCAATAATTTCTTCAGTCGAAGATGTGTGATACTCCCTATCTTTATATGCATTCAAAAAAAAGAGTGTACTATCATCAATACAATTCTCATTTTCGCTTGCATTGATAATATATTCATTTATAATAGGTGTGCTAAAATAATCATATACACAAGACTCTATGTATGGCGCATTTGCAATCATCTTAATATTCAGGATTTAAAGATTGAATAAAATCTTTCTTCAAAAGACCAAAGAAAGTTTCCTTTTCAACCATATGAATTTTATCCAATAAGGATATAACCATTTCTATAGAATCTGAGTTTTCAAAACTCTCATATATATTTACATCAAACAAAGAAGCAGAATACTCTTTACCCTTAGGAGTCCTCCTTTTTGTTTTATTTACTAATGACACAAAAATCTTTGTATTTCCATCTATACGGTTAAGCTTTATTTCCTGACTTCTAAATCGATCCGTTTCATCTCCAATACAAATATTCCCGTTAATATAATCTATAATATCAATGTCCTGATATTCGCTAATATAACGTATTTGAACACGATTATAATCTTTGGCAATTTTACATTCTTGCATTGCTGTAATGATATCCTTGATTTCTTTTTGGTAAATGTTCCATCCTACATAATGTCCCATATTACAATTAAAGGACAGGCTGTTACCTTGCATTACAAAACGAATGTGTTCTTTTATAAAAATGCCATATGTGATATTCTCTTTACCTCTCTCCACAGAAACTGCCATTTTCCCATTTTTATCTAACCGAACACTTACTTGTGGAGCTGGTATGTAATTGTATCCCAATTCTTGTATACGTGCAGAAATCATTCCCGCCCATAATTCAGGAGGACATATTGGATTCATTCGGATTTCGATGATAGTCTCTATGAGATTATCAGGATTTATTTTTTTTGGCAGATTCATATCCTTTGTTTTAATGATATACAGCTATTTCAAGTACAAAGGTAGTGATTTTTAAATTACTTCTATCATACTTACCTCGAAAATTACTGTGACTTGTTTTTATTTAACCATAACGTAGAGTCAACCAGCAAGTGCAAAATTACAAAACATGTTTGAAGAACTCTCGTTTTGGTGTAGAAAAGTTTAATTTTTCTCTCGGTCTTTCTTCAATTTCATACAGTGAAGTTTTCTATGAATTTCTTGAAATCCGTATACCTTCTTGTGAAAAATTTATATCTTTGCAAACAAGAATAAAGAGTTCTTTGAGGCATTGCAGAATAAAGAAAGGGAAAGGAACTCGCTCGTTTCCAAATCGTTCACCTTTTATTATTCTTATTTATGCTTTCTTTTTGTAATCAGCCGATTACATTCGCTTCTATTACTTTTATGCGGAGATTTGCGATTTTCGTACTGCCAAGGACATCGGCATCGACCGCCCTGAGAAGAATGAGATACTGCACAACATTCCGCCTACACCCGAGCAGGAAGTCTTTATCAGCAAGCTGATGGAGTTTGCCAAGAGTGGCGATGCCACAATCTTGGGACGAGCACCACTGAGTGAGAGCGAGGAAAAGGCAAAGATGCTTATTGCAACCGATTATGCCCGCAAAAGATTCAAAAATATTGTATCTCTCAGATAATCAATAGAATAAGAAAGAATAAAGAATAAAAGGGTTACGAGTTGGAAACGAGCGAGTTACTTTCTCTTTCTTTATTCTACATCGCTTCAAAGAACACTTAATCTTCTGATGCAAAGATAATCATTTTCCGATGAAATACAATTCTAAGACAAGAATTTTATGCGGAAAAATCAATTACGCTTAATATTGTTTGCTCAAATAATATTAAAAATGTATCTTTGTGCTTATATGTTCTACAATATACAATGGTAAATCAACAGATGAAGGCGATAAATAGGATTAAAGCTGTTTTAGCGGAAAAACAATTGTCAGGCAAATGGTTGGCAAATGAAATAGGTCGTACAGAGAATACTGTTTCTCGGTGGTGCGCCAACAAGGTGCAGCCATCTCTTGAAAACTTACTTGAAATCGCGGAAGTCTTGAAAGTCGATATAAGGGATTTGCTTAGATCCTCGCAAGAGTAATGCTACAATTTCCCTTATAAGTTTTTTATAATCGTAAACTTCTCATAATAAAATACTATGTGAAGATGATACAGGCAAGAATTATGAGTAAAAAGGATTTGACAGAAGAAGATATAAAGTTGCGTTTCATCACACCTGCAATTAATAAGGCAGGATGGAAGAATGAACATATCCGAATGGAATATTACTTTACTGATGGTAGGGTTATTTTCCAAGGTAAGGTGCATGCACGTCAAACAGGTAAGAAGGCTGACTATCTCTTGTTTCATGCTGCTAATAAGCCTATCGCTATTATAGAAGCTAAAGATAATAATAAACCACTTGGAGGAGGAATGCAGCAGGCAATGGAATATGCTCAGATTCTTGATATTCCTTTTGCATACAGTTCTAACGGAGATGGATTTTTAGAGCATGATTTCCTGACTGGGAAAGAAACTGAACTTTCATTGGAACAGTTTCCAACGCCTGATGCTTTGTATCAACGGATTATCAATGCTAAACAGTTGAATAACGAGGCTTTGAAAATCATAGAGCAACCGTTCTATTCTGATTCATATACCTATGAGCCTCGATATTATCAACGTATAGCAGTAGAGCGTACTGTTGAAGCCATTGCCAAAGGTAGAGATAGGGTGCTGATTGTTATGGCTACGGGTACAGGCAAGACTATTACTGCCTTTCAAATCATTCATCGTTTGAAAGCTTCTGGCACAAAGAAAAAAATATTATACCTTGCAGACCGTAATATTCTGATAGACCAAACGATGGTACAGGACTTCAAACCTTTTAAAAAGGTTATGACCAAAATACAAGGTGCAACCATCGACTCTGCCTATGAAGTCCATATGGCTTTATATCATCAATTGGTTTCTAATGAAGAAGGAGTGGAAGATCCTTTTAAACAAGTTCAGCCAACTTTCTTTGATCTTATAATTGTTGACGAGTGCCACCGTGGTAGTGCGAAAGATGATAGTGCATGGCGCAAAGTACTTGAGTATTTCAGTACTGCAACTCAAATCGGTATGACTGCTACGCCAAAGGCTGAGAATGGAGCTAATAACCTTGATTACTTTGGTGAACCTGTGTTTACCTATTCACTCTTACAAGGAATACAGGATGGCTTCCTTGCTCCTTATCGAGTAACGAATTCCTATATTAGCATAGATCTCCAAGGTTTCAAGCCAAGCGATGACGAGAAAGACTTGCTGGGCAGGGATATAGTGCAACGTTTGTATGAGCGTAAGGATATTGGTAGAGATATAGCCTTCACCAAGCGCAGGGAGATAGTTGCCAAGCGTATTACAAAGATGCTGAAACAGATAGGCAGAATGACTAAGACAATTGTGTTCTGTACAGACATTGACGAGGCAGAGGCAATGAGGAGTTTATTAGTCAACCTGAATACAGACCTTTGTAACAGAGATCCACGTTACGTTATGCGTATAACTGGTGATGACAATGTGGGAAAGAAGCAGTTAGACAACTTTATTGATGTAGACCAGGCTTATCCGACAATCGTTACAACGTCTGAACTACTTGCTACTGGTGTAGACTGCAAGACCTGTGGGCTTATTGTAATTGATAAAGAAATTGGGTCTATGACGGAGTTCAAACAAATCATAGGACGTGGTACACGTCTAAGAACTGACAAGGGAAAATGGCATTTGGAAATATTGGATTTCCGCAATGCCACTGCTAAATTCAAAGACCCAAAATTTGATGGCGACCCCGAGCCGCCACAAGGAAAAGGTCCGAAGATTTATACCATACCTGATAAGTCGCCAACTATTGTCTCTGAACCTCAACGGGTTAAGTATCTTGTGGAGGGTGAACATATAGCTATCACTACGGAAATTGTGAGTGTTCTTGGTGAAGATGGTAGAACTATGCGTACAGAAAGTGTAACAGACTATACGCGTAAGCAGATTCGAAAGCGTTATGCTACCTTAAATGATTTTGTAAAGAATTGGACAGAAGCAGAGCGAAAGAAAGTAATTGTTGATGAACTGAAAGACTATAGTGTTCTTGTTGATGCTGTTAGAGAAAAGAATCCAGCATTGGCGCATGCAGACATCTTCGATGTGATATGTCATGTGGCATACGACCAACCACCTATGGCAAGACGTGAAAGGGCAAATAATGTCAAGAAGCGGAATTACTTTGCCAAATATGAAGGTAAGGCGCGAGAAGTGTTAGAGGCTCTTCTCGATAAATATGCGGATTATGGTATTTTGAATCTTGAAGACTCCGATATTCTTGATACTGCTCCATTCAATAAGATAGGCAAACCACAAAAGATAGTGAAACTATTTGGGGGAATAGATAAATATGAACAGGCTTTGAAAGAGCTTGAAAACGAAATATATAAGACAGCATAAAAATGGCAGTAAATAATATAGTAAAGCGTCTGCAAAATATCATGCGTCAAGATGCGGGTATCAATGGAGATGCACAACGTATTGAGCAGATGACATGGATGTTTTTCCTAAAGGTGTATGACACTCAAGAGGAAACATGGGAATATAAAGCCAGCAAGGAACGCACAACCTTTGAATCCATAATTCCTGAAAAATTACGGTGGAGGAATTGGGCAATAGATGAGAAAGATGGTGACGCCATGACTGGTGATGCCTTGCTTTCTTTCATCAACGATAAACTATTCCCTACCTTAAAAGGGCTTGAGGTGACACGTGAAACTCCTCGTAGCAAAGCTATTGTAAAAGAGGTGTTTGAGGATTTGAACCAATATATGAAGAATGGCATCCTGCTGCGTCAGGTTGTCAATGTCATCAACGAGATAGAGTTTGATGATGCAACCGATCGACATATGTTTGGTGACATCTATGAAGGTATACTTAAAGACCTCCAATCGGCAGGTAATGCTGGAGAGTTCTATACTCCTCGTGCATTGACTGATTTTATCATCCAGCAGCTTTCTCCTGTACTTGGTGAAACCGTAGGCGATTTCACATCGGGAACTGGAGGATTCCTTACTTCTGCTTTGAATTACTTACAGAAACAAGTAAAAACTACCGATGATAGGAGACTCTTTCAAAAGGCTGTTATTGGACATGAGTGGAAACCTCTACCTTACCTTCTCTCTATTACTAATCTTCTTTTGCATGACGTAGAATCGCCGAATATCCGTCATTGTGATTCGCTGGGAACAAAGATGTCTGATTTCAAGGAAGGAGACAAGGTAAATGTGATCGCAATGAATCCGCCATACGGTGGAAGTACTGATGCTGCCTCTAAAAGTAATTTCCCAATGGAATTTCGTTCAAGTGAGACAGCAGATCTATTCATGGTACTTATCATGTATAGACTGAAAGCTAATGGACGTGCAGCTGTCATTGTTCCTGATGGTTTCCTCTTTGGTACGGATGGAGCAAAATTGGCTATCAAGCAAAAGATGCTTCGAGATTTTAATCTCCACACTATTATTCGTTTGCCAGGTAGCATCTTTGCACCTTATACCAGTATCGCAACAAATATCCTGTTCTTCAATAATGAACGAGCTGAGGGAGCTGACGAAGGCTTCTCTACCAATAAAACATGGTTCTATCGTCTTGATATGCCAGAAGGGTATAAGCATTTCTCCAAGACAAAGTCAATGAGATTGGAGCATTGCCAACCTATCTGTGATTGGTGGAATGATCGTAAGGAAATAGCTTCGGATGAATTGGGAGAGAAAGCTCGCTGCTTTACTGCCAAAGAATTGGCTGAGTTGGATTTTAACTTCGATCAATGCAAGTTTCCTAAGGATGAGGAAGAGATACTTCCTCCAGCCGAACTCCTTGCTAACTATTTCATGAAGCGTAAGGCACTTGACGATGAGATAGATAAGACGCTGGCGGAAATACAGAAGATTTTAGGAATAGAAATCAATATAGATAAGCAACTTTAATTTGACGGACAATGAAAGACTTGACAGTTTCAAATATTGAACGCCAAAACGTACTCAATAATCGTTTTGCTATCAATAAAATACAGGAGCAACTTGATATTCCAGGTATGCTCTTTGAAGGAGAATATTGGTTGACAAAAAAAATGGTTGCCGAAATTTATGGTGTAGATGTTTCCACCATTGATAGATACCTTGCTTCTAATGGTGATGAGCTAAAGCATAATGGCTATGTTTTATGTAAGGGTAAATCACTGAAAGAGTTTAAGTTACAATTTGCTCACCTTATTAATGAGGCGAGCAAAACTACTCAGTTAGGTCTCTTTAATTTCAGAGCATTCCTTAATATGGGTATGCTGCTCACAGAGAGTGAAAGGGCAAAGAAATTGCGTAGTATGATTCTTGATTTGGTTATTGCTACAATACATGAAAAAACAGGTGGAGGGACAAAGTTCATCAACAGAAGGGATAGAAATTATATTCCAGCTGCTATAACAGAAGAAAATTATCGAAAGAATCTCACATCGGTAATCAGCCAATATGTACAAGGGCACCAAACATACAAGTACGCCCAAGTGACAGATCTTATCTACAAAGCAGTTTTCAAGGAGAATGCGAAAGAATACCGAGAAATACTACGTCTTGACAGTAAAGATAACGTGCGACATACATTGTACGCAGAGGTTCTATTGGTAATTTCGTCTTTTGAGAATGGCGTTGGCGCAGTGATACAAGAAGAATGCAAACAGAACGGTAAAGTGAAACTTACCATTGAGGAAGTTGAACGGATAGTTGGAGAACTGGCAGAACATCCGATGCAGAAGCCTTATCTCAATGACGCCAGAAGCAAAATGGCTTCGCGTGATTTTAGTTTCCGTGATGCCTATCATGGCAATATTGGCGAATATCTACAAGCTGTGTCTCCTGAAGAATTTGAACGATTTATAGGTGACCAGTCGGTAGATTTCGACCGTATATTGGAAAACAATAAGGATGTACTCAAACGGTTAAAACAGGCAGAGGATGAATAACGAAATACACTACATTTGCTACGAGGAAGCATTGGAGGTTTATCGCAAAATGATAGATGCCAGTGGTGGAGGCTTTGTTGGAGTTCGGGATGAGGGTGGCATACTTGCCACACTTGATTCCATTCAGAATGATGATTACTATCCAACATTTACCAAAAAGCTTTCCAGTCTTGTCTTCAGATTCTGTTCTGGACATTATTTCAATGATGGGAATAAGCGTATAGCTTTGACTTTAGGAGCATATTTCCTACATAAGAACAATTACCAATGGGAGGCTTGCATTTTCATGCGCCAGTTAGAAGCAATCGTATATCATGTTGCCGCTTCGCATATTTCCCAAGATATGCTTTTACGAATAATGGTATCATTCATGTCAGGACAGGATTATGATGAAGAGCTGAAGATAGACATTGCGAATGCAATAGGTGATGGTGAGTTAGGTATAAATGGTGAAGATTACAATAAAATGGACTGATTATGAAGATAATAAAGAAAATACTATTTCTGCTCTGTATGTGTTTTGGACTTATAGCCCAAGCTCAGACTGTAGGTTATACTTATAAAGCATTTGCCGCCGAAGGCTGCAATATGAAGTATAGTGTGGCAAAACAAGGAACTGAATATTCTATAGTTGCCACAGTTAGCTCAGACAGAATGACTTTTCTTAACGAGCCAACTATGAAGATTAAGACATTCACTGGTGAATATCTTGAACTGAAAGGGAAAGTGATAGGAGATCGAAGTCAATCGGCAGGTCTCATTAGTGGTAATATCGTAATTCCTGTAACAGAAATAACTTCCACTGCACAATTTAAAATTACTCCACTGCAATTTGAGGTTTTGAATGAAGGTGTTGCCAAAATTCGTTTGTCTATGACACCTATGAATCATGAACGTACATTCCAAAAAGATAAAATTGGGAAAAAGCTATATCAATTTTATCTGAAGGAGAAAAAGAAAGACGAAGACTTCTAAATTAATAGGAATACGATGAATGGTAAACAATTAAAAAATAGCATACTTCAGTGGGCGATACAGGGAAAACTTGTACCGCAAGACCCTAATGATGAACCAGCATCCGTACTGCTTGAAAAGATTCGTGCAGAAAAGGCAAGACTTGTAAAGGAAGGAAAAATCAAGAAAGATAAGAAAGAATCTATCATTTACCGTGGTGAGGACAATTCCTATTATGAGAAGTTTGCCGATGGTAAGGTGGTTTGCATAGATGATGAAATACCGTTTGAGATACCGCAGGGGTGGGAATTAGCTCGGTTTGGAAGTGTGATGTATAATCGAGATAGTGAAAGGATTCCCCTATCAGTTGCAGAAAGGAACAAGTTGACTAAAATATATGATTATTATGGGGCATCAGGAGTTATTGATAAAGTTGATAAATACCTGTTTAACAAAGATTTATTACTTATAGGTGAAGACGGTGCTAATCTAATAAATAGAAGTAAGCCTATTGCTTATATTGCAACAGGAAAGTATTGGGTAAATAATCATGCACATGTTCTTGATTGCATTGACTCCATATTTATGCAATATATTTGTCTTTATATTAATTCTATTTCATTAGTAGATTATGTGACGGGAACCGCTCAACCAAAAATGAATCAAGAAAAAATGAATTCGATTCTATTAGTTCTTCCTCCGCATAATGAGCAGAAACGTATTTTACAAAAGGTTGATAAAATTCAACCTCTATATGTAAGATATGAAAAGAACAAATCAAGATTAGAGGCTCTTACAAAAACGCTATACACAAACCTGCGTAAAAGTATCTTACAAGAAGCCATGCAGGGTAAACTTATTCCGCAAGATCCAAATGATGAGCCAGCATCCGTTCTTCTTCAACGCATTAGAGAGGAGAGGCTAAAGCTTGTTAAGGATGGCAAGTTGAAAAAAAAAGATATCGTGGATTCCTTAATCTTCAAAGGTGATGATAACAAGTATTATGAGCAGGTAGATGGAACAGCTATCCAAATTGAATCAGATTATGACTTTCCAAATACATGGGCAGTTGTTAAACTTTCCCATATTTGCAGGCTCATTGATGGTGAAAAGAAAGAAGGTCAACATATTTGTCTTGATGCCAAGTATTTGCGTGGTAAATCTACAGGTACTTATTTGGACAAAGGGAAGTTTGTAGCCAAGGGAAATAACATCATTCTTGTAGACGGAGAAAACTCAGGTGAAGTTTTTACTGTTCCTCATGACGGCTATATGGGTAGCACTTTTAAACAACTTTGGATAAGTGAAGCTATGCACCAACCATACGTTCTTTACTTTATTCAATTCTACAAGGAACTGCTACGTAACTCTAAAAAAGGGGCAGCTATACCGCATCTGAACAAAGAAATATTCTATTCCCTCTTGATTGGTATTCCACCATATCAAGAGCAAATAAGAATCGCTCGTAAAATAGACATCATAGTGAACGAGATAAAGGGCTAATTGTTCTCTATCTTATTATATAGTAATTCTATTCTGCTTGATATACGTTTCTGTTCGGCAAGTGGAGGAATTGGAATTATCAAATCTTTTAAGACATCCAAGGTGATAGCTTTAAAAGTGCTACCAGTTCCTTTTTCAATCAAATTTTTCTTATGAGCGAGTATCCAATAGTATAAGAAATCTGTCTTTATTTTGGCATAACCTATTATAGCTGCGAGACCTCTACCAATCGCAATTTGACGTTGTACAATATTGACATCTCCAATTGGGGCTCTAATACAAACTAAAAGACTCCCTATATTTGCTATGCGAGGTGGATTCTTACACCATTTACCTGAAGGAGAAATATACTTTTCTGTAAAGTATATTTTTCCTTGGTGGAATTCATACGCATTATCTTCTTTTTCAGCTTCAAATACATCATTCCCGTCAGGTGATTGCCCCATAATAATCTTTGCTACTCCAGACAGCCTGCTCCATGTCCAACTATCAGGTATGCTAAAAGGAATCTCTTCTGTAATTTCCGTTATACTCTTTCCTACCTGCTCATAATACTTGTTATCATCACCTTTATAGATGATAGAATCAACTACGTCTTTCTTTTTCAATTTCCCCTCCTTAACAAGTCTTTGTTTCTCTTCTTTAATACGTTGAAGAAGAACAGATGCTGGCTCATCATTTGGGTCTTGTGGAATAAGCTTGCCTTGGATAGCCTCTTGAAGTATGGATTTATGGAGTTTAGACCTTAAAGATGTATTCATGTCATATATAGCATCAGACATTATTCCATAAGTATTTATTTTCGGTACAAGTACATCAAGTTTATCGAGAATCCTTTGTTGTTCATTATATGGTGGTAAAGGGAACATTGCCTCAGCAACCTTGTCACTATTAAGGTTTTTTACGACCGCTCCGCTAACCTTCCCTGCAAACTGAGAAAAAGCATAGCCAGAAGAAAGGAGGTAATACAAAAACTTTTGTTTAAAAGATGTTCCAATTGGAGATATCACCAACCAACCATCATGAATGCAACCGTCCACATTTGTAATGTATGGTCTACCAAAACTCATAGAATTGGTTAGAAGGAAGTCACCTTTATGTACTAAACGGCTTTTTGAGAGTCCTTCAACTGTAATTTTCTCTTTTGTAGAATTGATATACATCCCATCCTTCTCTGTATCGCCAATCTTAATCCAATTTATACCATCTAAAGAATCTGTTAGATATTCTTTGATTGGGCGAGGGGAACTACCGCGTGCAATTATAGAAACAAAGTTAAGCCTTACCCATGCCCACGTTAAAGGTATCTCAAACGGTATCTCATCATCTATGCAGACCACCTTACCATCGGCAAACTTCTCATAATAGGAATTAGGGAAAGTTGTTCTACCATAATATAAGAGAATATTCTCAGAATTTAAAATTTACAATTATGGTAGAATCATTTAAGACAGCTCTCAGAGAGAGCAACATGGCGGAGAATACCATTTCAGCATACGTTTATGCTGTCAATGACTACTTCTCCAAGCACAAAACGCTGAATAAGCGAAATTTACTTTTGTACAAAGCTAATATTATTGAACAGTTTAGACCTAAGACTGTAAATCTTCGTATTCAAGCCCTGAATAAGTTCTTGGAACACGTTGGCAAACCAAAGCTTCGCCTAAAATCAGTTAAGGTTCAACAACGCTCCTACTTGGAAAATGTAATCAGTCAAGCGGATTACATCTTCTTCAAGAAGAAACTCAAACAAGAGGAGAGTCTAATGTGGTATTTTGTTGTACGTTTCCTAACCGCTACTGGTGCTCGTGTTAGTGAACTTATTCAAATCAAAGTCGAACATGTTCGTATCGGCTACTTTGACATTTATTCCAAGGGTGGAAAGGTTAGACGACTATTTATCCCTAGGCATTTAAGGGATGAGGCTGAAAAGTGGTTTGAAGAAACACAGCAAACCACTGGCTACATCTTCCGCAATCGTTTTGGAGAGCGCATCACGACAAGAGGGATAGCCCAGCAACTCAAGAATTATGCCGAGCGTTATGGTCTAAACACCAATGTCGTTTATCCTCACTCCTTCCGCCATCGGTATGCTAAGAATTTCTTGGAAGCGTTCAACGACATAGCTCTATTAGCAGACCTGATGGGGCATGAGAGTATCGAGACCACTCGTATCTACTTGCGTCGCACAGCTTGCGAACAACAGGCTATTGTGGACAAGGTAATTACTTGGTAGCCTCCTTAGTATCAAAAGCTATTGTCAGCAGTATTGCCTGTATTTGCAATTTGAAGAGTGCCTCGGAATAGATTTCGAGCCTACGTATCATTCTTTGGGTTGTGGCAACTGTGTGATAGCTGCTGAGTGTCTTGACGGCTTCATTGTAGAGAACTCCTATTTTTCTTGTTAAGGTTACAATATTGTCCAACTCTCTCAGATAGGGCTGGACTGTCGTATCCTCTATGATGACCTTAAAGGATTCGTTCAGCAGGAGACCTCTGAGGTAGTCGCTCTTTGTCTTTGCTCCCGACTTTCGCTAAAGCTTGATTAACTTTTCTGATCTTCGGAATTAGTTATTCTGATGTGCCATCTATCCCATCGTGGGCAGGTGGCACATCTGCCGTCTGGCTTCTTTTGTTTCTGCTTTTTCATTGCTTTTTAATCACGACTTTGGAGTGATTTAATCCCCCCTTCGGGGCAAGGGTCTTTGTGGTACAAACGATAGTTTGTGGTACAAAGACACACCTTGCTAATGTAGAAAATGGGATTATAAGCCCATGCCGTGAGGGTGTGTCAAAATAGCCACACACTCTTTTTTATGCACAAAGCCCCGACTTTCTCAAGCCAGGGCTTTGCTATTTCCTAAAGTTTTTGTACCTTTAGGCATACAAAAAAATCTCATTATGACAAAGGTACACTTTCGTTCTTACATACACAAGAAAATGATTCTTTTTCCTCAAAGAATCGATAAGGATATCGCAGAAGATGATCCTGTTCGTCTTTTAGACGCCTTGGTGGATAATCTTATGTTGGATAATGTCTACAAGCTTTATAAGCCCAGTGGTCGCAAGCCTTATCATCCACAAATGATGCTCAAGGTGATTCTTTACGCCTATATGAATAATATCTATTCCTGCCGTCGTATAGAGTCGCTTCTCAAGCGTGACATTCATTTCATCTATCTGGCAGGATATGAGCAGCCTGATTTTATTACCATCAATCGTTTTCGTAATCGTGTGAAAAAGGAAATCAACAATATCTTCACACAAGTGGTATTAGTACTTGCAGCCAAAGGTTTGATAAGTCTTGACGTTGAATATATTGACGGCACAAAAATAGAATCGAAAGCCAACAAGTATACCTTCGTTTGGAAGAGAACCGTGGAAAAGAACCGCGCCAAGTTGCAGGAACAAATACGCACACTCTTGCTCCAGGTTGATGATGTCATAGCGCAGGACAATGCCGCTAAGACAGAAGGTGTCGAGTTTACTGCAGCTCTGCTCGATGAGATATCCGAGGAATTGAACAAGTCTTTGGAATCATCCCCTGAGCCTAAGACAAAAGAAGAGAAGCAGGCTGTTAGAACCAAGAAAAAACAGCTTAAAGAGCTTGAGAAGAAACGTAATAAACTCCAAGAGTATGACCAACACCTTGAGATTATGGGGGAGAGAAACTCCTACAGCAAGACCGACCTTGATGCTACGTTTATGCACATGAAGGAGGATGCTATGCGGAACGGACAGACTAAGCCTGGATATAATCTGCAGATAGCAACTGAGAACCAGTTTATCATCGACTTTGCACTCTATGCTAACCGTACAGATACGCTTACACTTCCTTCTTTCTTGGAGTCCTTCAACTCACGTTACCATCGTTATGCCAAGACAGTCGTAGCCGATTCAGGGTATGGCTCCGAGGAGAACTATCTGTTCATGGACGTACATAATATGGAAGCCTATGTGAAGTATAACTACTTCCATAAAGAGCAGCATCCACGCTATACACCTAACCCATTCTGTCCTGCAAGCCTTTATTATAATAAGGAACAGGATTTCTACGTCTGCCCTATGGGACAGCATATGAAGCGTATAGGCATGAAGCGTTCCCTAACCTCTAATGGATTCGTTACTTACAGTGTACGTTATCAGGCAGAACGCTGTGATGGTTGTCCGTTGAGAGGCTCATGTTTTAAGGCAAGAGGGAACAGAATTATAGAAGTAAACCATCAACTACAGCACTATAAACAAAAGGCACGGGAACTACTGACCTCGGAAGAAGGCATCAAGCATCGAGGACGAAGGTGCATAGAACCTGAAGCTGTTTTTGGACAAACAAAATATAATAAAGTCTACAAGAGATTTAGGCATTTGGGAAAAGACAAGGTCAATATGGACTTTGCCTTCTTTGCTATTGCCTTTAACATAGGAAAAATGTGCAAAAAAAATAATCTCAAGGAGCTAAAAGCTATTATGGAGGTACTTTTAGTCACCTTCAGATGCTCTATAGAAGTTTATATAAGCTATTGGAAGCCCAACAAATCATTTTATATGAAATTAGCGGCATAGCTGCAGTAAATAACGAATTATGCGGTAGATGAAGTAAAGAGGAGTAGAAAAGAGGATGTGTCCATTTTGACACACCCTCTCAGCGTAGGCTTGCATTCGAGGAATGCAGTACTTCAGAGTTTCCGCCATCTTTCCACATCATCTTTGTATTGGTCGAGATGTTCTCGAAGCACCTGCTCCACATATCCCGAAATACTTGCTCCCTGCTCGCCAATCTTCCGCACCACATAGTCAAGTCTCCTTTGAGTTTCCTCTGATACATACACGGCTTTGCGGTGACTGTTGCGAAAGGGCTGAAGATATTTCCCCTGAAACTCGGATAATTGCTTCCTGTCCCTTGTTTTTCCCATTCGTTGATGATTCTCTTCGGTAGAAGTAGCCCTTTCCGTTGGTGACAACTCTGTTTCTTGATAGGACGGTTGAGAATAGTCCTTGTGACTCTCCTTGTCATTTTGTTCCTCAACTTTAACAGGCTCAAATCTTTTCTTTTCCTCTTCATAATCTACGGGCTGGTCAAAATCGGGCAACTCTTCGGGCTTGCGGAGCTTAACGCCATAATTGCCCATATCTCGAAGGGCTTGTTCCAAACGCTGCCTTCTCTTTTCTTCTATGGTTGTCATGGCTTCTTGGATTTTGGGTAATAATGTCTTTCGAGCATAGCTTGTATGTCGCTTTGCCTGTAGAGTATCTTGCCGCCGATTTTACAGTAGGCTATCGTTCCGCTGTCCCGATAGTCTTGAAGTGTGCGGGTACTCAGACGTAACAGGCTGCAAACTTCCTCGCCCGTGAGGTAAACCTCTCCGCCAAGCATAGGGCGAGCCGCCAAGCAATAACGCTCCAACTTCTTCAATGTGCCCTGCATCAACTGAGAAAACATCTGCATCTGAGGGTCTTTCTGTGTAACGATTTCGTTCTCTATCATAGTTCATTCAGTTTTTGCGTTCAGTAAATCTGTGATGTCACTCTCCTTGTAATAACACTTGTGTCCAATCATTGAATAAGAAATTTTACCCGTATCTCTGTATGATTGCAGGGTACGCTTGCTGATGCCGAGTCTGCGACATACGGCTTCGTTGTCGAGCCATTCGTCCTTTTCGGGCGGATTGCCGATGAGTTGTTCGATACGATGGATAAAGTCTGCAAAGTCGGAGCAGTGCTGCTCCCATGTCTTGCAGTCGATAATGATAAGTTTCATTGCATTCTTTTTATTTTGATTACGTTATTGTTACTTGGCAAACAAACTCATATACAGTCTGTTGCCGCTATTATCGTGTACAAAGGTAAGCGTAGAACGACATAGAACAAAGGAACGCAGAAAAGCAAGGAAATAGAGGGAAGATAAGAGAAGTTAATTTGTCCGTCTGAAAAGCTCCTAAGCTTTTTGTGAATTACTTATAAGCTTTTTGCAGATTGCTTATAAGCTTTTTAAAGAAAGCTCACAAGCTTTAAGCGCAAAGGTTGGTAGCTTTCCAAAGCAGATTTGGAGCCGTTGCAGAAAAACTCTCATGTTCTGTATAAGAATATTATGATTGCGGTAATGAGAAGAGGTGCCGGTTCGTTTCATATCAACGAATATGAAAGCAGGTAACTCTCGAGAGTTCGACAATTCGACATATCGATCGTCCGATAATTCGACAAATAGATAGTTCGAACGATAGACTGTTTGGACGAATATAAGATTTATCTATCTCTCTGTGGTTCGATAGATAAATCGTCCGTACGATTGACAGGTAGAATATTTATTTTATCGCTTGCGTTCAAAAGAGCCTGAGTATGCCGTATTCGTTCGGGCATTTCTCTTTGGCGGTCAGCCTACTTTCGCAAGGTTGGAGCGAAAAATACAACCGTACAATAAATTGGGCTTGAATGAAAACGTTCTCGGCAGACAGAAGAGAAAAGCCCTGCGGTGGAGATTTTCCGCTCCATCAGCAGGACTTGACCTTGCAAGAAAGTAAAGGCAACCGCCATATCTTTGCCCGATCGATTACGGCTTCAGGGGCTTTGCGTAAGGCTGTTTATAAAGCGTAAACTTACTTCTTAAATCATGAATAAAATATATTTGGTAATTACTTCCTTAAACTTGTTGCTTCACTGGCTCTGCCGTGCAATCGATTCACAGTAATTCTCAAAGGTTGAATGCTCTCTATGAGTGAGTGCAGTCATATCCTCTTGTATCTTATGGTCAGTTATCTTTCCGTAAATTTGTGTCGTACCGATATTACTGTGTCCGAGCATCTTACTGAGCGTTTCCATCGAAATACCATTGGAAAGACATATTGTGGTCGAGAATGTGTGGCGAGCCATGTGAAAGGTCAAGCCTTTCTCTATCCGGCATATCTGCCCGATGTTCACACACGCAAAGGATGCCTTCCTTATTGTAAGATTGGGGAATATCAAGTCGTCCGCTTTCTTGCCCTTGATATAGAGCGAAAGGATTTGCTTGGCAATGGGCAGAAGTGGAATGATGGCTTCCACATTCGTTTTCTGCCTTTTGATGCGGATTTCCTCTGTACCATCTGCATTACGGATGATATGCTTCGGTTTGAGCCGTTGCATATCCACACGAGCCAGCCCCGTGAAGGCGCAGAAAAGGAACAGTTGCCTTGCACGCTCAAACTGCTTGTCAATAATGGGCGTTTGTAGTACTCGTTGCAGTTCCTCGGTTGTGAGATACCTGCGTGTTCGATGTGGTAGTTCCGCCTTGTAGTCCACAAAGGGGTCGATGTGAATGTATTTCTTCTGCTGCCCGATGCCGATGAGTTTCCGTAGGAAAATGACAACAATCTGAATGGTGGCAAGGGAGAGATTGCGCTCTGATTTAAGGTAGAAGTCCAGCTCCTCGATAAAGCCATAGTCCAACTGTGCGTATCGAATATCTTCCTGACCTAAGCGTTCACGCAGATAGGACTTAATGAGTTGTGCTGCATAGATGTAATTAGCAAAAGTCGGCTTGGCAATCGTCAGTCCTACGCATGGACGCTTTTCTTCAATAAATAGTCGTGTATCCTCCAAAAGAAAACCTTTAGGCTTGTCTTCTTCCATAAGTTCACGTTTGAGGAGCTCGGCGGTGATATAGCCACGTTGCCATATCAATTCCTGATACTTTGCTTTGGCTTGTTCCTCTTTGCTTTGTAAATAGCGGTTGATTTCCTTTGTCTCTTCGCCTGTTCCCTTGCATCGTCCCTTATGGCTGTCCCAAAGTTCAGGAGCAATTTCCTTGCCCGTGCTGTATTGTACCTGTTCTCTGTCTATGGTGATGCGCCCCATAATCGGGCATTTGCCGTTCTTCTTCTCTTTGGAACGGTTGATATAAAAGAGTGTCTTGAATGTGCTTCGTGCCATAATGTCAAAGTTTTAAGGTGAATGTATCTTGTATGCGTTGTTGTACTTTCTGCATATCTCGATGGATTCTCTCGGAGGAAACCGCCGCATAGATTTGTGTTGTTCTCAAATTTGTGTGTCCGAGCATACGGCTCACCGTTTCGATAGGTACACCCGCCGAGAGTGTGATGAGCGATGCAAAGGTGTGGCGAGCCATGTGAAAGGTCAGCGGAGTTTTCATCCCGATGTTTCTCTGTATGTAGTGCATGCCATTGAGGATAATGTCGGTAGTCGGCACGTCAAAAACAAAACCTGCCCTTATGCCTCTATAGCGATTCATAATTTCCAGAGCAGGAGGAAGTACCTGTACACGATACGGAGTCTTTGTCTTCATGCGTCTGCCCTTGATGCAGAGTTCACCCTCTTCAAAGACGATGTTTTCCTCTCTGAGATTGCGCACGTCAGAGATAGCCAGTCCTGTGAAGCAGGAGAAGACGAACAAATCACGGACAATGCGGTAGTTTTCCCACTCAATCTCCAAGTCAATTATCTTTTGTAGTTCGTCTTGCGTGATGCTTCTCGGCTCGCCTTTTGGTCGCTCGTAACTGTAGCCCAAGAACGGATAGAAGTCCAGCACGCCTTTCTTCACCGCCATGCGGACGATGGTCTGCAAAGTAGACAAGGTACTCGATATGCTACTGCGTTTCAGCTTTCGGTCAATGGTGAGATAATACTCGAAGCCCTCGATAAAGGCTTTGTCCAGCTGTGAGAGTGGAATATCGCTTACTTTGTGCTTCTTCTGCACATACTCACGGAGCAGGGAGAGTTGGTAGGTACGGAGTTTGAACGTCTTTAAGGCTCGATCAATGCCGATACGTTCCTTTGTCTGTGTAAGATACTCCCCAAAACTCTCCAAGAGCAAGGCTTGGCGGTGGATTTGCCCCTGATAGGCATCCCTCACGTCTGTGGCGGTAAAGGCTTCTTCTCTTTCACTGAATTCGTGAAAGCGTGCGTGAATGAGTGCGGTGCATTCACCGAGTTTCTGATTGACAGACACCGCCATTGCACTCTTGCCGACGAGCCGTTGCTTACGACTGTCCCAAAGAGTGAGCGGAGTCTTGCACTTGGTAGAAAAGCCAGAATGGGTTCTGCCTACTGAGAGGCGCCCGATAACAGGCACAAGTCCTTTCTTGTCGGTTCGTTTCGCCTGAACGAAGAACGATACTTTCAGTTTGTTTTCCTTCATTTTTCTGTCGTTTTTTCTAAATTTCCTTTGTTTGCAAAGGTACAGATGAGCAAGTATTCCTGAGCGATGCAGAAAAATGAAAGATGAGGAATAAAAACCTATGAAACAGTTGTTTAGCTTCAATTCGTTACCCCTTTTTGCTTTTCCCTTGATGGGTTACGATTTGGTAACGGAACTCATGCCGTTTGATGCTCGTTTTCGCTTACCCTCAAAATAGCAGGAAAAAGCTAAATAACACTATTTCAAATAGTTACATTCCCTGCGTTTCCCTCTGTTTCACTTAATTCTTAGCTACCGATTATGCCCGCAAGATGAGCCTTGATTTACGTATGATTGATGAAAATGCTTACTCAGATCATATCGACAACAAGGCAAGCCACTGCGCCAAGATGCTCAATGACTATTACCAAAAGTACGATGCACAGAAAGGAACACAGTTTGTTTTCTCTGATTTAGGTACTTACAAACCCGGTGGAGACTTCAATGTCTATTCGGAAATCAAGAGAAAGTTGGTGGAAGACTATCATATCCCATCCTATGAAATACGCTTCATTCAGGAATGCAAGAACGAGAAAGCTAAGAAGGCAATGGTAGATGCCATGAACCGTGGAGATATCCGTATTATTTTCGGCTCTACGTCTATGTTGGGTACTGGTGTGAATGCCCAGCAGCGTGCCGTGGTCATCCACCATTTGGATACGCCCTGGCGACCTTCGGACTTGGAGCAGCGCAACGGGCGAGCTGTGCGCAAGGGAAATCTTATTGCCAAGGAGTTTGCGGACAACAAGGTTGATGTGATTATCTATGCCGTGGAACGTTCCTTGGATAGCTACAAGTTCAACCTGCTGCACAATAAGCAGCTCTTCATCAATCAGCTAAAGACGAACACGCTTGGCAGTCGTACCATCGATGAGGGTTCGATGGATGAGGACAGCGGCATGAACTTCTCCGAGTATGTAGCAGTGCTTTCAGGTAATACCGACCTTTTAGAGAAAGCAAGATTGGATAAGAAGATTACCACCTTGGAATCAGAACGTAAGAACTTTCTCCGTGAGCGTGATGCCGCAACGAGCAAGTTGGCTGAGATTGAGAGTTCTGTATCCTTCCATACGGACAAAATCAAGGAGGCACAATCTGACTTAGCTCTCTTTGAGAAGCGTGTGGAGCGTAATGAGGAAGGTACACCTATAAATAAACTGACAATCAAAGGTGTGGAAGACAGTACCGACATCAAGGTCATAGCTGCACGTTTACAAGAAATAGACGAAAAAGCTCGCACCAAAGGAGAGTATAATAAAATCGGTGAAGTTTATGGTTTTTCCATCATGGTTAAGACGGAGAGCACTTCAAAAGACTTGTTTGACTGTTCAGTGAACCGCTTTTTTGTGAAAGGGCAGGAGTCTATCTACTACACTTACAATAATGGAAAGTTGGCAACTGACCCGAAACTTGCATGTCAGAACTTCATTAATGCCTTGGAGCGTATCCCAAAGGTGATAGAGTCGCATGAGAAGGAAATGGCAAAGGTTGTGGCAAATAAAGAAGTTTATACTAATATTGCTAACAGTTCTTGGAAAAAGGAGGACGAGCTTCGCACACTTAAAAGTGAAGCTGCGGAGCTGGGCAGAAAAATAGCCTTAACACTTTCACCTCCAGAAGAGGAACAAGATGCAAAGGAAGAAATGAAACAAGGAGAGGGCTTGTCCGGCAACAATCATTCTGTCGGGAAGGGGAATGATAACCTTTCTGTTCAGGATTCAGAAGAGGAGAAACATTCGCAGAGTTTTAAACCGAAATGGCGACATTATCTTTAATGTTATTCCTTAGTTCTCTCTATTAGATTTTGGCAAATAACGCTTATTATTGCCAAAATCTAACAAATTACTGGTGTTGTTTACTATTTGCTTATCCTAAACCTTTCTTGAAGTTCGGATAGTGCATCTAATAGTTCTTCAAATGAAGGTTTTCTCCCATAAATCATTGATTCAATCATTGCCTGATAGTCTGATTTCCATTCTTCAAGAATATCTTTCTGGGGGACAATCCGGAGACGTTTGCGTACATCGGGAGTATAATCCACATCTTTCACTGAAGTATAAATTTCTCTATGGTGACGAATAGATTCCCATAATGCATCATCTGCAATGGCTTTCTTTGCAAAATCTTTATTCATCATGACGTAAAGGTCATAAAGATGCCGGCTCTTGCGCTCTGCTATCATTCCGTGTCCGGGAATGGAGAATAGTTCGTGAAGCAAGAACGCCTTTTCAAGGAATGTCTTTGCGGGAATAGCAGTATGAATGGCACTGTCAGCCAATGGTGTAATCGAAAGATGCTCTCCAATAATACTTTTAATTTGTATTGATTCTGTCGGTTCAAGCAATGAACGTGCACTCACTTCCAATACAATATCAGGGCGGAGATATGTAAGCCCCTTGTCAAAAACTGATTTATAGTGAAGATAAATCTGACGTGGCTCGGGATAGGTGGCGTCACCTTCGCCATTGGGTTGAGCATTAACTGTGACAAACGACTGCAAGCCTTTTCTTTTTAGTTCTTCACAAATCATAGGGGTTAGTTCCTCTAAAACAAAAAGCGATGATGCCTTTCGCAATTTCTTGGCAACCCTACCTTATGTGCAACCGATTCATAGACACTTTTCCGTTGTGAGTCGGATAATCCAAGAAACCTATTCATATAGACCAACTATAAATTCCCTTACCTTTGAAGGCATTAGTTTGAGGTCGGCAACTTGAAGGTGAGGATTTTCGTTTAACTTCATTTTAATGATAGCAACCTGCTCATCAGTCAGGTTCTCTACTTTCCAGTCTTTAAGGGCTGTTGTTAAGAGAAGGGCTAACTGGCTACGGATGGAGAAATATCTGGGAGAGGCGCGCCTGAATTTTATGTTTTTCCCTTCGCCAAGATTTATAGTACGTGAGACGCCATCGGTTAAGTAAGCTATGTTCATCGGTATCTGTTGAGTCAGTCCTAACTGGTATTGGGCAAAAAGTCCCGTTGGGACAATTCTTGCGCCATCCCTTTTTGCCACTGCTTTGGCAATATCCTCAAGTGATGGAGGAACCACTCCAAGCCTATATATCTTTTCTATTTTAGGGTAGCAATAAATACCACGTGCCACCCTAATCATCAGTCCTTTTTCCGTGAGGCGCTCCAAAGCTTTATTGACTGCATTTCGATTCCCATACGAAACAAAATCTCCTACAAAAAACACAGAGCCTCTCCCGCACTTTTTTGACTTTATAAGTATATTGCTTTCAATGCTTTTACCCATAGTTATACTTTATTTTTGTCGCGAAACAATGCATTATTCACGACAACAAAGGTACATATAAAATTTCATAACCAGCACAAAAATGGAGAAAAACACAAGGTTGTCAAGCCATACAGATGTTCGCTGTCGATAAACGAAATGCCGGTGTATCCGCCAAAGGCATAGAGCTTCAAGAACAGCATCATCTTAAAGAAAACACGTGGTATGAGTTCCACGAATCGATTGTAGGAAACGGCATCCGGAAACTCCTGTTTTAGTTGACAACCAACGCAGCAGATATAGGACTCCTTGATGTTCCTATATGCTTGGTTAGCATCGTTTAAAAGTTTTGTAATCTATTGATTTTCATCTATAAAGATGCGAAAATTTAGCGAGATTACCAACTTTTACAAGACTTTCCTTATCCCGAACTCGCGTAGTGAATATAACAAAAAAGTATTTAGGAAAATCAGGAAAAGCCATTCATTAACTTTCTATTATGCCTGAAAAATTCAAGAACAGATGCTCCTCTAAACGATAAGGTGATGGATTTCCATGGTTCTTCTCCATGAAATCTATTACCTTACTGCACCTTGCCGACCATCTTTCTTCCTGTGTCATGCTAACTATGTTTGAAAGTCACATAAAACTGTCCATCTTTTTTTTCCACCTTACTTATATAATGCCCTTTCCTTTTTAGGTAGTCCAACAACGTGAAATTATGTTCATTTATATCAAAGCTAGCCCAACCACGAGCATAGGTTAGTTTGTGATACTCACCTCCTAATCCATCTATAAGTTTGTTTTCCAGTTCAGTATTATATTCCCATGTAGCATTGCACTTATTAATGAGGGTTATCTTTTGTTCCCAACTATCTCCACCTTGATAAATAGTTAATGCTATTACTACTAAATCCTTGTTAGCCCCATCAACACCACACTGGTTATAATAGAAGCAAACCAGTTTAGCCAATTCCCATGCGTCCTGACTCTCTTTCGTTATAAACAAGCATTCATTTAGGAATCGTTTCTTTTGCTCCAGCGCCAACTTACTATTAAGGATACGAACACCCATGCTATTCCTCATATACTCTTTCCACTCAATTGTTTCATCATCCATGAGTGCATCATAGTGAAGAATGAGATAATCATCCGCTACTTGAACAGAGCAGTTAACATTCAAATGCTTAAATATTTCTGAGTCTGCACTCACTTTTTTCTGTCTTATTACCTCGGCTATTCTTTCATCATCCATTTCTCCAAATTCAACTAAGGTAAATGTCATATCAAAGCTACGCAGCAACTTCACAAACTCAAGCATGGGTTGTTTCTCACCGGTAAATAATTGTTTATGCATCAACGTTACCAGGTTCTCATCCCCCACACACCTTTCTTTTGACAGTATGGTAGCATGTCTTGTCAAATATTCGTTCAGAGTATCATCCAAAGTTCCTAACACTTGATAAGCGCCAAGAACGCTATGCCATGCAACTGCCAGCTTATCCGCAGCCAGAATCAAGCCCACTGCTCTTGTGTCAAGGTCGCTTACATCATCAAAATCATATAATTGCTGGCTAAGATATTGTGTCAACCATTCATCATCGCCAACCGCCTCCTTTATCATATACACCAGCGTCTCTTTACTCTCCTCGTTACAACTCGTTTCAAACCATGTGGCTATGGTCTTCTGGTTATTTAGCAGGTATTTCTTCAACTTGTCATTTGACAGTTTAAAAATAGCCGTCATTGGTTTCTTAGTCAAACTATCACCCAAAATAACACCAAGATTTTTTTTACTAATCACGAATCCCTTATTAGTCAAGCAATATTCATATAAATCCTGTGATTCTTTGCTGGGTTTTACGAGTGTTTCAAAGCATAGATTGTACTTATTAATAAACTTCTTTAGTTTGGCAAGCTTATAGAACTTAATACTAGAATGCAAGAACTCATATTTACCCTCAAGATGCTTTATCTCTTCATCATTCAGTTTTATAGAGATGGGAGACTCTCTGAAGAAGAGTCTCAGTAATACATCACTATTCTCGGCTTTTTCTTGTCCCTTAATGATGTTAACACATGAATTCCAGCCTTCAAACACACGAGTAAAGAACTGATCGTTAACTTTTTCCGACATTTGGAAATAACTCACGATAAATTCAGGATTCTTTCGAGCGGTTTCTATGAAACTCGTCAGGAAATGTTCCTCTTTGTTATCAAGCAAGTAGTTCAGAATATCATAGTTAAGGATACTATTATTCTTAAAATCTTCAACTCTAAACTTGCGTATTACACTTTTGACATTATTTAGTTTATGATCGTACGCCCGTTCAGTACCCTGTAAAACAGCATTGATAAACTGATAATCACTCTCAGATGTAGATCCTTCATAGAATTTTGAAATATAGAGATAGTAATCTTCAGTGATATACCCGCCATAAATCATGGTTAATAGAGTATCTACCATTTCATTATTCATGGTCTTAGACTCATTTTCTTTGGCCGTGTACTCTTTGACGTATATCTTATTGAAAATCACACGGGCTTTTTCTCCCCCTATCTTTCTTAAGACTTCCCGTAAAGCAGTATTCTCGATTACCTTTATCTCCTTTTCGAGTTTCAGCCTTTCATCGTTACTCCTATTATATGCTTGTGAATGCTCGTCAATGGCCTCATAATAGCCTATATCCTCCGTGACTTTCTTCTCAATCTCATCAAATTCGAAATTATAGGTCATACTGCCAATTCCTCACGGTTATGGTCAGTGTAAGTATATCTATCAAACTCATCGTTAATAAACAGTTCAAAGAGATTATCCCTACTTGCCACCTGTCCCAAGGTATAATCATAGCCGTTTTTTATCAGAGTCGTAACTTCAACCTGATCGTTTAGTTTTTCAAGGTATTGTTTTCTAATATTGATTATCTTCTCCCGTGCCTCATTCATACTTTGAATTGAGGCATTTGCTTTCTTCCTTATTTCCTTTGTCTCGTCTTCACTAAATAATGACTTGTTCTTAAAAATCGCATAAAACAATCCCTGCTTTAAATATGCCTTAGCAAAATCTTGTGGGAACAGGTTCTTATAAACAATAACTGCAAGCAGGTTTTTGTTCGTAGTTCTCGTCATCACCACTTAAATGCGTCTTTAGACTCTTCTGGAAAAGCGTATATTCATTTACTATGTTCTTCAACTCACGCAGTCCCGTCACCTTACTCAACAACTGTTCCAGTACCGGCGTATCTACGGTTTTAAATAGACCTTTACTCTTATACTGTTTAATCAGATAGTCGGTCACATTGTAATGATCCATCACAGGGACAACCGCAATAATATAGTCAAAGCATTTTGTCCTAAGATCCCTGGTAAAGACATCATCCCTAATTGCATATATGAACCGAACAATACGCCTCCGCTTCTTAAACGTTTCCGACTCATTAATCAACATGTTCAGCTCTCGAATCTTCAAAAACAATTTGTCAGAATTATCTAATCGGTCTAAGTCTTCAAACAGTATATAATCATATTGGTTTTCTTGTATGATAAAGATAATCTCATCCAGATACTTATTGAATACGGACACATCCACATCTGCTGATGCTTCCAACTTAACACCATTTGCTTCAATTTTAATATTTCTGAATTGATTTAGCTTCAAAGCTGTTATTTTGCCAACCCAGAACAGAAACCAAACCAAATAGCCTACTGAACAAGCATCTGCTATAAGGTTAATCCACCATCCTACCTTCTCTCCAAAAAATCTATAATAGCCATCGTAGAAGCTATCAATTCTTAAAATGGAAGGTTCAAATGCTATAACAAAACAAGCTAAAGCAACAAGAATACAAATGATGTATTGTCCATAATTTCTCACGACCGGTTCGTGGATGCGTTTAAACCCAGAATGTGATATCTTATTTTTGTCGCATTTATACAGTAGATGCTGGACTATCTTGTATTCAATCTCATTTGAATTCTGATCTTCATTTTCAGAAGGTAGAGAAAAGGTTGACATGGAAATACGAAAGACTTTATTCGCTATTCCCATTTCATCTATACAGGTATTAGCAACAGAACTCTTACCGGAGCCATAATGACCGGTAATAGCAATATTCCTGGAATCGCTTTGCTCCAAAGCAAACTTCAGGTCATCCACGGCAAGGTGAGATGTGTCACCCGCAGGTATGTTACAAGGTGACAGAAGAGTTCGATATTCCTTAGGCATCTCTTCATCTTGAGCCTTACCCACTTCTTGTTTTTTAGATTCCTGTACTTTCATTCCTTAATTCATAACCTTTAATCAAAATAAAGTATTGAAAATCATTATGTTATCAAAATTGTAATTAGCAAAAGTCGACATTTTTTACAAACTTTCGCAAATTATATAGACAACCACCGTTCACCCTGCGTCATATTCCGTCCTTCCTTACCACCGTTCCTCTGTGGTTTCAGCATCCTTCGGATGTCTCACCCGAAGTTACACCTCTGTCAGCCATTTCCACACCGGCACCACGGGTATTCCCTCTTCCGTGCCCTTCTCATCATATGTAATCAGCAGACACTTCCAGTCCTCGTGTGCCTTGGCATACTTCACCAGTGGCGGCAACTCCCTGTTGTAAGTGGTCTCATCCTTGATGCTGTAGGACACCTGTATGGCTAGCTTCTCGTCAGGTACTATGAAGTCTATCTCCTTGTCAGCATTCAGATAATACACATTCTCCTTGCCGTATCGTCTGAATAGTTCCACCGCCACCATGTTTTCCAGTAGCGACGTCTCTGAGTTCATCAAGAACAGATTCAGCAATCCGTTGTCTATAAAATAATACTTCTTTTGCGTCTCCATCTCCGTCAGCTTCCCAATCTCATTCTCCATGGGCAGTATTAGCCAACTGTCAGCGGCATAATCCGCATAGTCTATCGTAGTAGGCACACTGATGGGTGACCCTGTTGCCACTATCACGTTCTTCAGCCTGTTATACGACAGCGGTTGCTTCACGCTCTCTGCAATCTTCTTAATCAGAATGTTCAACACCCTGTCGTTCTTAATGTTGTTTCGGGCACAGATGTCACCCAGGTAGATCTTCTGGTACAAACTCGAAAGCATAGCCCTTTTATTCTTGAATGACAATATCTCTGGCAGACCGCCGTAATAGAAGTACTCATTCAGATGCCGCTTTACTTTGCTTCTCTGGATAGTGTCATACTCCCAATGCTCCCTCAGTTCTACCTGCTGCGCTGCCAGATACTCTTTGAACGAATATGGGTACGCATCATAGATAAAGAACCGTCCTCCCAGCGTAGTTGCCACTTCCTTGCTCAACATCTTCGCATTATTGCCCGTCACATATACCCTGTATTTCGCATCAGTCAACCTCCGCACGAACTTGTCCCAGTGCGGAATATTCTGCACCTCGTCCAAAAACACCACCGGCTTCTTACCATACAGTTCCAGATGGGCTTCCAGCAGACTGTTAAAGTCTTCCGTCTGGAATTCCGCCAGACGCTCATCCTCAAAGTCCACAAACAGAATCTCGTCCCATCCCTTTCCTGCCGCCTGCAGCTGACGCACGCGCTGATACAGCAGGTACGACTTACCCGCATGTCTCACGCCAACTATCACATAGTTGCCATTCTCTTCAAAGTCTGTGGGGCGGTGCGTAATCACCGCCTCATCCACTTCGCGTTGCTTACTAATCAGGCACTGTTTGATGACATCTTTACTGACACCCATATAAATTATATTTAATAAGAATCGTACAATCTTATAAAGTTTGATTTACAAAATCAGGCATTTTCTATAAAACAAAATTGATAATCTTCGGTTTTTTACAATACTTTTACACTTTTTGTCGTGAATCATTATTTTCCTAGACCTATACTTGTGCTAGGGTTTGCCTATTGTATTTGGCATTGCCCTAAACACTTCTGTCAAATACGATACAATCCTTCTTCCACGTTGCCACTTTGAACTCTTGGAGGCGTCGAATTGTTTCTTCTCGTACAAAATGAAAGAATCAACTCCCTGGGCTGGATTATACTTGTATTTCTTCCCGGAGAAGTCGCAGATGGCAAGGAGAAACACAACAAAGGCAATATCTGGATCAAGATGGCGAGAACGGATGAGTTCCACCTTGATGTAGGCTGTGTTGTATTCGTGTTCCATATTGTTGAGTTATGAGGACGGTGTAAGCAATTTACGGCATTCAGCAAGTACATATGTCGGTCAAAGTTGAATATACGTTCAAGACAACTGAAGTCATTGTGCTCCATTTTTATCAATTCCACAGAGAAACGTGAGTATTCTTCTGGATGTTCCTGCTTCCAAGAATATACTCGATCTGGCGCCTCCTTCATGGCAGTCTTTTAAAATCTTCAAATGGTCTCATGCGAATAATAATATAATATACACGAGTTCGGGATAAGGTCAATATGCAAAGAGCTCCAATTGTCCTGATTTCTCTATCTGTACTGGTAGTGCCTCCGGTTTATTGTCAAAGAAGCAGTATGCCGTGAGTGCCGAGCACAGATTCATCATAAAGTTGTGTATGGACCTATGTCGCGAATACACGAGATTTGCTTTATTCTTAAGCAGCTCGTTGATACACTCGATAATGTACCTCTTTCTAAGCAGTAGTTCGTCCCATATGGGCATGAGCTTGTCCTTCATATTTGCCTTTAGACCATGTACGAGATGGACTCCCTAGTTGAAGAGACACCCAAAGAAGTCCTTCTTTATATATCCTCTATTGTAGGGCAATCGCAGGTTTTTATCCAACTCAGCATTCAAATTCTTATCAGACTCATCGATAATACAGAAAATTTCAGTGACTCCATTCTTTGTAATCTATTGATTTTCACCAACAAAGACTAAATTTTGGTAAGATTACCAACTTTTACAAGACTTTTCTTACCCCGAACTCGCGTAGTTACATAACAAAAAAGAGGAGAAGTATATCCAAAGCACCTACCATTCCTCTCGCTTTCGTACCATTTTATCTATCTCTTCCCAAAGAAAAAGCAATCGTCCATTGGCTTTGAGATAAGGAATTTTCCCTGCCCAAACCCAGTTGTAAATGGTTTTTTGTTCTACCTTCAAGATTTTTGAGACATCTATGATGTCCAAGTATTCCGGTTTCAATGGAGGGTGAACGGTTGTATCTATTTCCTGTTCCCGCAGGACGAGCAAACAGTCGAGCTTATCTTCCACATTCTTCAGTTTATCAAACAGGCATTTCTGCCATGTGTCTTCAGATTGTTGGTCTAAGTATGGCATAGTTCCCCTTTTTGATAATTTCCATTTACATCTTGTGTCAAGATACGTTGCTCTTTCATATAGACGATGTACTTCTTTGCGGTTCTGTCTTTGATTTCCATTTCGCGCATCAGAACCTCACACAGTTCTTGGTATGAGAGTTTGAAAGAACTTCGGAAAGCGTCTCTAATAATACCAATAAGTTCGTCGGTTTTGCACTTTTCCTTGTCTTCCTTGGATTTCTCACCACGATAGACGTGCATATCCTCTGCCTTATCCCAGCCGAAAAGCATCATCGGTACATCCAGCGGACTTCCGTCACGGACTTTCAATGCTTTTACCACCGAGTATTCCGGATTGTCGTCTTTCTCTATGGAAAGAATTCCCGCGGCTTTGCGTTGCAGCTCGGAACCGATGTGACCACGGAGCTTAATGCCATTCGGCACAAAGTGCAGCACGCAGATGATGCAAGTATTATATATGCCAGCTAAACGGTACAACTCATCTACAATGGCAATACTTTCCGTTTCATCGTTGGCGGAGCGTATCAAGTCGGCTATACCATCAATCACCACAAGATGGATGCCTCCATGCTTGTGGTGAAACAAATCCATGCTCTCACGGATAAGTCTCAATCTGTCCTTACGGGAGAGCGAGGCAAGGTACAGGGAGTGGTAAAACTCCGGTACGGTTTTCAATGAAGCACGTCGTAAGGTCTTACCCAAATTTTTGTGCAGTTGTGCCTCGGACTGTTCGGTGTCATAGTGCAGAACCGCCAAGCCTTTGGGATTGGCGGTAATCTCCAATCCCAAGGTCTTCTCTATCGGCAATCGTTTTTCTCCCAATGTTCCGGCAAGGATGGCACCAATATAGTTGCTCTTGCCCGTACCCTCACCTCCGGTAATGCAGAACAGATTATCCTGCGTACCGAGTGGAACACCATTCACAGTCACAACCGATTTGGAAATGTCCGGTGGATTCTCATAATCAATTTCACAGGAACGTAACATCATCATAGTTTGGCTATATAGGTCTGAGAACATCTTGGCAAGCAGCTCTTTCAATTCCTTTGCCCCGTTGCCCAAGGCAAAGAAATCTGAAATGTCTTTTTCAGACTTCGTGCCACTTAGCGGAAGTGAAAGGTTCAATACCTTGTATTCTGCCAGATGTTCTGCTTGTCTGTGACTCTCGCGTACGCCTGTCTCGTCAGCATCATACAGAAGTATGATATGTCGAAAGCGAAGCTGAAGGCTCTCGATGATGCTTGTCGGTATCTGTGCGGTTTCACTGTTGAAGCAGATTGCATTGAAGCCGTGTGCATACAATGAGAGTACATCCTTTTCTCCACCTGTTATGAAGAGCATATCGCCTTTAGCGGGAATCTGCTCCATACCGAAGCAATAGGTGGCAGGCATCCGTCCACCATAGAGAAAGCGGATTTTCGGACTGTGAGGTCGGTATATCTTTACATAGCCGTTTCCGATATAGGCAAACATAGGTTCCGTAGGTGAGCCATAAAGTTCAAACTTCCGACCTTCAGCAGAAATACTCTCATAGCGTTTAAGACTCCGTACCCGAAAGCGTCGGAGTGCATCCTCATGGATACCATAATGCGCCCAATAGTTTAGCAGCCCGTCATCAAAAGGCTGTATCTCAAAACTGTATGGTCGTTCTACCGTATGCTTGGGCATATCAGTCTCGGGACTGAAGCCAATAGTTTTTTTGTATGACTGTGTTATATGCTTGCTATGCTGTTCACCATCACATAAAGAATACAATCCAAGTTCTTGTACTATGGTTTCCAGGACCTCGGGAAAACTTGTTTTCAGGTTTAGGCCACGCATAGTTGCTACAAACCAAAAACAATCTCCCGAATAGGTTGTATCCCCATGATCATAGAACTTATAGGATGAACTCTTCCTATCATAGAAGATATGGCATGAAGCCCGCTTGTCATCATAGAAGGGACTGCGGAAGTTACGGTGCAGGTTCACCTCAAAGCCAAGGAAATGGGAGAACACGTTCAACCCTCCTTGTGTAAGCAAAAGTATTTGTTCTTTATCTATCATATTTATCTGTTTTTAGAATTAAGGCAAGAACTCATAATAAGGTTGTCCTTAAAGCGGTTGAGTCGTCCGAGAACCTCATCATTCCTCATCCCTGATACACGGAGCCGGTTACATTTCACGGCAATAATGATTGACTTGAAAAAGTAGCGCACATCACCACTCTCCGTGTAGCGGTAACGCAGCAACTGCTTTTTGCGCCAGCGGTAGAGGGTGGACTCTGAAACATTCAAACTCTCGATTAGGTCTTTCGTGGTCATTTCCAGCTCGTCATCTATATCCTGTATAAGGTGAGAGGTTCTCTCGACGTACTGCTCTATTCGATTGAGCCTATCTATCAATTCTTGATAAGCCAGACTCTCTACTGTGATTATTTCCATGACTATAACCGTTTTGTAGCCCCCGTCGCTTGTTCTGTTCCGAGTTCAATTAATAGTTGTGAAAGCTTATTGAACGCCTCCTCTGTAAAAACTTCTATATGCATCTCTACCATAGGTAAAGGTCTTGGCTGCCCATTCCGTGCAAGAACTTCAAACATTTCAGTAGAGCAGATGCCTACTTTAGAAGCATATTTTAGGATTTGGCAGAGAGTCATCTCTGTCTGTCCGTTTTCCCAACGTGAGATCCTACTTGAACTAACTCCCAGAATTCCAGAAAGATACTCCTGGGAATAACCTTTTTCTACTCTTGCTGACTTCAGCATTTCCAATAACTCTTTCATAATTATAAAGTTATTAAAGCACCGCCACAAGAGCAACCCGCTATATGCAAATGTTTTCACCCTATGCAATCCGTCTTGCAGCAGGTGCAAGGTTCAGCATCATAGCGGTAGCATAAGGACGAGAAATACGTAGTACAGACAAAAGAATCTTAAAGAATGACCTACTTTTAATGAAAAGATTTATAGTAAACTTATATAAGGGAATGTTAAAATACCATTCCTCTTAAAATCAACTATCATTTATAAAGAACAATCACTGTCAAAGAACAAAGAACTCACGGATCCCCCAGTGCAAGGTGCAAGTCCCTTTTTATATAAGGGCTTGCACCTTGCACTGGAAAATGTAGCAGTAAAATCTCTAAATATTTATGGTGCAAAGATTTGGAGGTTAGTACAATTTTATATACCTTTGTACCCAAGAAAAGAGAGCTGTTGTGCTTTCAAAAGGTAATCAGAACGGTAGTCATTAAGCAGTCAAAATACTGCTACAAAAATGCTACACAGATGATTTATCAAAATATATAGAAGATTTATATACAACGAGATACGAGAGCTTGGTTCATAAACCTCTCTCTCCGCAAATAAGGGTGTAAATCAGCGAGTTATGCGATTTGCACCCCTTATTACACCCAAAAATTATCGTTTAAGAAATGATTTCAAGGAAAGAGTCTTGAATCCTAAAATTTTTGATTTGAGTTGTAATCCATTATCAGACGTTAACATGATTGGATTTTGATCTTTATATTTCAACGCTACGGAAACAATCATATTGTCTGGTGAGCGCTTATCAAAATCTTCTGGTAAAAGAGACGTGTCGGCAAACTCATAGATAATCTCATGTTGAGTTTCGCTGTTGAGGTTACGGAGTGCTTTTTCTGCATTACGTTTGCCCTCATCGCTCAACTTTATCTTCATCTTATCGAGTTCATCAGTTACCTTAGCAGACAGAATAACAGGGTACTTCTTATCGATTTTTCTGATAATGTCTGGACAATTTACAAAGACATTTGTGTCGACGATGTAGTAGTTCTTCTTGTCTGAACTCAGTTCCTTCTTTTTGCACTCAAATTTCGACAGGTCTATCTTACCGACAACCTTCACGCCAATAGAAGAATTTGCAAATTCTTGTTTTGGAGATTCCTCTACATGTGGGCTAGGTTCTGCGATTGGTGTAGTTTCAAGTCTATCGTTTGAGATTACTCGCATATCACCATCATACTTATCGCAATTGTCAACGAATCGTATGACTGTTGGCGAAACGGTATGGAACTCGTTCAAAGGAATGTCAGAAATGATGAGCGTTGTGCTGAGCGAACGGCTGGTAGCCACATTGAAATGACGGTCTTCAAGTGCGAATCCTGGGTTGCGTCCAGGAACATAGAGCACAGCGTAATCAACTGTCATACCTTGGATTCGGTCGATGGTTTCAATAGTGATGTCCAATTCAATGTCTGACGTACAGAATCGCTTTTGCAGTTCTTTTACCGAATCGCGGAATGGAGTGATAATCGCCAGCGATCGCATTGGATAACACTTCTCCATCGTATAAATCACATTACGGATTATTGCATCTGCTTTATCAGAATACACGCCATTTCGAGCATCATTTGTGCAATGGTATAGTACACCGCCCTCGGATGGAAAAAGAGGGCTGTTTGCATCAGTAAAATCAAGGTATTCTTTCTTTACAGATACAAAGCGGTTGCCATAGAAATATTTTGTGAGTGCTGCCGAACGTCTGGTTAGACGGAATGTGGTGACGATACGGTACGACTTAATCTGCGAACCTAAAGCCATCGTTTTCAATCCTTCTACCTGCGTTGAAATATTCCACGAATTGTACTGAGGATTATTGAGTTTTACGATAGGCGGCAACTGCATTGGGTCACCCACGATCATGCAGTCAACACCTAACTGCTTGAATGCAATAATAGCTGTCAGGAATGCCTGAGAAGCCTCTTCTATGACTACCAAATCGTATTGTGGTAATTCATACAGAGTCATCTTCTGCTCGCTAAAAACGCTTGACAGCTGATAGTTCGTGGCACAAAGCATTTCGCCATCCGGAACTTGTAAGTCAACAGAGGAAGCTTTTACACCAGACACTTGTTTACGCTCGTCAATAGAAAGATTAGTCTTGCTGACACGACCTTCCTTCACATACTTCTGCAAAGGCTTCTGCTTGATAAGTTCTATAAGACCTTTGTTCGCCATAGTTGTGACGCAGACGTTTTTACCAGCGTCAAGATACGATGAAATTACAGAAGCGATGGTGTAGCTCTTGCCAGTTCCCGGAGGACCTTGTACGATACAACAATGTTCATTGGCGAGCGTGTCTATGATAGTGTCAGAGATACCTGTTGGCTTCTCCTCATCAAACGCAAGTTCCTCGGGAGCCCATTCTTCGTAATTGATGGTTGGTTCAAGGTTAAGTTCCTCGTTTGAAGAGAACGCATCCATGTAGTTGGCGAGGTTGCGAAAATACTCTACAGGAGGGAATGGATTGTGAACTATAAGTGAAAGGCTTTTGCCATCAGCCAATGCCTTTGATAATATATCATACAACTTAAAGCTGAACCCAGAGCATGCTACATAGTCATAATTGGAATCACCTGTATGCACATAGTACATCGGGGTCATATCAGAGCCAGGAGAATGGAAATCCTTATTACCCACGAACTCCTCCCAACGGCATATCCACTCCGTAACGTGCTCACCTAATGTCTGCTTTGCACCTTTCTTTATTATGCATACCCCCTTCTGTACTTTCAAGCGAGGAGCCATACGACGAGGGCATTTAAAGATAATCATACCTGTCTCATGCTGAATGGAATCTACATAAGCAAGAGACAACTCGCCTGTTTTGAACAAGTTTCTCATCTGCGAGCGGTTTATCTTTTGTTGCTCGTCGATAGCCTCCTTCACTTGGTCGGCGAAGAATGACTTATAGTTAGAAAGCTTGATATTGTCAATCATAATCAATAGTCGTTATCGTTGTAATCATCGTTACCATCTTCTGCTTCTGCCATAGCGCCAACATAGTGGGCGAATACGGCATCCATATTTGTACGTGCAGCTACACGTATCAAGGTATATACAGTACCCTTGGCACCTTCAAGCAATCCGCCATAGAGAGTCTTAACGACATCCACCTTCTCCTTGCCGGTAATCTTGATAACCACATCGTCCTTTTCTACGAGTTTCAGGAATTCTTCTGCGTTGTTAATGTAATGGAAGTTCTTGCCTTGTCCATCAAGATAAACACAAATCTTCCATTTGTCATCAACCATTTTATTCCATACAGAAGGAGAAGCGTACATTACGCCACGAGCCGCACTACAAGTGTGAATGTATCTGCCATCTTTAAGTTTGTGAACGGTTACATCACTCGCATTACGCACGAACTCTTCCATTGTTTCCTCAGGCTCTGCGTGCATCTCATTTCTGAGGTTCTGGTACAGACGCAACTGAGCAAGATAGTTGGTGTCGGCAATCTGCTCTGGCTTGATGTTACATTGAGCTAAGAGGTCTATTTCCTCCCTCGTTGGTGGTAATGATTCCAGTTCAAGAGGCGTTCCATGTGAGCGAAGGCGTTCTAATTCCTTTTTGGTGAAGATCTTCGGATGCTTACGTGTACGAGGTTTGTAAGGTCTGTCGCCAACAGGTTGATAATTCTTTTCCTTATCAACAGATCCCATGTACCCATTACGGTCAGGATCATAATCCTTATGAGGCATGTTTGATGAAGCGCGAGACGTGTTAGATGTATGAGTATTAGAAGACATTGTGCTGGCATTATCCGTTGTGTCAACATCTTCATCAACGTCAGCTTCTACATCGTCTGTGTCATCGTAGTCTTCAATATCCTCTTCATCGACCTGTTTGTATGTGTCATACTGACCAAAGTCATCTTTTGGCTCTTCCTCTGCTGTAGATGACGTTGTTTGACCAACTGGTGATTCAGTTTGTTGCGACTGCTGTTGTGGACGAGAGTCAGAAGTTGGCTGCTGCGATGCGGTTTGAATAGGTTCTTTTGGTAATGTCTCTGCTTCTTCCCCAACTTCAAGTTCGTTAACAGGTCTTGACGTTACATCTTTATTTGGTGCACCAGGCTTGTCATCCTCGCGAATAGTTTCCGTATCGTCAACATGCTGATTTTCTGTTGATGTCTCTGTCGTTGGTTCTGTAGCAGAATCTGTTGGTTCATTCGTAGCATTACTATAGTAATCGTTTTCTGTTTCGATAGGTTCTTCTTCCTCTGGCTCAACATTGATGGTCAAATCCAACGATCTAAGATAAGCGCGGAACTTTTCATCGTATGCAAGCGAAGAGCAATACTTCTCAATGCATTCTTCTACACTAACGCTATCAAGGACTTCCTCACATACGTCGTCATATACATCAAGTCCAACCAGTCGTTTCAATCCACGACAGAATTTTGCGAAGGTGCGTCTGTGCTTCCACGAGCTTACATAATAGAGATGGTAGTCGTCATTATAGATTCGCTCCACATCATTATGTATTGTGTCATAACCGAGGTCTATCTTTTCGCACACAACAAAATGATACTGTGACAGTCTTGTGTTATACCGCTCATACAATTCCTGGAATTTGTCGGGATTCTCAATCGCAGACAATATGAGTAGACGAGGTCTAAGTATGGCAACCATATCCATCGTCTGATCTTCTTTCCCTATAGGAGTTGCTTTGAAATCAGAACTTGTCAGACACTTTATCTTTAGCATGTCGCAAACTTTCACAAAAGAATCTGTGTCTTTTGGAAATGCGCTTGTCTGCATAACAAACTCATCGCCACGGAAGATATTTCTCTCCTGTGTTGCTTCTGGATGGATAGCATAGAGTTTTGTTATATGCTTCTTCTGACCTTTACCATTACGCCATTCTGCAGTTGGCGTTTTGCGATAGTTATCAACCAATCTTGCATCTTGATTAGGAGAAGAAAGCATCCAGTTTATCACAATACCACGGAAATGAGACTCATCTTCTCTTGGATGCGCGACACGAGCAAGGTAGTAAAGGCAATCTTCAAAAGAGAGTGCTTTGCAGAAGTTGATCTTTTCAAACAGTTCACGAGCTTCACGATTATCAATAGAGTCGACAACCGCTTTGCAAGGAACCTTTTCTTGCCACTGAGGAGCCTTGGCGCGAACGGCATAACCTGCTATATAAGGCGCATACAACAGTTCAGGCGTCTTAACAGAGTTCTCTGTTGGTATGCACATGCGGTTATTGAAACATCCATCTTCCACCCATGATTCATATTCGACCAAGCGACGAGAGAAACATTTCGACCAGAAATAACAAGCAAATGTGCGGTTTGCGAGATACTTCAAGTCCTCTCGCGTCATATTCTGATGCACGTTCTCCGCCTTGAAATATTGCTTGATGATATCCTTGTTATCTTCGAAGATGTAAGTGTCAGAAAGATACGACAATTCAGACACACCATTTGCCTCAAAGTCACAAGCTGGAGAATAAGAAGAACCAAGTGTCAATTCATGAGCATACTTGTAGATTGCCTCTTGCGACTTGACTAAATACTTAATCTGCTTACGGAGATTGATATTTATGTCGAACTCGTTCTGTATCTTGGCCACCTCGCGTACAAATTGGATGTGAATGGCAGCTACGCTATTCTCATCAGCACCAAACTGGTTAAGATAATCCTTAACCTTTGCATCAATCCACTTTTGTTTTGTGGTAATGAGGTTACGATTCTGGAATTCTGCTGAGATTGCAAGAAGTAACTCCTTGTTTGATTTCAAGATATCAGGATGCACCTCATTGGCGAGTGTGATATACTTGAACGGTTCAGAAACAGCATCTTCGTCCACCTTAACGATTGTGACTTGATCAAGAGTCTTATATTCACCAGATTGTGTGCGTACTCTCAACTGAATTATTTGGTGTTTCCTTTCCGCCCACTTATCCTTCAGATCTTTCAAATGCTTGGTCATCATCGCTACGACCGAATCCAATGAGTCAGTTTCAATAGTTGCAAGATTAGGCAAAATGTCGGAGAAAAGAATATCCTTGTTGTCTGATTTAAGACCAAGCTTCTTGAACAGCTTTATCCACTCGGCTTTCTCATTTTCATTAGTAGTTTCAATATACGATGAAGATACAAACTTTGCCTCCTTAACATATTTAGTCACCAACGATTCTATCTGCTCCTGTTGGTAAGTATCAGAGATATAAAGCAAGGTACTATTGATAAGTGCGTTATTCTTGTCAAGCAAAGGAATCGCCTTGAACTTGTCAACTGATGTAATCTGTTTTTGGTTAGCCCGTACCCATCGCCAGAAATCAATGCTGTTTGCTACAACTTTCACAGAATATTGCAAGAATGTATTTGTAACAAGGTTGTTAGTTGCAGTATTGAAATCAAACTTCATTATCTTGAATAACTGACGCATGTCTTGTGAGAAATCATCGGTATATTTTTGCGAAAGAATAACATATGTTTTCGGACACCATGTTTTCTCGAACAGAATCTTTGCGTCTTCGTCGTATTCTATATACTGTTTATTCCGTAACCTTGATCTTAATATGGTCCCGTCATAGGCAAGCAATGGCATATCTCTGATGTCGTTGAAGCTCATACTACCATCAAAGATTCTATCTGCATCACGCTTCAAATACTCCAAGAAGGTCAGCATGGTTGTTTCATCAACAAGGTTGGAATAGATAGCAGTCTTATTCTTGATAACTACATCCATGAAAAAAGACTTGTCAGTGAAAGTCTTTATCCCAAATTGTTGGCGTAAGAATGATTCCAACCTCTTACCTTCTTCCTTCTCATAGTCTTCAAAGTACGCATTTGAGAGTGCATACATCATATTTTCCTGCAACCATGCGTGATGGGTATTATCTGCATAGGTACTGTTTTGTGCAAATGCCTCCTGATTGAAGTATCGAACATCATCGTTGCAAAGATAAACTTCATTACCTTTGATATCAACACATCTCAAAACATAATCCCTGAAACTATTTTCTTTCAGCTGTGTCTCACAATTGAATATATAATCAACAAAAGCCTTGTTGGCTACATAATTGTTTTCTATGGCTGCATTAACCTTTGCACGAAAATTCGCATCGTTAACAACGACTGCTGTAATGAATGATTCTTTAACAAAATCGTGGAATCCGAGACGAGTAAAGATATTGATTAGATTATCTCTCTTGTCATCGCCCAAGCCATCAAAATAGATGTGCGATAGTACGTTGATAACATTCTCGCCCAACCATTTCTCACGTGTTAAGCCATGAGCTTCTTCGTTGAAGAAGTAGTGATAATTGGTATAGTCGGTACTTGCACCACCATCCTCGGTAATGTACGGAACCTTTGTCTTGTTAGCCTTTAAATCAACTTCCTTTACTGCAAGATAACGATAGAATGCAACAGAATTGCTTGGTACGTTAAGCAACTCCATAGCATCCTCATTGGATAGAATGTAATCTGTAATCATAGACGCAGCAGAGAAAGACAGGAAATACTTGTCTGCAAATGATTTCCAATTTTCATCTTCCTCAAAATTTGCTCTTGATGCCTCGCAAAGATGCGGTACAAATCTACGCAAGAATCCTATTCTATTACAATTCGTGTCAAAATCATAGTAGAGACTTCCTGCTGTAAACAAATTGCCTTTGTATTCAATAAATATATTTTTCTTCGCAAACTCGTTTAGTTCATCCTCACTCAACCAATGTCTTATAAATCGTGTATTGTTTTCGGGAACTGTCAACCATGTCTGGAAATCAGTTTCCTCACATTTCTTTACAACAGCATCAACCTTTACATCAAGGCTCGAAGGAGAATGCTTGTACAAGAAATCCATGAATGCCTCCGATTGTCTTAACTCGTCAACTGGCAAGGAGTAGTCACCCAACTCCATAAGAATTATGAAGTCTTCGTCTGAAATGACTCCGTTCGCTGTCATGCCAGTCATGTCGTTAATAATATTGTCGATGCATTCAAAGGTTTGTTCACCATCCTTATCCACGCATGGAACAAAAGGCTCTTCTTTTATGAGCTTTTCAAATTCTTCCTGGAACTCCTCTATAAACTTCTTATACACGCGTCTCTTCTTGCACTCATCAAAGTCTGGGATAAGTGCAAAGATAGAGTCAAGATCGTATTTTTTGCTTTCAATAAGCTGCTTGATCCAATAAAAGAACTGTTTACCTGCAATACGAGCAATAACGTGATTGAGTTCGATATCCTCAATATCATCACGCTGTCCGTTGGGCACCATATCGGTGTTCATTAGGAAATTGAAGCCCCAATCAGCCCGCTTTGCTGGCAGATAGCAATAAAGCATGGCATCATCAACTGGCATCAACTTTCTTTCAGCTTTCTTGCACGCAAACTTTACCGCAGTCTTACGAAAGTTCATGTACTTCTCTGGTATTTTCTCATAACCATCCGAACGAAGAGAGTCTGGATTTTCCAAGACATCGTTTATTTTATCTGTAATGTCCTCAGGAATATCATCTACAAGAGAATCTGATACACACCAGTCTTTATTGTCTTTCTCACGTACAATCGGTTCATCCTGACCATCAATAAAGATGCTAACCTTCTTGATGTTCGGGATAAACAATATGATGCGCTCTGATTCAAATACATCGGTAAACAAATCGATGTAGTTATCATCTCTGTCTTCGTCGGTCAGAATTTCCTTATCTCGTGGTTGAAGAGCGAACTTTACTCTGAACTCGTCATTAGGATGCTGGCGGAATACAAACTTGATGTCATTATCAATTTCATTATTCTCTGTCCAAATAGGCAGTATCTGCCATGGGGTGTTGATTACATCAGTTGCTGACTTATCAAACCTAAAAGTATAATTACCAGTATTTAGAAGCACATAGTCGTTGTCAAGGAATACGGTCTTAAAGCCAATGCCTTTATATCCAATGGCTTTTGTGTTGTCAGCCTTCTCGCCATCATTTATATCGCAAATGGCTGCAATATTCTTAGGATTGAAATATTCACCTGTATGCTGGAATGTTAGGTAGTTCTTTGTAATATGAAATTCCACATCTACGGGTAAGGCTTGATACTCGCCATTAATTTTAGCACGACGAGGATAGTCGTTTGCATTTTGCAACAGCTCATATATAAATACTTCTTTACCACTCTGTGTTAGCTGCTTTTTGAGTGTATCAAGTGAACGAGCAATCTTCTTTGCGGCACCAGCAGGATAACGCATAATGCCATCGTAAAGGCTGCTCACAATGTCTTTCGGCCATATTGGCGTTATTTCCTCGCGCAAGTCAATACCAAACTTGAGTGGTTCTATTTCAAGTAGCACCCACGTGAACTTATAATAAGCAAAACGATTAAAATCTTTATTGCTTCTGAATGGTATTGATAGATTCTTAACACCACGTTCCTTATCTTCAATCTTTGTGAAGTCAGTATTACGGATGTCTGTTATGGTGTACCAACCTTCATTCTTTTGCGGTGCAAACTGACCAATAAATAGGTTATTTTCAAGACGCAATCTTCGTTTGATATTTTCTGCATCTTTTGAATTTGCAGACAGAATATCCTTGCGTTGAGTGTTACGACGTTTCGATTCTAATTTCCTATTTACATACCAGATCTCTTGTTCTTTACAGAAAACAAAAATACCTGAATCTTTCAAGAACTCATTAAACCAGGTATAGCCCATGTCTTTGAAGTTAATTCGTTCTTTTAAGACTGCTTTTGCAAATTGGTTTTCGTTTACCCAACCATCTCCTTTTTTAGGCAAAGATTCCTTGGGCATTGAAAGAAATATATTGTGCAGTGATTCCTTTATTTTATTATCCAGCATATTGTATTTTTGTGAATAAATTATTCTACTAAATCTTTTGGTGACACACCGAGCAAGTCTGCCACTTTGAAGATGGTAGCAAGATTAGGCTGCTTGCGGTTGCAAACATAGGCGTTGGTTATACTGAAACTCATACCCAACTCTTTAGCGAGCCATGTTTGGGTGATGCCTCGCTTCTTCAAATGCTCCTTAATAAGGTTGCTATGCTCTTTCTTCTGTCCCATCGGATGATAGCTTATCTTGATATTGTCTACAAAGTTATGAACTTATAATGAATAAAACGAAGAAAATAGAGCTTTATCTCCACTGAAAATAAGTTTTCTTTCAAGAGGACACCAAAAGTAATCTCTTAAACAATCAATGATGGGTGAGAAACAATGTGCGTTTGCCCGAAATAGTCCACTTTTTGAATGTATATTGAGCGTTTTTGATTGTCTTTGATTTCCTTACATTTCCCTATACTTCCCGCTATATCCTTGCTTCTTGGAATAACATCAAAAGCCCTCTACTTTTGCATCGTCAGAACTGACAAATACCCTATGCGCAAGGGTGAGTTATTAACTTCAAGACACAAGGAATTATGACGATAAACGAATTATTGGGCAAACCTGTGTGGCAGATGACGGGTGAAGAATTGCTCTTCCTTGCACAGCACAGTAACATGTTCACAAGTGGAGAGGTAACAAAAGCTTCTTCCTCCAAAGAAGAAAGGCGGTATGTATATGGATTGGCTGGCATTGCACGCCTTTTTGGGTGCAGTCTGCCTACGGCCAACCGTATCAAACAGAGTGGTAAAATCAATCGTGCCATTACGCAAGTGGGGCGCAAGATTATTGTGGATGCCGACCTTGCGCTGGAACTGGCAGGACGAAAGACGGGAGGGCGAGGATGAATACAACTAACTATGAAAACATTTGGCAAGCATCGCTTATCCATGTTACGGACGAGTTTGCGCTTCCTCCAGTTGTACTGCAAGCAGGTGAAGCCATAATTGGCACATTGGGCAACTTCAGTGTGTCAACAGGTAAAGCCAAAGCAAAGAAAACTTTCAATGTGAGTGCCATCGTTGCAGCAGCCCTTGTCAATGGGCAAGTTCTGGAGTATCGGGCGTCATTTCCCGAGAGCAAGCGCACTATCCTCTACTTTGACACTGAGCAAAGCCCTTATCATTGCCAACTCGTGATGCAGCGCATTCTGCGATTGGCAGGATTGCCGACTGATAGAGAGCCAGAGCATTTGAAGTTCAGCCACCTCAGAGCCATTGCCGACCCAAATGAGCGCAGAGAAATAATCCGCTACGCCATCTACCATACACCCAACGTGGGCTTGGTGGTCATTGACGGTATTCGTGATTTAATGCTTGATATCAATAACTCAACGGAGGCGACTAAATTGGTGGGTGACCTGATGCAGTGGACGAGCGAGCAAAACATCCACATTCAAACCGTGCTTCACCTCAACAAAGGCGACGACAACGCACGAGGACATATCGGGACGGAACTCAACAACAAGGCAGAGAAAGTCTTGCAAATCACGAAAGACAACACGCTGCCTGAACGCAGTATTGTTGCGCCCTCCATCATCCGCTCCAAACCCTTTGAAAAATTTGCCTTTCGACTAAAGGAGGGTGAAGATGAGATTTGCATTCCCCAAATAGATTTCTCGTATTCCGACAATGAACGGAAGTCACATCGTTTCTCCTACCAAGAGTTAAGCACTAACGAACATCGAAAGGCGTTGGAACCAGTCTTCTCTACAAGCGAAATTTTGCCATATAGTAAACTTATCGTAGCTCTTAAAGAGGCTTATGCTAAGATTGTGGGGCTATCCTATGGGCAAACTAAACTCAAGGAACTTTTGCAATTCTTGCTCAACAAAGGCATAGTGGTTAAGGAAGAACGAGGAAAATATCGGCTCAGCCATAATTCTCTACAATAAAACCTTTGGTCGGTCGGACACAGGCTATATATACCTGAACCAATCCGACCAAAGAGAAACAAACTTGGTCGGACGTAAAGGTGTGCCTATAGTGTACGACTGTCCGACCAATCCTAAAACCTTCAGCCTCCAAAAGAAAAAGGCAGAAAGTTATTCATTTCAAACATTAAAACAAAATCACAATGGAAATACAAAATATCAAGCAAATCTCTATCACAGATTATTTGCAGCAACAGGGTTATTCACCTGCACGAGTACAAGGTATTCACTTTTGGTACTGCTCCCCACTTCGTAACGAAAGTACGCCATCATTCAAAGTAAATACAGAGCGCAACCAATGGTATGACTTTAGAACTGGCGAACATGGCGACATCATCGACCTTGTATGCGCTTTACATCGCTGCACTATCAGCGAAGCCATCGGGCTTTTGAGTGGTGCTAAACAAGTAGCGCATCAAGAATTTTCTTTTGGCGGTGAAAGAAAAATCTCCGAGTGCAAATTGGAAATTCTATCTACACAACCGCTTTCCAATCTTAATTTGCTTAGCTATCTCACAGTGCGTGCCATTCCCCTTACTGTAGCCAATTCCTACTGCTCGGAAGTTCTATTCCAAAACATGAAACGGACATACTATGCCATTGGATTTGCAAACGATGCTTTGGGATGGGAAATCCGCAATATGTATTTCAAAGGATGTATCGCCCCGAAGGCTATTACAACGATTAAAAGAGGAACCGACCGTCTACAAATCTTTGAGGGATTTATGGATTTTCTCTCGTGGCAAGTGCTAAATCCTTCTTCAACCTCCGATGCCATCGTTCTCAACTCTCTGGCTCTTTTGCCGCGCATTAGAAAACAGATTGCGGGCTATCGAGAAGTGGAAAGTTTTCTGGACAATGACGATGCTGGGCGCAAAACTTTTGCCGTTTTGAAGCAAATGTTTCCGCAAATCGTTGATGGTGCCACACGCTACCGAGCCCACAAAGACCTCAACGAATGGCTCGTTGCTCAATCTAAAATCAAAGAGAAACAAATGTTATTACCAACCATAAAATGTAGTATCAGAAGATAGTGTTTATCAGGGAAGCAAGTTTGTGTTTTGAGTATCTCAAAACCTACTTGCTCCCACCTTTGGGAGGTGAAAATCCCGTTGGTCTCATCAAAAAAAATAAAAATGGAACAGAAAAATAAAGGTGGACGACCCACTAAGACTTTATCAGAGAAACGGAAATATCAAGTGCTTCTTCGGCTTAATACAATGGAGTACTACACCTTGTTGGGAAAAGCACGTGAGGCCTCCATTCCTCGAACAGAGTTTTTACGGCTGCTCATTACAAATGCAGAAGTAAAGAGTCGAATCAAGCCAGAGGAAATGCAACTCATCCGTACAGTTTCTGGTATGGCAAACAATCTTAACCAAATTGCCCATCGACTCAATGCTTTCGGCATCTCTGCACTCAATGAAGGATTGAATGCGCTGAAACAACTTATTCACGAACTCATGAAACGATTGAAGCCATGATAGCCAAGATTATTAAAGGAACAAACTTCAGTGGAGTTGTCAGTTATATGCTTAGCAAGCGTGAAGGTCAAGTCAAGGTTTTGCAAGCTAATGGCGTGCGCAGTTCTTTACCAAATGACATTGCACACGACTTCAACTTGCAAGCCTCTATGCGTCCGAATGTACATAAACCTGTTTGTCATACGATACTCTCATTCTCGACACATGATTCAGAACGACTGACAGATGCAACAATGGTGAAGATTGCCAACGAGTATCTTCATGAAATGGGCTATAGCGACACACAGAGTCTTATCGTAAGGCACAGTGACCGCCAGCATCCGCACCTGCACATTTGTATCAATCGCATTGGAAATGATGGTAAGACCATCAGCGACCGCAACGAAAAGTATCGTTCAACGAAGATTTGTAGAGAACTGACTGAGCGTTATGGTCTAACCATTGGCGAAGGAAAGCAAGAGGTAAACCGCTCGCGATTGAGAGGAGAGGATAAATTGCGATATGAAATATTCGATACCATTAAGTCTATATTACCTCAATCTCAGACTTGGAAAGATTTTGTTGCAAGGTTAGAGCAACAAGATATTACCACTCGTTTCAAAACAAAAGGTAATACCGATGTTGTACAAGGAATCACCTTTGAAAAAGACGGATGTAGTTTCAGTGGCTCAAAGATAGACCGAACGTGCTCTTTCTCTCGCCTCAATGCAGCGATAGAACGAAATTCTCACAAACAAGAGCAAATTAATCAACAAAACGAACCTATGGTACATTCTGTAGATGAAAGCTATTTCATTACCGACCTATCTGAAGCAATTAGTGAAGTGTTTTCTATGCCAACACCAAGTAATGGCGTAGATGTTGATGAACTTCGATTTCAAAAGAAACTCCGTAATAAAGCTAATTGCAAACGTAGAATTTAATCACATCAAATTTATATCAGAATGAATAACGAAATAGCACCTGTTCTCGATATGCTCGAAGAACTCAAACAAGACTGCAAAGCCATCAGTAAGGCACAAGCAGAACTGCATACTACTATTGCAGAACAGCTATCTATTCCAAAGGGAAATAGTATTAAAACACAAGAAACCATGCAAAGCCATCTCTCGAAAGAAACTCAAGCTAAAATCAAAGAACATCAACTTTTTGTTTTGGAGGCACTATCAGAGTCGAATAAGAAACTCGAACCAAAGTTTGAAGCTTTGCACCAGCTCATCAGCAAGCAACAAAAGCCTGTAGGATATAAGAACTACTCGCTATTTGCAAGCGTACAATTAGCCGAGCGTATGCTGCTCTTATTAGTTTGTGGGCTGGTCATGGTTAGCTGTTGGTTCTTTGGTATGGGAGCCAACAAACTGCAAACAGCCTCAGATTACGACCTACGTTATCGCTATCTGCGAATGCAAGGCAAAGCTACCAAAAAAGATTTTGACTACCTTGACAGCATTTTTATCATGCATCGTAATCCCAAAGCCATCCAGCAAATGCAGCAGAAGGTTATTGATTATGAACAAGCCCTGCAACGGCAAGCAGAGTTGTTGTTGCAACAAGAACGTATCAAACAGGAACAAAGAAAACTTAAGAGGCAGTTGAGAAAATAGCAAACACTTCAAGAAATTGTTTAGTATAGTTTCTTGGAGTGTCTTCGTTTAGTAGTTGGTTTTTATGCTTGTAGGTAAACTAATAGTTTACTACTGAGTAAAAAATTAAACCTTTAATCCTCTTTTTGATAAATTACTAACGAATATAGATATTTCATCTTTCGCTATCTTGCTCTACTATCTTCGACAACTCTTCCTCAACTTCTTCCACCGTAGGCAGAGCCGACTTCAAATCATCAGGTATAGCCTTTGTCAGTTGATAATCACTGACACCAATAGGCTGATCATAGCCAGAAAGAGCATATTGTGCCACCACTTTATCTCCACCATTGCAGAGGAGCAAGCCGATGGTCTTGTTGTCGTGTTCGCCACGAAGGGTATCGTCCACAACATTGATATAGAAGTTCAGTTGCCCCATATATTCTGGTTTAAAAGGTGTAGCTTTTAGTTCGATAACCACGTATGCATGCAGTTGGATGTTATAGAGGATGAGGTCGGCATAGAAATCAGAATCGCCTACTTCAAAATGCTTCTGCTGTGCCACAAATGCAAAGCCACTGCCCATTTCTAGAAGATATTTGGTGATATGCGAAACCAATTGCCGTTCAATGTCTCGTTCTGCCATTTTATCTGTCTGTCCCATCATGTCAAAGATGTAAGGGTCCTTCATCAGATAGTTGGCAAGGTCGCTTTGCGGTTTGGGTAATCGCACAGAGAAGTTACTCACTTTCTTTGCCGTAATCTGCCGAGCGAAAAGGTTGGTTTCAATCTGCATTTGCAGAACATTACTACTCCAACCATTGGCAACCGCCTGCGTGATATACCAATAACGTTCACCCAAAGGCAGCTTGCTATTAAGCAATATAACATGGCTCGCCCAGTTAGTGCGAACTACAGCAGACTGCTTAAAAATGTCTTCTATCTGATTTATGTCGTGTTGGTAGATGACAGACACTGTTTCTGAAATCTCTCCTAATTGTGCAAGAGGTTCTTGCGTAATTATATTTCCTTGATTATCTGTAGCTTGAATTTACGCAAGAGGTTCTTGCGTAAATTGATTGAGCTCGTTTGTAAGTTGTAATACATTATCAACCGAAGGACTATTAAGCTGTTTTTCTGCCTTACCCATTTCTAATAGAATCTCCATAGGATAGGCTTTGGCGAATTGACACATATAGATAAGGTTACGAGTGGAATAACCTTTCTTATCTGGATATTTAGAACGTATCGCCTTGGAAAGATTATCTATGACCTTGCTGCCCCAACCTTCTTTCTTTTGGAGGTAGAGAATAAAATGCCCTACTTTCCAATAGTGGAAAAGCATATCTGCATTTGCAGAAGCTATCAAGCGTATTTGTGTATGCTCAAGGTCAGAACCAATGGCTCGGACAACAAGAGATAAATCTTGTTTCTCTACTTTATTGATTTCTTGGCTCATATTGTTTCGGTATTATAATTGATTGAATTTACTCATGGCATTCGCTTTGATGTCGTCTGCAATGTCTATGTATGGCTTCATAGCCTTGTAATCACTATGCCCTGTCCATTTCATCACAACTTGCGGAGGAATTCCCAATGCAAGGGCATTACAGATGAATGTTCTACGACCAGCATGTGTGCCGAGTAGGGCATACTTTGGGGTAACCTCATCAATGCGTTCATTACCTCTATAATAAGTTTGACGTACAGGCTCGTCAATGCCTACCAGTTCAGCTAATTCTTTAAGATAATCATTCATTTTCTGATTAGTAATAACAGGTAACACCTTATCATCTTCAAATGCCACATCCTTGTATTTATCAAGAATTGCTTTACTATGTTTATTCAATTCTATAATCAGGCTATCAGAAGTCTTAACTGTTGTTACCTCAATGTGGTCGCCCTTTATATCACTTCTACGAAGATTAAACACATCGGAATAGCGCAAGCCCGTGAAGCATTGGAAGAGAAATACATCACGCACCCTATCTAAAGCTTGCTTGGCAGCTGGTATTTCGAACTCTCGGAGTTTGTTCAGTTCCTCCCATGTGAGGAAGATGATTTTCTTCTGTGTGCTTTTGAATTTAGGTTTATAACTGTCGTAAGCATTGTTCTGATGCACATCTTTCTTGAAAGCCCAGCGTAAAAACCACTTCAAGAAACTTAATTGCTTACCAATGGTAGAATTGCGCATTTCCTTTACATCACGAAGATAGGTAACATAATCATTTAGACCTTTCTCATCAAAGAAATCAAATGTAAGTCCATCACGAAAGTTCATCAAATGATTTTTCACAGCAGCAAACTTCTCGTAAGTAGAATCAGTCCAATCATTCTGTTGTCCACAATCTCTCACAAAATCATCGAAAACCTTATAGAAAGCGTTAGGTGTTGGTTTTCTCGGTTTGACTTCTTCCTCTATAGGTTTGTGCAGCGCATTGAATGCTTCTTTAATTTGTTCAGGGGTTGGCATTATTTCTTCTACTTCAAACTTTTTGAAAATTTCCTGCACCTCGGTATAATAGCCCAAAAGTGAAGCATTGATTTCAGAAGCTGATTGTTTCAGTTTGTTTGTGCAACCATTTCTTACTCGCTGCTTATCAGAATCCCATTTCGCTGCATCAATACGATAACCTGTTGTAAATTCAATTCGTTTGGAAGCAAAATTAACACGCATACGGATAGGCACGTTCTCAACAATGAGAACTCCGTCCTTTTTCCTGCTTTCCAACGTGAAGATAATATTCCGCTTGATATTCATAATTACAATAAAGATTTTAATTTTCTAAACTCTATAGAATAATCAACGGCTGATTCATGATCCGATGTAATAAATACGTTTTCATCATTCCGATATTCAGCATTTGCCGACCAGTTATAACTCCCTGTTATAACAATTTGTGTGTCAATGACACAAAACTTATTGTGCATTATCCCTCCTCTAGTCCCGCGAATTTCTTTGTGGTCAAAGCTGGATAAGTCCACTCCACAGGTTGCATTTACACCATCTTTAAAGACTACAATTTCGATCCTTAGTCCCTCTAAACGTTTTTGTTCCAAGGCTTCTTTTATTATAGAGTTAGTAAACCATGCCATTGCCACTAAAATAGAAACTCTCGCACTTTTAATTGCATCAATGACTTTTTTTTCGTTTTCCTGAAATGATGCTAAATTTTGAATTTGCCTATCAACGATTACTCCTTCCCATTTAGCCTCTTCGTGATTGTCACCACATATTAGTTTTACTCCGTCTTGTTGTAAAATATAATTTATCTCTTCTATGGCTCTATCTGTGTCTGTTGAGTCATGAATAATTTCCATTATCAATGCTCTTAACTGCCCGTCGTTAAGTTGAAACAACCTATCTTTTGTGTATTGTGTTCTTGATGGCTTTGAAGTAGAACTATTAAGTTGTGGCAGCCCATCATTGTAAACATCATTTCTAAAACCATACTTTTGAAAGAGTGTCACAAGTTCTTGTCCTTTCCTATATTTCCATATATTCCCTTGATCTCCAGTGATGAGTGGACACAGATTTTCTTTAGATACATTGGTTATTGCCATATTGAAATTAGTTATATTGTTTTCTGCACCCAAATTTACACCCAAAAATTGATTCTACCAAAGATTTTCCATGAAATCTTATTTTATTAGTATTCTACTTAAAGGACTATTATACAATAGATTGAACGTTTATGATACTATTTGAAGGTTCAAGAGAAAGAGCCTCTCTCTCCGCTAATAGGCTTCAAAAGGACTTCACAAGGGTTGTCATTTTAGCCTTCAAAAATTAGATAATCGTTGTAAAATCAAGGTTTTACAACGATATTTCTTTGTATATACCTCCATAGCCTGACGGCATAACCCTATATTTTGACAGTCATCTTTCGGTCAATTTCTGCTACACTTTCTGCTACACAAAAATTGCAGCAGTAAAAAATGTAGCAGTGATGGGATTTTGAATACCATATTGACGGCATCAACTCTTTCTTTTTCAACGTATTAAGTATTAACTTTGCAGCCGAGTGCTACACAAAAGAATGATGCATTATGAGAACAAATTTCAAGGTGTCCTTCTACCTACGTTCAAACTATGAGAACAAAGAAGGAAAGTCGCCTGTAATGCTCCGAGTATTCCTTAACGGAGAGATGGCTAATTTCGGATCTACGAAAATATTCGTGGACAAGTCGCTGTGGAATAACACTACCAGCAGGCTCAAAGGTCGGACGGCAGAAGCCTTATCCGCTAATGCCGCATTGGACTCCATTTCCACAATGCTGAATAACATTTACCACAAATTCGAGGATGATGAATCCTTGTCATTGGATAAAATCCGCTCATTCTTTGTCGGGAAAGACAGGGAGTACACGACCTTTCTCCCTATATTCGACAAGTTCAACGAAGATGTCAGACAGCGTGTCGGACATACCATCAGCAAGGACAGCCTGCAAAAGTACAGCGTTTTAAGAAGGCATTTCGCAGAATTCCTTATCTATAAGTATGGGAAGAAAGATATTGGACTGGCAGAGTTCACGCCATCCGTAGTACAGGACTTTGAGCTGTACCTGAGTACGGCGGCTGGGTGTGCCTATAACACATCAGTCAAGAAATTGAAGGCACTGAAAACCGTGACCATCTATGCGCAAAAGCGTGGCTATCTTCTTCACGACCCATTTCTCAATCATCGTTTCCACTTGGAGCCGGTAAATCGTGGTTTTCTCACGGATGAGGAAATTATGAAGATAGCCAACAAGGATTTTGCTATTCAACGCTTGGAGTTAGTAAGGGATGTTTTCATCTTTTCATGTTTCACAGGTCTGGCATATATTGATGTTTCCAATCTCACACCGGACAATATCGTAACACTTGATGATAAGCAGTGGATTATGACCAAGAGACAGAAAACAAGTGTGGAGACAAATGTTTTATTGCTTGACATTCCCAAGAGTATCATCGCCAAGTACAGTCATAAGACCTATCGGAACGGCAAACTATTTCCCATCCTAACGAATCAGAAAACCAACGCATATTTAAAAGAAATTGCCGACCTTTGCGGTGTCAAGAAGAATCTGACCTTCCATCTTGCCCGGCATACATTTGCGACCATGTCGCTCTCAGCAAGGGCGTTCCTATGGAAAGTGTGTCGAAGATGTTGGGACATACCAACATTAAAACGACACAAATTTATGCCCGTATAACCAATAAGAAGATAGAACACGATATGGAACAGTTGGCTGGCAAGTTAGACAAGTTCAATGTTGCTATGGGCATCAACTCAAAATAATGTAAAACCCTAAACCAAGAAGATTATGACAACAACAAAGAAAGAGCTTTCTTACTTCCGTTTGAAGTTAGAGAACTACCTCAGTGAGCATTTTCCCGAAATGCTGGGTGATAAACCATTCATAACGGCAAGAGCCGGTGAAGCCCTTACTACCTACTGTGATGCAGTAGCGCAAGGCTTTTCTCATCCCGAGGCAGAGAGTATGGCAAGCGAAGTGTTGTATAGAGGACTGCATTTCTCAAAGTACGACACGCTTGTATCTGTCTTGGAGAATGAGTTTGAGAAAGAACTGCCCTCCCCACTCCCCGAAAGACTATCCCCGATACTCCTGAAGAACAAGGCTGTGCAAAGCGTTTTCGACAAGTATGAACTCACGGAAGATTTTGGCGCAAGTCCTGAGTATGAGAAACTCTACACCGAACTGACAGGAACAATCGTTCTGCTCATTGAGGTCAATGGTCTGCCAACGATAGGCGGTGAGAACATGACTTGATGCAGCACCATCGGGAGTTTTTGTAGTGTCAAGAGCCAAGATAACTATTCTTCCCCGCACACCAAGAGTTTGAACAAACACTTGGCTTTGTGAGGCAGAATATCTTGTTATTGCTCTTGAAACTATTAAAAGCTCCGATATGAATATAATCATCATGAATCAAGATGTTCACACACCTGCCTTCGTCAAGGCAGACGCATCGAACAAAACCGATAATATCAAACAGCAGCCGACTTCTCCCAAGCAAGTCCGCCACTTCGGTTGGACACGCTTCATCAAACTTACTACCCTGCTTTCTATCGTTATCGGTGCCATTTGGCTTACCTCGAAGATAGTAACGCCGCAAGTCGTAACTGTCGTCTCTAGGCTTTCTGATACTGCGCTTTATAGTTAGGGTGATTCTGAAAGTAACAATTACGCTGCTGAGCATTCTATTTTGGATGACTATTCTCTGTGCCATCCTGCTTTGCGTGCTTTGAGAAGCACAGCTCTGTAAAACCTTTCATGCTATTTCATCAGGTGGTTATCTCGCATTTTGAGATAGCCACCTTTTCTATTTTCCACTACGAGCGTTGCACTTTCGCTTCCTTTCCAATGCTCCACAATATGCGAAATAAAGAAGACGGATGCTGTTCCCTTTTTATCCGCAAAGGTAGTACGGGGCTTGTGGCTTTCAAAAGGTCTATGCCGCTTGGTTTGTCTGGAAAATCTCCACACCGTTGGGTCGTATTTTCCAACAAAACCTTGTGCAAACCCGCCCCGCTACCTCTATTTTGCTACAAAAAGGAATCAGCATACTCCGATCTTTGGACGCATAAAAAAAATGTCGCTATGGATAAGCAAAAAGTAAATACAACATCTTCGATGAAGAAAAAGGATATAGCTCCCCCTCTCATTACCGCATTAAATCTGTGGTTGGACAAAGTGAGCAAGTGTTGGCTACGAAGTTCGTGCAGTGGGACGTTGAGCCTTTGGATAAATTGAGTGGCAGTAAGGTGTATCTCCTGCGTATGAAACTCTATCGTGGCGAGTGTATGAGCCGTGAGGAAAAGAATTGGCTATGTGAAGCAGTGAACTCTAACACCTATTTCCGTACAGCCGTTCCACTGCAAGGCTATCGCTTTGACTTCTTTGACGTATTGAAGAAATACCTTGTCAATCAGTACGGACAATGGACAGAGTATTATGCACCTGACAGAACAAGCCTAAGAGCCTACCTATATGGGCGCATCAATCAAATAGTAGAAATTCCCAAGTATTAACAACATCAAAACATATACGACAATGAAAGGAACAGAACATTTCACACGGACAATAGCCGAGTATCTTAATCAGCGTGCTATGACAGACCCATTATTTGCCCCTAACTTGTTGAAGCCTAACAAGAACATAGAAGATTGTGTAACCTACATCTTAAACGAGGTGAAGAAAAGCGGTTGCAATGGCTTTGATGATGATGAAATCTTCTCTATGGCTGTTCACTACTACGATGAGGACGATATAGAAGTAGGTAAGGCTATTTCTTGCCAAGTTGCCGTTAATCACATTGTAGAACTCACGGAGGAAGAAAAAGCCGAAGCAAGGCAGGAAGCCATTAAGCAATATCAGCGTGAGGAACTTGCCAAGTTACAGAGCCGTAACGCACGAGTGAAAAAGACTGAGAACGCAGCAACCCAAGTACAACCATCACTATTCGATTTTTAAGCCTATGAAACCGAGAAACAAATTTGAGAAGGCGGTTTTGGAACAAAGCAAACATCTTTGCCCGATAACCAAGACACAAGACAAGTGGGCATTCCGTGAGTGCATAGACCACTTCGCCTACCGCTTGCCAAAAGGTCGCACTACTTGTATGGATTGTGGGCATAGTTGGGTAATGAACAAACATAGAGAAACTTGCACTTGCCCTCATTGCAGGGCAAAGTTGCAGGTCAAGGGAACCTACGAACGCAAGTTGCAGCAGAAGCAGTATTTCACTATACTTACCACTTGTGGAGAGTTTCAAGTATTACGTATGTTCCTACTTATCGTGGGTATGGAGAAAGGTTACAAAGCACAGACTTCCATAATAGAGATTGGGCAATATTGGTGGAATATGCAGGGACGAAAAGCTGTGGTTGCTATACAGAGGGTATTGGGACACTATGTTGATACCTTTTCCTATTTATAGCCCTATGGCAATCCGCAATGATAATGAAGCCTATCAGCATATTGCCTACTCACCGATATATCCGAAGTTCAAGGTTACAGACATACTTCGTAGAAATGGTTTTAAGGATAATTTCTATGGTATCGTGCCTATCCTGCTTATTCCTGCATTGCTTACAGACAGCCGAGTGGAAACATTGCTAAAGGCAGGTCGTACAGACCACTTACGTTACTTTCTTGGCAACAAGAGTGCTTTTGAAGAACTATGGCAGTCCTACAAAATTGCAGTCCGTAACGGCTATGAGATAGCAGACATTTCTCTTTGGAGTGATTATGTAGATACACTTAGAAGATTAGGAAAGGATATTCATAATCCAAAATATTTATGCCCAACAAACCTTAAAGGTGAACACGACCGCAAACACGAAGAACTTCTCAGACAGCGTGAAAGGGAGGAGATTAGACAGAAGCAGCAGAAGGCAATGGAAGACGAAAAACGTTTCAAGGAACTCAAATCAAAATTTTTCGGTATCTGTTTCACGGATGGCACAATCCAAGTCCACGTATTAGAGAGCGTGCAGGAGCATTTGGAAGAAGGTGTATCAATGCACCATTGCGTATTTTCTAATGCATACTACCTTAAGGAAGACTCCCTTATCCTTTCGGCTACCATTGAAGGCAAGCGAATAGAAACCATTGAAGTATCATTACGAACTTTGGAAGTGGTGCAAAGTCGTGGGGTATGCAACAAGAATACGGAATATCACGAGCAAATTGTAAACCTTGTCAATGCCAATCGAGGTCTTATAAGCCGAAGAATGAAAGCAACAGCATAAAGTATGAACCATTAAATTATCAGAGATATGAAGACAGAGATTGAAAACATCATCTACAATTGGACGGATGAGATACCGCATATTCTCATTAGGGTTATCAACGCAATAACCCTATCCGACAACAAAGAGGAGTTAAGGTCGGCTATCAACACAATAGCCGAAGAAACAGAACTTGACAAGTTCTTTGCATACGGTTATGGCACACACCATTTTTGGCTTACCCACCGCAGGTTATCAAATGGAGAGCCAAAGGAACACGGATTACTAATTGATAATTTTTGAGAATATGAAAAAGAGAGTTTTCAGAGTACGGATGCAATACATCGTCGATGGAGTGTTTGATGTGGTTGCGGAGAGCAAGGAAGACGCACGGCAGAAAGTCCTGCAAGATTGTGGGTTGGTCATGGGTGGAAGCATTCACAGCACTTTGCCCGATGATGAAATAAATTTTTCGAGCAATGCTCTCAACAACTCGTGGGCTTTTGACAGACACCCCAACAAACGAATAGACAGAATAACGAAAGTGCAAAAATATCCTTCTAAATAATAGCAAAAGCCACGCAAATTTTCGGTTTGCGTGGCTTCTTTTCTTTCTCTTTGAACGAGTAGGCGACCAAAGAAAAGAAGCAAAAGAAAGTCGCAAGAACAATCAATCATATCACGCTTTTATCTTCTTATACTCTGCAAGAAAATCCTTAATCTTATCTACGCAATCCTCTGTGTTTTGCAGATTGGTAGGAAATTCGTCTATCTGATAAATTTTTGCCCAATACATAAAAAACTGAACTAATAATACAGTGTATTTAGGATTGTCCTCTTTTATACACTCATAGACCTTAAATATTCTATCGTCCTCTGTAGGGTGAGTCTTATCAGGTTTTATTGATGGATTTAGGTAAAGTAATGAGAATAGGGCACAAAGAACCCCACAATTTGCAGAAAATTTTTCAGTTTCAGATATGTCAGAGTAAATATCCCAAAAGGATGAAAAGTCCGCGTCAATCTCGTCTTGTATAGCAGGGCTTTCCTTGTCCATATGCCCAAGAGAAAAATGTGATGCCTCATGTAGAAGGATAAAACAAATGCCAAAGCAATAAACAGAATTGATTTTCTGTCCATATGGGGTATTGATATTAATTGCAGAGAAGTCTTCTAAATTAAATACTTCTTTTTTCGTTAATTCGGACAATAATTTTATGTAATACTCTTGCTGACTACAAAACTCTATGTTATTTAATAGTTCAGGAATTCGTTTTAAATAATCAATATATTGTTCTATATTTATCTCTTTATATTCTGATGGAATCTGCTGACAAACCTGTTCTTGAGATAGACTTACTACTTGCTTTGAACCTTCTATAAATTGCTCTAAAGTAATTCCACATCGCTCACACTCCTCTCTAACAATGGACAGATCTATTTCTCTTATAATTATGCTGCACATTAGCCATAGATACTGACAATATGCAGCAGATAGACTAACATAACTTTTACCGTCTATTATGAATTTTACGATTTTAGCAATATCTGAAATAGGACAATCTTGGTCAGTAAAAAGAATTTCGTTGTTAAGTCCTTCCTTGATACTTTCATAAATACCAGCAGAAGGGATTTTTTTGATGAGCTGCGTAATGTTACTATTTAACGCCAGCACTGGAAAAAGATATTTCATGTTTTTTTCAGACAAAGTTACTAATTCATAGCGAGAAAGACGAATAAACCTGCAAGAAAAATGCCTCTTACAAAGTATCAAAATCATAAGAGGCGTATTTGAAAATCAGGATATATAAAACAATGCAAACTCAACCTTTCGCCGTTTAACTAACCCACGCAAAACTTTTCCCTTGTATTGGCAGAACGAAACATACTCCCGATAAAAGTTCTTGTCGCCAGCTTCTATCTTTCGTAGTAGTCTACACTTGGGGTGCTTTCCATAACCAAGCAGTCGCCCCACGCCCACATTATAGGCAAGGAGGCTGAGCAGCAGGGCATCCTTACCATACCCCTTGAAGTGTTCAAAGCATTTCCAAAGGTCGGCACGGAGCAGGGAGTCCGCTTGCCGTTCCGTCATATCCGCCGTGAAGTGTTCTCCAGGTTGCAGCTGATGCCCATAGCCGACATACGGATAATTCTTCCAGCCGTGCATGCCCTCAAAGTATTTTACTACAACTACTGCACGCTCAAAAGGAGGCAAGCCTGCCAGCCGCACCCTGCGCTGGGCAAGGGTCGGCTGACAGAACAGGCAGAATACACAAAGTAAAATGAAAGAATTTATCGTTCGCATCAATTATGGTCTTAGTGGCGAGAAGATGCAGGCTTATCCTTGCCCTCTTCCCGCTCGTTGTTAAAACTAAAGGTCAGCTGCTGAACCCTGCCGAAACTATCCTCCACATATACATCAATCGTCTGACGGTCAGATGACAACGAAGTGTAGTACAAGCGGAACACATCCTTCGTCAGCGGATAGCGGTCGTTAGGCTTGAACACCATACCGTTATCATTTCTTAGCAAACCTTTGCCATCAGACTGGAAATAACGTATCGTATAGCGAGTGTCGGCAAACTCACCGCCTCGCTTCAGCGTGCAGCGTATCTCAGCCGTCTGCCCCCTTATGATGTCCTTCTGAACCGGCATTGTCTCCACCGTAAACGGATAAGACTGCTGAACATCCAAATCCCTATCACAAGCAGATAGGCAAAACACGGCAAGGGTCAGCACACCCTTTACCCAAATCGTATTCAATATCTTCTTCATCTTTTCTTCTACTTAAAAGTTAAACCTTAGTCCTGCTAAAACAGCCGGACGGAAACGATGCACGTCCGTTCCAAAGAGGAAACGTCCCTGCGCCTTTACAAGAAAGAGAACCCTGTCCGTTAGGAATACTTCCACCGAGCCATGCACGGCACCACCATAGACAAAGCGGGAACGATTGAGCAGTGTCGCCCCATCGGGCAGCAGTTTTTTATCCTCGTTCAGTTGCTCATAACCACCCAAAGCAGATATACCACCATAGAGAAACACGTTCTTACCTCTGTCGGAGAGAACAGGGAGCATATAGCCCACCTGCAAAAGTGCATCCTTGAGTTTTACGTTATAACTTCTGTACGGCATATTCTGCTGTTCATACTCTGCCATAACAAAGGTATAATTCTCACGACCCAGATAGCGGGTGAGTGATACTCCCATGCCGAAATTGTCAGCTGCAAGGAACTTTTCACCCTTGATAAGCGGAACACTCCCTACGACCTCTACTCCCCTTTGCTTGGGTATCAGTCGCTGTGCCTGCGATGGCAAGCTTAAAAGCATAGCCACTGCAATGCATACTGTCATAATGATATTGTTCTTCTTCATTACCATTTCAGTTTGAGGTTATCAATCTTCTTTGCTATCTGCAGGTCTTCTGCCGTTACATAAAAGGTCAGCGTACGACCGCCATTTCTCTCATAGAGCGTCACTTCAAGCTGCTTGTCTTCAGCAAGAGAAAACTGCTCGAGTGCAAACACAGTGTGTTCACTACCCATGCCACGCACCTGCATTACCTGATGATAGGCACGAAGTGGCTGCAATATTGGCTCTTGTATGGCCGTACACTTTGCCATCTTCTTATCTACTACCTTGAAAGTGGTAAGATGCACAGCATAAAAGCACATTCTACCTCTAATGAGCTTATACTTATCATTCAACAAATGCTCACTCGACTGTTTTCAAAAATTAGTCGAGTATTTTTGAAAATTACTCGACTGTTTTCTTGTATTCTGATGATTGATTTTGTATCTTTGTAGTATTATTAAAAACCTGATACCGACAGAGGGCACGCGCTCCTAACCTCTGGAGGACTAACCTACGAGGAGCACCTGATATAAAACTATGTCAAACAGACCTTTAGCCTATGTGCTTTCAGAGCGCAAGGCAAATCTCGGAAAAATGGCTGGTAAGATTGTCATTCAGGCTCGTCCAACTGGGCGTAAGCGAGTAGATCATCGTAGTTTCTGTGATGAAGTAGCACATGCGACTACATTCACAGGAGCAGAGGTGGAAGCCGTCCTGCGACTTGCTGCCGAAATTGCAAAGCGGCACGTTGAGAACGGTGACATTGTGGACTTCGGCGACATTGGCACACTGAGCCCATCATTCCAAAGTAAGTTGGTAGAGAAAGACAAGGAGAAATTTAATCCCAACGTACACATTACCAAGCCTATTGTTCATCTTGCCCCTTCAAAAAAGTATTTCACGCTTACTGGCGTGAGCTACGAGCGTGTTACCGTAACTGACAAGGCATCCAAGAAGCCAGCTGAGAAGCATTCTCAATCGGGGCCAGAGCCAGCGGTAGAACCCTAAGGTAACAGACAAATCTGATTTTCTAATCTTTACATTGATGCGTGGAGTACAATGTTCCCCACGCATCAATTGTATTTGTCAGTATTATTATGCAAATCGGCGTAATGGACATTTGGTAGGCTGAAACCTCTCGGAATTCTTTTATTTACTACCTTTGCAGCATTTGAAAACCTATGAATAAAAAAACTGTATCTTCTGTAATAGCTCAAATGTTAAAAAGAATGGGCATCAACGTTCTGTTCAGATGTATTCCTGCAAGGATTGTGGTAGACAATTTCAAGGTGGTCTGCGTATAAATAATATTTCTCTATGTAATGACTATCTGACGGCAAATCGAACGATATCTGATCTATCCACTCTTTATAAATGTTCAGAGCGAACCATACGACGTAGGTTGAGCTTAGTGGTAGATAGCTTTACTGCTACTTACCCCAAATCTGCAGTAATAATATTGGATACAACATACTTTTCCAGGACATTTGGTGTGATGCTTTTTCAGGATGCTTCATCAGGCAAAATACTCTATCGCAAGTTTGTCAAAAACGAAACTAACAGAGATTATCTTGATGGACTTTGGTATATTGCGGAACGTGGAACTATGATAAAAGCAGTGGTGTGTGATGGGCATATAGGACTTTTACAAGCTATAAGTTTCTGTCCCGTACAAATGTGTCAATTTCACCAATTTCAGATAGTTAGAAGACTCCTTACTAACAACCCACATTTGCCTGCAGGCGTTGAACTATTGGCATTAATGAGAAGGATGTTCTATATGAAAAAAGAAGAGTTTATAACCGCTTTTGATAAATGGTGTGATAAATGGAAAGAGTTCCTAAATGAACGAACTCTCCTAATCTCGGGTAAGACAACTTATACACACAGAAGACTGAGAACGGCAAGACGTTCTATTAAGACACATCTGCCATGGCTCTATACGTGCGAGCAGCATCCAGATATACAAATACCTAATACAACAAACCTGTTGGAAGGATTTAACTCACAACTTAAAAGAGCACTGCATAATCATAATGGATTGAATGAAGCTAACAAGAAGATGTTTATAGATGGATTCATAAATACAAAAAAGTAGGCTGGAATAACCAGCCTACCAAATGTCCATTACTAAAACCCGAGAGGTTTTCAGCCTACCAAATGTCCATTACGCCTGCAAATCTTTTTAAGTTTAAGAGAGGTTTACTTATAAAATAGAGTTATCACAACAGGTGATCTTTTGATTATCGTTGAATTTTATCCATCTTTTATCTAATAATAAAATAAAAATGTTAATTTTGTTGCGTGTTTCTTCAGAGACATAATGACATCGTTGAAAAAATAAGAGGCGTTATGCTTATCTTGTAAAACTCAATATTTTAGAATGGGTGGCAAAATTGAATCAATTATAATTGAGAGTACATAATTGCTTAAAATATGACAAAAGAAGAATTATTACTATGGGGCGAGAAAACGGTTCAGCTGTATAATAAGATAGCAGACGAACGTGGTAGAGAAAATACTCCTGCATTCTATACTCAATCTGACTTAAACAAAATTATAGGAGTAAATTCTGTTGATATTTTAATAGCGGGTATTAATCCAGGGTCTGGTGGTACTTATCATCAAATGATAGAGAATCCAAATTGGGGAATAAGCTCGACTACAGGGATGACAGCAGAGCAACTAATCTCTGGAAATTTCAGTAGAGACCCACAACATGGGAACTGTACAAACTGGAGTCGTCGTCATACTTGGCGTTATTTTATGAATTTAAAGAGATTCTTTAAAGATATAGAGGGGCCTAATATTCTTGACGATGAAAGTAGATTTGTTCTAACAAATGCCTCTTTCTTCAACACTGTTAAGGAGAATGAACTGAGCCAATCATTGCTAAAGGCTACATTTCCACAGACTATAGATTTAGTCAGAAGAATTAAGCCTAAAATGATTGTATGGTTAAGCGGAAGGAAGGCGTTCAACAGATTAGCTTCGATTTCGATAGATGGCTTTTCTTTCAAGTATGATAAAAAGCAAAATCCTATAATGGCGCATATATATATGGGTACATTCGATGGTATACCATGTTTTGGAATTCCCCACCCTGGTGCGTTCCTAACTACAGAAGAAAGAACTTTAATTGCAAAATTCTTTTCTTATGTCTTTAATTATAAAAGTATTGAAGAGATAGACCTTAATAGCTTGGAGTCTTTCTGTATAAATGAAATTCAAGCATATCATAAGCGTTTAAAAGAGAAGAAACCTGCTTCTATAAAAAATAATATTGATGTAAAAAGTATAGAACATTCTATCCTCGAAAGGAAGAAAGCCTATATTTACAATAATGGAAATAGGATACGCAAAGATGAAAATGCCCAGTATGGAATTACACTTGCTAAGAATTGTATTTTTGTTCGGCAAGCTTATGAAGATAAATATAAGACTCCTCAAATCAACCCAAAAGATGGTGTTGTCATAGAAAAGCTAAAAGAAAGAGGTTATGAAAGCGGTAAAGGATGGCTTGGCTATCGAAAACTTACGGAATTTGGTAGTACTGAGAAAGAAATAGAACAGAATGTTATAAAGGAAATAAATGTCCTATTTGAGTTGTTAGATGTCTAATTTATAAAATATAATATCATAACATATTGGAAACGATGCCATGTGTACTATGCTACTCTTTAAGATAGTCTTAGGAAACAAATCGAATAATTAAGATAATAAGATGGTTTATAAAGAATTACTTGAAAGCGTATCTTTCTCAGAGATAGAACCATGGCTATATAAAATGTATCCTTCATTAAAATCCTCTATGGGCTGGATGAAGGTACACTATGATATGTTACGTATGATAGGATCTAAAAGTCATACTAATGCTGATAATGGAGAAATTACCATTGCGTTAGATGAAGAAGATGGTGAAACATTTCTTACTGCCTACTCTTTGGAAGGAGAAGTTTGGGAATGTGCTCTTGCAAAAGAGATTGTTATAGATAAAAAGGTAAAGGCTTCGTTACCAGAAATTGCAGCTTGTTGTTTGTGGCATTCTTCATTTTATGGATTTACACCAGAAACTGAAGAAGAGTGCTTTAGAGATATGTTTGGTTATGACTCCTGTAAAGAATTAGAATATAATAGGGAACTCATCCAAAAGTTTGGTGGTGTTGTCCCTTCATTTAATCAATTACCATCAAATGTAAAGGAAAAACTTAGGGAAATGGCGACTGATGAAGTCTTCATAAGTAAGGGTAATCGGAGCAAGCATAAGCAGGCGTTTCGTAAAAAATTAATGAGACTTCATTATGAGCGAATGGTTGTTATTTCTAATTTTATAATTTCATTTCTCTCTTTTAGAACGCTGAAAGAAACGGATATCAGTATTAAGGATTTATGTGATATGTTCTTTTCTACAGCTTTTAAAACCTCAATTATACCATCTTATTCTTTCGATGAGCCTGATATTGATTACCTTTGCAATATAATAGGGCAATACAATATGATTCCACAAATGAGTCGTCTCATTTTGTTGGTTGTTCTTAATAAAGATTCTCGTACTTTAGACGAGAAACAAAAAGAAAGGTTAGAAGGATTACTATCGTGTTATAATACTAAATATTGTAAAATCTTATTTATACAAAACAAGTCTTTGAAAAGGCAGGCGGCAATATATTACGCAGCATTTGACCTGTAAAATAAAATAGTAAGAAATAAATTCTGATTGTTATGGAAGAAGAATTCATGTGGTTTGTAAGACTAATATCTACTGACAAGGAAGGTGAACAAATTGTCGAGAGGCTTAGACTCGATGGAATATCCTGTTCGGAGGATGATGACACACCTCTTTTGAGTATAATATTGGCGTCTTCAGAGGATAGTTTGAAACATCTGAACATGTCTTCATTGAGGCAAAATAATAGACAAAAGATAGTCCTTCTCCAAATTTCTGGGATATTTGACATTGATGAGCAACATTTTTTCAACGCTATACTCTCATTCCCTCAGAATGATGATGTTTACAGTCAAATAAAGTCTTTTTTATATTGTGCTTATAATTTTATTGATGTCCATTCGATAATATCTGTTGATTTCCGTGATTTTTATTCCATTATAAGTGGACGAAAAATAATCTCTATGCAGCAATATGTTTATACAACAGATGTTGAAGATGCATTGTCTCAATTGAAGTATGACAAAACTAACAAACAAGATAAGTATATATATGCTATCAGGGGAGCACAAAGTCAAGAAGAAGAAGGTAAACAGCTGAAAACATTTGATAAGCATCTTTCAACAGAATTATGCGGTGAAGAATTTAAATTTAATATCGTTGCTGGAGAACAAAGACAAGTATTTTTACTGACTGCAACTCCTTATTGATAAATAATAGCAGAGGCTCGGTTTTATCGTATGACAGATATAGTTTGATCGTTTTACTTTTGCGCCACCCCTAGAACACTTTACAATATGAACAAAAACAATAGTTTTACAGATAGTATGAAAGTGGACGCTCGCCATCTTCCGAAACATCGCTGTCGCCATTCAATATGCTAGAGTCTGTTTCTGAATTTGGAGAAGCCCCTATATAGCCTTGCTGTAATTCCGCTTCTTCAGCCTTACGAATGGCAGCAAGCAGCTTTTGATGGTCTTTCTCCTGCTTGAGCATTGCCTCCTTAATATAACGTGAGTTCGACGAATTCAGAACAATGCAAGTAGTATGTCCATAGTTCTTTGTACATTGATGCACGGCTTCTTTGGAAACAGACAATAGGCGGCAATGGCTCCTAATAAGTTGACGATGAAATTGTCAAAGCATCTATGTCTGGAGTGTTCCGCTTGTGCAATGTTCTTAAGTTCATCATTCACCATTTCTATAATGGCTCTTTTTCTGAGTAAAAGTCTGTCTGAAACACTCATTAAACATCCTTTCATGTTACTTTTCAATTTGGTTATAAGCTGTATTCCATCAACAAAAAGCCTTTGAAAGAGATTCTTGCTGATGTACCCTTTGTCACCGAATAGTTTACCATGTATAAAATCTATGAATGCTTTGTACTCCAAAGGCTTACAGTCATCAACATCTCCCGGCGTTATCATAAAGTTGAGAAGTTCTCCTTTCTCATTGCAAATCAAATGCAATTTGAAACCGAAGAACCAACCCATAGAGCATTTTCCTCTTTGAGCTATGCCTCTGAAAACTTTGTGAATATGTATTCTTTGTTTTTTGCAGACACGCAATGGTGTGCTATCAACGAAGCTTATACCCGTGCATTTGCCTAAGAGAACCTTCTTGATAAACAAGGTTAAGGGTATGACTACATCCCTTTCCAATTCTACTATACGGTTATAAGAAACAACTTTTGGAAACAGATGGCGAAGATGCTTGCATACTTCTTCAAGATAGAAATGTTTGAAGCAGCGATAACCAGAATCGTGAAAAAGAATCATTATCAGTATAACTTCTGCCTTTGACATTGTAGAATTTCGATGATATTTTCTTTTTCCGGTAGGTTTTAGCGTATATTTTGTTGTCATTGCATCAAAAAACTTGCAGAAGTCGTCTGCCATACAAAATATTTCTGTAACTTTGTCCTCGGTGATCATAGCGATTTTTGTTTGTAACTATTTGTATGTTAACACCTTAAAGTTATAACAAATTTCGCTAATCACCAAATCTATAGACACTTATAATTCGTCGAACTCACGTTATATTACGTAATCATATAGTTGAGACATCGGTAATATCTCATACTTAAAAAGGATTATAGCTCTCATTAAAGTAACTATATTGGTGGATTTTAATTATTGGTACTTAAGATGGTAAAATTGTTATATGAATGTCTTTCTAACTGCGAGCACAATCTTATTTACTATTTTCTTTTTCCTGCTACACTAATTCTTCGCAATAACAGTCCCTCCAACCCTATTTTTGGTTTTTACGAATTTATCTATGAACTGCTTTTTATCCGTAATGAACTTTTATAAAATATCTTTTTGTATAATGATGTTTTGAGGAGATAGTGCTCCATGAACAACCTTTTTTGAGTAACTCCATCAATAAAATATAATAAAGATTAACTTATAAATGTCTTTTCACATTTAAATTGCAAGAATTACATATAATTTTTATAGCTTTGTGCCAGATTTGAGTATATTTGTAACTTATTAGATAAAACTTAAATATAAGAAATATGGCCATTTATGATTATGGAATTGGAGGAAATGAGGTGAATGTTGACGCTAATGAGTCAATTGCCGACATCCCTTCCAACAGAACTTTGTTAGTACAGAAGTTAACCGATGAGGCTCCAGCTAGTCCTGAAGCGGTTTATGGTTTACAAACAGTAGAAGATGTCTTTGAACATTTCTCACCATCTGTTACACTTGAGATGCAAGATGACAACGGTGAAGATGTCACAGAGACAATGCACTTTAATAATTTAGGAGATTTTGACTCAGAAAAGTTAAAAGAGCATAGTGCTTTCCTTAGTAAACTTGATGTGGAGAAAGAGCAGAATATAAAGATAGCTCGCCAACTTTCATCAAATAAAGCCTTACTGAAAGCTTTGGCTAATCCTGAAACCCGCCAAGCTGTAATTGATTTGTTACAGAGTTCACTTGACGAAATTAAGAATACAGAAGCCAAGTAAGAATCAAAACTAAATTAAAAATGGACAATAATAAAATAAAGGCTAAGGAACAGCAGGCTCCTTCTATTAGTAAAAGTACTATAGCACAGCAGGGAACCACTTCTGCAGCTAACGCAATAGACAAGCTGAAAGAATATGGTGGTTTTACTTTCTTAGAGAATATCATTGACGGCTTTTCTAATCTGAATCCTACACGCAAGGCACGCCGAAACATTTTCCTCTCTGATGCACAATGGGAGAATGAGCGTAAGGTTCTTGCCAATCGTCTTGAGGTTTGGATTGATCTTTTAAAATCTGGTCAGTCTGCTGAACAGATGAGAGATAAGGCTAAGGAAAGAGCATTGCATGTTGAGGACTTATTGAATAAAAATCTTAGTAAGGTTTTGGCTCGTACACGCGAACTTGAGACTTCTTACCGTTCAGTTGCTTTATTCTATCGTAATACAGAGAGTCAGAAGGTAAAGAACATAACGATTGTCAATGCTGAGATGGATCAATTGAAAGACTTAGACAATCCAGTTTTCATTGACTATATCAGCAACGAGCTTAAGCATAACTTCGACCGTCTCGACCTTCGTCGTAACTATTCTTTGCTTGTCATCCCTGGATATTTAGGTTCTAACGCTGTACTTGATAAGTGGGGTAAGATTGCACACAGCAATAAGGTAATGCTCCTAACCGACTTCCAGGATTTAGAAACACCAGACGATGTTGTTGATGTCTTCTTTAATGCTGACCATTCTGGTGGTGATATATACAAGTCAAACATTATTATGACATGTAACTGGCTTTTAGGACGTCAAAAAGTAGTACAGGTAGGAGAAGAAGACAATCTTTACGTTCCAGGCTCATCTGCACTTGCTGGTAAAATCTACAGCACATTGATGTCACAGGTTGTTGCTGGTAAGAAATTCGGTGGTCTTAATGATGTTGAGAGTGTACGTTTTGATCTGAAGAAAAGCGAGATTTCTGAAATAGAGCGCATGGGTCTTGTACCAATGGTCAACGAGTATAGTAAGGTGATGGCATTCTCTGCCAAGACACTCTTCAATGGTGATAACCTTGGATTGCAGACTTACTCTGTCGTTCGCGTATTCGATTATATCTCTAAAGTTCTTTTCGACTTCCTGAACCGTCGTGCATTCGAGAACTGGACTACTCGTACAGAGGCTGACTTGAGAAGTCAGATTGTGAAGTTCCTTGATAGCATACAAGGTCCAACTCGTCTGATAGAGAAATTCCGAGTGATGAGAATTGAGCAAGATCCAAACCAAAAGGATCGTGTATTACTTGATATTCACATTACTCCATACTTCCCTGCAAAGAGTTTCGTTATTCAGCTTGAGGGTCGTAAGGGAGAAGAACCGGAAGAGGCTAACTGGGAAAGCCAGTACTCACAAGATAAATAAGTTACTCTATTTCAGAGTCTTCAGAAATTTATAAGACTTGTCTCTTGCATTCAGAATTTTAGATGTAATGGACATTTAGTAGGCTGGTCATTCCAGCCTACTTTTTTTGTATTTATGAATCCATCTATAAACTTCTTTTTTATTGAGAATTCCCCCACACGATTCATTATAGGGTTTAAAAAACTCAATAACTATTACCACTTTATTATTGAATTTCTGAAACAGTACGACTGCGATGAATAAAAGAGACTTTTCTTTATTATAAGCTAAACCAAATAGTATAGACTCTTATCATACGATAGAATACTTCTATAGCGGCAGCAAGAATAGAAATGCTTTTTTAGTTTTATCTTCGTTTATTGCCTACTTTTCTGTTTTTAGGGGTATTCTTTATCCACAATGTAATTGCGAGTTTCTATTGGAATACCAATAATGAATATACATGGCAAAAATACAGGGAAGAAAAGCTTACCGATAATATTCCAAGTATTTCTCATAAGTCCTTTATCTATTTGCCAAAAGTGGTTCCATATCAAGAATTGTTCTTCCAAAAATTACGATCCAAAGTAAAATACTGCCAGCAACATAAATGTCCTTTGCACTGCGATTAAATACTTCTATTCGTTTGTCGCGTGGTACTCGCTCCAGTATCTTCACCTGCTTGGTAATCTGATTTATTCGTTCTTCCTTATCCATAATTTTCTATTCTGATAAATCTATTATTTTAACGTGAGTTCGACGAATTCAGAATAATGCAAGCTGTGTATCCATAGTCCTTTGTACATTATTAATACAAGGCTTCTTTGGAAACAGACAATAGGCGGCAATGGCTCCTAATAAGTTGACGATGAAATTGTCAAAGCATCTATGTCTGGAGTGCTCTACTTGTGCAATGTTCTTAAGTTCATCATTCACCGTTTCTATAATGGCTCTTTTTCTGAGTAAAAGTCTGTCTGAAACACTCATTAAACATCCTTTCATGTTACTTTTCAATTTGGTTATAAGCTGTATTCCATCAACAAAAAGCCTTTGAAAGAGATTCTTGCTGATGTACCCTTTGTCACCGAATAGCTTACCATGTATGAAATCTATGAATGCTTTGTATTCCAAAGGCTTACGGTCATCAACATCTCCTGGCGTTATCATAAAGTTGAGAAGCTCTCCTTTCTCATTGCAAATCAAATGCAATTTGAAACCAAAGAACCAACCCATAGAGCATTTTCCTCTTTGGGCTATGCCTTTGAAAACTTTGTGAATATGTATTCTTTAGTTTTTGCAGACACGCAATGGTGTGCTATCAACGAAGCTTATACCCGTGCATTTGCCCAATAGAACCTTCTTGATAAACAAGGTTAAGGGTATGACTACATCCCTTTCCAATTCTACTAAACGGTTATAAGAAACAACTTTTGGAAACAGATGGCGAAGCTGCTTACATACTTTTTCAAGATAGAAATGTTTAAAGCAGCGATAACCAGAATCGTGGAATAGAATCATTATCAGCATAACTTCTGCCTTTGACATCGTAGAATTTCGATGATATTTTCTTTTTCCGATAGGTTTTAGCGTATATTTTGCTGTCATTGCATCAAAAAACTTGCAGAAGTCGTCTGCCATACAAAATATTTCAGTAACTTTGTCCTCGGTGATCATAGCGATTTTTGTTTGTAACTGTTTGTATTTTAGCTCCTTAAAGTTACAACAAATTTCGCTAATCACCAAATTTATAGACATTTATAATTCGTCGAACTCACGTTAATATATTATGCAGAAAAAATATCATATCACGCAGACAACCAAACTTCTAATGAATGGTAGCATTATTGTAGAAAATTCTGTTACCCAGAAGTGGGCTGTATCGTTCCCTATTGAACGACATATACTCATAGAGGTTTTGGACGCACCGAAGCAAGAAGAGAATGCAGAAATATTTAAACTACTCACCATTATAAACAAACCTGCTTATAAGGTTATGTTCGACTTCGACAATGATGATAAGATTATAATCTGCAATAAAGAAGAAATAGAAGAAGAATGGGAAAAAAGTAAGGATGAAGTAGAAAAGACATTTGGTTCTGACGATTCTATAAAGAATTTCTTGGCTTTATCGAAAGAAGGCTATGCTTCTTTCGAGAACGAAATGAAAGACTCTTTACTTTATTATACATTATGGTCATGGTTTGGTGGAGGAAAATCATTTACCATTAGCCCAGCCTCTTCTCTTTTCAGCAATCATAAAGTAAGTGCAAAAGTAGAGAGAACCCGTAAAGAAACCTTACCCAATGGTGTTCTGGAACTGACACAACAAGGAGAAGGAGTTATAAAAGATATAGACACTATCGAAGAGCAATACAAGAGAGAAATTCTCCCCTTGACAGACCATGCAGTATTTGATTACCAATATCATATAGAGACTAAATATCTGTGTACAGACAAACAACTGGATTTCTTCGATTCAGCACAAACAATAGTGCATGAGCAGGCCAGTGAAGGTTACTCGTATATTACTCAGATAGAGTTTAAAATAGAAGGATCAGTATCATGAGTTTACAATATATACAAGACAAAGACATCACAGTATGCACACTTGGTGCACATCAGGCTTTGATTAAAGTAACAAGTCAAAATAGTGTCAAACGTAGTAATGGGAAACTAATCGCTACGGAGAATGACAGAATGGGCGAATGTTATAGATGCTATAAGACGCCAGCTTATATCAGTGTGCTTGCAACGGTATTGATGAATATGACTCTCTTTACCTCTGTTCTATGTCTGCGTGCCGCAATAGGTGGAGCTTTAGCAGGATTAGTAGTCGGTGGACTGAGAGGTTGGCGAGCGGGGAAAGATGCATCCAAGGATATGGGCTTCTTTAAAAAAGTTGGCACTATAGTTAGTGCAACAGTTCAAGGTGCCCAAGTAGGGAGTACTGCCGGTGCCGTGCTTGGTGCAGTGGGAATGTACTCTTTCCTGCATGGAAAAGTATCAAAGATGGTTCAAAATGTGATAATGCCAAATATCTGTGCCGCATATACAAAGATGTCTACTTGGACAAGAGTGCATCCATCTGTAAAAATCTGTGGGCAAAAAGCCCTACTTGAAGGAGCTATGCTGAATTGCATACAAGGAGGACTTATAACTATCATAAAACCCGACTTTTCCGAAGCCGCTAAAATGTTAGCCTTAAGTTACTTTGCTTATAATCGAACGACAAAAAAGAAAGATAAGGATGATTATGACATGGACAAGGCTATGGATGGGCTAAGCCTTGAGCAACAAGCTATGCTTAAGAGTGAAAAACTTGATGGGTATAAGCCACTGAATGATGAGGACATGCGTAAGTTAGATATAAAAGGTTCTGACCTAAAAGATCCCTCCACAGGATTCAAAGCAGATATCTATAAAGACAAGAATGGAGATTATGTACTTGTTTATCGTGGCACCTACAGTGACCCTGACCATCCTGAAAATGATTTGGTACATGACTGGAGTAAAGAATGGACTGACGATAACATGAGGCAGGGATTAGGTATGGGAAGTGAACAATATAAAAAGTCTATAAAATTAGCAGAAAAGGTTAAACAAGGCTCTGAAAAACAAGGTAAGCAAATGACTATTGCTGGTCATTCCCTTGGTGGCGGTTTAGCAACAGCTGCAGGTGCTGCAACTGGTAGTAAGACCTACGCTTTCTGCCCTGCAGGCGTTCATCCGAATACTTATAAAAAGTATGGCGTACAGAATCCTGATACTTCAAAGGTTCATACCTATTATTCAAATAAAGATTTCTTAAACATGGCAAGTAACAACCTATCCCTAATGCCAAAGGCTGCAGGCGAAAGAATTATGTTACACACTCTGGACAACTTTGATTTTGCTAAAGGACACGACCTACCTTTACTCCTTAAAGCAATACAAGCTGAGGAAGCAGAGTTAGGGAGACCAATTATTGCCAACATTCTTTAAAGAAAAAATCCACAACAATGAAAAAAATTATAGCATTATTATCATCACTTATTTTAACCTCATGCAGTATGTTTAACAATGAAGCACCTTACAAGCGTTTTTTCAGTGAGAAAGAATATCCCATTATTCAAGCCATCCATGATTGCGACAAGGATAAAATCCTTGATATGATGCACAAAGGATGGAACGTAAATTCTACGGGGGAAAATGGCATGTCCTATCTGCTTTATGCCATATGGGAACATAACTATGACATGACAAAGTTTCTTTTAGAAAATGGGGCAGACCCCAATTTTTTATCAGTATTTTGGGATGAGACACCAGAAGAAACCGTTTGCATGCTCCCTCTTGAAAGAACATGCTACGATAAATACGGAATGAATTATATGAAATTATTGCTCGAACATGGAGCTAATCCAAATGACACGCGAGCACAGCTTCCTTTATTTGCGGCTGCATTATATGAAGATAAGCAAAAGATAGAATACTTATTGGAGCATGGAGCAGATATTAATCAGTTTGATAGTGTAAAGGAAACTGTAATAATAGACCAAGCACTTGCAAGACAATGGGGCTTCGTACTGTGGTTATGGGACAAAGGTGCTGACCCGATGAAGACAGGAGGAGTCGGCGTTTTTGAAGGACAAATAAATGTAGCATATTGGGTACAAGTTTTTATAAACTATGGTAACGGAGATTACGATAATCCAGACTTTAAAAAGCTTGTTGCGCGACTAAAAAGTATAGGCGTAGAGTTCCCATATAAACCGGCTATGATTAATAGGAAAGACAATGAATGATAAGGCAATGAAATATATTATAGTATTATTATCATCACTCATTTTAACCTCATGCAGTATGTTTAACAATGAAGCACCTTACAAGCGCTTTTTCAGTGAGAAAGAATATCCTATTATTCAAGCCATTCACGATTGTAACAAGGATAAAATCCTTGATATGATACACCAAGGATGGAACGTAAATTCTACGGGGAAATATGGTATGTCCTATCTGCTTTATGCCGTATGGGAACATAACTATGACATGACAAAGTTTCTTTTAGAAAATGGGGCAGACCCTAATTTTGTGTCAGTATTCTGGGATGAGACACCAGAAGAAACCGTTTGCATGCTTCCTCTTGAAAGAACGTGCTACGATAAATACGGAATGAATTATATGAAATTATTACTCGAACATGGGGCTAATCCAAATGACACGCGAGCGCAGCTTCCTTTATTTGCGGCTGCATTATATGAAGATAAGCAAAAGATAGAATACTTATTAGAGCATGGAGCAGACATAAATCAGTTTGACAGTGTCAAGGAAACCGTAATAACAAATCAGGTGGTCACTGCCCAATGGGCTTTCGTACTATGGTTATGGGACAAAGGTGCTGACCCGATGAAGACAGGAGGAGTTGGGGTTTTCGAGGGAGAAGTAAATGTTGCCTTTTGGGTGCAAGATTTTATAGATAGCGGTATAGGAGATTACGATAATCCAGACTTTAAAAAGCTTGTTGCGCGACTAAAAAGTATAGGCGTAGTATTCCCATATAAACCGGCTATGAATAAAACTAAAGAGAATGAATGATAAGGCAATGAAATATATTATAGCATTATTATCATCACTCATTTTAACTTCATGCAGTATGTTTAACAATGAAGCACCTTACAAGCGCTTTTTCAGTGAGAAAGAATACCCTATTATTAAAGCCATCCATGATTGCGACAAGGATAAAATCCTTGATATGATGCAAAAAGGATGGAACGTAAATTCTACGGGAAAATATGGTATGTCCTATCTGCTTTATGCCGTATGGGAACATAATTATGATATGACTAAATTCCTTTTGGAAAATGGAGCAGACCCCAATATGGTTTCTCCACTGACAAGTACACCCGATGTGATAGAGCCTCGTCTTCCTTTAGAAATTTCATGTTATGATGATTATGGCATGAATTATATGAAATTATTGCTCGAACATGGGGCTAATCCTAATGACACGCGAGCGCAACTTCCTTTATTTGCGGCTGCATTATATAAAGATAAGCAAAAAATAGAATACTTATTAGAACATGGCGCAGATATTAACCAATTTAACCGTTCGAAAGAAACTGTAATAATAGATCAGGCGATAACCGCCCAATGGGCTTTCGTACTATGGCTATGGGACAAAGGTGCTGACCCGATGAAAACGGGAGGTATTGGAAGAAATACTGGAGGTAAGGAGAATGTTGCGTATTGGGTACAAGATTTTATAAACTATGGAAATGGAGATTACGATAATCCAGACTTTAAAAAAGTTGTTGCCCGATTAAAAAGTATAGGTGTTGAATTTCCATATAAACCAGCCATGGATAATACGGAAGACAATGAATGATAAGGCAATGAAATATATTATAGTATTATTATCATCACTCATTTTAACCTCATGCAGTATGTTTAACAATGAAGCACCTTACAAGCGTTTTTTCAGTGAGAAAGAATATCCTATTATTCAAGCCATCCATGATTGCGACAAGGATAAAATCCTTGATATGATGCACAGAGGATGGAACGTAAATTCTACGGGTAAACATGGCATGTCCTATCTGCTTTATGCCATATGGGAACATAACTATGACATGACAAAGTTTCTTTTAGAAAATGGAGCAGACCCTAATTTTGTGTCAGTATTCTGGGATGAGACACCAGAAGAAACTGTTTGTATGCTTCCTCTTGAAAGAACATGTTACGATAAATACGGAATGAATTATATGAAATTATTGCTCGAACATGGGGCTAATCCAAATGATACGCGAGCGCAGCTTCCTTTATTTGCGGCAGCGTTATATAAAGATAAACAAAAAATAGAATACTTATTAGAGCATGGCGCAGATATTAACCAATTTAACCGTTCGAAAGAAACTGTAATAATAGATCAGGCGATAACCGCCCAATGGGCTTTCGTACTATGGCTATGGGACAAAGGTGCTGACCCGATGAAAACGGGAGGTATTGGAAGAAATACTGGAGGTAAGGAGAATGTTGCGTATTGGGTACAAGATTTTATAAACTATGGAAATGGAGATTACGATAATCCTGACTTTAAAAAGCTTGTTGAGCGACTAAAAAGTATAGGTGTAGAGTTCCCATATAAACCAGCCATGGATAATACGGAAGATAATGAATGATAAGGCAATGAAATATATTATAGCATTACTATCATCACTCATTTTAACTTCATGTAGTATGTTTAACAGTGAAGCACCTTACAAGCGTTTTTTCAGTGAGAAAGAATACCCTATTATTAAAGCCATCCATGATTGCGACAAGGATAAAATCCTTGATATGATGCACAAAGGGTGGAACGTAAACTCTATGGGAAAACATGGCATGTCCTATCTGCTTTATGCCATATGGGAACATAATTATGACATGACAAAGTTTCTTTTAGAGAATGGAGCAGACCCCAATTTTGTATCAGTATTCTGGGAAGTAAAACCAGAAGAAACGGTACGTATCCTCCCCCTCGAAACAGTCTGCTATAAAGATTATAACATTAACTTTGTTAAGCTATTAATCAAATATGGGGCTAACCCCAATGATACGCAAGCGCAACTTCCTATATTTTCGGCAGCGTTATATAAAGATAAACAAAAAATAGAATACTTATTAGAACATGGAGCAGATATTAACCAATTTAACCGTTCGAAAGAAACTGTAATAATAGATCAAGCACTTGCAAGCCAATGGGCTTTCGTACTATGGCTATGGGACAAAGGTGCAGACCCCATGAAGACAGGAGGAGTCGGCGTTTTCGAGGGAGAAGTAAATGTTGCCTTTTGGGTGCAAGATTTTATAGATAGCGGTATAGGAGATTACGATAATCCAGACTTTAAAAAGCTTGTTGAGCGACTAAAAAGTATAGGCGTAGAGTTCCCATATAAACCAGCTATGAATAAAACTAAAGAGAATGAATGATAAGGCAATGAAATATATTATAGCATTACTATCATCACTCATTTTAACCTCATGCAGTATGTTTAACAGTGAAGTACCTTACAAGCGTTTTTTCAGTGAGAAAGAATATCCCATTATTCAAGCCATTCACGATTGCGACAAGGATAAAATCCTTGATATGATGCACAAAGGATGGAACGTAAACTCTATGGGAAAACATGGCATGTCCTATCTGCTTTATGCCGTATGGGAACATAACTATGACATGACAAAGTTTCTTTTAGAAAATGGAGCAGACCCTAACATGGTTTCTCCACTGACAAGTACACCCGATGTGATAGAGCCTCGTCTTCCTTTAGAAATTTCATGTTATGATGATTATGGCATGAATTATATGAAATTATTGCTCGAACATGGGGCTAATCCTAATGACACGCGAGCGCAGCTTCCTTTATTTGCGGCTGCATTATATAAAGATAAACAAAAAATAGAATACCTATTAGAGCATGGTGCAGATATAAATCAGTTTGACAGTGTCAAGGAAACCGTAATAACAAATCAGGCGGTCACTGCCCAATGGGCTTTCGTACTATGGCTATGGGACAAAGGTGCTGACCCGATGAAGACAGGAGGAGTCGGCGTTTTCGAGGGAGAAGTAAATGTTGCCTTTTGGGTGCAAGATTTTATAGATAGCGGTATAGGAGATTACAATAATCCAGACTTTAAAAAGCTTGTTGCGCGACTAAAAAGTATAGGTGTAGAGTTCCCATATAAACCAGCTATAAATAAAACTAAAGAGAATGAATGATAAGGCAATGAAATGTTTTATAGTATTATTATCATCACTTATTTTAACCTCATGCAGTATGTTTAACAATGAAGCACCTTACAAGCGCTTTTTCAGTGAGAAAGAATATCCCATTATTCAAGCCATTCACGATTGTAACAAAGATAAAATCCTTGATATGATGCACAAAGGATGGAACGTAAACTCTATGGGTAAACATGGCATGTCCTATCTGCTTTATGCCGTATGGGAACATAACTATGACATGACAAAGTTTCTTTTAGAAAATGGAGCAGACCCTAATTTTGTATCAGTATTCTGGGAAGTGAAACCAGAAGAAACGGTTCGTATCCTCCCTCTTGAAACAGTCTGCTATAAAGATTATAACATTAACTTTGTTAAGCTGTTAATCAAATATAGGGCTAACCCCAATGATACGCAAGCGCAACTTCCTATATTTTCAGCAGCGTTGTATGAAGATAAGCAAAAAATAGAATACTTATTAGAACATGGAGCAGATATCAACCAATTTAATAGTTCGAAAGAGACTGTTATAATAGATCAAGCCCTTGCAAGACAATGGAACTTCGTACTGTGGTTATGGGACAAAGGTGCAGACCCCATGAAGACTGGAGGTGTTGGAAGAAATACTGGAGGTAAGGAGAATGTTGCGTATTGGGTACAAGATTTTATAAACTATGGAAATGGAGATTACGATAATCCAGACTTTAAAAAAGTTGTTGCGCGATTAAAAAGTATAGGTGTAGAATTTCCATATAAACCAGCCATGGATAATACGGAAGACAATGAATGATAAGGCAATGAAATATATTATAGTATTACTATCATCACTCATTTTAACTTCATGCAGTATGTTTAACAATGAAGCACCTTACAAGCGCTTTTTCAGTGAGAAAGAATATCCCATTATTCAAGCCATTCATGATTGCGACAAGGGTAAAATCCTTGATATGATGCACAAAGGATGGAACGTAAATTCTACGGGGAAATATGGTATGTCCTATCTGCTTTATTCCGTATGGGAACATAACTATGACATGACAAAGTTTCTTTTAGAAAATGGGGCAGACCCTAACATGGTTTCTCCACTGACAAGTACACCCAATGTGATAGAACCTCGTCTTCCTTTAGAAATTTCATGCTATAATGATTATGGCATAAACTACATGAAATTATTACTCGAACATGGGGCTAATCCCAATGACACGCGAGCACAGCTTCCTTTATTTGCGGCTGCATTATATGAAGATAAGCAAAAAATAGAATACCTATTAGAGCATGGTGCAGATATTAATCAGTTCGATAGCACGAAAGAAACTGTAATAATAGATCAGGCGATAACCGCTCAATGGGCTTTCGTATTATGGCTATGGGACAAAGGTGCAGACCCGATGAAAACGGGAGGTATTGGAAGAAATACTGGAGGTAAGGAGAATGTTGCGTATTGGGTACAAGATTTTATAAACTATGGAAATGGAGATTACGATAATCCTGACTTTAAAAAGCTTGTTGAGCGACTAAAAAGTATAGGTGTAGAGTTCCCATATAAACCAGCCATGGATAATACGGAAGACAATGAATGATAAGGCAATGAAATATATTATAGTATTACTATCATCACTCATTTTAACCTCATGCAGTATGTTTAACAGTGAAGCACCTTACAAGCGTTTTTTTAGTGAGAAAGAATATCCCATTATTCAAGCCATTCATGATTGCGACAAGGGTAAAATCCTTGATATGATACACCAAGGATGGAACGTAAATTCTATGGGCAAACATGGAATGTCTTATTTACTTTATGCGATATGGGAACATAACTATGACATGACAAAGTTTCTTTTAGAAAATGGAGCAGACCCCAATTTTGTATCAGTATTCTGGGAAGTAAAACCAGAAGAAACGGTACGTATCCTCCCCCTCGAAACAGTCTGCTATAAAGATTATAACATTAACTTTGTTAAGCTGTTAATCAAATATGGGGCTAACCCCAATGATACGCAAGCGCAACTTCCTATATTTTCAGCAGCGTTATATGAAGATAAGCAAAAAATAGAATACTTATTAGAACATGGAGCAGATATTAACCAATTTAACAGTTCAAAAGAGACTGTTATAATAGATCAAGCCCTTGCAAGACAATGGGCTTTCGTACTATGGTTATGGGACAAAGGTGCTGACCCGATGAAGACAGGAGGAGTCGGCGTTTTTGAAGGACAAATAAATGTAGCATATTGGGTACAAGTTTTTATAAACTATGGTAACGGAGATTACGATAATCCAGACTTTAAAAAGCTTGTTGCGCGACTAAAAAGTATAGGTGTAGAGTTCCCATATAAACCAGCTATGATTAATAGGAAAGACAATGAATGATAAGGCAATGAAATATATTATAGTATTATTATCATCACTCATCTTAACCTCATGCAGTATGTTTAACAATGAAGCACCTTACAAGCGTTTTTTCAGTGAGAAAGAATATCCCATTATTCAAGCCATTCATGATTGTAACAAGGATAAAATCCTTGATATGATACACAAAGGATGGAATGTAAACTCTATGGGGAAACATGGCATGTCCTATCTGCTTTATGCCATATGGGAACATAACTATGACATGACAAAGTTTCTTTTAGAAAATGGGGCAGACCCCAATTTTGTATCAGTATTCTGGGATGACACACCAGAAGAAACCGTTTGCATGCTCCCTCTTGAAAGAACATGTTACGATAAATACGGAATGAACTATATGAAATTATTGCTCGAACATGGGGCTAATCCCAATGACACGCGAGCACAGCTTCCTTTATTTGCAGCTGCATTATATAAAGATAAGCAAAAAATAGAATACTTATTAGAACATGGCGCAGATATTAATCAGTTTGATAGCACGAAAGAAACTGTAATAATAGACCAAGCCCTTGCAAGACAATGGGCTTTTGTACTATGGTTATGGGACAAAGGTGCTGACCCGATGAAGACAGGAGGAGTCGGGGTATTTGAGGGAGAAGTAAATGTTGCATATTGGGTACAAGTCTTTATAAATTATGGTAACGGCGATTATGATGCTCCAGACTTTAAGAAATTAGTTGCGCGATTAAAAAGTATAGGTGTAGAATTTCCATATAAACCAGCCATGGATAATACGGAAGACAATGAATGATAAGGCAATGAAATATATTATAGCATTACGATCAATGTAGATAAGAGTTTGAAAAATCATTACATAATTTTGGATAAAACATCTATAAATAAAGGCAAAAATGCGTGTAAAAAGCAAGTTTGCAACCAACAGTAAATCAATTAGTTATAAAGTTGTGCAAGAAAAGGTGCTTAATTGGACTTCAAAAGGGCGTTAGTAACACCCAAAAGGGCATCTTTTGCAAGCCAATTAGGCTTCTTTTAGAAGCCAAAAGAGCATATATTAGTTTTGAGTTACATGAAAATAGTTTATAAATAGCGATTGATAAGGGAATAGGTTGTTTGTAGAAGACGGAAAGACATGGTAATGGATAGACATATATTTTCTATTGAGTCTTTCAATCCAATTGGTCGTATATATGCACCTTTGCACTTGCACAGGGAAGTCCATATATAAAGTAAGCGATGTTGCGTTCGGCTTTATACTTTTTCAATATTGGATATTTCTTTTCCCATTTGGCTACAAAAGTAATAAATTGTTCATATCCCAACAAAGATTCCACCTCTTTGTTTTTTCTAAAGCAAAGACCTCATTGAGTTCCTCAGCCAACTGCGGTTTGTCTTTATGTGAGACACAATTGAGATTACCGACTTTTAGAAGAACTTCCTTAAACCGAACTCACGTTAATTATGTTTGTTCAGTGTACTGAAACAATAAAGCATATGAACGTTGTTGTTATGCAAGCACATAAAACAACACACATTCAATATGATAGCATAATCAGTATGGAAAGATTAAAAGAAATGGACACCGAAAGAGATTCTCTTTTAAGGCTTCTAAAACTTAGTAAGGCGTTAATGATAAACTACCAGAAAATATTTGTCAGGCAGCAGTATAAGAAAATAGAATATGGATAAATACACCTGAAGTATGTCTGTGATGTATTTATCCATATCATTATATTCTATTACTTTTGTTCAAAGTGGTTTATGGAAGTTCCTTTAAAGGAATAAAGTAATAATTTTTACCAGCAATAGAAATGGTATTCAAGCGTCCAGACTTGAAGCGTGTCTCAAGATTAACAAGCTTCTTAAACATCTCTTTATAAGCCTGATCCCATTCACTTTCATTACACTTCTTACGGCGAATATCCTTTACACGTATAATATAGTTCAATGCATCTGAACTTGGAACTGAAACGCGATGATAATAAACCTTTGAAATTGCAGACTTGGTACTGAGAGCCTTGCGATAAGAAAGCATGTTTACCAGCTTGCTCTGACGCTTAAAGTTATTTCTCAATACTGCAAGTTCTTGGTTGCCAAGAGAGTCTGCATTGATATAAGGCATCAAATCACGATAGCCATCAAGAAGATTCTGCATCTCAGCCTTATCAAAAAGATATCCCTCATCATAAGTTGAAAGTTGCTGTGGTGTAAACCACATCTTCTTAAAGAGAAGGTCGTTGATGTTGTTCCTTTCAATGTCAGTTACAGATATAGCTGCACTGTCACATAGATTCACCACCTCTTGTGTAGGAATAGCACGTAGAACGCCATATTTATTCTCTGCATTACGTGTCACATTTACAAGTTCGTTGTTACGTGCATTGAGCTGCATAAACAGTGAGTCAAGCACATTTGAAAGACCTGAACTTGAGAGTTCAGAATAAAGTTTAGGATAGACAAAACCACCTGCAATAACACTGTTCTTTGGTGCATCGAGTAAATAAATATTCTCGTTATCGGTACTTATATCTTTGAATGAACCATTCTTTGTCCATTTTGGTTCGCAGATGTAGTCTCCTGAGAAACTCATATACTCCAAGATATTATTGTCAAGTAACTGCTTAGACTGAAAGATAAAGTCTTGATAAGGCATACCATCCTTAGAAAGGATTTGAGCAAGAAGGAGAGTAGCTGAGCGTGAATAAATCTCTGAGTTGATATCAGAGGTGAAAGTTGGAAACTCATCAGTACCTAATATAATGAATACATTATTTTCAAACTTGGAATAAGGTGTCTCTCTAAAGATTGTATTCATTGCATCGTGGAAGCCATAGCCACCATTTGCCCTAATTGTGTTTGGTGAAGTCATCTTTGTAAGATAATCAATCCACTTACCAAAGTCGGTTGTTGGTGAGAGATGTCTATTTCCCTTCTGAGAAACAGATGTCACCGAGAATTTCGCCTGCGAATCCTTTGATACCTTTTCGTTTATGCCCAGGAAAGCATTAACAAGGTTACGCACAAGTAGACGATCCTTATCAAAGAACACAAGGTGGACATTTATATTCTTGCTATTCTCGATGAGTTGATCGAGCTCTGTCACAGCAACATCTCCACCTTTTACATTGAGCATTAAAGTCTTCTTTCTGTCCCATACAGACAATGGAAGATTTATAGCCACTTTCTGGTCTGTCGAAGTGTTTATCCAATTCCCATCAGCAGTAAAAAGAAGTTTAGAACCCAATGGGAAACCAGCAAACTCTGGGTAATTAGCATCAAGCAGATAGACGCGATTCTGTCCTACCATTGCCGTGAGATCAGCAGGAATCCATCCGAGTGCTGTACGAGTAGAGTCTGAGAGTAAAGGACAATCAGAAACAAGTATAGCCTGTTTACTTACATCGTACTTATAAGCATACACAATCTGACCAGCTACAAGCTTTCCCTTGCTCTTATCGAGGAAGAAAGGATCGCCATAGAGGTTCAGAGAGTCAAGAGTAAAGAATCTCTTTATATTTGTCAATCGTGACACTGTGGATGCACCGATTCGATAACGTACTGGGAAGTTGTTATCTTTAGACACAAAGGCGTGATTATACTCCAGCACACTATTCTTATCAATCCATCCTACGAATGGTGAATTCTTAGCATCTTTAAAATGAGTTCTTGAACTGAAAAGTGGTGCAAACATACCCTTAGGCTGTCCAAGCAAGCTCTGGTCAGCAGCAACAACCTTATAGAATCCGTTTTTCTCACCAATAACATAGAATGGAGCACCAAGCTTCTGTTCACTCAGGATGCGCTGTGCATACGGTCCAGCGTATGCCTTGTTATGGTCACGATCAGAGAAGACGATATGCACATCCTTATTGTTGTGTGTCTTTTGCTTTCGTGTATCTTCTGTCAGGTAATTAAAACTCTTTTTACCGACAGCATGTGTCTTATCATATCTTCCCACCTGTGCCAGACTACTCTGAGCACCCAAAAAGAAAAATGCAAGACCTGCTATAATATGGAACGCTTTCATATTTCCTAATTTTATTTTCCTGTATTTCTTTGAGTTACTTCAATCTTTGTAATATGATGGAAATCATCTACCTTCACATCGTCAATAGTCACACGTCCGTAACGATTACTCTCGAGGAAGTGTAATCCTTGACAATAGTCTGGGAACACATTATAACGCTCGCCATTGATGTGTACAACGACCTGATTACCATTACCGCCGAGATAGTTATTGATAATGAAATTACGATGTGCATAGAACGCTTCCTTATCTCTTGCACCCGCATTGGCAATAGCTTGTAGATGCTTCTTAATACCATTCTGCACCATAGCTAATGTATCAATAGGCTCAGGTTGGGGCTGATCGACCTCATCAGCTGGATCTTCAATGATGTCTTCAACCTTTGGAAGGATAGTTATAACATGAGATACAGGATACAAAGTGGTGTTAGTCTTCAGTTTGACGAGATATTTACCAGGCTCGTCATATTTATAAACCACCTGACGCTCGAAAGCATCAATAGTTCCACTCTCACCGAACTCCCAAAGCCAGCTTGTCATACCGTCGCCTTCAGCTGAGAATACGAGCCGTTCACCTGCATAACCTTGCGTTGGTCCGACAATCTTAGGAATAGAATCAACTGCTACAGTGTCCTTGGTAATCTTCACAATATCAACAGTCTTCTCTTTGATAACCTTACCATCAACCTGTAGTGTGATGAGGTACTTTCCAGCCTGTTTGTAAACATAACTAATGTTAGGCTTACCAACGATACTGTCGCCATTACCCATTTTCCATAATACTCTCTTGTCAACAACTGCCGCAGAGTCATTAATGGTAAACTTCAAAGGCTCGTTTACTTCCAATTGACTATTCGCATTACGGTCCTGAATGAAAAAGTCAAGATTCTTGTTGACGTTGCGTGAAGGAAGAAGCAAAGCCACCAATAATCCGACTACAGCCAGTGCCGAAACGATAGCCAGAATGATTTTTTGTCTTTCAGTCATAATTATTGTTATTTAATTGCTATATCATAAGGGGTTTAATTTGTCAATTGTCAGCCACATACTACTTGGATGGTCGTAAACCAATGCTCTATTTTCATAGCAATAGGATTATGGAGAGCATACGTTTCTTGTGGATGAATGAGTTTATCAACTATTCCAGCAGAAAGGTAGACGAGAAACCAGCCAAAGCCAACAAAAACCTTATCTAATCTTAGTCTTCATTTCTTCGAGAATCTTTTTTCTGTCTTCCGTATTCTTGGTCGTCCAATAGAGTTTCTGCTTTATGTCGAAATAGTCTTGTATCGTTTTGAATGCACGCATACAATAGAGATATTTCGGATCATAAGAATGTTTGCGATAGTTGTCTTGCAGCTGTGTCATACGATCTTTTATTTCGCTGATACGCTGTGTCTGCTGTATCTCGAAATTAAGTGAGTCAATATCCTTCTTCATCGTAATCAGTTTCTCACTCATTTCTTTCTGATCTTCAAGAATAGCCTCGGCATCATTGATTTCGGTCACCGCATTACCTGTAATGGATTCTGGAATAGGTGTGACATACTTACAAAGGAGGATATAAAGTAAGGCCACAGAAAAGCATAACAAAAGCGTAAACTTAATACTGGACCATATTTTTTCGTCTCTTGTCATAATAATAAATTATTATTCTCTTTTTCTATTTAAAATTTCAGTTGCTTTCTGAATCTGTTCCATAATGTAGTCTAAGTCACGTTTCTCATCAAAGTAAGTCGCAGTGGTTTCCTGCGTAGCTTGTAGTTGATCAAACAGTGTCTTATAGAGAACATAGTTGGTGGTGTCATTATCATCACGATAGATTTCATCCTGCATGTCTTGTCTGTGACGAGCAATTATCATCTGATATTGCGCCTGCTCATTATCCGTACGCTTCTCAGTAACAAGATTGTTCATATCCTTGAACATTTGATCCATACGGAAATTATAGCTTGCCTGTTTACGGAATACCTCATCGTATCGCACTTTCTTTTCGTCTACCAAATTGATTCCTTGTTCAGCTGTTTTCAATGTGCAAACAGCAAAGAGTACGAAAAGCAATAGCGTGAAGCTAAAGATGAAAATAAAAGAATTCTTTGCCTGACGGCGTTCTTTTCTATTTTTTTCTACCATTGTCAAGTGTATCTGTTAATCCCACACCTTCCATGACTTGCGCTCACTCTCAGAGGCCTTGCCATTGTTATCTTCGCTAATAATAATATTCTCCTTAATGAGTCCAACGTATTCGAGTTCGCTCAACTTATGGAAAAGCGTATCAATTACATTGAGGAATGCTGCAATACTTATAAAGAGCGTATTCAACTCAAGGTGGTTATAATTCAGATGAGCAATATCGCTTGTCTTGTGCATGAAGTCAGACGGCTTAATATTTGTCCACTCATCAAAGTACTGCAACAGTGTCTCAAAGTCCTTCTCAGGTAAAGAACGGAGCGAAGTGAGTAGAAGATTAGCTAATGCATTTGCAAAGCGTACCGTATAGATTGGAGGCTGCTCAGCTGCAATATTCTTCAATTCAAAGCAATGCTGGCTATAAAAATTCTTCACCACATCGCAAAGAGCGAAAGTATTGTCTGCAAGCATACTGCGGTGAGGGTTAGAAACATTCTTAGCATATACCTTGAGTGCATTGTTGTGAATACGCTCAAGTGTTTCTGTCATATTCTCTAAAGCATACATAGCTCTCTCAGAACAGTTGATACGCTGAATAGCTGGGATATAATCGCTATCTATCGAGAAGGAACCACCATCAACGATAACCTTTCCTGCTACTATACTATTACCCTCAAGGAAAGCCTTATTAAGATTCTGCTCCAATACGAGCTGCAAGGTAACCTCTGGCAACATGTAAGGATGATGGAGCGGAGTCGTCTCAGGATCTGGCACACCAACCGGCAGCATCTTGTAAGGATTAACTGTAAGGAGGATGCAAACTACCTGACGTGTAGAGAGATCAATCTCAATATCTTTGAGCGTACACTTTGGTGTGAAATCGCCATACAATTCCTTTGTAAAGAGAATATGGTAACCATTACGAGTCACCGCATTACATGCTCTAAGTTCTACTGACAAAGTCTCTGCAGACTCACCCTTAATATCCATATCAATAGAACATTCTTCTTTTTCAGACTTTTCACCGAATCCATAGTTATAGCTTGTCAGTTCCTCTTCACGGTTCTGTCTTAGCATTTCAACTACATTGTAATAGGTCTCAAAGAAATGGGTATTATTAATCTTCTGACCGTTAACCCAGTTTATAGGCAAATGCTCAATCTTCTTCATGTTGTATCTGGTTTATGCTTTTTACTCGTTTTATATAGATAACTTGATTTTTCTTTATTTTGTTTTCTGTGGCTGTGCAACGTGGATCCAGCATCCGAATAAATAGAGGATAGCGGAACCATCGACTCGTATAGAATATCCAACCACTTTCAGCACCTTCCATATTAATCTCAATCTGAGCTTGTGGGAAACGTCGATTTTGGTCTTCAACAAGCCAGTCAAACCAGTCACCCAAAGCAATACCCTCAGCCAAGCGAACAGAAAGGGTCGTATAGTCGAAATCACCAATCTTTCGTTTAAGTTTTACTTTGACAGTTAATGCCTTGAAAGTATCGAGATTATCCCAATAGTTTCGATTAAATCCACTATGATTGATTCTCCACAAATCGTAGATAGCAGGTTGTATGTTTCGGAAATACTTGAAGCTACGGAAGACAAAGTAAGGAATCATAAACCAGCAGACAGCTGTCATCGCCCAAGGAGTATATTCCAATCCCCCGCTAATCCAGTTGAATACAAGATAGTAAATCCACATTCCGATAATGCCTGAGAGTACTGTTATGAGAAGCTCAATAGACATATCATCGTTCTTCTTGCTAATGACAACGCGCAATGCCCATAGATAGAAAAATCCGAGAATGAGATAAGAAGTAACAGTCAGTACAAGTCCTCCCCATACATATTCATTCTTCAAATAGCCGAAAAGAGAAGGAAGTCCAAGGAAAAGTCCTACCAAAAGGGCAAAGACAATAATCCTCTTCATGCTCAGCTGCTGTCGAATAGACTTTAGTGCTCCCATAACGAACACCATGACCATTGCAAGAAGCGGAGCCAATAAGTATTTCAAAAAGAAAAATATTAAAGGTTTCATTATTTCTTCTTATAAATTCGTATCATAACCTAAATAATTCTGTCCTAAGACGAGTTCTGTATTTGTCGTGACAGTATATATTATCTTTATATCTCTGGACGAAAGGAGAAAGAACGACAGCACATACTTTACTGTTTCTATCTGCTTTTTCAATACACTTTCTTTTATCGTATCATGAAAGCAGAGATTTACTTCAACATCATCCAGCTCACATAGTAATTGTCCATCAAGTCCTGAGTCAACTCCCAACATACAATCACCTAAACTGACGTAAGGAAGATTCTCTTCGTAATGATAGACATATCGTATCTTAGCATCAATAGCACAGACTACTGAAAGTAATTCTTCCAATGCAGAAAGATTCTCCTTGTAATGCTCTACCTTGAGAAGATACAAGAACATCTTATATCTTTCGTCAACAGAAAAAGGGGCAGTCTTCGGGAAGAAAAGACTGGTAACATTCTTGATAATAACATTCTCAGACGGTCTTTCAAACAAAGATAACTGCCGTTCAAAGATACGTACACTATCATGGAACATCATTGTATCAAACGGAGAGAAAAAGTGTATCGCCTTCTCTGCCTTCTTCCTATTCTCTCGAATCGCTTCAACAACCTCCTTGTTGCTCATTCTTGGCGAACTAAGAGAGATTGGGTGGAACATAAACTCAGGCAACTGATGATAAAACCCATTTCTTGCAAGGTTAAGTATCAGTCGTTCCCTTAATTGTCCATCCTTATAGACTTCCTCTTTTTGCAATTCAATAATATCCTGAGAGTTCACACGACTATTCATTCCGTGGCTCACAACAACAGTCTTATCAAGTAAATCCTCCCCAGTAATAAACTGCAGTTCAGCATAGAAGACTTCCGCAATGAGATGACGTGCATCACTATTACTGAATCCTTCTAAATCCCTGTTAGAAGTTGTTATGCGTGATTCCATTGCAGATTTCCATCTTTATAGGTTGCTATTATGTGGTCGCCAGGTTTGATAGCCTCTGAGACAATCAGCTTGGAAATAGTCTTCTTCAGATAAGTTCTTACGACACCTGCAATAGGACGCGCACCATACTGTGGTGAGAATCCCTTGGAGGTAAGGTAGGCTATTGTCTCTGGTGCTAAATCCAACTGAATATCCTTCTGTTCCAACAATTGCTTCTGTAGGCGTGAGAATTGGAGAAGGAAAATCTGCTGAGCAACCGCCTCGGTAATAGGTGAGAATGGAACTACCTCTGTCAAACGACCAAGGAACTCAGGCCGGAAGTACTTCGACATAACCTCTATCAGTTCGTTAGAGGTTGGCTGATGTCCCTTCTGAATCTGTTCAGCAATCCATTGACTACCAATGTTAGAAGTAAAGATGATGATAGAATTGGAGAAGTCACCTTCACGTCCTAATTTATCATGTACCTTACCTTCATCCATAATCTGTAGGAAGATATCGTAGACACTACTATGTGCTTTCTCAATCTCATCAAAGAGTACGACAGAATAAGGCTTTTGGCGGATTTTTGTCACAAGCAAACCACCCTCTTCATAGCCTACATATCCTGGAGGAGCACCATATAGCAAGGCTGCAGAATGCTCTTCCTTGAACTCCGACATATCGAAACGAATCATTGCCGTGTCATCATCAAAAAGAAGATCGGCTAACGATTTCGTCAACTCTGTCTTACCCGTACCAGTAGGACCAAGGAAGAAGAATGAACCGATAGGCTTCTTTGGGTCACTCAGACCACTTCGTGACTCGATGATAGCATCAGAAAGTGTACGAATAGCTTTATCCTGTCCCTTAACTCTTTCGTGCAACTTGGTTTCGATACCCAAGAGTCGGTCTTTCTCTTGTGCCTGAATCTTTCCGATTGGGATACCAGTGTCATCTGCCACAACTGATTCTATTTCTAATGAGCTAACCTTCTCAATACCTTTCTGTGAAAGAACTGAGAGTTCGTTCAACATCTTACCAAGCTTATCTAATTTCTCCTGTGTTGAATCATCATCCGTCAGTACGAAGTCGTCTTCTATCTTTGAAGTCAAAACAACACTCACCTTGTTAAAGATTGTGTGATAAAGCAGATGTAAGTCGAAATCGCTCACATCATCTACTGGCATTGCCTTGTACTTCTCATACTGCTCCACAAGTTGCTCTACAATACCTGCAGCATTCTTATTGCTCAGTCTTACCGAGGCTGCGGTACTATCAATGAGGTCTAATGTTGAGGCTGGTTGGCTCTTTTCCTTGTAGTATCTGTTAGAAAGATTATATGCACTTATGAATGCCTCCTCCGTCATTGGCAGACTATAGTAAGCCTGTAGAATTGTTCTATGTTTCAGTAATGCACTGCGGAGGATATTTGGTTCGAGTTCCTCTACATTTATAATATTCAGTCTATTTGCAATAGAATGTTTCTCAATGTGCTTACGGAAAGCATCCATAGAGAGAACCATCAGCAATGTGACTGCACCATCGCAAATTTGTGCATCAAGGTTGTTGAGTATATAGGTGGCTGCCGTTGGGTTACCACTTTCGAGCAACAACTGTAGGTCGTCAATGACAAGTACACCACGACTCTTTGCTTGATTCATCTTCTGCAAAAGTCCCGTAAGTTTTTGGGTAATCTCCGTTTCATTACCCGATTGTGCAAGAATCTTTGATGTGTTCAGCCCGACCAACGATGTCTGGTTGATAATCTCATCTTGGTTGATTTCCATTTCATGGGCAAGTGCTCTGATAATACCCGTCTTACCAACACCCGGTGCGCCTACAAGAAGAATACCTTGTCGTTCAGAACGTTCCAACGTTTCCAATATCAGACGTATTTCCTTACTACGTCCAATGATTGATTTACCTTCTTCTAAGAGTTCTGCTCGGCGGAGATCAGATACGTACTGGATAGAACTACCCATATCCATCTCTGCAACTGGAGATAAAGGAGAGGTTGAAGCCTCAAAATATTCCATTATCTCATCTTCTGTCACACCAATTGATTCTATTTGCTGATGGGAATAAACCACACCATCTCTGACAATTGCTGAGAACACACACAAGGCATCAACAGAGTCTGTACCAAGTTTTATCTTTGAGCGTTCTGCCTCATCAAGTACTGTCTCAACCTCGTGGTCGGCGATTATCTCACCTGCATCATGCTCAACACCGACATACATCTCACGATAAGTCTCAAACCAATCACTGATGTATGTCACTTCCTTTTGCATTGAGTTCAGAATCTCACGCAAACCAGTCTGTTCAGTCAACATAGCAATAACAAGATGAGCTACGCCGAACGACAGGTGTTTATCCTGATGTGCCATAGCCTTGGCCAACTTAATGGCAGCTATGAGGCTATTGCTGTAATTTTGTGTATTCATACGAAAAATATCTTGTAAGGCATCTTATTAATAGAACGCTTTGAAAGTTCGTTTTCTAAGAAACTTGTCATTGCAGGTAAATCAACATTCTCTTCTTTACTTGCACCTGAAAGTTCTATTCTTACTTCTGTTGTACGGATAATACCACGTCGCACATCGTTTGAGATAGCTATACCATCTCTGATATCTACAGATTTCGCCAATTTCCCTAAACTACAAAGTACGAAACTCTTTATATCTTCACGCGTAACAATACGGTCCTTTGATAGCAAACCATAACGGAGTCGATTAATCATATCACGTTCTGAGTCGTGAGCATTACCTTGTTTTGTCGTCGTCTGGAACAACAACCCACTTGCCGAGAATTTCTCATTCTCCGCTTGGTAGACTACCGTACGACTATCCAAACCATTAGCAACTTCGGCATCAGTAGTCCAATAACTCACCTCTACCTCTGATGTCTTCTTGTAAGGCTGTGTAAATAGAAAAGCACGAGGAATACTCTTATCTTGAGTGAAATCGTAGATGCTCTTTTCTATGTTCTCTATATTATTATAGAGATTGTTCAGCTGATCCGTGAGCGTATCTATCTCCATACTCTCAAAAGCACTTCCGTCTTCATGGATTAACTGAATTAGTTTGTTTATCAATATGCGAGCATTGTCTGAGTCAAATCTTTCTATGTTTCCAAAGTAAAGGCTGTAAGTACCTGTAGAGGACTCATTATAATTCCGCACAATATCCACGTACTGGTGGTTAGCATCATCATGAAAAGATTCTACATTGAGCAGGAAACGATTTTCTTTGCATCGTAGAGCTACGATATTACCTTTTCGTGCAAAATCATGTTGTATTGTTACCAAACTACGATTGACAACTGGATAAGTATTGAGTAGAAACCGTACTTTCCCAAAATCCACATGATTAAACATCACTGGAAATTTCAATTTTAACCATACAAGTTTACTGCTTTCATCGTCTCCCTCTTCAGAAACTTCCCATTCTGATGGATAGGTACTGAAAGGATTAGATGAGAGGGCTTTTGAATCAAGGCTTATCTGAACATAGTTTTTTGCATAATAGTCACTAATCTCATTAAAGTAGTGATATTTTTCACTGTGTTCCAGTGGAAACTGTGGAACCGATACTTCTAATCTCTCTCCAGCTCCATCATAAACATGCACATCTCTTAGGAAAGGCGTGAGGTTATTGTCTTCCAAAAGAATACACAATATCAGTTTATGAGTTGAACGTAGTAGGCTCTGCGTCATTTCCAGACCTATCCACACAATACTATCTTCTGACGGCACTACTACGTTTGGAAGTTCTGTTTCTTGCAGACTACCCTCATACGAATACATTACCCGACTATCGTAGGATAGGGCCTTTATCTTGGCATTTACTAAAGGGTAATTACTTAGGGGAGAGAAGTCAAGGTCTACCCATCCCTTTTCAAACATCATCTTCCTCGTATAAAAACGATCTGTTAATGTTAGTAAGCGAGACTCGTCACTCTTAGGTTCCACACTCAACAAAGCATGGGAAGGCATTGGAAGTGACCACTGCTGAGGTACTAACAAACATGCCAAACGATACAGAATATTTGAATCAGAATCAGATATATTCTGATGAAGTCTACTACTATTATAGGCTATTACGTCGAGAATTAAATCAATAACGGGATCCATCTGCCTCAGATCTGTGATATTCCACAAGTCCATTGCAAATCTCCGAAGACGTTCTTTTATATTCTGTTGTCTTTTATCTATCATATTTTATTTTCATCTCTAATAATGATGTATCTCACTTGGGTAAGCTACTTGGTCCTTTAACAAAGACTGTCAACGATTTGTATGCTCATTCCACCATAACACGTGCATACTGGGCTTGTACGGGATAATATTTTGGAGCCGTCAAAGCGGGCTGCCATACAAAAAGTGAATCGTTTCTCATATTGTCCATAGTTCTTTTACTGTCACACGATGTGCAACAGAAGAAAACTAACAAGAGTGTTAAGTAGTTCAATATGTTTATTCGTTTCATCTTCTTATATTACACTTTCCTTTTTATCAGCCAATCTTACTGTGATATTGGACTTATATAAAGATGTGTATTAAAGTTGAAGTGCTGGTCATTTCTTACAATAAGACCACTTACCCACAAGCGTACACGCTTTCGGGCATTAGGGAACTTATCTCTGACATCTTCCTCAACCTCAGTAAGTTCTACTCTTACATGGACGTCTTTTAAACGAGGTTCATACTTAATTATAGTGGCTTCAAGTGACTGTCTGACCTTATCTTCCCAGTCTTCGTTTTTCAAAACTTGATTGAATTCCAAGTCCCATATAATCGAACCGTAATCCTCTCTTCCTTCCACTTCTCCATGACGAGAAACCACCAACATCATGAGATGCTGGGCAATTGATTCCTCATAGGAGCATCGTTGAATTTGTCCATTTAAAGCCCCTGATAAATCCAAAGGCAGTTTTAGATAGTTCATTTTATACCAAAATATTGTGCAAATATATATTATTTTTAATAGATATGGGCATCTTTTTTCTGTTTTTTATACTTTATAAGTATTTGATTAAAGAAGTTCTCCACGTAAACAAGGATTTCTCATTTCTTAAAACAAGCTTTAACTCTGTATCTAAATCAATTGTTAGTATTATAAACGTTGTAGCTGAAAAGTTATTTAAAGAGCAATACTCCTTAATTACAAATGACTTGCTACGTTTTACACAATAAAAAACTCTATTGATATAGGAAAAAGGGCGAAGCGAAATGTCTTTACAGTATTGGGGGTTTTTAGTAGGGAAAATACGTTTGAAACTACAATTTTGGTAGTTTTATAAATAGCAAATAATCAAATACTTACGAGATAGCAAAACGAAAGGTGCTTAGTTAGCTTTCAAAAGGGTGTTAGTTAGCTTTCAAAAGGGCATCTCTTGCAAGCCAATTGGACATCTTTTCGAAGCCGATTAAGCATCAATAGAATTTTGAAAGATAAAATTGTTTACAAAGTACCTCAAGTAGATAAGTGAACGGGTGAACAGGTTGAGGGGGTAACAAGTTACTTCTTACATAATAATTATGGTCTTCAGAAATATGGAGTGATAAACTAAAGCTCTTACATAGTAAGGCACACAGAGAAGCAGAGAGGATGGATCTAAACGCAATAGTACAGAGATGTCAGAAGCACAAAGAGCAACAGAGGAATAATGGCTTGCTGATATTCGGGGATCACTTATTAATAGACCTTACAATAAAGTTCTAATACAATCTGCAAACAGCCTCCGTTGCTCCATGCACTGACAGTGCCTCCCTAACAACCATAACTTTGTATATAATACCCCTCCGTTCTCTCTGTTTCTCTGTGTAACTCTTAAAATTCTGGATATAAGAGGCAGGTCTTATCACTCCAAATTTCTTAAAGACCTATATTAAATTAGGGAATACTCTTACTCTTAAAAATAGTAATAAGATTTAGTATTTAGCTTATCAGATGTTAAACCCATTTTATTTTATGTTTTTCTTTTGCTTTTATAAAAATATCTTTTTACTTTTGATATCGTAAAACAACAGATTGCAAATCTTCCTCTTCTTCCAAGAGCAAGACTGTTTAACAGCCGTACAGAGGGGACTTCAAGAAGTTGTTGAGGTTTTCTCTTTTTTATTTTCCTATAATTAGGAGATGATAAGGGTGCCTCGTTTATCATTTTTTTTAATAACTTAAAACTTTTCAATTATGAGTTCATTTAGAGCAACTTTGGAATTGGGTGGTAAGGAGTACGATGTACTCTACTCTAACTACGAGTTCAGCCGTACAACTGACAAGAAGGGGCAGCCTGCATCAAGCATCTCTGGCGGTCGTATCAGTGTAACTATCGAGTCAACTGATGACACTTCTACTATTGAAGCTATGCTTAACAGCCAGTTTAAGCCTGTTGAGGGTAAGATTGTTTACAAGAAGAGCGAAGAGGATGCTAAGATGAAAGAGATTTCTTTCAAGAATGCTTACATCGTTCACTACAAGGAGACACTTGACGTTAACAATGAGGCTCCTATGACCATCGCTATGACTTTCTCTGCTGAGAATATCACCGTTGGTAATGCTGAACTTGACAACCGTTGGCCTCGCTCATAGGTCTAAGAAACTTAAGGATCGTGTCGGGCTATGTGCTTGACATGGTTCTTTTCACTTTCTATTTGGATCTCACCGCTGTAGGATATGCCTATAAGCAGCCGAATCCGACACCTTATTATATATATTGAGAATAAATCTTCTCAAAATGCTTTTAACCCTAATTACCTCAAAAAAGTAAATTCAATGGCAATACCTTTTAACCCCATCTCTATCACCATAGGAAAGGATAAACTTTCTTCTTTCAAATCACTTCATATTGACCAAAGAACTGGTGCACACCATCACTTTGACTTGAAGGTTGACCTTGAATCGGGCGGCAACAGACAGGTGCATAACATCAGTAGCAGTAAAGAGTGGCTCGGCAAAGATATCATAGTGAAGGCTGCGAGCAAACCATTCTTCTGTGGGATGGTGACGAACATTGAGTTGCATCGGGATGGTAGCGACTTCGGGTGTATACAAGTGTCGGGCTATTCTTCCACTTATCGTATGGAGACAGCACCAAGCTGTTACTCATGGAACGACAGGTCGATTGGCGATGTCGTAAAGAATCTGTGCGGAGATGGTAAGGTGCAGTTGGCTTTGAATGCGGCACACAAGAAACAGTTGGATTACATCTGCCAATACGAGGAATCTGACTTCGATTTCGTTCGTCGTCTTGCCTTGCAATATCAGGAGTGGATGTATTACGATGGTCTGAAACTTGTCTTCGGTAAGCCACGACGATTGCCAGACCCTATCAAGATGGAATTTGGTACGTCGTTGAGTTCCCTCAATATTGGTCTACAAACATTAGCTCGTCCAGAGCAGGTGTTCACGTTCCATTCTGGTGCAAACCGTGAGATGGATTGCAAGACACCTGATAAGGCTTACGGACATGACAGGATGGCGGGTGATGCGTTCCGCGCAGCGCTCCCATCCTACCCTAAAGCGGCTCGCCAGTACTCCATACAGCGTGTCAGCTCTACCGACGACCTCGAGAATTATGTGCTCCTAAAACAAGCGGCCGAAACAGCAGAGACACATTATATTACAGCCGAGAGCCAGGATCCAAGATTACATGTGGGTTCGGTGATAAGCTTGTATAGTTCTTTCTTAAAGGGAGTTGGCAATCTCTCGCAAGAGAGTCTGGGCAATTTCATCATTATTGAGATGACACATGAAGTGAGTGAGAGTTATTATTACAAAAACCGTTTCAAAGCCATCCCAAGTACTGTAATGAGTCTACCTAACCCGAAGGTGCGTATGCCGCTGGCTGAAACACAGATGGCAACCGTACTAAGCAATGCCGACCCACATGGAACGGGTCGTGTGCAGGTGCGTATGAATTGGCAGACCGACAACATGAGAACAAGTTGGGTGCGTGTGATGACACCTGATGGCGGCAGCAGCAAGGACGTAAAGAGCAACCGTGGTTTTGTGTTTATCCCAGAGGTAGGCGACCAGGTTCTCCTCGGCTTCCGCCATGGCGACCCAGCACGTCCTTACGTTATGGGTAGTTTGTTTAACGGAGTCACTGGTGGCGGCGGTGGTCAGGGAAATAACTGCAAGAGTCTCACCAGTCGTAGAGGTAGCTCCTTGAAACTTGATGACTCAAAAGGTAGTGTTACACTACACGACAAGGGTGGAGTAAAAATGAATTTTGATGGTGATGGTAATTCTAAATTAACTTCAAAAGCCACTCATACGGTGAATGCAGGCGATAATGCTTCTATAAATGTTGGAACTGCTGAAAAAGGGCAAAGTGCACCGTCTTGCCTGACTATGGATTCTGCTGGTAATATAAAGTTAAAGGGCTCCACAAATATTCGCTTGGAGATTGACGAAAATACTTATATAGACCTAACTTCAGGTAAAATTACGATTAAAGCAGCTACAGTTTCTGTTGTTGGTACTACCAGTGCTGCTATTGGTAGTGATGAAGGGGCTTCAAAGGGCTTGAAGGCTGACAATACAGGAGTAACCATTAAAGGTGGTGGCTTAAATGTTACTATAGATGGAAAAAATGTCAATATCAATTAGGTATTAGAAGCAAAAGAGGTTTTATGGACAATAAGGGAAATATGGGCAAAGGTCATGTTTATCAAAATAACAGAGTAAACACTGACGGTGAACAATTTACAGCTGATGCCCAAAAATATAATAATAAAATGGAGGAAGAAGAACTTCGTCTGTTATCTTCATTGGGGCTGACAGAGGAAGACATTATTGATAAAACAGACCCAGACCTCGGCACTACACGAAGTGCTGAGGCTATGCTTCGATCTATTGAACGTCAAAGACAGTATAAGCAGCGTGTCATAGAAGCGGCAAGGATAAAGAAAGAAACAGGAAAAGACATAGTAATAGAACAGGAGGATAGTAACAAAGAAAGAGATATTGAACGCATCTTAAAATATAGGTGTGAACAAATGTCTGCAACTCGCCTAAATGGTGTTTCTATTAATAATTCTCAGGTTAATCAAGATTTTAAAGTAGTTCAAAATGTTGATAATAAGGAAGGTTTATTTTTAGTAACTTTGTTAGACAACATTGTTAATGCTACTCCACAACCCCTAAAAGAATCAGTTGATTTGCTGATGGAGGTAGATAAAGCTCTACTCTCTAATGTTTTATTGGATATTGACGAACAGACGGGCAAAGTTAATCAGATTTTAAACCATGATGAGATTATTAAACAATGGGACCAATGTAAGGATTCTTTGAGAAAAAAATACGATTTTATTCGAAAAGAAGATACTCGTGATAAGTTGGAGTATTTCCTTAAGGTTGCAGAAGAACAGGCTCACAACTTAGATAGTTTGAGTATGATGTTTAATGCAAAACTGTTTGTTAATACATTCTTTGATAAATATTTGGTTACAGATAAGAACCTCTTCGACCCATATAAGCGAGTCTTTAACTCACAGCTCTTTGAGGATATTGCCGTTGAATTGGATTTTACTCAGGAAATTCTGAAAGAGTCACCAAATATGGTCCTCATTCAAAGAAAAAGCAAGATAAATAAAGACACTTTACCGTTATCACAGATTAAAGAGGGCTATGAGAAAAAGTTTCAACCAACGATTCAATATAAGTTTTCTGACTATAATTATTCTATGGTAGAGAAATGTGTTATCAACACGAAATATAATTTCATTGTCCAATCAGATGTTTTATTCATAGAGGAAGTTACCAATAACTTGGAAGTTGTAACAGATTTTAAACTGAGAAAATTAGTATAAGTATATGGCTGAATCGTATATTCCAGCAGAGGCTTATGTCATTTGTTCAAACATGACATGCGGTGTACCACGTAAGTTATTACCATCACGTGGTGCTAAAACAGTTGCCCACTCAAATGGTTCCAAGATTCTTCTGACAGTTGAAGACCGAAAGATTGACGAATCGTTTGAATGTGTGGAAAAAGGGTTGAGCTGGGGAGGATTTGAGGCGTTAGCAGCAGGTATATGTATAGGTGCATTGGTTGTTGCTACAGTTGCTACAGGAGGACTCGCCTTGGCTGCAACAGGCGTTATGTTTGCAGCTGCAGGCGCAACTGTCATCTCTGGAGTAGGGGGAATTATAAGTATTGCTCATGCTTGTGATTACACACTTGAATCAATATGGGCTGGTAAAAGTTCATCTGTTAAATTCAATAAGCATGCAGCCCTATTGAATAAATCTTCTATGAAATGTTTAGGCAGTGGTGGCGTTATCAACATAATATTAGATAAACAGATAGCTATGGATGCTGCAAAAGCCATCAGTGACAGTAATATGAATGCCTTTTATTGGAAGATGGGTTCTCAGTTTGTTATGGGTGCAATAACTGCTATTACTGCAGCATCAAGCAGTGTGTCTCTTGTTGCTGCAGCAGTTTTGGCTGTTCCTTCATACTTTAGTTGGAAAATACCAGAGAAATATTCACCAACAATACGTAATATAGGTGCTGGCGCTATTACCTACATCGCTGGTCTGGTTGGCACCAAAGAAGTTAAGAGTACGGCTTCATTAATAATGACAGGTGCCAAGACTGCAGGTGGATATGCCCAATATGGATATGCAGTGTTGAAAAAAAATTTGGATGCCCAATTGGAAGGAGCAATACGAGCTGCGATACACTCTAAGCAGATAAACCCAAGTCAATTAAAGGGATTTGCTGCTGGACTTGGAGGGGCTGCGGTAAATGTGGGAATTGGAATTGTGGCTGATAATAATATCGATGATTATAAAAATGAAGCTTTAGATGAAAATAAAAACGCAAATAAGGATGATAAATTAAACTCTATTAATGTTGTATCAATACGAGGATAATATATAATATGAAAAAGATTAATATGGGCTGGTTTCTGGGTGTCGGGCTTGTTGCAATGTTGTTGACTATTGGTAATCTGATTTACACCTGCACACGGAATGACGGGGAAAAGTATGTACAGCAGTATATTGACGAGTCGGAGTATGTTACATTGCATATTCCAGAAGGGATAAAGGACGTTACTTATAGAGCGGGGAGTATAATGACAGGTGTCCTAATGAACTCAACAGAAAGGATTAGAACGGATAGTATTCTTTTTTATGATAGCATTTATAAGAAATACTTCTGTGTATTCGTTATCGAGCCAGAGCGTCGGGATATGGGTAGACAAAGTTCATTTGTAGAGGATGATATAAGTTACCGTAAGACTATCAAAGCTCGGATAAACAAGTACGAACTAAACTCTCCTCGATACGGTTCTAAAGCCAACCCTGTCCCTGTGTTAGACTTTGACTATGATTTACAAGAATTCAGAGGTGTTTATTATGGCAAGGAATACGAATATGCGTTCAGTAGACCTGCCTATTACAAGAGAGCAGTAGAACTATATCTCACTTATATGATGAGTAAGGAAGAATTCAAGGAACGGTTTGAAAAGGAGTAATTTGAAGGGGCTATCAATACAACGGTAATACGTTATGAGAAAGAGCGGTATAGGCTGGTTTACAGGTGTTGGACTTGTTGCAATGTTGTTAGCAATTGGTAATCTGATTTACACATGCACACGGAATAATGGGGAAAAGTATGCACAGCAGTATATTGACGAATCGGAGTATTTTACATTGCATATTCCAGAAGGGATAAAGGATGTTACTTATAGAGCTGGGAGTATAATGACAGGTGTCCTAATGAACTCAACAAAAAGGATTAGAACGGATAGTATTCTTTTTTATGATAGCACTTATAAGAAATGCTTCTGTGTATTCGTTATCGAGCCAGAGCGTCGGGAGACTGTTAGGCAAGGTATGTGTGTAGAGGATGATATAAGTTACCGTAAGACCATCAAAGCTCGGATAAACAAGTACGAACTAAACTCTCCTCGATACGGTTCTAAAGACAATCCTGTCCCTGTGTTAGACTTTGATTATGAGATAGCACATTTCCAGAACGATAAGAATAGCAAATACTACGAATATGCGTTCAGCAGACCTGCCTATTACAAGAGAGCTGTTGAACTATATCTCACCTATATGATGAGTAAGGAAGAGTTCAAGGAACGGTTTGAAAAGGAGTAATTTGATGACTCTGCAGGTAGCGTAACATTGCATGATAAGGGTGGTGTAAGCATGAACTTTGATGGTGACAAAACAGTTGCCCACTCAAATGGTTCCAAGATTCTTCTGACGGTTGAAGACCGAAAGATTGACGAATCTTTTGAATGTGTGGAAAAAGGTTTGAGCTGGGGAGGGTTTGAAGCGTTAGCTGCAGGTATATGTATAGGAGCGTTGGTTGTAGCAACAGTTGCCACAGGAGGACTTGCCTTGGCTGCAACAGGCGTTATGTATGCAGCTGCAGGCGCAACCGTCATCTCTGGAGTAGGGGGAATTATAAGTATTGCAAATGCCTGTGATTGTACTCTGGAATCGACGTGGTCAGCTGAAAGCTCATCTGTTAGATTTAATGAATACGCAGCCTTACTGAACAGATCTTTTATGAAATGTAAGAATAAAGGCGTTATCAATATAATATTAGATAAACAGATAGCTATGGATGCTGCAAAAGCCATCAGTGACAGTAATATGAATGCCTTTTATTGGAAGATGGGTTCTCAGTTTGTTATGGGTGCAATAACCGCTCTTACTGCAGCATCAAGCGGTGTGGCACTCGTTGGTGCAGCAGTTTTAGCTGTACCTTCATACTTCAGTTGGGGGTTGTCAGATAATCTATCATCAACTACAAAGAACACAGCCTCTGGAGCTATAACCTATGGGGCTGGTTTGGCAAGTGGAGCTGGAGCTGCTGGTGTCGGAATTGGTATTATGGCAGGAAGTAGTGTGAAAGGAAGTCTTTCGGGAACAATTGTGGGTGCTGTCATAAATAAAATTGGTGTAAACGAACAGAAAGCTACAATTGAGACTTTAAAGAATGCTGGTCCTGCTATACGAAATACACCTGCAATGATAACGACTGGCACAAAGACAGCCTTTGGCTATATCCAATATGGGTGGGGAGTTTTAACTAAAAATATAGACTCACAATTAAAAGGCGCAATAAGGACAGCTGTACATTCTAAGCACTTCAAGGCTATTGAGGGGAAAGGATTTGTTGCTGGAATTGTAGGAGCTGCGGTAAATGTTGGAATTGGAATTGTTGCTGATAAGAAAATAGAAGATTATCAATACAAAGCTTCAAAAGAAAATAGTGTGGCAAATATATCTGATTCAATTAATTCTATTAATGTAGTATCAATACAATCGTAGTATATATGAGAAAGAACAGTATGGGCTGGTTTACAGGAGTTGGGCTTGTTGCTATGTTGTTAGCAATTGGTAATCTGATTTACACCTGTACGCGGAATGATGGAGAGAAGTATGCACAGCAGTATATTGACGAGTCCGAATATGTTACATTGCATATTCCAGAAAGGAAAGGTATTTCTTATGAACCTAATTATATTACTACTGGTGTTGTCATGAACTCAGCTGAAATATTAAGGACTGACAGTATAAGATTTTACGATAGTTCTTATAGAAAATACTTTTGTGTACTTGTGATTGAAAAGAAAAGGCGTAATATGGTTAGGCAAAGTATGATAGTTGTAAATGATATAGCTTACCGTAAGACCATCAGAGCTCGGATAAACAAGTACGAACTAAACTCTCCTCGATACGGTTCTAAAGAAAACCCAGTCCCAGTGTTAGACTATGACTATGATTTACAAGAATTCAGAGATGCTTATGATGACAAGGAATACGAGTATGCGTTCAGCAGACCTGCCTATTACAAGAGAGCTGTTGAACTATATCTCACCTATATGATGAGTAAGGAAGAGTTCAAGGAACGGTTTGAAAAGGAGTAATTTGATGACTCTGCAGGTAGCGTAACATTGCATGATAAGGGCGGTGTAAGCATGAACTTTGATGGTGATAAAACAGTTGCCCACTCAAATGGTTCCAAGATTCTTCTGACAGTTGAAGACCGAAAGATTGACGAATCGTTTGAATGTGTGGAAAAAGGATTGAGCTGGGGAGGATTTGAAGCGTTAGCTGCAGGTATATGTATAGGAGCGTTGGTTGTAGCAACAGTTGCTACAGGAGGACTTGCCTTGGCTGCAACAGGCGTTATGTATGCAGCTACAGGCGCAACGGTCATCTCTGGAGTGGGGGGAATTATAAGTATTGCACACGCTTGCGATTACACATAAAAATCTTCATGGGAAAAGGAAAGTTTATCCGTTAGATTCAATAATCATGCAGCCTTATTGAATAGATCTTCTATGTTTTGTTTAGGCGGTAATGGCACTATCAACATAATATTAGATAAACAGATAGCTATGGATGCTGCAAAAGCCATCAGTGACAGTAATATGAATGCCTTTTATTGGAAGATGGGTTCTCAGTTTGTTATGGGTGCAATAACTGCTATTACTGCAGCATCAAGCGGTGTCGCACTCGTTGGTGCAGCAGTTTTAGCTGTACCTTCATACTTCAGTTGGGGGTTGTCAGATAATCTATCATCAACTACAAAGAACACAGCCTCTGGAGCTATAACCTATGGGGCTGGTTTGGCAAGTGGAGCTGGAGCTGCTGGTGTCGGAATTGGTATTATGGCAGGAAGTAGTGTGAAAGGAAGTCTTTCGGGAACAATTGTGGGTGCTGTCATAAATAAAATTGGTGTAAACGAACAGAAAGCTACAATTGAGACTTTAAAGAATGCAGGTCCTGCTATACGAAATACGCCTGCAATGATAACGACTGGCACAAAGACAGCCTTTGGCTATATCCAATATGGGTGGGGAGTTTTAACTAAAAATATAGATACACAATTTAAAGGCGCAATAAGGACAGCTGTACATTCTAAGCACTTCAAGGCTATTGAGGGGAAAGGATTTGTTGCTGGGATTGTAGGAGCTGTGGTAAATGTAGGAATTGGAATTGTTGCTGATGATAAAATACGTGAAAACCAAATTGAAGCTTCAAAAGAAAATAGTGTGGCAAATATATCTGATTCACTTAATTCTATTAATGTGGTATCAATACAATCGTAGTATATATGAGAAAGAACAGTATGGGTTGGTTTACAGGTGTCGGGCTTGTTGCATTTTTGTTAGCAATTGGAAATCTAATTTACACCTGTACACGGAATAAAGGGGAAAAGTATGCACAGCAGTATATTGACGAGTCAGAGTATGTTACATTGCATATTCCAAACCGAATGAATGTTTCTTATAATCCAGATTTTGTCACTACAGGCGTTGCAATGAACTCGACTGATGCAATAAGGACAGATAGTATCATCTTTTATGATAACTCTTATAAAAAATACTTTTATGTTGTCGTTATTGAGCCAGATCATCGGAAGACAATTAGGCAAAGTATGATAGTTGTAAATGATATAGCTTACCGTAAGACCATCAGGGCTCGGATAAACAAGTACGAACTAAACTCTCCTCGATATGGTTCTAAAGAAAACCCTGTCCCTGTGTTAGACTATGATTATGATTTGCAACGATTAAGAAGTGCTTATGATGATAAGGAATACGAGTATGCGTTCAGCAGACCTGCCTATTACAAGAGAGCTGTTGAACTATACCTCACCTATATGATGAGTAAGGAAGAGTTCAAGGAGCGGTTTAAAAAGGAATAATTTGATAGGCTATCAATACAACGGTAATACGTTATGAGGAAGAGCAGTATGGGTTGGTTTACAGGTGTCAGTCTTGTTGCAATATTGTTGGCAGCTGGTAATCTGATTTATACTTGTACACGCAATGATGGCGAGAAATACGCACAGCAGTATATTGACGAGTCGGAGTATGTTACATTGCATATTCCTCAAAGAAAAAGTATTTCTTATGAATTCGATCATATTGTTACAGGTGTTGTCATGAACTCTGCTGAAACAGTATGGACAGACAGTATAACATTTTACGATAGTTCTTATAGAAAATATTTTTGTGTACTTGTGATTGAAAAGAAAAGGCGTAATATGGTGAGACAAAGTATGTTTGTAGGAGATGATATAGCTTATCGTAAGACCATCAAAGCTCGGATAAACAAGTACGAACTAAACTCTCCTCAATACGGGTCTAAAGAAAACCCAGTCCCAGTGTTAGACTATGACTATGATTTACAAGAATTCAGAGATGCTTATGATGACAAGGAATACGAGTATGCATTCAGTAGACCAGCCTATTACAAGAGAGCTGTTGAACTATACCTCACCTATATGATGAGTAAGGAAGAGTTCAAGGAGCGGTTTGAAAAGGAGTAATTTGGTGGGCATATCAATACAACGATAATATGTTATGAGAAAGAGCGGTATAGGTTGGTTTATAGGTGTCGAGCTTGTTGCAATGTTGTTGGCTATTGGTAATCTGATTTACACATGCACACGGAATAATGGGGAAAAGTATGTACAGCAGTATATTGACGAGTCGGAGTATGTTACATTGCATGTTCCAGAAGGGGTAAAGAATGTTACTTGTAGAGCGGGGAGTATAATGACAGGTGTCCTAATGAACTCAACAGAAAGGATTAGAACTGATAGTATTCTTTTTTATGATAGTATTTATAAGAAATACTTCTGTGTATTCGTCATCGAGCCAGAGCGTCGGGATATGGGTAGACAAAGTTCATTTGTAGGAGATGATATACGTTACCGTAAGACCATCAGAGCTCGGATAAACAAGTACGAACTAAACTCTCCTCGATATGGTTCTAAAGCCAACCCAGTCCCAGTGTTAGACTTTGACTACAAGATAGCACATTTCCAGAATGATAAGAATAGTAAATACTACGAGTATGCGTTCAGCAGACCTGCCTATTACAAGAGAGCAGTAGAACTATATCTCACCTATATGATGAGTAAGGAAGAGTTCAAGGAACGGTTTGAAAAGGAGTAATTTGAAGGGGCTATCAATACAACGATAATATGTTATGAGAAAGAGTGGTATAGGCTGGTTTTTGGGTGTCGGTCTTGTTGCAATGTTGTTGGCAATTGGTAATCTGATTTACACCTGCACACGGAATAATGGGGAAAAGTATGCACAGCAGTATATTGACGAGTCGGAGTATGTTACATTGCATATTCCAGAAGGGATAAAGGATGTTACTTATAGAGCGGGCGGTATGAGAATTGGAATCCTTATGAACTCAACTGAAAGAATTAGAACTGATCGTTTGGCTTTTTATGATAACTATTATAAGAAATACTTCTGTGTTTTCGTCATCGAGCCAGAGCATCGGGGGACAGGTGGGCAAGGCGAGATAGTTGTAAATGATATACGTTATCGTAAGACCATCAAAGCTCGTATAAACAAGTACGAACTAAACTCTCCTCGATACGGTTCTAAAGACAATCCTGTCCCTGTGTTAGACTTTGATTATGAGATAGCACATTTCCAGAACGATAAGAATAGTAAATACTACGAGTATGCATTCAGTAGACCTGCCTATTACAAGAGAGCAGTAGAACTATACCTCACCTATATGATGAGTAAGGAAGAGTTCAAGGAACGGTTTGAAAAGGAGTAATTTGATGACTCTGCAGGTAGCGTAACATTGCATGATAAGGGCGGTGTAAGCATGAACTTTGATGGTGACAAAACAGTTGCCCACTCAAATGGTTCCAAGATTCTTCTGACGGTTGAAGACCGAAAGATTGACGAATCATTTGAATGTGTAAAAAAAGGTCTGGATTGGGGAGGATTTGAAGCGTTAGCTGCAGGTATATGTATAGGAGCGTTGGTTGTAGCAACAGTTGCCACAGGAGGACTTGCCTTGGCTGCAACAGGCGTTATGTATGCAGCTGCAGGTGCAACCGTCATCTCTGGAGTGGGGGGAATTATAAGTATTGCAAATGCCTGTGATTGTACTCTGGAATCGACGTGGTCAGCTGAGAGCTTATCCGTTAGATTTAATAAAAACGCAGCCTTACTGAACAGATCTTTTATGAAATGTAAGAATAAAGGCGTTATCAATATAATATTAGATAAACAGATAGCTATGGATGCTGCAAAAGCTATCAGTGATAGTAATATGAATGCTTTTTATTGGAGGATGGGCTCTCAGTTTGTCATGGGTGCAATAACTGCTATTACTGCAGCATCAAGCGGTGTGGCACTCGTTGGTGCGGCAGTTTTGGCTGTACCATCATATTTTAGCTGGTGGTTACCTGATGATTTATCATCAACAACAAGTAATATAACCTCTGGAGCTATTACCTATGGATTAGGTTTGGCAAGTGGAGCTGGAGCTGCCGGTGTCGGAATTGGTATTATGGCAGGAAGTAATGTGGTAGGAAGTCTTTCGGGAACAATTGTGGGTGCTGTCATAAATAAAATTGGCGTAAACGAACAGAAAGCTACAATTGAGACTTTAAAGAATGCAGGTCCTGCTATACGAAATACACCTGCAATGATAACGACTGGAACAAAGACAGCCTTTGGCTATATACAATATGGGTGGGGAGTTTTAACTAAAAATATAGATACACAATTTAAAGGCGCGATAAGGACAGCTGTGCATTCTAAGCACTTCAAGGCTATTGAGGGGAAAGGATTTATTGCTGGAATTGTAGGAGCTGTGGTAAATGTAGGAATTGGGATTGCAGCTGATAATCATATCGATGATTATAAAAAAGAAGCTTCGGATAAAAATGATATTGCAAATAAGGCTGATAATTCAAACTCTATCAATGTTGTATCAATACGAGGATAATATATATGAAAAAGATTAATATGGGTTGGTTTACAGATGTCGGTCTTGTTGCAATGTTGTTGGCAATTGGTAATCTGATTTACACATGCACACGGAATAATGGGGAAAAGTATGTACAGCAGTATATTGACGAGTCAGAGTATGTTACATTGCATATTCCAGAAGGGATAAAGGATGTTACTTATAGAGCTGGGAGTATAATGACAGGTGTCCTAATGAACTCAACAGAAAGGATTAGAACTGATAGTATTCTTTTTTATGATAGCACTTATAAGAAATACTTCTGTGTATTCGTTATCGAGCCAGAGCATCGGGATATGGGTAGACAAAGTTCATTTGTAGGAGATGATATAAGTTACCGTAAGACCATCAGAGCTCGGATAAACAAGTACGAACTAAACTCTCCTCGATATGGTTCTAAAGACAATCCTGTCCCTGTGTTAGACTTTGATTATGAGATAGCACATTTCCAGAACGATAAGAATAGTAAATACTACGAGTATGCATTCAGTAGACCTGCCTATTACAAGAGAGCAATAGAACTATACCTCACCTATATGATGAGTAAGGAAGAGTTCAAGGAACGGTTTAAAAAGGAATAATTTGATGGGCGGTAATACGTTATGAGAAAGAGCGGTATGGGTTGGTTTACAGGTGTAGGGGGAATTATAAACATTGCACATGCTTGCGATTACACATTAAAATCTTCATGGGAAAAGGGAAGTTTATCCGTTAGATTCAATAAGCATGCGGCTTTGCTAAATAGGTCTCTTATGAAATGTATAAACAAGGGCACTATCAACATAATATTAGATAAACAGATAGCTATGGATGCTGCAAAAGCCATCAGTGACAGTAATATGAATGCCTTTTATTGGAAGATGGGTTCTCAGTTTGTTATGGGTGCAATAACCGCTCTTACTGCAGCATCAAGCGGTGTCGCACTCGTTGGTGCGGCAGTTTTGGCTGTACCTTCATACTTTAGTTGGAACATATCAGAGGAATATTCACCAACAATACGTAATATAGGTGCTGGCACTGCTACCTACATCGCTGGTATGGTTGTCACCAAAGAAGTTAAGAGTACGGTTTCATTAATAATGACAGGTGCCAAGACTGCAGGTGGATATGTCCAATATGGATATGGAGTGTTAGTTGAAAATATAGGAACCCAATTCGAAGGAGCAATACGAACTGCGATACACTTTAAGCAGATAAACCCAAGTCAATTAAAGGGATTTGCTGCTGGACTTGGAGGGGCTGCGGTAAATGTTGGAATTGGAATTGTGGCTGATGATAATATTGCAGATTATAGATATAATGCTAAAGATAAGAATGATACATCAAATACGGATGATGCATTAAATTCTATCAATGTTGTATCAATAAGGTGATAGTATATATGAAAAAGATTAATATGGGTTGGTTTACAGGTGTCGGTCTTGTTGCAATGTTGTTGGCAATTGGTAATCTGATTTACACATGTACACGGAATGACGGGGAAAAGTATGCACAGCAGTATATTGACGAGTCAGAGTATGTTACATTGCATATTCCAGAAAGGATAAAGGATGTTACTTATAGAGCGGGCGGTATGAGAATTGGAATCCTTATGAACTCAACTGAAAGAATTAGAACTGATCGTTTGGCTTTTTATGATAACTATTATAAAAAATACTTCTGTGTTTTCGTCATCGAGCCAGAACATCGGGGGACAGGTGGGCAAGGCGAGATAGTTGTAAATGATATACGTTATCGTAAGACCATCAAAGCTCGTATAAACAAGTACGAACTAAACTCTCCTCGATACGGTTCTAAAGACAATCCTGTCCCTGTGTTAGACTATGACTATGATTTACAAGAATTCAGAGATGCTTATGATGACAAGGAATACGAATATGCGTTCAACAGACCTGCCTATTACAAGAGAGCAGTAGAACTATATCTCACCTATATGATGAGTAAGGAAGAGTTCAAGGAACGGTTTGAAAAGGAGTAATTTGAAGGGGCTATCAATACAACGGTAATACGTTATGAGAAAGAGTGGTATAGGCTGGTTTACAGGTGTTGGACTTGTTGCAATGTTGTTAGCAATTGGTAATCTGATTTACACATGCACACGGAATGACGGGGAAAAGTATGCACAGCAGTATATTGACGAGTCGGAGTATGTTAAATTGCATATTCCAGAAGGGATAAAGGATGTTACTTATAGAGCGGGCGGTATGAGAATTGGTGTCCTAATGAACTCAACAAAAAGGATTAGAACTGATAGTATTCTTTTTTATAATAGCACTTATAAGAAATACTTCTGTGTATTTGTTATTGAGCCAGAGCGTCGGGAGACTGTTAGGCAAGGTATGTGTGTAGAGGATGATATAAGTTACCGTAAGACTATCAAAGCTCGGATAAACAAGTACGAACTAAACTCTCCTCAATATGGTTCTAAAGCCAAGCCAGTCCCTGTGTTAGACTTTGATTATGAGATAGCACATTTCCAGAACGATAAGAATAGTAAATACTACGAGTATGCATTCAGTAGACCTGCCTATTACAAGAGAGCTGTAGAACTATATCTCACCTATATGATGAGTAAGGAAGAGTTCAAGGAGCGGTTTAAAAAGGAATAGTTTGATGAGCTATCAACACAACGGTAATATGTTATGAGAAAGAGCAATATAGGCTGGTTTACAGGTGTCGGACTTGTTGCAATGTTGTTGGCAATTGGAAATCTGATTTATACTTGTACACGCAATGATGGCGAGAAATACGCACAGCAGTATATTGACGAGTCGGAGTATGTTACATTGCATTATCCTGAAGGAATACAGGATGTTACTTATAGAGCAGGGAGTATAATGACAGGTGTTCTAATGAACTCAACAGAAAGGATTAGAACTGATAGTCTGGCTTTTTATGATAACTATTATAAGAAACACTTCTGTATTTTCGTCATTGAGCCAGAGAGTCGGGAGACAGTTAGGCAAGGTATGATAGTTGTAAATGATATACGTTACCGTAAGACCATCAAAGCCCGTATAAACAAGTACGAACTAAACTCTCCTCGATACGGTTCTAAAGACAACCCAGTCCCTGTGTTAGACTTTGACTATGATTTACAAGAATTCAGAGAAGCTTATGATGACAAGGAATACGAATATGCGTTCAGCAGACCTGCCTATTACAAGAGAGCTGTAGAACTATATCTCACCTATATGATGAGTAAGGAAGAGTTCAAGGAGCGGTTTAAAAAGGAATAATTTGATGGGCTATCAATACAACGGTAATACGTTATGAGGAAGAGCAGTATGGGTTGGTTTACAGGTGTTGGACTTGTTGCAATGTTGTTGGCAATTGGTAATCTGATTTACACATGCACACGGAATAATGGGGAAAAGTATGCACAGCAGTATATTGACGAGTCGGAGTATGTTACATTGCATATTCCAGAAGGAGCAAAGGATGTTACTTATAGAGCTGGCGGTATGAGAATTAGTGTCCTAATGAACTCAACAGAAAGAATTAGAACTGATCGTTTGGTTTTTTATGATGACTATTAAGGAAAGCAAAGACTATATCTGCCAGTACGAAGAGTCGGACTTCAACTTTATCCGTCTTCTTGCACGTCAGTATCAAGAGTGGATGTATTACGATGGATCAAAGCTGATCTTTGGTAAACCAAGGAAATTGGCTGACCCTATAATATTGGAATATGGAACGACGCTGTCTTCACTCGACATTGGTTTACAGACCCTCGCACGCTCAGAACAGGTGTTCTCTTATCACTCTGGTGCTGACCGTGAGATGCAGCGTATGACACCCGACTTGGCTTATGGTCATGATAAACTTTCGGGCGATGCTTTCCGTGCATCATTAGGGATGTTCTCAAAACCCGCACGACAGCATGCGCTGCCACGTATCAGCGATGAATCAGAACTTATTAATTACATGGGGCGTAAGCAGGCAGCTGAGACAGCCGAGACACATTATATTACGGCTGAGAGTCAGGTACCAACCCTGCGTGTCGGTTCTGTCGTAAGTCTCTACAGCTCGTTCTTAGAGCGTGTAGGAAACATATCAAAAGAGAGTTTGGGTAACTTTATCATCATCGAGATTACGCATGAGGTAAGCCAAGGAAGCTACTACAAAAACCGCTTCAAGGCTATCCCTGCAACGATAAAGGTACTACCAAGTCCAAAGGTGCGTATGCCATTAGCTGAAACACAGATGGCAACCGTGCTCAGCAATGCTGACCCAGAGGGTAAGGGCCGTGTGCGTGTACGTATGAATTGGCAGACGGATGGCATGCAGACAGGTTGGGTGCGTGTGATGACACCGGATGGCGGTAGTAGTAGTGACGTAAAGAGCAACCGCGGTTTTGTGTTTATCCCAGAGGTAGGCGACCAAGTCCTCCTCGGCTTCCGTCATGGTGACCCAGCAAGACCATATATTTTAGGTAGTCTATTTAATGGAGTTACAGGTAACGGTGGCGGTAATAGTAATGCTATAAAGAGTATAACCACGCGAAGTGGTATCCATATTAGACTTGATGATAATGGTAAGTCATTGCACATTCAGGATGCCAGTGGCAATGTCGTTGACATGGATGGTAAAGGTAGCATGGTAGTCAATGCTCCAAATAACATACAACTAAATGCAACAAACATTGATATTACTGCAAGTAATAATATCAATATAAGTTCTGGTGGCAACCTTATAACTAATGTTGGCGCTAATTGGATGATAAACGTTGGAAAAATTATTAATAGCATAGCAAGTTACATGCGTAGTACTGTAGCTTTCTCCCATCAAATGTTCAGTGGAACTTCATTGTGGAGTTCCAGAGAAGAGATGAAAATCCAGTCTGAAGATATAACTGCCATCGGTACAAAGAAGATGTTTCTGCATTCTGAAAAAGAATTTCTTGCAAATAGCCGTGGGACGCTTGAAATGAAAAGTGATGGAGCTTTGTCATTATTACCTAAGGCTGATAAAGCAGAGACAGAAGAGCATGCGTCAATTACAATAGCTATGGTTGATTTTCGAACAACCCAAATGTATGATGGTAGCTTTGGATTCGACTGGCTTAGAGTTGATGACAATGGCTTAGAGAAAGAGGAACATTATTTGGGTGAAGAACCATATGATAAAATAATAGAAGGTGGCTATAATGATGGTGAAACAGATTTAACAAAGGATGAAGCATATAAGAAACTAAAGAAAGAATACGAAACAATCGTTGTTAATATGCCCAATATAGCTGAAAATAAGGAACGAGCAAAAGAATATTTTGTTCCTTATCTAACCCTTTATCCCAAGCCTTACGTTGATTCACTTAAAGATGTAGAGGAGTATGCAAAGCCTAAATACGAGGCAAAGTTACGTGTGTTAGTTGATATTGCAGTAGATGAGGTTGACAGTTTGGAATTTAAGTATAATAAAGACATCTTTGATTTGGATAACACAAAGTTATCCGATAAGAATAAAACACCCAAAGGAAAGGTTCAATCCAATGACAAGACTGTTAAGATTACTTGTAAAAAAGAAATAATCAAAGCCAGTGAAGGAGAAATATTTGTTTATGCCTATCCGAAAGAAGCTGCAGGAAAAACAGTAGCAGAACGTGAGTCTATGAGGACACTGGCAGGAAAAATAAGGGTGTTGCCAAATGGAAAGGAAGAAAGGAAAAGACAAAATATTGTTTTAGTACAGGTAAAGACAAAACCTTTATCAACAGATATAATTCCAAGAGTAGGAAAATTTGATGAAAATGAGATAATCTTATTGCATAAAATTATGCATCAATCACTTATAGAATGTGATATTCTACGCGTGAAAAAGGGACCAGATGGGAAAGATATTATTAATCCTAATAGTGGTAAAAAAATGAAGATAGAATTAGATTTAACCTCTGATAGTAACTTTAAAGTTGAATCTATCCAAAAGAAAGGTAGATATATATCAAAAGATGGAAACTTTTTGTTGAAATATGACCCTTATGGAAGTGAGAATTTAGTTAAGTATTTACGGCGTGAATTCTTAAAAGTTTCTGATAACCATGCTTATCAAAATAGTTTCACAGTCTTTGCTGTAGACCATTATGGTGGAACAGAGCAAAGTAAAATATTAGGTTATACGGATGCTGTTTGGAAATTGAAAATTAACAAATATATCCTTTTAAAATTTCTCAAGAATATTATACTTTTTAAGAATAGAAATACTGCAGATTATTCTACACTTCCGCATGAGGCGCTACATGGGTTGGGGCTATCTCATACACATAGAAATGATAGCCCAATATCAGAAAAGAGCAGAAAGTACATTTATGTGAAAAATGAAACAGACAACGTAATGAGTTATAATACTAATAATATGATTTCAACATGGAAATGGCAATGGGAATTCGTAAAAGGAAATATCTAATAATGAGTAAATTATCTGTAAGTTTATTGTTATTGTTATTTACGATAACTTGTGTTGGACAACATAATATAGAGAAGAATAATAAAATTGACAAGAATATGTTAAGATATAAAAGATTTGATATTGAAGAATATAAGAAGTTAGTAAGCAATAATCCTACTGCTTATCATATATACAAAGAAGGGCAGCCAGGTGAACTTATAGAGTTGGATGATGAATATGTTGATAACTCATTTTCAGGTTTTCGAGAATCTCATACATATAGAGACTCTCCATACGAGTATATATATATATAATACAGAAGGGTATATAACTGCGTATTGTGCATATTTTCACAAAATGCCTGTAGGAAAAGGCTATCAATTTGATGGTCATGGAAATGAAATAAAATGTATGGATTATGATTTGCCCTATAAGTTTAACATAGATGCATTAAAAAATAAGATGTTACATCAGTATGGCATTAATCTCATGGATATGAAACAAGTGTTTAGTATGAGACGTTATGAAGAACAAAAGTACATTAAAAGACCTGTTTATATAATCTCTGCTCGTCGGAAAGATAATAGGAATGACATTTATCTTATTAATGGGATTACTGGAGAAACATTATATATCCAGAAGAATGTTGAAATAAGTCGGGATGAAGATTCTCCTGCTAATAAGAAAAGCATAGAGGAAATGTATCACGATTTTAAGAAATCCTCATCAACGTCACCCCATCAATAATAGATTCTATAAACAATGTCAAAAATAGTAACTGACGGAGCTTTGATGTCATGCACATTAGGCGATATAGATAGTGCATTAATTGTTGATAGTCAATCTTTCGTAAGCATCTCCAGTAAGTTTATTGGAACGGAAACAGACAACCAAGGGCTTAAGAATATTCCATCATTTGGACTTTGTAAGTGTAGTTCTCCGAATCCTCCTTGTATTCCTCAGCCACAAGGCTGGCAGCATACAACACAGAAAGACTGCATCAATGGAATGAAAAAATTGACGGAGCAGTCATTCTGTATGTGTGCTAAAGGAGGAAGAATATCATTCGTTGATACTGGAAGTAACACTTTTGTTGAAAGCGAATAAAACTCAATCGGTCATTAGAACACAATATGTATAACTCTTAGATGCTATTGTTTCCTAACATATTTTATTATCGAGCATCTTGCTTGTCTTTGTTACTTGACGTAGCCCGCTACGACTGCGCCCAAAAGCCAAACAATCTGCTCGATAATAAAAAAAATATGTTTAGGCTCTAATAACCGATTCAGCTTAATTTTATCTCAAAACAAACAACCCATGTCAATTCCTTTCAACCCCATTACCATCAGCGTAGGAAAGAAGTCTCTTTCTTCTTTTATTTCTCTACAAATCGAACAAAACATAGGTAAACACCACCGATTCCAAATGTCTGTTGAGTTGGAAACAGGTAGCAATAGATATGTACATAATATCAACAGCAGCAAGAACTGGCTCGGGGAGAGTATCGTGGTCAAAGCGGCTAACAAGCCTATCTTTGTTGGTGTGGTGACAAATGTACAGTTACACAGAGAAGGAAGTGACTTTGGATGTATTATCGTTTCTGGCTACTCTGCTACTTACAGAATGGAAACGGCACACAGCTGCTTCTCATGGAATGATACAACGATTGGGGATGTGGTTAAGAAACTATGCGCAGAAGCTAAGGTGCAGTTGGAGTTAAATCCGGCATTCAAGGAAAACAAAGACTATATCTGCCAATACGAAGAGTCTGACTTCGACTTTATCCGCCGTCTTGCACATCAGTATCAAGAGTAGATGTATTTCGATGGAACAAAACTCATCTTTGGTAAACCAAGAAAATTGGCTGACCCTATAATATTGGAATATGGAACGACGCTGTCTTCACTCGACATTGGTTTACAGACCCTTGCACGCTCTGAGCAGGTGTTCTCTTATCATTCAGGGGCAGACCGTGAGATGCAGCGTATGACGCCAGACTTGGCCTATGGTCATGACAAACTTTCGGGCGATGCTTTCCGTGCACCATTAGGTATGTTCTCAAAAACCGCACGACAGCATGCACTGCCACGTATCAGCGATGAATCAGAACTTATTAATTACATGGGGCGTAAGCAGGCAGCTGAGACAGCCGAGACACATTATATTACGGCTGAGAGTCAGGTACCAACCCTGCGTGTCGGTTCTGTCGTAAGTCTCTACAGCTCGTTCTTAGAGCGTGTAGGAAACATATCAAAAGAGAGTTTGGGTAACTTTATCATCATCGAGATTACGCATGAGGTAAGCCAAGGAAGCTACTACAAGAACCGTTTCAAGGCTATCCCTGCAACGATAAAGGCACTACCAAGTCCAAAGGTGCGTATGCCATTAGCTGAAACACAGATGGCAACCGTGCTCAGCAATGCTGACCCAGAGGGTAAGGGCCGTGTGCGTGTACGTATGAATTGGCAGACGGATGGCATGCAGACAGGTTGGGTGCGTGTGATGACACCAGATGGTGGTAGCAGTAAGGACGTAAAGAGCAACCGTGGTTTTGTATTTATCCCAGAGGTAGGCGATCAAGTCCTCCTCGGCTTCCGTCATGGTGACCCTGCCCGCCCCTACGTTATGGGTAGCCTGTTTAATGGAACAACAGGTGGTGGCGGTGGTCAAGGCAACAACTGCAAGAGCCTTACCAGTCGCACCGGCAGTTCCCTCAAGCTTGACGACTCTGCAGGTAGCGTCACATTGCACGACAAGGGCACCGTAAACATGAACTTTGATGGTGCAGGAAATGCTTGCATAGATGCTCAATCAAAAATAGGTCTTTCAGTAGGGGATACTAATAGTGAACTCATACTTAAAAAAAATGGTAACGTTTTTTTATCTGCTGATTCTATTATTACCTTTATGGTTGGAAGTTCTTCTATCGTTATGGATAATAATAGTGTTAATATAAAAAGCCCTAATATTAATCTTAATGGTACTACAATAAGCATAAAGGGAACAACAAATAGTATTGAAGGAAAAAACAATACGATATCGGGGACTAACTCAATTACAGGTGGTCCGACGACAATAGACAAGGGCAAAATTAAACTGAATTAAAGATATGGATGATACATCACAAAACATTTTTACAGAAGGACTGTCTCTATATACCCAAGTGTTAAAATTTCCCTTATTATATAAAATTACCCAATATAATGAGATAAATATGAATGGAATGATTTTAAATGTGACAAAGACAGAATTTGACTTTAATATTGTCTCTTTTAATAAAATAGATGAAGGGGCTATTATGCACATTAAAATGGGAAACCATAGATTACTTGAATACAAAGGAATCTTTAAAAAGTTTATTGACTTTATGAATCTTTTTAATGTTCCATTCACCGATATACAACTTAGACTTAATTCCAGCGGAATTCCCATAGAAGTGTTGAATCAGCCAGAAATATTCACGCGCTGGATGAATCTACGTGAAGGAGAGTTAAAAAAATTAACAGATAACAGTGTCAAATCAATAATAGAAGGAGCAGACAAAGATTTTAGTGACTCCCTTCAAGCTATTAAGGATTCACTATTTTATCAATTTCTTTTACCTTCTGTTTATGGAGAACGATCTCAGAAACCCATACATAAAGTTATCGTACAGTCACAATTATATCAAAGTGAAAAATTCCCAGTTGTCATAGAAGATAACTTTAGGCGTAATGGACATTTGGTAGGCTGAAACCTCTCGGGTTTTAGTAATGGACATTTGGTAGGCTGGTTATTCCAGCCTACTTTTTTGTATTTATGAATCCATCTATAAACATCTTCTTGTTAGCTTCATTCAATCCATTATGATTATGCAGTGCTCTTTTAAGTTGTGAGTTAAATCCTTCCAACAGGTTTGTTGTATTAGGTATTTGTATATCTGGATGCTGCTCGCGCGTATAGAGCCATGGCAGATGTGTCTTAATAGAACGTCTTGCCGTTCTCAGTCTTCTGTGTGTATAAGTTGTCTTACCCGAGATTAGGAGAGTTCGTTCATTTAGGAACTCTTTCCATTTATCACACCATTTATCAAAAGCGGTTATAAACTCTTCTTTTTTCATATAGAACATCCTTCTCATTAATGCCAATAGTTCAACGCCTGCAGGCAAATGTGGGTTGTTAGTAAGGAGTCTTCTAACTATCTGAAATTGGTGAAATTGACACATTTGTACGGGACAGAAACTTATAGCTTGTAAAAGTCCTATATGCCCATCACACACCACTGCTTTTATCATAGTTCCACGTTCCGCAATATACCAAAGTCCATCAAGATAATCTCTGTTAGTTTCGTTTTTGACAAACTTGCGATAGAGTATTTTGCCTGATGAAGCATCCTGAAAAAGCATCACACCAAATGTCCTGGAAAAGTATGTTGTATCCAATATTATTACTGCAGATTTGGGGTAAGTAGCAGTAAAGCTATCTACCACTAAGCTCAACCTACGTCGTATGGTTCGCTCTGAACATTTATAAAGAGTGGATAGATCAGATATCGTTCGATTTGCCGTCAGATAGTCATTACATAGAGAAATATTATTTATACGCAGACCACCTTGAAATTGTCTACCACAATCCTTGCAGGAATACATCTGAACAGAACGTCGATGCCCATTCTTTTTAACATTTGAGCTATTACAGAAGATACAGTTTTTTTATTCATAGGTTTTCAAATGCTGCAAAGGTAGTAAATAAAAGAATTCCGAGAGGTTTCAGCCTACCAAATGTCCATTACGCCTAATAAAGCAGTTACGAAAATTGATTTTTGAGTAAAAAAGCTATTAAAAGATGTGCAGAAGTAAAGTGTTCTGCACATCTACATGGGTTACTAAACCAACGATTTTAGCTACTTAAGGATGAAAATTTTCGTCTATATCTGGATCAGAATGTTCTTCAGGTTTAGGCTTCTTTCCATCTGTGGCATTCACGATATCCTCCTGTGGTACAAATTCAAGAAGACGGGCATCAAGGGTGTCGCGCATGGTTGTACTCTTCGTAAATTGTACATTAACCTGCTTGATAAGTTGTGCGCCTTTCTTCTTTGCCTCGGCTGCAGTCGGAGCACCTTGCGATTTCATTGTGAGGCGGAACGAACCTAAATCACCAAGTCGGACTGTATTACCATTTTCTAATACCTCCATAACCTCGTATTGCAAAGCATCTAAAACGGCTTTAACGTCAGCACTTGAAACGGTCGAACGTTTTTCCACACGCTTTACTATCTGCGCAAGCGACATCGGTGTGGTTGGCGCCATTTGCGGATAATACTTAATCTCGTTTTTCTTCAGCGGATTTTTCTTCGCTTGAATTACATATTTTATCATATCCTATAAATTTAAGGAGGTTAGTAACGAGCGCAAAGGTAATGATTTTTCTTTATAATCTACAAAAAAACAAAATAATATTTTCTAACATTTCTTGAAAAATATTTTCTGAAAACACCGCTCCATCAGAGGCGCAGCGTGCAGAGACCGCTGCTTCTACGGCAAAGATAGAAAGCTCCATGCATCGCTATGAGGAGAATAATCGGCTCTTGAACTCTTTTTACGCTCCCGACCCACACGAGCAGGAGCGTGAAGCCTTGCGCTCGGAGATAGATAACCTCAAGAAGGAACTCTCTGTCAAAGACAGTAGGGAGGACAATGAAGAGAAACGGCAGCTTGCCTTGATGGAAAAGAGCTATCAGATGGCAGCGAAGTATTTACCCAAGGCTTCTGCCGCTGCACCATCTTTGGGTAATGACTTTACCGAGGGTAAAGGGCAAACGTCAACGAACAAAGGTCAGAGTATGGGCAGTAATATAAGCGGAGGTTCGGCCGACTTGCCTGCAATGGAAATCTTGGCGGAACGCAAACAGGCAGTATCCTCACTGGGGCAGCCGATGAGCGATGCTGACTTCATCAAGGAGTATGGCACGAAAGCACGCAACTTGGGCTTCCATTCGCTCGCAAGTGCGGCTGCACCCACGATGCGCAATACACTCAAAGTGGTGGTGGACAGGACAACGATGCTCAAAGAGGGCGACAATGTCGTGCTCCGTCTGCTTGAAAGTGCCAAAGTGCAGGGCTTGCGTATTCCACGACAGAGCCGACTCATAGCCGTCGCTAAGATTGAGGGCAACCGTATGCACCTGCTTATCAAAAGCATTGAGGTGGACGGCCATATCATAGCCGTCAAACTCTCGGCATACGACACAGACGGACAAGAGAGCGTGTATATACCAGGTTCGGAGGACATCAATGCTCTTAAGGAAGTCGGGGCGAACATCGGTGGTTCAATGGGAACCTCCTTTACCTTCGCTTCCTCTGCTAAGGACCAGATTATCTCCGAGGCTGCCCGTGGGGTGATGCAGGGTGCAAGTCAGCTGCTTCAGAAGAAACTGCGCACCATCAAGGTAACGCTCAAAGGTGGCTACCGCCTTTTCTTGGTTCAGTCCAAATAAAACAATCGAAAATGATAAGTAAAAAATAACATCAAATAAAAAAGGAACAATGAAGAAAATTATTTTATCAATGGCTATGCTTGCCATGGTGGGAGCAACAGCCACAGCACAGGAAAACAATGATGGTCTGACACCGAGTCGTCCGCTTACTTCGGGAGAGCTCTTTCAAGGTATGAGCCGTTCCATACCAACGGGGCGTGTCGTTCTTCCGTATGGTCTTGACGTCACCTTTGACAAGACCGTGCATCTTATCTTCCCTTCTGCCATCCGCTATGTAGACTTAGGTTCGCAGAACATCATTGCAGGTAAGGCGGAGGATGCAGAGAACGTACTACGTGTAAAGGCTTCGGTGAAGGACTTTGAAACGGAAACCAATATGAGTGTCATCTGTGAGGACGGCTCATTTTACGCTTTTAATATAAAGTATGCCGATGAGCCGGAGAAGCTCAGCATTGAGATGAAAGACTTCTTGTCACCAACGGACGGACGCCTGCCAAGCAATCGCTCTGACATTTACTTCAAGGAACTCGGTAATGAGTCGCCCGTATTAGTAAAGCTGATGATGCAGACCATCTATCAGAATGACAGACGCTGCATTAAGCATATCGGTGCACAGCAGTTCGGCATGAAGTTCCTGCTTCGTGGCTTGTATGCCCATAACGGCTTGCTGTATTTCCACACTCGTATGGAAAACGGCACGAATATGCCATATTCGGTGGACTTCATCACATTCAAGGTGGTAGATAAGAAGATGGCAAAGCGCACTGCCATTCAGGAGCAGGTATTGCAGCCACTTCGTGCCTATCATCAGGTGATGCAGGTGCGTGGCATGGGTAGTGAACACGCTGTGTTTGCGCTCGAGCAGTTTTCTCTTGCAGAGGACAAGCAGCTTGAAGTGACGCTTTATGAGAGAAATGGCGGTCGCACGCTGACCTTCCATGTAACGGCAGAAGACCTGCAACTGGCAAAGAAGATTGATAACCTCAAACTGAAATGGTAGACATTATGAAGAAGAAAATCATTTTATCGGTTTGTGCAGCGGTGGCAATGGCTTTCAGTCTGCCAACGCAGGCACAGCGACTGATCCCCAAGCAAAGGGGAATAGAAGTCGTGGGGAGTGTTCCACTTATTAAGGGTGAAAAGTTCCTTGCAGCTGACAATTTCGGTATGGGAGCATCACTCACCCGATATTTGAGTCGTGAGAATTATACCTTTGTTATGGCAGAGTATGAACAGCAGAATATGCCGTACAGAAGTTATAACGTAAAACTCAAGGATGCGCTCTTACAGGTGGGCTACATGCACCCGATACTCTCCGACAATGGCAAGAATGTGTTTTTCTATGGTGGTATATCCGCCCTGGGTGGCTATGAGCAGCTGAACGAGGATAAAAAGCTGCTGCCCGATGGGGCAACACTGCTCGACCGCTCTCGCTTTGTCTATGGCGGTGCCGTGCATGGCTCGGTGGAAGTGTTCCTAACGGACAGAGTTCTCTTTCTTGTAAAGGCGCAGGGACGCTTCCTCTTTGGATCGGACGTGCATCGTTTTCGTCCTGCTGTTTCAGCAGGACTAAGGTTTAACTTTTAAGTAGAAGAAAAGATGAAGAAGATATTGAATACGATTTGGGTAATGGGTGTGCTGACCCTTGCCGTGTTTTGCCTATCTGCTTGTGATAGGGATTTGGATATTCAGCAGTCTTATCCGTTTACGGTGGAAACAATGCCGGTTCAGAAGGACATCATAAGGGGGCAGACGGCTGAGATACGCTGTACGCTGAAGCGGGGCGGTGAGTTTGCTGACACTCGCTATACGATACGTTATTTCCAGTCTGACGGCAAAGGCTTGCTAAAAAATGACAACGGTACGGTCTTCAAGCCGAATGACCGCTATCCGCTGACAAAGGAAGTGTTCCGCTTATACTACACCTCGCTCTCCACCGACCGTCAGACGATTGACGTGTATGTGGAGGATAGTTTCGGCAGGGTTCAGCAGCTAAACTTTAGTTTTAACAACAAGCGAGAAGAGGGCAAGAAGCCTGCATCTTCTCGCCACTAAGACCATAATTGATGCGAACGATAAATTCTTTCATTTTACTTTGTGTATTCTGCCTGTTCTGTCAGCCGACCCTTGCTCAGCGGAGGGTACGGCTGGCAGACTTGCCACCTTTTGAGCGTGCGGTAGTCGTTGTGAAATACTTTGAAGGCATGCACGGCTGGAAGAATTATCCGTATGTTGGGTATGGGCATCAGTTGCAACCAGAAGAGCGTTTTACGGCGGATATGACGGAACGGCAGGCAGACTCCCTGCTCCGTGCCGACCTTTGGAAATGCTTTGAACACTTCAAAGGGTATGGTAAGGATGCCCTGCTGCTGACCTTGCTTGCCTACAATGTGGGTGTAGGGCGATTGCTTGGATATGGTAAGCACCCAAAGAGTAAGCTACTGCGAAAGATAGAGGCTGGAGATAGAAACTTCTATTGGGAGTATGTTTCGTTTTGCCGATATAAGGGTAAAGTTTTGAATGGGTTAGTCAAATGCCGAAAGGTTGAGTTTGCGTTGTTCTTTATCATCTGACTATATTAAACCAAGAATTATTCCTATGATGTTGTTTCTATTTTGCTGAAAAATTGTAACTTTGTATTACGATTAAATAGGATAAGCAATGAATAAAGAAACAAAAAAGGTACTCTTCGTCTTATTGAATGAGTACACAGATTGGGAAGGTGCTTTTCTCTCTACAGCCCTTCATGTTGGCGTAATACCAGGTAGTGAAATCAAGTACAGAGTGCATACAGTTGCTCCGACATTAGATGCAGTCTGTTCCATTGGTGGATTCAAAACATTGCCCGACTATTCTTTTGAGAACATGCCCAAAGAGTATGCAGCCTTAGTGCTTATCGGTGGCAATCAATGGAATTCTCCTGAAGCAGAACTTGTTGAGCCATTGGTACAAGAAGCATTGGATAAGGGTAAAATAGTAGGAGCGATATGCAACGGAGCATCGTTTCTGTGTGCTCATGGCTTCTTGAACAACGTAAAACATACGGGTAATGGTCTCGACCAACTTAAACAATGGGGTGGTGAAAGATACACGAACGAAACAGGATATGTGAACGCACAGGCTGTAAGTGATAAAAACATCGTTACAGCAAATATTACTGGTCACTTGGAGTTCACTCGTGAAATGCTCTTACTTCTGAAAGCCAATACCTCGGAAAAGATTGCAGCTTGGTATGACTTTTATAAGAATGGATTTGTAAAATAGTAGTCATACTACTAAATAAAATTGATGCGTGGAGTACATCGTCTCCACGCATCAATTTTATAGTTAGCAATCACACATACATCTTATTTTATGGATGCGGTTCTGGCTGAGGTCCTGGATTGGGATGTTCCTCACCAGACTTCTTGTCAGGTGCTGAAACACGTTCGTAGCTCACGCCAGTAAGTGTAAAATACTTCTTTGAAGGGGTGAGGTGTACCACAGGTTTCGTGATATGAACCTTTGGGTTGAACTCCGTTTTTCCCTTCTCAACCAATTTACTCTGGAAAGAAGGTGTAAGTGTCCCGATGTCTCCGAAGTCTACAATGTCTCCGTTCTCAACGTGCTTCTTTGCTATCTCAGCTGCAAGTCTGAGAACAGCCTCGACTTCTGCACCTGTGAACGTTGTAGCGTGTGCCACTTCATCACAGAAACTACGATGATCAACTCTCTTTCGTCCTGTAGGATGAGCCTGCACAACGATTTTCCCTTTCAAATTTCCAACTGTTCCTTTACGCTCCTTTAGCGTATAGGCAATAGGTCTGTTCGCCATAGTAATTAGTGTTGCCCCTGATTGTTAAGCCTTTGGAGGCTGGGGCTTTATCCTCCTCAACTTGTTAGTAGATTTATATCACAAAGGTAAGAAAATTCTTGACTGTCTCCAAGGAAAACACATACTTTTTTTTGATACTTCTCAACCCTTTTTCGCAAAAGGGTTCACCTATTTTAGTAAAACCATCTACCTATTATCAGAAAAGGGTCTACCTTTTCCGCCAAAAAGGTAGACCCTTTTTGAAGAAAGTGGCAAACCTTTCTGCAAAGATACTTTTGAAATGAAATTTATCTTGTAGTTTGTTAGTCTAAGTCAAACAATCAAAGATATTAGTGTCTCTAAAAATTGTTTGAATTTCTTTTTTATTTTACATTTAATTGATTACTTTTGCAGCAATAATATTAAATCTATAAATTATGGAGAATAATTGTTGTGTAGAAATTATAACAGCTGTAACAGCTATTTTAGGTGTATGTTTTTCTAGTATCTCATTATGGCAGAATTACCAACTGAATAAAAAACAAAGAAAAGATTCTCTGAATGGCAAATTAAATCATCTTTTAGAATTTGCTATTCAATATCCTGAATTAGAATCTCAAGCCTTTATAGACAAGTGGGTAGAAATGAAAGATAAAAATGTTAAAGAATATATGAGATATGACATATATTGTAACTTGCTGTTTAATTTTTTGGCTGAACTTTATGAATTCTATGATGGGAATAAAACAAATATTGAGAATTTCTGTGATGTTAAAACTTGGATTAGAATGCACAAGTTTAATTGGTTATATCCAGTAGACCCGAATGAAAATATTGATGGCTACAGTGAAGATTTTAGAAGATTTATAAATTCTTATTTAAAATAGTATGAGAAAAATAGCATTATTAATTGGTAACTCTGATGGTTTAGAAGGAGTGAAAACCGATTTATTTGAATGGAAAAAGTTTCTAACATCTCCAAAGGGTGGGGCTTGGGAGCATGATGAAATCGAAATGATTATGAATCCCCAAAGGAGTGAACTTTTAAGTCACATCAATGAGCTTCGTAAAACAAAGGTATATGATTTCGCAATTGTTGTATACAGTGGACATGGTGGCTATGATAGAAATACAATTTTAGAAATAAACGAGCAGGAAGAAACAATAGATGAAACTGACCTATATTCCATTGCTCCTAGACAGATTTCTGTTTTTGATTGTTGTCGTAGTCTTGTTGATGGGCATGAACCTATCAATGAAAGTCAAAGAACATTTTCTTCAGGTGGTATTCTTCCTAATCTACAAATGATTAGGATTGCTTATAATCGGCGAATAATGCAGGCTATACCTCAGCAGATCTGTTTGTATGCTTGTAGTATAGGTGAGATGGCTTTAGATACAGAAAATGGGGCACTCTATATCCAAACATTGCTAAGGCAAGCAAAGTTGTTCCCGAATAATGAAGAGTTTAGAACAGTTGAAGAGATACATAAGGAGGCATCGGAACTCACATATATAAAGGGATTGCTTAAAAAACATACCCAACATCCTGCTGCTAGTTTACCTAAATGTCTGACAAGCCAGAAACTGATACTGTCGATTAATCCCAATAGGATTTGAATTAATCTGCGACTTATTGCTTTAACCGCATAGCTGTTTAAGAACTAAGAAAAGATAGCCACGCAAATTATCGGTTTGCGTGGCTATTAGCATTGCTTGGCTTTAAAGACTGCTCAGTCACGAGGAGGAACATACGTAATACTTGAAACTCTCCACAAGTAGTAAGTAGGGTTAATGCGGTAATGAGAGGAGGAGCTATATCCTTTGCTGTTCATCGAAGATGTTGTATTTATTTTTTGCTTATCCATAGCGACATTTTTTTATGCGTCCAAAGATTGGAGTATGCTGATTTTTCGGGCAAGCCCTCAACAACTCGTCCTTTTTGTAGCAAAATAGAGGTAGCGGGGCGGGCTTACACAAGGTTTTGGCGGAAAATACAACCCGTAGGTGTGGAGATTTTCCAGACAAACCAAGCGGCTTAGGACCTTGAGAAAGCCACAAGCCCCGTACTACCTTTGCGGATAAAAAGGGAACAGCATCCGTCTTCTTCATTTCGCATATTGTGGAGCATTGGAAAGGAAGCGAAAGTGCAACGCCCATAGTGGAAAATAGAAAAGGTGGCTATCTCAAAATGCGAGATAACCACCTGATGAACGATAAATGAAAGTGTTTACAGATTACATCGTCGTGCTTCTCAAAGCACGCAAAGCAGGATAGCACAGAGAATTGCCAGCCAGAAGAGAATGCTCAGCAGCGTAAATGTCACTTTTAGAATTACCCTGACTATAAAGCGTAGTATCAGAAGGCCTGCAATGACAGAGACGGCAGTTACGACTTGCGGCGTTACTATCTTTGAGATAAGCCAAATGACACCGATAACGACAGAAAGCAGGATAGTGAGTTCGATGAAGCGTGTCCAACCGAAGTGGCGGACTTGCTTGGGAGAAGTCGGCTGCTGCTTGATATTATCGGTTTTGTTCGATGCGTCTGCCTTGATGAAGGCAGGTGTGTGAACGATTTCGTTAAGCCGTGAGGACAATGGAAGCTCGCTTCTATTGTCTCGGCGAGAAATCGCACTTTTAAGAACGTCTTGATTCATGATGATTGTATTCATATCGGAGTTTTTAATAGTTTCAAAAGCAATAACAAGATATTCTGCCTCACACGAGTTGTTGAGAGCTATGCTCGAAAAAAGCCAAGTGTTTGCTCAAACTCTTGGTGTGTGGGGAAGAATAGTTATCTTGGCTCTTGACACTACAAAAGCTCCCGATGGTGTTACATCAAGTCATGTTCTCGCTATTGACGGTTGGCAGACCATTGACCTCAATGAGCAAAACGATTGTCCCTGTCAGTTCGGTGTAGAGTTTCTCATACTCTGGAGTTGCGCCAAAGTCATCTGTCAGTTCATACTTGTAGAAAACGCTTTGCACAGCCTTATTCTTCAGAAGTATCGGGGAGAGCCTCTCGGGGAGTGGGGAGGGCAGTTCCTTCTCGAACTCATTCTCCAAGACAGATACAAGCGTGTCGTACTTTGAGAAGTGCAGTCCTTGATGTAACACTTCGCTTGCCATTATCTCTGCCTCTGGGTGAGAGAATCCTTGTGCCATTGCATCACAGTAGGTAGTAAGGGCTTCATCGGCTCTTGTCGTTATGAATGGTTTATCACCCAGCATTTCGGGGAAATGCTCACTGAGATAATTCTCTAATTTCAATCGGAAGTAAGATAGTTCTTTCTTTGTTTCCATAATCGTCTATTATTTTAGGGTTATACATTAATATATTATATGCCCATGGCTGTGTTGAACTTACTGAGTTTTCCAGCCAGTTCTTCCATATCATGCTCTATCTTCTTGTTGGTGATGCGAGCATAGATTTGTGTAGTCTTTATGTTGGTGTGCCCCAGCATCTTCGACACACTTTCCATCGGAACGCCCTTACTCAGCGACATTGTGGCAAATGTGTGGCGTGCAAGGTGGAAGGTCAGCCTCTTCTTGATACCGCAAAGGTCGGCAATTTCCTTGAGATAAGCGTTAATCTTCTGGTTTGTAAGTACCGGAAGGAGTTTACCGTCCCGATAGGTCTTATGCCCATATTTGGTGATGATACGCTTAGGAATGTCAAGAAGCAGCACATTGGTTTCCACGCTTGTCTTCTGTCGTTTGGTCATAATCCATTGCTTGTCGTCAAGCGTAACAATGTTGTCCGGCGTAAGGTTGGACACGTCTATATATGCCAGACCTGTAAAGCAAGAGAAGATGAAAATATCCCTTACCAGTTCCAGGCGGTTGATACCGAAATCCTTGTTGGCAATCTTCATGATTTCCTCGTCAGTGAGGAAGCCACGGTTTACCGGTTCCAAGTGGAAATGATGATTTATGAACGGGTCGTGGTTCAACGCGCCCATCTTCCTTCCCAGTATGGTGATGGTCTTGAAAGTCTTCATCGTTTTCGTGACCGTATTGGGATTCTGCCCAGCGGTTGTACGCAGATAAATGTCAAAGTCATGAATGACGGTGAATGTCAGTTCAGACAGGCGAATGTCACAACGCTTGTACTTTTCGTTCAAGAAGGCCGCAAAGTGTTTCTTACACACGTTGTATTTCTGCAATGTTGCCACACTCACCGAGACACCAACCTGTTCCTGTATGTCCGTATTATGCTTCTCGAAAAGCTGCATGAGTGTGCAGACATTGTCCTGCCTGCCGAGATACTCAGACTTGATGCGTTCCAAGCACAGGTCGTCCGTCATTTCCAACTTGCGATAGATGGTTTGCAGGTCGTTTTGGATGCTGTCCAACTGCAAGTTCATGCTTAGGGCTTCGGTATTGCGTCCTTTCACCCGTTCTCGCGTACTGTCCCATTGGTTCTGTTCAACGGCGACCCCGGCTGAGCCTATGCACAACCGTTCGTTGTTAAGGTAAATCCTCAACATCACAGGGGTCTTGCCCTCCTTGTTTACATAGTTGCTTCTGAGATAGAAGACTGTTCTGAAAATTGATTTCATACATTGACTGTTTTTAATTGTAGCTGGATTCATGGGAAATTGTTCCACATCGAAAGGAATTTTATCGCCTAAATGGATGGAATGAACTTCCATATATCCCACTGCAAAGTTCTACATAATCATTTGAATAACAGCAACATATAAGTACTCTAAACAATCTCTGTACGTACTCTTGGTTACAATTTTTATTCGGCTCATCTTTTTGTAACCAGATTGTAACCGTAGGAGAGTATTTTGGGCGTTTCGGCACCCTCCTTACGTACTCTGAAAAAACATGTAAGTATAAAACAAAAGTATCGTAACTTATTGAAGCTACGATACTTACTGATTTTTTGAAGTGTTTTCTGAAGTCTTCTCCAGAGTACTTCCTGCGGAGAGAGAGGGATTCGAACCCCCGGTACCTCTCGGTACGACGGTTTTCAAGACCGTTGTAATCGACCACTCTACCATCTCTCCAGAAAGTAACTATTGTAGTCAACCTGCTTCCTTATAGAAAGCGAGTGCAAAGATAGGAATAAATTCTTTAACTGCAAAATAATTAGATATTTTTTTCAAGAAAAGTGCTTTTAAGAGCGAAGAATCAGCTTAATAAGTTATAAATTGGGGAAGAAAGTAATAAACGATAGCATGAATAATAGAGTACTCCCCCACCCCATCCCTAAAATGAAAGGACTTGAGTGGTTGGAAATAACGAATATTCTTACAGAAACACCTATTTAATTTATGATTTAAGTTGCTGTCATTTTTAACACTTTTGCTAACATCTTTATCATCAACTACTTATCATCATTAAACGCATGACACTTATGACAGCAAAATTGATTTAGTTCTTCGCCCGACTCCCCAGCCCATAACAGGGATAAGTTGCAATAAAGTGGATCAGAGACTTGAGCGAATTAAACACTTCGCTAACCTTATCACAAACGAATTCAGATTCCCATGCAGATATTCACATGGAATATTTATCAATTTTGGGAAAACTCTTTACCAATGGGTAAGATATCATATCTAAATCAACTCACCCACTATAAGGATCATTCGGATAAGAGAAAACATATATAAACACGACATCCCATCTCCATAGCTAGCACCAGTTTACCCATTGTCTGATAACGTTTCAACCCACCAACATACAAACTATCAGCCCAACTTAAGTATATTGGCAATAATACTCCTATCATAAACCACTTGCCGTTTATTACAATTAAGGAATAGATAACGTCGTTCCACCGAACATAAGGTCGACATCATACGCCCCACCCTACCTATCATCCATTCGAAAATGACAAAAATAATGTACCGCTGTACACATCTTAATCACAGAAAAAACGGATTAAATAGAACATAACAGGAACACAGAGTTTATTGCGGAACATAAGAACACACGACAGGCGATGCCCTTGTGTAATTCAAGGAAGCCTCTTCTCCATCTGAAGAAAGCGTTTCTTCAGATCAAAGAAAGGCTTTCTTTATTTCCAACAACAATCATATTTTGTTTGGAAAATACTATTCATATTGATTTTAAAAAGGTATATTTGTACTTGAGAGGAATAACACTTTCAAATGTAAATAATGATTTAATTAAAGATAATCGCGTATTTCTTTGAAAGAGAAGACATAAGATAAGACCGATATTTACAAATATGTTACAAAGAAAAGACAAATATCTTAACGTAATATTACTCGCCTTAGAGTTTCCCTTTGCATGCTTCCTTGCATTGTTTACATTAGATGGCTCGTCAAGTATGCACGCATTCAAAGAACACCCTTGGGCTATATTTATGGAGAGATTTCTATTCACTTTAATTCCCATACTATCCGTTGTCTTCCTCTTTTTACTTAGTCTAAGTATTTCCTTTATTCTTTTTTATAAGGATAAGAATCCCAAAAAGACTTTTACATATAAGTTCTTTGCGATACATACCTTGCATGTCTCATTAATGGTTTTGCTATTACTTCTTTTGAAACTGTTAATCTTTGGATATTGTTAAAAGAAATGAGTGGACGGGTGAACAAGCTAACAAATCAACGAATAAAGTTGTATATTTGCTTTCGATATAAGAACAGATCGCAAGCATCTATTAAGATCAACGTTTCAAATATAGAGATAAAATAAAAGGAGGTACAAGTAATTTCAATCAAAGGATTATGACGATAAATAAAATAGAATATAAGCAGGCACGTAAATACCTTTTACTAATTACCATGGGATGTGTTATATATTTCTTTTATAGCATCATTGCCATCTATTATGAGAGAGAAGCCATAAAGAATGGTCCCATCAGGACATATAAAATAGTATCCAGACATAATGGAGCAATAAACGTAACATCATATAACATCATACGTTATTTGGGGAAAGAATATACCATCACTGTAAGTAGGAAGGAAATAAATGAAGGGAAGCTACAAAGACCTATATATTATAACAAATGGAATGACACGCTCATTTATGATGAAGCTGGAGATAATTACGTCAGATTGGGGATTCTCTCTTTAGGCTTGCTCGCAATACTCGGTTTAAAGCTCTATATCAAACACTATCATGGCGAAAGAAACGAACATTCAATGAATGGAGAATGATGATAAGTTGCTTATTTTATGGATGTCCATATATCGTTATCAACGAATTACTATATACAAATTCAATTCCACAAAGGCAAAATAGAAAAGAAAGCAATGTATAACTTGAATTATATTTTATTGGTTGTCTTTACTGTTATATACACAGGATGCACTCACAAAAAGGTACAAAAGATAAATGCAGACAGCGCATTATACGAAAAGATATGTGCGACAGAAGTCCCGAAAGAGAACTTGGATATTCCGATGATAGCCACTGCTACATATAATAACGGAACTCCTTTTTACGGGAAGGGAAGGAAGTATTATGAACTCTCCGAGAATGATTTGGCGGAAATAAAGTCTATCTTAAATAATCAGATACCGAAAGAGAAGTCTCTCAAAGCAATACATTTGAATATAGATAATTATTTCAGACAATATTTAGCATATACCAATCAAGACGGAATCTTCGTTTTGGTCAATCTTTATAAATATTATTATATCTCTCACCCAGCAAGCCAGACAAAAGGAATATATGCTCCAGCAAAAGGAATACATATCATTTCATTAATACAAGAAAGGAACAGAGCGAGGTATGACAACGTTCTTATTCTTTTGAACTTATCTCAAAAACGTATCAAAAAAGTTGATATCATCTGATGGATCGTCATAATTCATGACCCAAAATTGTGATTAGTTTAAAGTTAACGAGCGAATGAGTTGATCGTTCACTAATATAGTTTTAATTTTAGTTGCTGTCACTTTTAACATTTGAGTTATATCTCTTATTATCAACCACTTGTACACAACAATAAGATGACAGTAGTGACAGTAAAAACAAAAATGGCTTCACTCCACCCTCTTCACGTAGAGAGTGAGGGCTTAACAGGAAAGACTTCAGAGGCAGAAAGAATAAGAATACGTTTCAAGTTAGCCTCCACTCCTCCTGTGTTGATGCCAGACACGGGGCGTGATGAGCGTAAACACGGAACTGATAGAACATAGGTACTGGAGAACTGGAGGATATGCAAAGAGAAAAGGTACCCCAAAGGCATATTGTTTCAATGACTTACTTTTGAAGAAAAGCATAACAATATGCGGACAGACGAGGGCGTCTGTCCCTACTCTTGGCACTACATTCAATAGAAATAACAGCTTGATAACCTGTCAACTTACTCTCTCATCAACTTAAAACTAACAATTTACTCCACTTTAAAATAAGTAACAAAGTAGGGACAGACGCCCTCGTCTGTCCACCAGAATGCAACCAACAAGAACCCCTTCAAGTTCCTCTGAGGGAGAAAATGTTGCCTGAAGGGATGACACGAAAGGGTAAATTAGCGGACAGACGAGGGCGTCTGTCCCTACTTGTGGCACTACATTCAATAGAAATAACAGCTTGAGAACCAGTCAACCTATTCTCTCATCAACTTAAAACTAACAATTTACCCCACTGTAAAATAAGTAACAAAGTAGGGACAGACGCCCTCGTCTGTCCACTGGAATGCAACCAACAAGAGCCCCTTCAAGTCCCTCTAAGGGAGGAGATGTTGTCTGAAGGGATGACACGAAAGGGTAAATTAGCGGACAGACTCCCTCGTCTGTCCCTACTCTTGGCACTACATTCAATAGAACTAATAACTTGGGAACCAGCCAACCTATTCTCTCATCAACTTAAAACTAACAATTTACCCCACTGTAAAATAAGTAACAAAGTAGGGACAGACGCCCTCGTCTGTCCACCAGAATGCAACCAACAAGAGCCTCTTCAAGTTCCTCTGAGGGAGAAAATGTTGCCTGAAAGGATGACACGAAAGGGTAAATTAGCGGACAGACGAGGGCGTCTGTCCCTACTTGTGGCACTACATTCAATAGAAATAACAGCTTGAGAACCAGTCAACCTATTCTCTCATCAACTTAAAACTAACAATTTACCCCACTGTAAAATAAGTAACAAAGTAGGGACAGACGCCCTCGTCTGTCCACTGGAATGCAACCAACAAGAGCCCCTTCAAGTCCCTCTAAAGGAGGAGATGTTGTCTGAAGGGATGACACGAAAGGGTAAATTAGCGGACAGACTCCCTCGTCTGTCCCTACTCTTGGCACTACATTCAATAGAACTAATAACTTGGGAACCAGCCAACTCATCCATTCGGTAACCGAAATCTAATCATAACTTTGAGTTGTAAATAATGAATCGCGAATTAAAGGAAACAAGTTGGAACTATCAGAGAAGAGGGTAAGGAAGAAGAAAAGAGATATCAGGTTTTTTATAAGGAAACGAAAAATAACATGATAAAATTTTGAGAAATCAAATTAAAGCATTACCTTTGCACCCGCATTTGAGTTGGTGTTAAGTAATTCAGCTAACATACTTTTTAGGAAGGATGGGTGAGTGGCTGAAACCAGCAGTTTGCTAAACTGCCGTGCGCGTAAGCGTACCGGGGGTTCGAATCCCCCTCCTTCCGCATTACTCAACAGGCTTAGATGCAACCCTGGTCGATTCATCTAACGGTTAGGATACAAGATTCTCAATCTTGGCATAGGGGTTCGATTCCCCTATCGACTACCATCCCTTACATTTGAGTCAAGTTGCTATTCCGGTCGATTCATCTAACGGTTAGGATACAAGATTCTCAATCTTGGCATAGGGGTTCGATTCCCCTATCGACTACAGAAGCTCTTCCTTTTGGTGGAGCTTTATTTATTTTAAATTGATAGGGGGACTTCATCTAATCTTAATAATAGTTTGAAACTTATTTATTGGGTGCTTTCAAATTGTCTATACATATCCAACTTTAATAGTTAAAATCATTTAATTGCTATATTATTAGGGGCGTTTTATTCGATTATCAGTAATAAATTGTTACTTTTGCATGCGCTAAGGTACATTGAGTCTATCCTTAAATGGATTGTCTCATATAGGCTGCAATAGATAAGGAGTTGTGCCTTTAATGTGGAATTGTATAGTATCCTCATTGGTAAGATGGGATGAAGAACAATACAAAAACATTCGTCCAATAATATTGGGAGTGAATTGTTGGGAGACACATGAAACCTAAGAAATCGTAAGAACCTAAAAAATAAAACAAGTTCCTATATATAATAAGGTGTAAAAAGGATGGTTTGCAGTAGACGATAAATCTGTTATTTACTCCTTACGAATCCATTAGAAGTATAAAATCAAACATTCATATAATTAAAAACCTAAACCTGATGAAGAACTTTAAGGAATCTACGCAGAAGCATCTGTACTTCTCAGTTGCTTTTGCCTGCTCGATGGCTTTCATGCCAATGAGTGCTAATGCAGGTACGAGTATCGGCCAAGAAACATCTGTGCAAGCCGTTCAGCAGAGTGGTAATCACAAGGTGACTGGAAAGGTGGTAGACGCTTCGGGCGAGCCATTGATTGGTGCCTCAGTTATGGTCGAAGGTACGACCGAGGGTACAGTTACCGATATTGATGGTAACTTTATGTTGAACACGAAGCCTACAGCAAAGCTCGTCTTCTCTTACGTTGGTTATACTTCTCAGACGATTGCCGTCAACGGGAAGCAAACTTTCAATGTAACTCTGAAAGAAGAGGCAAACGCTATGAACGAGGTAGTTGTAACCGCTCTGGGTATCAAGAGAGCCGAGAAAGCATTGAGCTACAACGTTCAGAAGTTAGCTTCGGAAGAGCTTACTCGAAACAAGGATGCCAATTTCGTCAACTCCTTGAATGGTAAGATTGCGGGTGTAAGTATCTCTAAGAGTGCCAGTGGCGTTGGTGGTGCTACACGTGTCATCATGCGTGGTGCAAAGTCAATCGAGGGCGATAACAATGTGTTATACGTGATTGATGGTATCCCATTGTTCAACTTTAGCGGTGGAACAGATAGTGGTATTATGGGTGAGGGGCGCGTTAGTAGTGAGGGTATAGCCGACCTCAACCCTGAAGATATTGAGAGTATTAACGTCCTCGCAGGTCCTTCTGCTGCCGCACTCTATGGTAGTAACGCTGCTAACGGAGCGATCCTCATTACCACAAAGAAGGGTAAGGAAGGGCGTGTGGAGATAGCCTTCTCTACTTCTGCCGACTTCAGTTCGCCTTTGTTAATGCCTAAGTTTCAAAACAAGTATGGCAATAAACAAGGCTCGTATGAGAGCTGGGGTGAGAAACTGGATAAGCCCAGTTCGTATGATCCAAAGAAGGATTTCTTCCGTACAGGAACGAACTTCATCAATGCTCTGACTATAAATGCAGGTAACGAGATAAACCAAACCTTCGCTTCAGTAGCAGCCACTAACTCACGTGGCATAGTACCGAATAACACTTATGACAGATATAACTTTACGGTACGAAATACCACTCGCATGTTTAATAAAAAGGTGCAGTTAGACCTCGGTGCATCGTATATTAAACAGAAGGATAATAACATGGTGTCACAGGGCGAGTACTGGAATCCAATCGTCGCAGCCTATCTCTTCCCACGCGGGGAGTCGTTTGAAGCAATCAAGACATTCGAGCGTTACAATAATGTACGTAACTTCCCAACACAGTACTGGCCTATCCTTGATAGTCGATTTGCCAATCAGAACCCTTACTGGACAGCCTATCGTAACTTGGCTCCAGACGATAAGGATCGCTTCATGTTCAATGCTGGTCTAACCTATAACATCTGTGATTGGCTGAGTGTAGCAGCCCGTGTGCGTTTGGATCAGACCTTTATGACAAGTGAAAGAAAGATTTATGCGTCTTCTTACGATTACTTCGCAAAAGCCAACGGAGCGTATGACTATTACGATTATAAGGATCATCAGACTTACATTGATGCAATAGCTAATATCAACAAGCACTTTGGTGACTTCAGTATAGCAGCCAACTTGGGTTACAGCTATTCGGACTATGGATCGCTAACACGTGGTTATGGAGGTAACTTAGTATTAGTTCCTAACAAATTCTCACTCAATAACATCGACCCGTCGGATAGTAAGGTTCGTGAGAAAGGTGGTGAGTCGAACGTTAGAAACGTAGCTGCTTTTGCTAGTGCCGAATTGGGTTGGAAGAGTATGCTCTACCTCACTTTGACAGGTAGAAACGACTGGAATTCACGTCTTGTGAACTCTTCTGAGGAGTCATTCTTCTATCCTTCAGTGGGCTTATCTGGCATTATCTCCGAAATGGTTAAGCTCCCTTCATGTATCTCTTATCTGAAGGTTCGAGGCTCATATACCGAAGTCGGATCCCCTGTATCACGCTCTGGTATGACCCCGGGAACCATCACCACGCCTCTTGTTGGTGGAAGTCTTAAATCCACAGACATCTATCCCTTCACCGATTACAAGGCTGAGCGTACGAAGTCATACGAGCTTGGTTTGACTGCACGTTTCTGGCAGAAACTATCGTTTGACTTCACTTGGTACAAGTCAAACACATATAACCAAACATTCATCGGAGAGCTCCCGGAGAGTTCTGGATATAAAGCAGTTTACTTGCAAGCGGGCAATGTTGAGAACCGAGGAATTGAAATGTCTCTGGGCTACACCGATAACTTCGGAGGGCTTCAATGGAACTCTTCTCTTGTCTACTCAAAGAACGTTAATGAGATAAAAGAGATGGTTAAGGACTATCATCATCCGTTAAGTCCGAAGCCAATCAATATCCCCGAAGTATCGAAGGATAAGGGTCGTGTACTACTAAAGGTGGGTGGTTCCATCAATGACATCTATGCCCGTAAGGTGTTAGCAAAGGACAATCAGGGCTTTGTTAACGTAAGTCCGTCAGGCGGAATCAACCTCGAAACAGTCGACCCAATATACCTTGGCAAGACAACTCCAGACTTCACGATGGGCTGGAACAACACTTTCACGTACAAGAACTTCGGTCTTTCTTTCCTTATCAATGCTCGTTTCGGTGGCGTTGTGACCTCTTCAACACAGGCATTGTTAGATCGTTTCGGTGTGTCGAAGGCTTCAGCTGATGCCCGAGATGCTGGTGGTGTAATGCTACCTAACCAAGGTCTCTATGATGCAAAGAAGTATTATACGCTCGTTGCAACCGGTGAGACAGACCTTGCGGGATACTACTGCTATAGTGCTACTAACGTCCGATTACAGGAGTTGACATTGAGCTATAAGTTCAATCCACGCTGGTTTAACAATGTTGTTAGAGACCTTACACTATCGTTCGTAGCTACCAATCCTTGGATGATCTACTGCAAAGCTCCATTTGATCCTGAGCTTACTTCCTCAACAGGAACGTATGGTCAAGGTAATGACTACTTCATGCAACCAAGTTTGAAGAGCTATGGGTTCAGCCTAAAATTTAAGTTCTAAGCGTGTTGATAGGCATGTTTAATTCTAATTCTAACATAGTATGAAAGCAAAAGTATATAAATATATAGCAGGTGTATTGGTGCTTTCTTTGTTCGCATCATGCGACTTTGAGAAGATCAATACCAATCAGTTTGAACTGCTCCCAGAGGAGGGACTGATGGACGGAATAGTAATTGGTGGTCCTATAACAGCCATGGAGAAGTGTGTTGTCCCAGTAGGAACTCAAGCCGACGGAACCGATGTCGTCAATCGTTATCAGACGGCATATAACCTCGCAGCAGACTGCTGGAGCGGTTACTTCGGACAGAACAATAACTGGGGAGGACCTAATAACCTCAATTACTTCCTACGTGATGGTTGGGTTGCATCATCCTATACAGAGGCTTATTCAACAGTAGTTCCTCTATGGCAGGATCTCAAGGGGAAGACCGAGACGAAGTTCCCTGAAGCATTTGCATTAGCGCAGATCTTGAAGATATCTGCATGGCATAAAGCAACGGACATGTTCGGTCCCATCCCTTACAAAGAGGCTGGGAAAGGACTCATCACTGTGCCTTACGATAGTCAAGAGGATGTTTATAAAGCTATGTTCGAAGAGCTGACAGCAGCAATAGATGTGCTCACGCGATACGCTGATAATGGTACAACTCTCTTGTTACCAAAGGCTGATGCTGTTTATGGAGGCGATGTCCATAAGTGGGTCGTATATGCTAATTCATTGATGTTGCGCCTTGCTATGCGTGTTTACTACGCCGACCAAGACCTCTCTAAGAAGTATGCTATGCAAGCTATCAACCATCCTTATGGCGTGATGAGGGCTAAGGCTGACGAGGCAAAGATGGACAGAGGAGCTGGATTAGTATTCCAGAATAACCTCGATGTATTGATCAATCAGTATAATGAATGTCGAATGGGTTCATCCATGTTAGCCTACTTGGGAGGTTACCAAGACCCACGTTTGGAGAAGTACTTCACGACAAGCACCCTCCCTCAGGCAGTCTCTGTTGACGCTATGGGAAACTATCTTGCGGTGCCGACAGGTCACGATGTGAGTTCAAACAACACCTTCAAAGGTGCCTCCCGACCAGCTATCACGACAGCAACTCCTACGTATTGGATGCGTGCATCAGAGGTTTACTTCCTCTTATCAGAGGCTGCCCTCCACGGCTTCCCAGTAGGTCAAACGGCTGAAGACCTATATAAGAAAGGTATAGAAACATCTTTCGAAGAGAACGGCATACCATCTTCTGAGGTTGACACCTATATCAGTTCTGGACTCACCCCACTAACTTATTCATTGCACATGAGCAATCCTAACGTGAATGTTGATGCACCAGCTGTTACGAATGCGACGACGGAGTGGACTGGAACAGACGAGGAGAAACTCGAGAAGATTATGATTCAAAAGTGGATCGCACTCTACCCTAATGGTCAAGAAGCATGGTCAGAGTATCGCAGAACGGGCTATCCTAAACTCCACACAGCCATCTCTAACCACAGTAATGGTGAGGTTGACACACAGACGGGCATACGCCGTATGCGTTTCCCAACTAATAAGGCAACCTCAAAGGAGGACATTGAAAATCTGGAGAAAGCACGCCAGATGCTTCGTGGTGGGCAAGATAAAGCTGGCACAAGACTATGGTGGGACAACAAGAATCATTAATAATAAAGCGAAAGATAATGAAGAACTTAAGATATGCAAGTCTATTACTAACCCTTTGCGCAGGCTTTATCTTCTGTGCTTGCAGTAATATGACTGATGTTGAAAATGAGCCGTTTGACCACATTGGTGGTTATAACACAATGAACAACAAGCAGAGTGAGAAGTATTATGCCGACCTACGTGCTTACAAGCAGCAAGCAGTTAATTATGGTCGACCAGTAGCTTTTGGCTGGTATTCCAACTGGTCTCCTGCAGGTACTTATCGCCGTGGCTACCTCACCTCAATGCCTGATAGTATGGACATCGTGTCCATGTGGAGCGGTGCTCCTAACCGCTTCAAGATTACCCCAGAACAAAAGGCTGACAAGGAGTTTGTGCAGAAGGTTAAGGGCACAAAGCTGCTGGAAGTAACCCTATTATCCTACATTGGCAAGGGACGTACCCCTGATTCTGTCTATACGGCAGTAGAGAAACAAGCCGAGAAAGAGGGTTGGGCGAATGACGCCAATCGTTTGAACGAAGCCAAGAAACAGGCTCGTTGGAAGTTCTGGGGTTTTGATGGTAATGTTGACAGCGATAGTCATAAGCAGGCACTGAGCCGTTTTGCAAAGGCATTGTGCGACTCCTTAGTTGCAAACGACTGGGACGGATATGACATCGATTGGGAGATTGGCAGTGGAGTGTTCGATATGGACGGTACTCTAAGCCGTAACGAGGACCTCATCTACTTGGTTAAGGAGATGAATAAATACATCGGTCCGAAGAGTGATCCAGACCATAAAGGACACCGACTCATCTGTATCGATGGGCATATTTGGAGCTTAACTCAAGCCTTGGAAGGCTATGTTGACTATTGGATCGATCAGGCTTATGGACGTTCAACCTACTATGATCAATATGGTATCGATCCGAAGTCTATCATCACAACTGACAACTTTGAGTCATCCTTCAAGACGGGTGGTGTACTCTTGAGACAAGCTGCCAGTATGCCAACTAAGGGTTACAAGGGTGGCTTCGGAGCCTATCGCTTCGATAATGACTACGATAACACGCCGAACTACAAATGGATGCGTCAAGCGATACAGATCAATCAGAAGGTCTTTGAAGACTGGAAGAAGAATGGCACTCCGTACAAGTCTGGCAACTAAAAGAGGCTATCGTCGCATATTATTAAATTTCAAATAACACAGAGAATATGAAGTTTTCAATTATAAAATATCTATCCTTAGGCCTTGTAGCATTGTCTATTGCCGCTTGTCAAGATAGTGAGAGCGACCTCTTGAAAGCGAAGGTTTACTTTGAAAATAACGTGCAACACGTGTCCATGCCGGATACTGGTACGAGTCAGGATGTTGACATCACGGCACGAATTTCCAATAAGCAATCATCCTCAACGGCTGTTTCTTACTCATTGGCAGACCCTTCACTCGTCACTACTTACAATCACAAGTATGGCACTGATTATATTGCTTACAAGGCAGAAAACGCCACATTAAGCAAGACTTCATCGACCATTGAGGCAGGACAAATCTATGCCGATAAGGTGGTGTTGAGCCTTAATAACCTTGATCAACTCGAAGAGGGCAAGAACTATATGCTCCCTATTAAGGTTCATTCAAGCTCTACTTCCATCATAGAAGGCGAAGACATTGAGTACATCTTATTAGCTAAACCAATCAGAATTAGCAAGGTTGCTCTATTCTACGACAGCTTTATCTCGGTTAAATTCCCTACTGGAACGTACTTCAAGTCATTTACCTACGAGGCCTTAATTAACCCTTATTACTTTGGTAATAACAATACAATCATGGGTACTGAAGGTATAATGATTCTACGCATTGGAGATGTTGGCGGCGGTATTGCAAAGGATATTTTGCAGATTGCAGGACAGCAGCATTACGAAGCTCCAGAGGCTTTGCAGACCAATAAGTGGTATCACATCGCCTTGACTTACGACCAAGCTACGGGCAAGACAGTCATGTATCTCAATGGCACAAAGTGGGCAGAATCAGCTTGGAGCATACCCGGCTTCAATCCAAACAGCGATGTTGGCTTTAACATTGGTAAGATTCCTAACTTCCCATGGGGTACTCGCCCGTTCTATGGATACATGAGTGAGGTGCGCGTATGGAGTGTTGCTCGAACAGAGAATCAGATTAAACAGAATATGCTAAGCGTCGATCCGAAGTCGGAAGGATTGGAGCTTTACTTCAAGATGAATGGTTCGGAGAAATCAACGAGTTCGAAGATTACCGATGCTGCTAAGGGCATTGAATGTTCTACGAACAATGTGACTATCGAGAATCTTGACCACCCAATTATGCTGAAAGACTTGCAATAAGAGGGAAAAAGGAGCCTCACTTACAACTCCTCAACAGCCTCATCCCCAGCCCCTCTCCGAATGTTAAAACCTCCCCCCACCCCTCCCAAGGAGGGGAGTGCCTAGCGGGAGTTAGTTAGGGAAAAGTCTCTTTAATTCAAAGAGGGCGTTTCTTCAATGTGAAGAGACGCCCTCTTCATTGCAAGGAAACGCCCTCTTCAATGCGAAGAGGGCGTTCCTTTATTTAAAGAACATGCCAACCTGTAGGGACAGACGCCCTCGTCTGTCCGCCAAATTACAGCAAATAAAAAGCCTCCCCAAGGAGGGTGTGTCAAAATAGCCACACACTCTTTTTTATGCACAAAGCCCCGACTTTCTCAAGCCAGGGCTTTGCTATTTCCTAAAGTTTTTGTACCTTTAGGCATACAAAAAAATCTCATTATGACAAAGGTACACTTTCGTTCTTACATACACAAGAAAATGATTCTTTTTCCTCAAAGAATCGATAAGGACATCGCAGAAGATGATCCTGTTCGTCTTTTAGACGCCTTGGTGGATAATCTTATGTTGGATAATGTCTACAAGCTTTATAAGCCCAGTGGTCGCAAGCCTTATCATCCACAAATGATGCTCAAGGTGATTCTTTACGCCTATATGAATAATATCTATTCCTGCCGTCGTATAGAGTCGCTTCTCAAGCGTGACATTCATTTCATCTATCTGGCAGGATATGAGCAGCCTGATTTTATTACCATCAATCGTTTTCGTAATCGTGTGAAAAAGGAAATCAACAATATCTTCACACAAGTGGTATTAGTACTTGCAGCCAAAGGTTTGATAAGTCTTGACGTTGAATATATTGACGGCACAAAAATAGAATCGAAAGCCAACAAGTATACCTTCGTTTGGAAGAGAACCGTGGAAAAGAACCGCGCCAAGTTGCAGGAACAAATACGCACACTCTTGCTCCAGGTTGATGATGTCATAGCGCAGGACAATGCCGCTAAGACAGAAGGTGTCGAGTTTACTGCAGCTCTGCTCGATGAGATATCCGAGGAATTGAACAAGTCTTTGGAATCATCCCCTGAGCCTAAGACAAAAGAAGAGAAGCAGGCTGTTAGAACCAAGAAAAAACAGCTTAAAGAGCTTGAGAAGAAACGTAATAAACTCCAAGAGTATGACCAACACCTTGAGATTATGGGGGAGAGAAACTCCTACAGCAAGACCGACCTTGATGCTACGTTTATGCACATGAAGGAGGATGCTATGCGGAACGGACAGACTAAGCCTGGATATAATCTGCAGATAGCAACTGAGAACCAGTTTATCATCGACTTTGCACTCTATGCTAACCGTACAGATACGCTTACACTTCCTTCTTTCTTGGAGTCCTTCAACTCACGTTACCATCGTTATGCCAAGACAGTCGTAGCCGATTCAGGGTATGGCTCCGAGGAGAACTATCTGTTCATGGACGTACATAATATGGAAGCCTATGTGAAGTATAACTACTTCCATAAAGAGCAGCATCCACGCTATACACCTAACCCATTCTGTCCTGCAAGCCTTTATTATAATAAGGAACAGGATTTCTACGTCTGCCCTATGGGACAGCATATGAAGCGTATAGGCATGAAGCGTTCCCTAACCTCTAATGGATTCGTTACTTACAGTGTACGTTATCAGGCAGAACGCTGTGATGGTTGTCCGTTGAGAGGCTCATGTTTTAAGGCAAGAGGGAACAGAATTATAGAAGTAAACCATCAACTACAGCACTATAAACAAAAGGCACGGGAACTACTGACCTCGGAAGAAGGCATCAAGCATCGAGGACGAAGGTGCATAGAACCTGAAGCTGTTTTTGGACAAACAAAATATAATAAAGTCTACAAGAGATTTAGGCATTTGGGAAAAGACAAGGTCAATATGGACTTTGCCTTCTTTGCTATTGCCTTTAACATAGGAAAAATGTGCAAAAAAAATAATCTCAAGGAGCTAAAAGCTATTATGGAGGTACTTTTAGTCACCTTCAGATGCTCTATAGAAGTTTATATAAGCTATTGGAAGCCCAACAAATCATTTTATATGAAATTAGCGGCATAGCTGCAGTAAATAACGAATTATGCGGTAGATGAAGTAAAGAGGAGTAGAAAAGAGGATGTGTCCATTTTGACACACCCTCATGTTGCCTATCGGAATATCATGAAAGGGTAACTGAGCGGACAGACGAGGGCGTCTGTCCCTACTGTGTGGTATCCTTTTGTTCAGAAAGAACCATACAAATTAGCTTCCGGCAGGCACCCCTCCCCTTGGGGGAGGCTGGGAGGGGTTTCCAGACGGGGGCGTCTGTCCCTACTGTGTGGCATTCATTTTAATCAAAGTAGATAGTAAGTATTATCTAAAAAACGGTCTTCTCACAGTCCCTCTCTAAATGGAACAACCCTTACCAGCCTCCCCGAAAGCCTCCCCCACCCCTCCGAAAGGAGGGAATGCCTAACGGAAGTAAATTAGGGGAAGCTTACATCAATTCAAAGAGGGCGTTTCTTCGATGTGAAGAGACGCCCTTTTCATGGCAAGGAAACGCCCTCTTCAATGCGAAGGGGACGTTCCTTTATTTAAAGAACATACCAACCTGTAGGGACAGACGCCCTCGTCTGTCCGCCAGAGCATTACCTATAAAAAGCCTCCCCAAGCCCCTCCAAAGGAGGGGATGTTGCCTAACGGGATGTCATGAAAGGGTAAATGAGCGGACAGACGGGGGCGTCTGTCCCTACTGTGTGGCATTCATTTTAATCAAAGTAGATAGTAGGTATTATCTAAAAAACGGTCTTCTCACAGTCCCTCTCTAAATGGAACAACCCTTACCAGCCTCCCCGAAAGCCTCCCCCACCCCCTCCAAAAGGAGGGAATGCCTAACGGAAGTAAATTAGGGGAAGCTTACATCAATTCAAAGAGGGCGTTTCTGCACATCGAAGAAACGCCCTCTTTGTTTGCTAATAGTAGTATTTACTCCCCTCTCCATTCGGAGAGGGGTTGGGGGTGAGGCTTCTTCTCTCCCCTTGGGGGAGGCTGGGTGGGGTTATCCCATTCGGAGAGGGGATGGGGTGAGGCAGCCTCGTTACACACCGAGCAACCATCGTCAATAACACAAAAGTATGTACCTATTCCACAAAGAAAGAACTTTCACCACTTTAAAATATCGATATTCTCATCCGTGATTCAAGTATTTTTTATAATTTTGTCGGCGTAATGAGGTACACAGTTAAATGTAATGAATGTGGTCGCAACTTTGTGGCTGAGACGGAGAAGTATGGGACAATGAAGTATCGTTGTCCATATTGTGGTAATGTATTAACCTGTCGCTTCGATGCACCGACAGCTTTCCGCACCCGTGCCCGTTCAGTTCTTCCCTTGGCAGATGCTACTCCCATCGAAGTGAAGAAAGCGGCTAAGTTACCCACAGTGGAGACCAACCTCATTAATAATCCATCAAAAGAAAAGCTGACAGAGATGCGTGAGAAGCTGGCAGAAGCGTCTCACAAAGCCCTTCAGGCATCGTTACATGCTGGCGAAACATTGCGTAATGCAACCGATAACGCAAGCGAGTTTATGTCGAAATCAAGCTCTCGTCTGCGCCAATTTCAGGAGAAGTATGAGGATGGCGACCTATGGATATTCTTTGGATTTAGCCTTTTGTTCATCATATCAGTCGTCCTTTTCCTCTTTATCTCTGCAGAGATTGTAAAGGTTGTAGCCGATGCCAATGCCAGTTTGTTCAAGGCATATATCGAGTTTAGAAACACCTATTTATAGTTGAGGTATGCCTCTTTTGAATGAAGGGAGGGCGTTCCCTTCTCGTATATGTCATCCTTTTTCATTATTTTTGCAGTATAAAATAAAACCTAATGAACGGACAACAATTATCTACACTCATCCTGTTTTGTGCCATGAATACACTCGCAGGAACAGCAAAGACCCCTTCAAACATTTTTCCAGAACTCTCTTTTGTAAAGAAAGAAACATGTAATAACAACGTAGAGGATAACCAACAGCAACGCTTCACACTAAGTGGTTATGTGAAAGATAGCAATGGTGAGCCACTCATCAATGCAACTGTTTACGACCTCATAACGCGTCAAGGGACGATGACCAATGCTTATGGGCATTTCTCGTTGACCTTAGTTGAGGGGCAACATGAACTCCGATGCAGTTATGTGGGTTATAAAACACTCGTGGAGAAGGTGGTTCTCACAAACAATAGAAACCACGATTTCGTGTTGCAAGGGGACACCCAATTGGACGAAGTGACTATCACCACCGACCTCAATTCACCATTATTAAAGACACAAACAGGTAAGTTGTCGCTTTCACAAAGCGATATTAAGACCGAGTTTTCGCTGATGAGTAGCCCCGATGTCATCAAGACTTTGCAACGAACAAGCGGTGTGGCAGAGGGTATGGAACTCTCCAGTGGACTCTATGTACACGGTGGGAACAGCGATGAGAACTTGTTTCTTATAGATGGAACTCCGCTTTATCACACCAATCACAGCCTCGGTCTCTTCTCTTCCTTCAATGCTGATGTGGTGAAGAACGTCGACTTTTATAAGAGTGGATTCCCTGCTCGTTATGGTGGAAGACTATCAAGTGTGATCGATGTACGTACTGCCGATGGTGACTTCTATCGCTCTCATGGCAGCTACCGAATCGGTCTTTTAGATGGCAGTCTGCACTTTGAAGGACCTATCCGAAAGGGTAAGACTTCTTATAACATCGGTCTTCGCCGCAGCTGGTTAGACCTGTTAACGCGTCCATTCTTCGCTATCTATAATCGAAATAACCATGATGAAGACAAGATGGATGTATCTTATTTCTTCCATGACCTTAATCTCAAACTAACCAATGTGTTCTCTTCCCGATCACGATTGTCGCTGAGTATCTATTCAGGCGAGGATCGACTCCGCTCGAAAGATGAGTCACGTTACATCTATAATAACAATACTTCCACCGATTATGACGTCTATAAGAACCGCTTCCATTGGGGTAATTTCAATGCAGCAATCGATTGGAACTATCAGTTCTCACCAATGCTTTTTGCCAATCTAACGGCTGTTTACACGCATAACCGTTCAACTGTTAACACGTCGGATAAGTCGGTTATCACGCGAAAAGGACAGGACGATGAGGTGACATTACTATCGCATGGCTACCGGTCAACCATTGATGACATTGGTTATAGGGCTGCTTTCGACTTCAGACCAAGTCCACATCATCACATACTGTTCGGTCAGGACTACACACATCACATGTTTAGACCACAGACTTACACGCATTTTGATAGCTATGCAAGTGATGGGACTAATGCAAATGACACCATTTCGGGACATAGCAATAACCGAAATGTTGCCCATCAGGTGACTCTCTACGCTGAAGATGAGGTGACTATGAACGATAAGTGGAGCGTGAATGGCGGTGTAAATGCCGACATCTTCCATATTAATGGGAAGACTTTCACCACCTTGAGTCCCCGTCTTGCCATGAAATATCAGCCCTTTGAGAAGCTATCTATTAAGGTCAGTTACACGATGATGAGCCAGTTTGTACACAAGATAGCCAATTCTTTCCTTGATCTCCCTACTGATTACTGGGTGCCAACGACTGCTCGCCTGCACCCAATGCGCTCTTGGCAGGTGGCTGCAGGGGCATATATGCAACCCAACAAACATTGGACACTGTCGCTGGAAGGTTATTACAAACATTCAACTCACATCTTGCAATATGCGAGCTGGGCTGGTTTAGAACCGCCAGCAACCAATTGGGACTATATGGTAATGGATGGGGAAGGACGTTCATACGGCGTTGAATTGGATGCTGACTACCATCGCTCCAACCTCACCCTACATGGTTCTTACACGTTATCATGGGCTGAGAAGAAGTTTGATGACTTCTTCAACACTTGGTTCTATGATAAGTTTGACAACCGCCACAGGCTCTCGTTCTCTGCACGATGGCAACTCTGTCGTAAGATCTCGGCTTTCGCTGCATGGTCATTCCATACGGGTAACCGTATGACCATACCAACACAATACATTGGATTGCCTGTTGTTCCAGGTCAAGAAGGGGGACAAAGGCAGCACTTCGATGGTTCGGATGATAGTAATCTGAGCTTCGCTTACGAACGACCTAACAATGTTGTTCTCCCTGCCTACCATCGTTTAGACCTCGGGGTTGACCTCCATCACACTACAAAGAAGGGTCATGAGCGTATATGGAACATAAGCCTCTATAATGCTTATTGCCATCTTAATTCACTCTGGGTAAGGGTTAAAATCACTGGAGACCACCATGTGCGAGTAAAGAATAACGCCTTTATTCCAGTAATTCCATCGTTCAGTTACACAATTAAATTCTAATCATCTACAATATGAAAAAGCTATTTCTCCTCTTGTCTCTCACCTTATTTATAATGGGATGTAAGGATGATTTCAATATTGATAACCTGCCCGAAGCATCTGCAAAGATGGTGGTTTATTGTATGCCTTCTGCATCTGATACCACCTACATCACCGTTTCTCGCAGTATTCCCTTGAAGCAGTTGAATGATAGAAAACCGAACCCTATGATCGATAATGCACACATTCACTATCATTTGAATGGGCAGGCTCTTCCAGTAACAGCACTCGGTGACGGACGATATAGGGTCGTGGCGCATCAGAAAACAGGTGATAAAGTGAACCTGCATGTAGAAGCGGAGGGGGTGACATCAGTTGATGCTTCAACGGAGATACCCCCTGTTATCACTGCTAATAACCTATCAGTAAGGAAGGTAAAAGTAAAGGATTTATCATCATCCGAACTGCGAACTTACCAGCAGGTGATGGCTACGTTCACTGACCCAGCACCCTCACACGATTATTATGCGGTGCGAATAAAGGCAAAGGTGATCAATGCCTGTATTGTACATTGTTATCATCGAAATGCCGATAACACAATGCATTACGTGCAAAGTTTTGCCTCGTATGATGATTACATGCGCTATCGTGACACAGAGCATTGGGACAGTGTGGCTGTAAATATAGCCCATTCGGCGGAGTATCTGCCCATTGCCACATCAAGCGAGAGACTTTTGAACCCTATTACCGATATAGATGATGACTTCGATTTCAGCAGTGATTTCTATCAAGACTTCTATATCTTCGATGACGCAACGATAAATGGTCAGACCTACACATTGCACTTGAACGTTGCACCAAACTATCGTAGTATTCCCTTGAGTACGTTAGCAGCAGCAGAGCTAAAGGCAAAGTACGGCATTGAAGAGGGTTTTGAATTAGAGTTCTATCACATCACACCTGCCTATTACCGCTTCCTTCAAGCACTGAATGACGTGTCGAACAACTCATTGGCACAAGCCGGACTGTCGCAGGTACGCTCCACCTACAGCAATATCTATAATGGTATGGGAATTTGTGCAGGGTTTAATGTAGCCAAGTCAAGCATTGCTAAAACAGAGTGAAAGGGTTGGTTCAAGTTGACGAGTTGACAAGTTAACAAGTAAACGAGCATTTTGTAAAAGTAAAAAGATAAAGAAGTAAAGAAGTAAAACTGCTGTTTGTGTACAAGGCAGGCACTTCAATGTAGGGACAGACGCCCTCGTCTGGAAACTCCACCCAGCCTCCCCCAAGGGGAGGAGTGCCTAACGGAAGTCAGTTAGGATTGGTATTTTCGATTGAGGATGACACCACCAAGTAGGGACAGACGCCCCCGTCTGGAACCCCCACCCAGCCTCCCCCAAGGGGAGGAGTGCCTAACGGTAACCTATTTGAATAGTTCTTTCTATCCAAAGGGATGCCACAGAGTAGGGACAGACGCCCTCGTCTGTCCGCATAAGGGAGGCTGCTTGTAATGTAAGGTGGAATATTGGAGCGGACAGACGAGGGCGTCTGTCCCTACTTAAGAAGCCTCACCCCCGCCCCCTCTCCGAATGGAATAACCCCTCCCAGCCTCCCCCAAGGGGAGGAGTGCCTAACGGGAGCCGGTTAGGAAAAGGCATTCTTAATACAAAGAGGGCGTTTCTTCGATGTGAAGAGACGCCCTTTCCATTGCAAGGAAACGCCCTCTTCAAATTGAGAAGGGCGTTCCTTTAATTAATGATAATACTAACCTGTAGAGACAGATGCCCTATTTTTCAAATAGAGCTAATAACTTGTTTACTCGTCAACTCTCAACTCGTCAACTCTACCTAATCATAATTTTGAATTGTGAATTTTGAATTTTGAATTGCACTTGGGCATCTGTTTCCATGGATTCCCATGTTCCGTAAGGAACTCTGTGTCGCCTTCAGGCTTCGTGCCATCTGTGTATTCCGTGTTAAAAATGTCCCAGCAAAGAACTTTTTGATGCTTTTTAACAACAGAACTAATCACAATTTTGAATTATGAATTTTGCATTTTGAATTGAAGAGAAGTCTCTCCTAACTTGCTCCCGTTAGGCAACATCCCCTCCTTCGGAGGGGCTTGGGGAGGCTTTTGGGAGGCTGGGCGAAGTGTTAATTCCAGTTGATTTGCGTAATCCTACCGCTCTTCACCACCGCTGAAATCATGTATTTACGATTGGAAGTACCGCCTTGACGCTCAATGCTAAGCGTTGCAGGCACTTTAATCTTCAGTGGGGCATCATCGTCATTGCTGTCTTTTGTCACTTCAGCAGGCGACCCGAGCCGCCAATTCACCGTCTTCACATCAGCCTGATAGAGCTTATTGTGCACGTAGGACTGTATGTCCTTTGCCGTAGCACCACCCGCTCCGAGGAAGTTCAGTTGGCTGGCTACAGCCCCAGAGATCTTCTCGTTGCTCTTACTATTTATCCCTTGCAACAGCTGGCGGACTACATTAACAGCATTAGACTTATCCGCATCAGCCACAGTATGCTTCATCAACTTCTTCAACATGGCATCGGCTTCTGTGGCATGTGCCCCATCCTTGTGCATAGCAAGGTAACCGGCGTAGGCATCTTCATCGTTCTTTTTTACCGTCATAGCCCAGTCTATCTCGTCAATCTTCGTGAGTAACTGCTGCTTATGAGGAGAGTCTGGGTGCTTAGAAAGATACTCCTGCATTGCTTCCTTCGTGTTGCTTGACAGAACCTTAGCCCAGTCATTGTCCGCATGTTGCAATGCCTTGATCTGTAAAGCCACACTGTCGCGGTGCGCCTTAGGTGCATCTGGGTATTGCTTAAGGTAATTCTGCATAACAGTAGGCTCACCGCTTGCCATGACCTGGGTGTATTCTTCCTGTTCATCGTTCGCCATATTGTCCTTAACTCCTTGGTTATAAAGGAATAACAATACGGCTGCTGTAATAACAGCAATCAGTAGCGACACAGCCAGTGAAGCGTGGTTATGCTTCTTCTCCTGCTGTTCCTCCTCATCGTCCGAAGCCTCTTTTTCCAGTCTTTCAGCTGCATCTATCACCGCTGCCTCCTTTTCATTCTCCACGATAAAGTCGGCATCTACAACGTTATCATCCTCCTCATCGTCCCTTGCCGTCGGTTCTTCCCCTGGCAAACCAGCATGAATGGGCTCGTCAATAGGCTTTCCCACGATCTCATCCTCAACCTCCTCGGGAGCCTCCTTCTCGGTAATCTGCTCTACAGCAGAAACCTCTTTCGCTCCTTGTGGATTCTCCTTTGCATCCTGTTCAGCCGTTGTTTCCGCCTTAGGAACGTTCGTTTCAGTGTGATGACAATTAGGACATGAAGGCTCTTCTATAAGGTATAGCTCCCCACAATGGCTGCACTTGATGATATGCCCAGCTATCTCTACACCACAGCTGGGGCACACTGGAGCTTTATCACTCACCTGATGACCACATTCAGGACATTTAATTATCATGGATCTAACGTATTATTCAATTATTGCAAATAATTTCTTCTTCTCCTCTCAACGCGCTTCTGCTATCTTCGTCGGTGGTATCTAAGTTCGCGCATACTATGTTTTCCGAGCAAACGGCTCTTGTCGACGTACCCGTTCACACCATTGATTCGACCCTTACCAGTGTACTGCCAGGCAAGAATATCATGTCCGTCGGACAGTTCAGGCTCCTTGTTATTGTATTGCGCAATGAATAGCTTGTATCCATCCAACGCCCCCACGAGGTACCGATTATAGAAGTTTGTATAGGTGTAAACCAATGGTCTCACCCCATACTCCTTAGTCATTAGCACCAAGAACGTCTGTAAGCTATCACGCAAAGCCTGCGTACTTAGACCGCCAGTAGTCTCTATGTCAACCATTGGAATTAGGTCTTGATCCTGCGGGCGACACTGAGTTCGGAAATTGCGAAGCTGCTCTATCTGTGAAACCGATGGTCGATAGAAGTGGTAAGAGCCCACATTCATACCGTAGCGTTGCGCTGCCTCAATATTATCCAAGTATCGTTGATCGATTCTACCGCTGCCTTCGGTGGCTTTCAGATATACGTAATTGAGTTTGTGATTGCTGTTTGCTGCCACCGTCTCCCACCACACGTCACCTTGATAATGGCTCATGTCAAGTCCATGAATATGGCTACATGTGTCCTCACATTGTATAGTGTATTGTGCTCGTAAGCCCGTAAAAGAACATAAACAGACTATAATTGATAGTAAATATTTCATTTTCATAGATGCAAAGATAGTGTTTTATGTTGACATAGAGCCTGTGTCGTAATAGATTTAAGGGCTTAGAAACGTAATTTAACGTTGTTTTTTAGACAAAAAGTACATAACAGACAGAGGATTAGCAACATCTTTTTAGACAGGAAGTACATGATGAACAGAAGTCGATGGAACACATTTTTGACACGGAATACACGGATGACACGAAGCCTGAAGGCGACACAGAGTTCCTAAAGGAACATGGGAATCCACAGAAGCTGACGCCCACGTACAATTCAAAATTATGATTAGTTCGAGTTGATGAGTTGATAGTTGACGAGTTAACAAGTTATTTGTTCTGTGGAATAGAGCACCACAAAGTAGGGACAGACGCCCTCGTCTGTCCGCATAAAGCGGGGAAGTTGGTTGCGAATCTGGCGTGCTCTGGCGGACAGACGAGGGCGTCTGTCCCTACAGGTTGACATTATCTTTAATTAAAGAAACGCCCCCTTTCAATCGAAGAGGGCGTTCCGTTGCATCGAAGAGAGGCTTCCTTCATATCAAAGAAACGCCCTCTTTGTTTGTAAATAATACTATCTACTCCCCTCTCCATTCGGAGAGGGGGCGGGGGTGAGGCTGTAGTTGGGTTGGGGGTGAGGCTCCTTCTTTCCTCTTGGGGGAGGCTGGAGGATCTATTCGGGACAATGTCTCCCATCAAACAAACCACTTATTTATTTGTCAACTCGTTAACTCATTAACCTGAAAAGAACATTTGTTTACTTATTAATTAGTAATCTTATCAACCTGAGAAATATTTAAAATACTTAGAAATAGGTATTGTGGTAAGCGTGTCAACATGCTACCTTTGCACAAAATTTACAAACAATTCGTAAACAACTTGTCTACATGCAGTGGCATGCTAAACGATTAGCTGCTATAAAAGAAGAATCTTCGGATTCTCAACCCAATGCAAGGTTGCTATAAGTTTGATTACCTGAATTATGCTTTATAATACAAAATACATGTTGCCTCTACTGTTTGTTCTGACACCAATGAGCGTGTGTGCCCAGACACAAGACAGCCTACAAACAGAGAAAAAGAGTGCTTTAACTGACTCGGTTCATCGTATGACCGAAGTGATTGTACGCTCCAATCAAATGCTGGGGAGCAAGTTTGAAGCCCGTAACCGCACTGGTTCGGCTTATTATATATCTCCCACTGAGATTGTGAAATTCGGTTACACCGATATTAACCGTATGCTCAAGAGTGTGCCGGGAGTGAATGTTTACGAGGAAGACGGATATGGTCTTCGACCGAACATCAGTCTTCGAGGCACCAAAGCCGAGCGCAGTGAGCGCATCACCTTGATGGAGGATGGTGTGCTGGCAGCCCCTGCTCCCTATGCAGCTCCAGCCGCTTATTACTTTCCGAATGCGGGTCGTATGTACGCCATAGAGGTGTTGAAGGGTAGTAGTCAGGTGCAGTACGGTCCTTTCACGACGGGTGGTGCTATTAATATGGTGTCTACCCCCATTCCTTCCAAGTTCAGTTTGAAAGCGAACGCATCCTATGGTAGCTATAACACATTGAAGTCTTACTTCAGTGTAGGTAATCGCTTCAAGTACACTGGATTCATCATTGAGTATCTACGTTACCAATCGGATGGATTCAGAAAGGACGTTCCGAATGAGCGAACAGGATTCAAACGCAATGACATCATAGCCAAGTTTGCCGCCCAGACCAATAATGAGGAAGGGCTCAATCATCTGTTTGAACTGAAGTTCGGGTTTGCCAATGAGACCTCAGATGAGACCTATCTCGGATTGTCCGAACAGGATTTTGCTCTCCGCCCGTACTATCGCTATGCAGGAGCACAGAAGGATAACCTCAAGACGAGACATACCCAATGGGTGGCAACTTACGTCATCGAGTCGCCAAGGAAACTCAAAATAACCACCAACCTATACTATAATTACTTCTTTCGTAACTGGTATAAACTCAACGAAGTAAGGGTGGGGAATACTAAAGCTGAACGCCGTTCGATTGATGCAGTATTGGCTGACCCCGAGACAAATAAAGCCTACTTTGATATTGTGACAGGGCAGACCGATTACGTAGGGGAGGCTTTAATGCTGCGTGCCAACCATCGTGTTTATCACTCACGAGGCATTCAGTCGAAGGGAGAATACCGCACAATGCTATGGGACGGATACCTCACTGCCGAGCTTGGATTGCGTTATCATGCTGACAGTGAAGACCGTTTTCAGCAAGACGACGGCTATTCCATGCAAGGAGGACGCATGCAGCTCTTCTTGAAGGGGCTCCCCGGAAGCAACGCCAACCGCATTACTACGGCACATGCTTGGGCTGGTTATTGGTTGGCGAAATGGTCGAAAGGGATCGTCACCCTTACTGCCGGCATGCGTTACGAAGACGTTGATCTGTTGCAGAGAGACTACACTAAGGCCGATCCTCGTCGAACAGGAATGGTGCGCATAGAGACTTCTAACCATGCAAGAGCACTATTGCCTGGTATTGGAGTAAACGTTAAACTCCTGCCTACACTATCGGCTTTCGGCGGTCTTCATAAGGGTTTCGCTCCCCCCAGTGCCACTTTAGGTCAGAAGGCAGAGAGCAGTGTTAACGTTGAAGCAGGCTTGCGATACACCACCACAAAGATGAAAGTTGAGGCTATTGTGTTCAATAACAACTACTCCAATATGCTTGGGAGTGACCTCGCAGCACAGGGTGGGCAAGGTACACTGGAGCAATTCAACGTGGGTAAGGCACTGGTCAATGGGTTAGAATTCATGTTCCATTATCAGCCCATCCCGCAACATCTCGCTCTCCGTCTGCCCTTACAACTATCTTACACCTATACCAATACGAAGATGAAAAACGATTTCGTCAGTTCGGCATGGGGACATGTTGTTTATGGAGATGAGATACCTTATATATATAAGCACGCTGTGAACCTACAGATCGGACTTGAGTATAAATGGTTGGAAGCCAACTTTGGAGCACGATACAATGGTGACATGCGCACAACGGCAGGGCAAGGTCGCATTGCAGAAAGGGAAAAGATTCCACATCACCTTATATTAGATGCCTCATTGAAAGGGCGTATCAATAAGCGACTTACCCTCACTTTGAATGCTATCAACCTAACGAATAAACGCTACCTCGTGTCCCGTCATCCTTCAGGATTGCGTGCCGGTCACCCTTTGGGAGTGTATGGAGGATTGCAATTTAAGCTCTGATAGTGTATAAACCATCAATAGTTACAAGCAAAAAGAACAATCATGATAAAAGAGATAAATAGATTTATCAACAAACGAAAAGCTCTATTGACCCTCATCTTGCTGTTTATGACGCTCACACTGACGGCACAGACAACAGGAACCATCAGTGGAACGGTCAAGAACGAACAGGGCGAAACACTCATCGGAGCCTTTGTGCAGGTTGTAGAAACTAAGCAGAAAGCAGTGAGCGACATGGATGGTCACTTCACTATAAAGGCTTCGCAAGGACAGACCTTACAGGTGAGTTACATCGGAATGACACCTCGGAAGGTAAAAGTGAGCGGTCAGAACCTTACCATCACACTAAAGGCTGATGCGCGACAGATTGATGAAGTCGTTGTTACAGGCTATCAGAACATCCGTAATAGAGTATATACAGGAGCGGCAACATCGGTTAAGATGGATGATATTAAGCTGGAAGGTGTTGCCGACGTATCGCGTATGTTGGAAGGTCGAGTGCCTGGTTTGTCTATTCAGAGCATATCGGGAACCTTCGGATCAGCCCCTCGTATTAATATTCGTGGTGGTGCTTCAATCATCGGAAACGTGCAACCTCTGTATGTCATAGACGGTGCGGTGTATGAAGACTTGGTGCATCTCAGCCTCGATCAACTCGCATCTGGTGATGCTGTGACGCTCATCTCCTCGGCAATATCAGGTTTGAATCCTGCCGACATACAGGATATTCAAGTGTTGAAAGACGCTTCTGCTACATCAGTCTATGGTGCTCGTGCCTTGAACGGAGTAATCGTCATTACCACAAAAGCGGGTAGAAGAGAGTCTCCCCTACGTGTAACTTATTCCACAGAGAACTCCATTCGACTCAGACCGAGGTACTCCGACTTCGACTTACTGAACTCACAAGAGACCATGTCGCTCTATCAGGAGATGAATGATAAGGGCTATTTCGGTGTGACCAAATCGTTATATGGACGGCGAAGTGGCATTTATTACCAGCTATATAAGGCTGTTAGCACCGTCAATCCAGCAACGGGTACTTACTATCTGCCCAATACGCCTGATGCAAAGATGGACTTCCTGCGCAAGAGGGAGTATGCCAATACTGACTGGTTTAAGCTCCTTTTTACGATGAATCCTACCACTAATCACATGATAACACTGTCGGGTGGTGGAAAGAACACAGCTACTTACGCTTCATTAGGTTTCTATCATGATGCTGGATGGACGATAGCTGATAAGGTAAGTCGCTTTACGGCAAATGTAAAAAACACCTTTTACATTAACGACAAACTGACTGCCACGCTCACAGCACAGGGCAATATCCGTTCGCAGAAAGCACCGGGAACGATGCCGCAACGCAAGAATAACGCCTTAGGAGTGTTCGAACGCGACTTCGATATCAATCCTTTTTCTTACGCTTTAGGTACGAGTAGGACTTTAAGTCCTTATGATGACGAGGGCAATCTGGCATATTATCGCAACAACTGGGCACCTTTCAACATCTTGAATGAGTATGCTAATAACAAGATGGATATCGATGTCTTGGACTTCAAGATACAATCCGAAGCAACCTACCGAATCAACCCTGAGTTGGCTTTGAAAGGCTTAGTTGCACTCAGACATGCTTATACCAATACGACGCATGAGGTGCTTGAAGGATCGAATATCATACAGGCCTTCCGTGCGAATGAGAATCCTTTTGTTGCCAAGGAGAATATCTATTTGGTGCATGATAAGGACAATCCGCAGCTGCAACCAAAGGTGGGTCTGACCCACGGAGGCATTCTCAACAAGACAGAAGCATCCTTAAAGAGTTTCTTGGGACGTATAGCCATCGACTTTGATAAGCGGTTGGGACAACATGACCTAAAGGCTTTTGCCTTCACAGAGTTGCGTTCGGCTATTCGCACAACCAATCCTTTCGAGGGTTACGGCATCCAATACGACCGAGGCAATCAGGTATATACTAACCCCTTGATATTCAATAAGCTCATTGATGAAGGGAGTAGTTACTTCAGTTACCATAAGCGGAATGACCGAGGAGTAACCTTCTCTTTCAATGGTACTTATGGGTATGCTGGCAAGTACATATTCAATGTTGTGGTTAATACCGAGGGTTCGAACACATCGGGAAAGGGTGCTCGTGCCTTGTGGTTACCCACTTGGAACATCGGAGGAAAGTGGAACTTAGACCAGGAGGAATGGTTAAAAAACAATCAAACCATCTCTCGTTTGGCACTAAGAGCAAGTTACGGCTTGACCGCGAAGATGAATGAAGAGGCCATCAATGCTAATGCTGTCTATCGAAGCGGGATAGTGAATCGATTCCAGTTCGGCGATAGAGAGAACAAACTAAACATCTTTCACTTAGAGAACAGAGACCTCACATGGGAGAAGATGTACGAGTTGAACATTGGTATGGAACTAGGTTTATTCAACAACCGAATAAGTACAACACTGGATGTATATCAACGAAATACATTCGATCTCATCGATCTCGTCCGAACATCGGGAGTAGGAGGTGAATATTACAAGTATGCTAACTTTGGTGATATGCGTACGCAAGGTGTGGAACTCGGAGTGCATACAAAGAACATTATCAGTAAGGACTTTCAATGGTCGACAAGCCTCACCTTGAGTGCTATGAATCAAAAGATTACACGCTTACTGAACACTCCTAATGCCTTTGATATGGTCGCTGGGCGAGGCAGAGGAAACATAGTTGGTTACCCAAGAGGCTCTCTCTTCGCCTTTAACTTCCAAGGATTGGATCAGAACGGACTGCCTACTTTTGACTTCGGACTTTATCCCTCTAATCAAGGAGAGTATGCGAAGAATGCTGGGGCGGACTTCCTTGATACGCAGTATGCCAAATCTTACCTCTTATATTATGGACCTATTGAACCACAGGTAATCGGTGGTTTGTCCAATACTATTAGGTATAAAGACTGGGAACTGTCGTTCTTTCTGACCATGCAAGCAGGTAATAAGATCCGGCTGAACCCCACTTTCGACCCCGAGTTTGGTGACTTAAACGTCTTCTCGAAGTCTTACTACAATCGATGGCTCAATCCCGGAGATGAGAGAAAGACGGATGTTCCGGTGCTTCCATCGCAAGAGTTGATTGAAAAAGTGGGTAAGGAGAACATCGAAAGGGCGTATAATACTTATAACTACTCGCAGATGATGATTGCAGACGGTAGTTTCGTGCGCATGAAGAACATCTCTTTAGCCTATCATGTACCCAGTGACTTCCTAAAGAAGATGAGGCTCCAAACAATGGATCTACGCCTTAATGTGACCAATCCCTTCCTCCTTTATTCAGACAAGAAACTAAAGGGACAGGATCCAGAGTACTATAAGTCGGGTGGTGTGTCACTACCAACTCCTAAGCAATATACCCTAACATTGAATATTGGTTTCTAACTGAATGAAGATGAAGAAATACATATCATTACTGCTTTTAGCCGTTAGCTGTCTGCTTGTCGGCTGTAACGACTTCCTCGATAAGAGCCCCGATTCGGACTTGGATGTCGATATTGATTCTGAGAAGAAAGTAGCTGAACTACTTACGGGAGCCTATCCGGAAGCAAGCTATATACCCTTTCTTGAACCTCGAACAGATAATGTGGAGGAACGCACGAATGGGATTCATACACGGTTGAATGAGGCTATGTTCTTCTGGGAAGACTATGATCAAGAGGATTTAGACACGCCTCTCAACTATTGGAATGCATGCTACAAAGGTATTGCGCAGGCTAACAAAGCATTGGAACTATTAAGTCGTTACCCTAAAACGGAGCGTGTGAAAGCGTTGTACGGAGAGGCTTTCTTGTTGAGAGCCTATCTACATTTTATGTTGGTGAATATATGGGCGGAGCCTTATGGAGGAGCTTCGGATAACCCAGGAATACCCTATATCACCAAGCCAGAGAAGCACGCCTTGGTCAATTATGAACGTGGGACTGTAAATGAGGTGTACGATAAGATAGAGAAAGACTTACGCTTAGGTATATCCTTAGTATCGGATAACTATTATACACATCCTAAGTTCCATTTCAATAAGAAAGCCGCTTACGCTTTCGCAACTCGGTTCTATCTCATGAAAGGGGAATGGCAGTCTGTGATAGAGTATGCCGATTATGTCTTAGGGAGTGAACCGAAGAGTCAGCTTCGATCATGGCGTCATTACGCTGATGAAATGGAGTTTTCTCCACAAAACCTATACCATAGGTACATGGCTGCAGATGAACCAGCTAACCTCTTGCTAACAACTACTGAGTCGCGATGGGCACGTTCAGTGGTGAATGAAAAATATGGTTCTACATTCAACACCATTGATAAGATCTTTGCGCAAAGGGGCATAGAAGGAGGCGGAGATTACGCTAAGATGAATTTCATTGGTACTTATCTCTTCACTTCCTCACCAGCTCCTACAACCACAGGACGATATATGGCTAAATTTGATGAGTTGGCTAATTCAGAGCAAACAGGCACTAAGCCTCGTGGCATCTATGTGACCAATGCGCTCTTCACAGTCGATGAAGTGCTCCTCAACAGGATGGAGGCTTATGCTATGCTAAGGAACTATGATCATGCAATCGATGATTACCTGCAATATATGCAAGGCAAGTTTGGCTTCATGCCATCCGTCGAACGAGCAGTGTACACATCGACTAACAGCAATCGATATAACCTATATTCTCCCTTCTACGGGATGACCTTGAAGCAGCTTGCAATGGTACAACTAATACTCGACTTCCGCCAAAAGGAGTTCTTCCAAGAGGGCTTACGTTGGTTCGACATCCGCCGCTTTCACATTGCAGTGAAGCGTTCGTCGAAGAGCTCCTATTACTTCCCCTTGGAGAAAGATGACCCTCGAAAAGTTCTTCAGATACCAACAGAAGCTATCCAACGAGGGCTTACTCCTAATCCCCGTGAGCGTCAGCAATTGCCAAGATAAGTATGATGAACAAGTAAATGATTAGAAAGATGATAAAGATAAAAGCAATTCTTCTCCTGTTCGCAACCATCATTCTCGCTGCTTGCAGTAGTGAGAAACTAAATGAGACAAGCGTCATTGACGAAGGGAGAAAGCAGATAGCAACCACCGAACTGGATAAGTGGATCCTTGAGAATATCACAATCCCTTATGGGATAGAGGTGGTCTATCGATGGGAAAAGAACGCTGGTTCAGCTGGCTCTTACATTTATCCTCCAAAGCTGGAGAACGTTCGTGAGGTGCTTGAAGCAGTACGAGTAATGGGCTTGGAGACCTATCGGCTCAAAGAGACGGGTGGGGAAAAACTATTGCTCGGGAGGCTCCCTATCAAGTTATATCTATATGGAGGAGGGAATCCAGATACGCATGGTGTGGAGCGACTTAACAATCCGCAACTCACTGCGAAAGAGATGTGTATCTATCATGTAGACGATTTCAACCCTGCAGATAAGGATAAGGTCTTTGTCCTTATGCGCAGTGTTCACCATCAATTAGCCAAGTGCTTAATGCTACACATTGCCTATGACCGTGACAAATTCTCGATGATCAGTAAACAACGATACACTGGTTCGACTGAGTCTCTGGCTGCTCCTTTGAGCTATGCACGCACTGGCAAGGAACGTTTTGGGCTCGATTCCTATGCCAATAAACGTGGTTTTTATACGATGTTAGGCTTCCTCTCGCCTGAAGATGACTTTGCCGAAATCATCAGTGCCACGCTTACCAGTACGCCTAAGGAGGTTTATGACGCATCAACCACAGCCCAAACTCCCGACACAGACATCGATCCCGAGGTAAATGCCCGATATGCAGAAGAGGCGAAGCAAGCCTATAAGGAGTTTACTGAGAAACAGTCGTTTGTAACCGAATATGTACTCAAGTCGTGGCATATAAACCTAAAGCAAATGCAAGTAATAAGCATCAGAAGAATCAATGCTTACGTCAAACAACACCAGAGATGAATAACAATAAGATGAAATACTATCTATTAGCAATGGTGCTCCTCTTGGTTGCCTGCACCAGTAATGACGATGTTTTCGATAAGAGTCCAGCGCAACGCAATAGTGAGAGTATCGCTAACTTGAAACGAGAACTCGTCGAGGCACCTTATGGATGGCGTGTCCTTTATTTCCCAAAGACCGACTCCTTGCTCTTTTCCAACCCTTCAGAACTGATTTCGCAACAGGCTTTCAGGGGTCGATATGGCTATGGAGGCGACTGTTACACAATGCAGTTTAAGGATGATAACACGGTTGTAATGCGTGCTGACTACACCGAGCAGACTGCTACACAACCAATGACAAGCGAGTATCTTATTGGTAGGAACAGTTTCACCCAACTGACTTTCTCCACCTATAACTATATCCATCAATTAGTGAACGACCGCTTTGAAGGGTCGTCAGACTTCCTTTTCATGGGGCGAAATGAGGATGGAGATTTAGTTTTCCGCACGGCATCCTATCTTCAACCTGCACGTGAGTACATCGTCTTTTCGAAGTTGAAAGCACCAGAGGAAACAACCTCCTTCGTGCAAAAAGCGTATGAGAATCGGGCGTTCTTTGAGCGTATGACGAACCCACAACTGCGTATCCATCGTGGTGGGCGCACGTTCTTTCAAAGTGACATATACATCAAACGCAACGTAGAGACTAATCAAGCTCTATTGAAGGAGATTGTTGCGAAGCGTTATTATCTCTTCCTTTTCACACAGAAGAAGAATCCTATTCCAGGTTATCCAGCCAAAGAGATGACCGGATTAGGCTCTGGTTATGCAGGCACAGAACAGGGTATTACCTTCCGAGCTGGGCTTCGTTATGACAGTAAAACGATGTTTTTCGACTTCCAACGACAGGGTGATCGCTTTGTTGCCGAGCTTGTTTCGGTGTACGATCCACTATTGCGTACCACCCGACTGGTCAGTAAGCACCTTCATCCCGAAGGTGAGTTTACAGGCTTGGAAGCCGAAATCTGGGATGCACCCACCGAATAATTCTACAATAGAAGATAGGTAAATACATTCAATAAGACAATCAACTATGGTGAAAAAACTGATTCATTATATATTAATAGGTGTGCTGCTCCTTACTACGGGTTGCACAAGGAGTAGTGAAGAATATGCCGAGGAGGACTACGAGAAACTATTTCCTTTCAAAGGAATAGATAAACCGAAGCTCTCTTACGAAGATCAGGTTATACAGCTCGGGAACCCCGATGCACCTGTTACTGATTATAAGTATCCCGGTGTAGACATCACCGATAACGTAAGAGACTACACCGTTACGCTCACGTGTTCCTATACCGAGGTGAACCTTTTGGGGCAACTCGTGGCAGATAACGACATCTCTTCTCGATACACCGTAAGGTACATTTCGCCCGATAAACAGCTGCGTGTCATAGCAAGCAATCGCCGAGATGAAACAGCAACAACCTTCCTGACCAATGGAAAGGAGTATAAGCTCACCTTCACTGCACACTCTGGTTATCCTATGTATATCTGTGTGAATGGCGTCGGTCCACGTGGTTCTTCCATCAAGGCAACCATCTCTGCTGTATCAGAAGATGGACTCACTATCGTGAAGCCACTCACTGTCAACCAGCATCAAAACGAAGAGGGAATCGACAAGATAAAGTCTCCTTTCTGTGGTTATATTATCCTTCCATAATAGAGAAAATGATGAAGAAGAATCCAATCAATTATATCTTACTATTCTTATTACCGCTCTGCTGCTTCGCTTGTAACCAATGGGAAGGAGAGACGGTAGAGTCGGCTTATCGTGAACCAACTATCCCCGACCCTGTCTATCAGTTTAAACGCAATGGAGCAAGTAGCGTTGATTACTTGGAGTGTAGTTTGTTACGTGACCCCATGGACTATATCTATAACAGCTATTTAAAGATAGCGGCTATCATGTATCCAGCCAACATGACGAAGGTACAAGACTATTTTCAGAATGGCGAATTTGGCTTAAAACCAATAGAGGAAGTAGCTGCTTCGTCTTTACACAAGGCTGACCGCAAACGCATATTGGCTGATATTGACGAAATCTTCACCACTACGGGCAAGTTAAGCGGACTATCACAACCGAGTCCGGGAACGGCTCGTAATCATCGTGCAGCACGAGGAGAAGCAGGCTATGTGGGTACGAATATCGGTGATGTCAATATCGCTTTTGTTAATGAGAAAGGGCTTGTTGTGGCAGAGCTGTTTAATGGTATCGTATGGGGAGGAGTGTATCTTGACAAGGTGCTGAACGTACACCTCAATGACAGTTTATATACAGACAGCCGTCTACGACACGACCATGAGCAAACAAAACTACTGCCCGGTCGTAATTACACAGAGCTTGAACACCATTGGGACTTGGCTTATGGCTATTATCAATATTGGTTACCTGTGATCCAAACAAGCAGTTTGCCCGTGCTAAGGGAGAGTCGCATTAAGATTTACAACGCCTTTGCACGAGGTCGACAAGCACTCACGGAATATCGTTATGACGATGTACACGAACAGTTACAACTGATTAGGAGTGAGTTATCAAAGGTCGCTGCCGTACAAGCCATGACCTTCCTTGTGGGCGAGATAACACGTGTCAATCTTGATGAAGATGCCCAGAATGCCCTCGTTTTCTTGTCTCGTGGCTGTGGAGCTATATATGGTTTGCAGTTCACGGTGCAGTCTTCTGGCAAGCCCCACCTTAGTTATGACGAGGTGAAACAATATATCAATCAGCTCACAGCCGATGGCGGACTATGGGACACGCAACGCCTCTTAGCACCGGAAAGCACCGAGGGTTCGCTGCGCAATATTGCTTCGGCAATAGGCAAACACTATGGCTTGACGCTGGCAGACATCAATCAATTTAATCAATAAATGCGCATTCTATGACAAATAAAATCTATCTCTTTCTGTTCTGCCTATTGTCCTTCTCTTATACAGCAAAGGGACAAGTGGGACAAGAACTGATACTCAATGGGGGATTTGAAGACTATCCCCCTGAGACGAAGCAACCAAGTGATGATGAGGAAGAAGGCGAGGAACAGGATCCTAACTATTATGATCCTTACCTCAAACCACGCTATTGGTACTTCAATTCCTCATTGGCTTACTCAAGGACAAAAGATGCCCATAACGGCACCTATGCTATAAAACTCTATCCCAATGGAGGCTCTTTCTTCTCACGCGACAAGGAGTTTAATCCTTATCACATCGTGGTAGAACCGGGTGCTGAATATCAACTTACTTATTGGTACAAAGGCTCTTTGAAACGTCCAAACATTACTGTTACGGTGGACTGGTATCGTGACTTAACATCCATAAAAAAGGATACGCGCGAGAAAGAAAAGGTTCGGAAGTTTACGAATCAATGGCAGATGATGACCATAACAATCAAAGCGCCGGCAGGAGTGAATCGTGCAGGTGTGGGCTTGTATATCGAGAATGACTATGAGTCGGCAGAGTCTGGTGGATTCGTTCTCATCGATGATGTCTCCTTTAAAATGACGAAGAAAGGAACGGTGACACCTACCTTGGAGGCTCCTTCTAACCTCGTTGTCCGCCCGCAACAACGTGAGGTTGAACTTTCATGGAAGCCTGTTGCTGATGCTGATGTGCGTTATCAGGTGTTAAAGAATGGACAGGTAATTGCCACGACAACGTCAACCTCTTTTGTTGTTGAGGCTCTCGAGCCGGGCAGTTCCTATCAGTTTAGCGTGAAGACTGTCAAAGGTTCGGAGCAATCGAAGCCCACAGACCCTATCACCGAACAAACGCAACGCATGAACATGGGCGTTGAAGAGGAAGGACGCATACCTTATTTATATAAGGTGAGTGAGGCTGGAACCTGTCCTCGAAGCCTACCGCTTTATTATCACGACTTGGCTAATCCGAATGCAGCTATCACTTATCAAGTGGACGGCACACCGGTTACGCCAGTCGAAGGAAAGATTGTTTTCCCCTCAAAAGGGCAGCATCTTCTACAAATAGAGATTGTGGAGACGCCTGAAAGAAAGTGGGAGATTGAATATAAACTGATGGTAGATTAAGACGTTATGAGACAAAAGTTATATCTTATCTTACTCTTTGCTTGCAGCATTCTCTTTGTTGCTTGCGATAAAGACAATAGTCCTGAAGCGAAGGACATACAGCTTAATGGGGAGACACCGAACGAGGTTGCACTCACGAAACTATCCACACGTATGTTCCTCCTAACGGGTGGTACAGGGAAATATATCGCTTATGTTGCCGATTCAAAGGTAGCTGGTGTGAACATCAGTAAGGACACTTTGCGTGTAAATGGTATCTGGGAAGGTACGACCTATGCGACTATCATCTCTGGAGATAAGCGTCAGCGTATTGACATCCATGTGGTTGCTCCGGAAATCAGTATTAGTCAGTCGGAGATCAGACTCTTCCCTCGTGACGAGAGCAAGTTCGTTAGTTTGAACGGAGGAGGGGATATTGTCGACTTGAAAGTGGATGATCCTGACAAGGTGATGAGCGTTAAATGGAATGCAAAAACCAATATCTTGGAGATTCAAGCACACTATGAAGGGGAGGCAAAGATACGTGTTATCTCGCAAGACAAGCAAGAGAAAACATTGAAAGTGACGGTACGTTGTGAGGGAACTGCCTCTCGTGTGGGTGTTTATGGCACCACTTCGCACAGCCTTTATGCGCAGATGAACACGGTGATGGCGGTTCGCCGACCAGGAGTAGGCGTTTGGCTCTGCAATGGAGCACGCCCTTATTCTTCGAAGAAGGTCGTTAAGATTACGCCAGCCATCGTCAACCCAGTTGTTGGAACACGTATTCCTGTCTCGCTCTCTATGCTTTATCCCGATGAATTTAGTAGTAGTGGACTAAAAGAGGGAGCACAACAATTATATGTGGAAGAGGTTCGGGAGAAGGATGTTGTACTACGAGGACGTGGCTACAAGTTCGTTATCCCTTATGAAAAAAGATGATATTTATTAATAAAAAAACAATCAGTAACAAATGAAAGTCTTTACATCAAAGAAAGTATTAACCGTAATTGCACTGGCATGTGCGTGTTTCACAGCTCATGCTCAGGAGTCATTAACAGTGATAACAGAGGCTGGGAAACTCGCAACTCACATCCCAGAGGCTAAGAAGTATCAGATAACTGACTTGAAGGTGACGGGCGAAATCAACGGAACCGACATCCTGCTCCTCCGCCAAATGGCTGGTAAAGGGCTCAAGGAGGACGACCGGACGGAGGGGAAACTCACCTCTCTTGACCTCTCGGATGTGCGTATTGTTGAAGAAGGTGAGAACTATTGTGCGATAAAGCAAGGGCTGTCAACCAAGTTTTATAAGCCTACCGAAAAAGATGCTATACCCCCTTATATGTTCTATAGGCTCAATCAACTCACTAAGATCCAACTCCCTGCTTCGATAAAGAAAATAGACAAATTCGCTCTGACGGGTTGTACTGCTCTGGTGGAATGTGCCATCCCTGAGAAGGTAACAAGCATTGGGGATTATGCTTTCGCATCGTGTGAAAAGCTCACAACTATGACTTTCCCGTCTGCTTTGGGAGAGATTGGTGCGCATGTTTTTGAGGGTTGTTCTGCCCTTACTACGCTTTCCGAGTTCCCCCAGACATTGACAGATATAGGAGAGAATGCCTTTTATAAGACAGCTGTGACTGCATTCTCTGTATCAGAGGAAAGCGAAGATTATGCTGCTGTTGATGGTGTGCTTTATAATAAAGAGCTGACTTCTCTCATAGCTTACCCTACTGGTAGCACCTCAACAACAGTACAGTTTCCTGCAGAGATAGCCGATATAGAAGCAAACGCATTCGCCTATGCTAAGAACCTAAAGAGCATTGTTTTGCCTGAAGGACTTACCAACATTAGAGAGAGCGCATTTGCTTACTCTGGTCTAACTCATATAACATCTCTTGCCTCAGGGTTATCTATTGAGAAGCAAGCCTTTACTGGTTGTGTGGACTTAGTAAGCGTCAACTTTAAGGGAGCTGTCTCTGGTATCGATAATAAAGCATTCTATGGTGCAAAGAAGTTAGCTGTGGTTCATTTCGCAGGTACAGGTATCCCTTTGTTCGGGAAGTCGGTTTTTACACCTATCCGCACGCAACTCTCCATCTATGTACCTGCTGAGGTGATAACGAAATTCAAGGATGCTCTGGTGAAGAACAGCGTTGTCTTGGGCAGCCGATACGATGTACTCGATATTACGACATCGGATATTAAGACTGCAAATCAGCTTTACAACGTCTCTGAATCAGCACGTTATGACCTGAATGGCAACCGCCTCTCTGCACCAACAAAGGGCATTAACATCCTCAAGCTATCGAATGGTAAAGTCATTAAGAGGGTGGAGAAGTAGGAAAAACAAAGTCTCATAATCCACAACAACGAGCCTCACCCCCACCCCATCTACAGTTTCCCCCCACCCCCCTCTCCGAATGGAATAACCCCACCCAGCCCCTCCCAAGGGGAGAGAAGGAGCCTCACCCCCAACCCCTCTCCGAATGGAGAGGGGAGTAAATACTACTATTAGCAAACAAAGAAGGCGTTTCTTTGATGTGAAGAGACGCCCTTTTCATTGCAAGGAAACGCCCTCTTCAAATTGAAGGGGGCGCTCCTTTAATTAATGATAATACCAACCTGTAGGGACAGACGCCCTCATCTGGGAACCCCTCCCAGCCTCCCCCAAGGGGAGGAGCGCCTAATGATAACCTATTTGAATAGTTCTTTCTATCCAAAGGGATGCCACAAAGTAGGGACAGACGCCCTCGTCTGTCCGCATAAGGGAGGCTGCTTGTAATGTAACGTGGAATGTTGGAGCGGACAGACGAGGGCGTCTGTCCCTACATTGTGGTGCTCTATTCCACAGAACAAACAACTTGTTTACTTGTCAACCAGTCCACTCGTCAACTCGAACTAATCATAATTTTGAATTGTGAATTATGAATTTTGAATTACAACGAGAGGCTCTTATCCATGCTTGCAGCAGCCCTTCTACCATCGCCCATAGCGAGGATGACAGTCGCACCACCACGTACAATGTCACCACCGGCATATATCTCTGGACGCGAACTCTGCATCTGGTCGCTGACAACTATCGTGTTCTTACGACCTAACTCAAGCCCTTCGATAGACTTCGGAACCAATGGATTCGGTGAAACTCCTACTGCCACAATCACTTGATCGCACTCCACTGTCACCGTCTCGCCCGTTACCTCTGGACGTCGACGCCCACTGGCATCAGGCTCACCAAGCCTCATCACATCCAATACCGCAGCACAGACGCGACCCTTCTCATCGGCTTTGTACGATTGAGGATTATGTAACGTGAGGAAATGGACACCCTCTTCTTTGGCGTGTTTCACCTCCTCCAGTCGTGCAGGCATCTCTGCTTCTGAACGTCTGTATACCAATGTCACATCTGCCCCAAGACGCTTAGCTGTACGGCAGGAGTCCATCGCTGTGTTGCCTCCTCCTATAACGAGAACCTTCTTACCTATTATGATCGGCGTGTCCGTTTCGGGGTTAGCTGCATCCATGAGGTTTACTCTCGTGAGGTATTCGTTACTGGAGAGTATGTTGATAGAGTTCTCTCCTTCAATACCCATAAAGTTCGGTAAGCCTGCTCCGGAACCGACAAAGATACCTTTAAAACCATGTTCTTTCAACTCGTCAATACTGATGGTCTTGCCCACAATCGTGTCTGTTTGGAAGTGGACACCCATACGTCGGAGGTTCTCAATCTCTACATCTACTATCCTGTTAGGGAGGCGGAACTCGGGGATACCATACTTGAGTACGCCACCGATCTCATGTAATGCTTCGAACACATAAACCTCATATCCACGCTTTACCATATCGCCTGCAAAGCTCAAACCAGATGGTCCTGAACCTACAACAGCTACCTTGATACCATTTGAGGGGGCTACTTTTGGCAAGGTCATCTGCCCACTCTCACGCTCATAGTCGGCTGCGAAACGCTCGAGATAACCAATAGCTACGGCGGGCGAATTCATCTTTAGATGGATACAACGGCTCTCGCACTGCTTTTCCTGTGGGCATACACGACCGCAAACAGCGGGCAATGCCGATGTTTCCTTTAGTATGCTGGCTGCCTGAAGGAAGTCTCCATGCTCTATATGTTTGATGAAGTCGGGGATATGAATGCCCACTGGGCACCCTTCCACACACGTTGGTTTCGGGCAATCGAGGCATCGCTTCGCCTCTTGCATAGCCATTTCGGGTGTCAAACCAATGTTCACTTCCTCCAAACGAGTCGTTGCACGATAGGCAGGATCAAGTTCCGGCATCTGCACACGAGGGATGGCTGTACGCTCCTTAGGCTTCAACTCCTTGCGAAGAGCCTTGCGCCAAACCTCTTCGGGTTCGTTTGCTTCATCGGTGGAAACGTTGTTTTTGTCGATAGAAGATGATTTTGCACTATCCACAGAAGCCCCATCTCCTACATTATTAATAGACGAGTTTGAATGCTCGGAGCCCTTCTTATCAGCAGGATTAGGCACTGCCATGTCCTTAGCCTCAATCTCCTTGAAGGTGCCCATACGCTTAAACATCTCGTCCCAATCGACTAAGTCGCCGTCAAACTCTGGTCCGTCAATGCAGACAAACTTGGTCTTTCCACCGATAGTCAATCGACAAGCACCACACATACCAGTGCCATCCACCATGATAGTATTCAGTGATACATCGTTCGGAATACCGTATTTCTTTGCCAAGAGTGAGGTGAATTTCATCATAATAGGAGGTCCAATCGCCAACACCTTATCGACATGCTCACGTTGAATCACCTTCTCAACTCCCACCGTGACAACGCCCTTCTCACCATAAGAACCATCATCCGTCATGATGATCACCTCGTCTGAGTACTGTCGAACATCGTCCACCATGATAACAAGTTCCTTGCTTCTTCCTGCCAAAACAGATATTACCTTGTTGCCAGCTTGCTTAAGAGCTGTGAGGATGGGGAGTATCGCTGCAATGCCAATACCACCTCCCGCACATACGACTGTACCATATTTCTCAATGCGAGAAGGAGTGCCCAAAGGACCGACAATATCGACTATCTCATCTCCAACCTTTAGTTGGCAAAGCTTCGTCGAAGAGCGTCCCACCTCTTGAATAACCATTGTCAACGTGCCCTTCTGGGCGTCAGCTTTGGCAATGGTGTATGGTACTCTCTCACTGTGATGATCAACACGTACGATGATAAAGTTGCCTGGTCGACAACTACGAGCTATGAGTGGTGCCTCTACTTCAATACAAAACACCTTCTCAGAAAACTGCTTCTTGCTTATAATCTTGTTCATAGTCTAAAAGGCTCATCCACGTCCCCTCTCCGCTTGGAGAGGGGGGATTAGGATCCACGAGGGATGAGTTTTGTTAAAAGGTTGATTGTTAGGTTATGTCTTGTTCGTCGTTCCGTATTAGTGGGCTAAGGCTTAGTCCATCTTATCGTCGAGCATTTCAAAGCCGCAATAAGGTACGAGCACCTTCGGAACACGTATACCCTCTGGGGTTTGATTGTTCTCTATGATTGCCGCAACAATGCGTGGCAAGGCAAGTGCCGAACCATTCAGTGTGTGGCACAACTCTATCTTCTTATCCTCTGCATGACGGTAACGACAATGCAAACGGTTCGCTTGATAGCTCTCGAAGTTAGATACACTTGACACCTCCAACCAGCGTTCTTGGGCTGCACTCCATACCTCGAAATCATAGCAGATAGCCGATGTGAAGCTCATATCGCCACCGCAGAGACGAAGGATGTGATAGGGTAATTCGAGCTTTTTCAATAGACCTTCTACATGGTTCAACATCTCATCCAATGACTCATAAGAGTGTTCTGGCTTATCGATGCGCACGATCTCCACCTTATCAAACTGGTGTAGACGATTCAGTCCACGCACGTCTTTTCCATAGCTACCAGCCTCTCGACGGAAGCAAGCAGAGTAAGCACAACGCTTAATCGGAAGCTCTTTCTCGTCAAGAATCTCATCACGGAATATGTTGGTAACAGGCACCTCTGCCGTTGGAATCAAGTATAGATCATCGAGGTTAGCATGGTACATCTGACCCTCTTTATCAGGCAACTGACCAGTGCCAAGACCGGAGTCTTGATTAACAACCAATGGTGGTTGCACCTCAAGATAGCCGCTCTTTCGTGCCTCATCAAGGAAGAATGCCTCTAGAGCACGTTGGAATCTTGCCATCTTACCGATGTACAATGGGAAGCCAGCACCCGTTATCTTCACACCTAAGTCGAAGTCAACTAAATTGAACTTCTTCAATAGATCCCAGTGGCATTGGGCGTCAGCTGGGAGGTTAGGCTTCGTTCCGCCCTCCTTAACAACAACGTTGTCGTTAGCGTCCTTGCCCTCTGGAACATCGTCGTTAGGGATGTTTGGAATGGTTAAGAGCACCTCGGTCATCTCCTTCTGGGCATTCTCCATAATCTCTTGGAGTGCTTTGTCGGCCGATTTAAGCTCTGCCACCTCTTCTTTTATATTGTTGGCTTCATCCTTCTTACCGTCCTTCATCAGTTGACCAATCTGCTTTGATAGTTGGTTCTGATGCTGTTTATTGGTATCAAGTTTCTGCTGAGTCTCACGACGCAAGCGGTCATATTCCAATACTTTCTCTACTGCTTCACGTGCACCAGAGAAGTGTTTCTTCTCCAATCCTTTGATGACACGCTCGGTCTCTTCGCTTATAAGCTTTAATGTAAGCATATATCTATATCCTTTTTGATTGTTATTTATCTGAGAGCAAAGTTACAAAAATCTTCTATAAGTCAGTCATGTTTACCATACTTATTTGTTGTTTAAACCTCTCCTAACATCCCCCATAACCCCTCCCAGCCTCCCCAAAGGGGAGAGAAGGAGCCTCCCCCCCTGCCCCTCTCCAAATGTTAAAACCCCACCCAGCCTCCCCCAAGGGGAGAGGAGCAGCCTCACCTCCAAGGAGGGTGTGTCAAAATAGCCACACACTCTTTTTTATGCACAAAGCCCCGACTTTCTCAAGCCAGGGCTTTGCTATTTCCTAAAGTTTTTGTACCTTTAGGCATACAAAAAAATCTCATTATGACAAAGGTACACTTTCGTTCTTACATACACAAGAAAATGATTCTTTTTCCTCAAAGAATCGATAAGGACATCGCAGAAGATGATCCTGTTCGTCTTTTAGACGCCTTGGTGGATAATCTTATGTTGGATAATGTCTACAAGCTTTATAAGCCCAGTGGTCGCAAGCCTTATCATCCACAAATGATGCTCAAGGTTATTCTTTACGCCTATATGAATAATATCTATTCCTGCCGTCGTATAGAGTCGCTTCTCAAGCGTGACATTCATTTCATCTATCTGGCAGGATATGAGCAGCCTGATTTTATTACCATCAATCGTTTTCGTAATCGTGTGAAAAAGGAAATCAACAATATCTTCACACAAGTGGTATTAGTACTTGCAGCCAAAGGTTTGATAAGTCTTGACGTTGAATATATTGACGGCACAAAAATAGAATCGAAAGCCAACAAGTATACCTTCGTTTGGAAGAGAACCGTGGAAAAGAACCGCGCCAAGTTGCAGGAACAAATACGCACACTCTTGCTCCAGGTTGATGATGTCATAGCGCAGGACAATGCCGCTAAGACAGAAGGTGTCGAGTTTACTGCAGCTCTGCTCGATGAGATATCCGAGGAATTGAACAAGTCTTTGGAATCATCCCCTGAGCCTAAGACAAAAGAAGAGAAGCAGGCTGTTAGAACCAAGAAAAAACAGCTTAAAGAGCTTGAGAAGAAACGTAATAAACTCCAAGAGTATGACCAACACCTTGAGATTATGGGGGAGAGAAACTCCTACAGCAAGACCGACCTTGATGCTACGTTTATGCACATGAAGGAGGATGCTATGCGGAACGGACAGACTAAGCCTGGATATAATCTGCAGATAGCAACTGAGAACCAGTTTATCATCGACTTTGCACTCTATGCTAACCGTACAGATACGCTTACACTTCCTTCTTTCTTGGAGTCCTTCAACTCACGTTACCATCGTTATGCCAAGACAGTCGTAGCCGATTCAGGGTATGGCTCCGAGGAGAACTATCTGTTCATGGACGTACATAATATGGAAGCCTATGTGAAGTATAACTACTTCCATAAAGAGCAGCATCCACGCTATACACCTAACCCATTCTGTCCTGCAAGCCTTTATTATAATAAGGAACAGGATTTCTACGTCTGCCCTATGGGACAGCATATGAAGCGTATAGGCATGAAGCGTTCCCTAACCTCTAATGGATTCGTTACTTACAGTGTACGTTATCAGGCAGAACGCTGTGATGGTTGTCCGTTGAGAGGCTCATGTTTTAAGGCAAGAGGGAACAGAATTATAGAAGTAAACCATCAACTACAGCACTATAAACAAAAGGCACGGGAACTACTGACCTCGGAAGAAGGCATCAAGCATCGAGGACGAAGGTGCATAGAACCTGAAGCTGTTTTTGGACAAACAAAATATAATAAAGTCTACAAGAGATTTAGGCATTTGGGAAAAGACAAGGTCAATATGGACTTTGCCTTCTTTGCTATTGCCTTTAACATAGGAAAAATGTGCAAAAAAAATAATCTCAAGGAGCTAAAAGCTATTATGGAGGTACTTTTAGTCACCTTCAGATGCTCTATAGAAGTTTATATAAGCTATTGGAAGCCCAACAAATCATTTTATATGAAATTAGCGGCATAGCTGCAGTAAATAACGAATTATGCGGTAGATGAAGTAAAGAGGAGTAGAAAAGAGGATGTGTCCATTTTGACACACCCTCGTAGATAGCATTATTCGCAAACAAAGAGGGCGTTTCTTCAATGTGAAGAGACGCCCTTTTCATAGTAAGGAAACGCCCTCGTCAAATGGAGAGGGGCGTCCCTTTAATTAATGATAATACCAACTTGTAGGGACAGACGCCCTCGTCTGTCCGCCAGAACACAGCCAAGAAAAGCCTCCCCAAGCCCCCCAAAAGGAGAAGATGTTGCCTGACGGGATGATACATAGGGGTAAATGAGCGGACAGACGAGGGCGTCTGTCCCTAAAGGTTCTCCATTGTTTCCAACAGAACAAACAACTCGTTTACTTGTCAACCCGTCCACTCGTCCACTCATACCAACCACACTTTAGAAGTTAAGCAAGACCTTGGGGGAGGACATCCCCTCCTTCGGAGGGGCTTGGGGAGGCTTTAATTTGAATTATGAACTTTGAATTTTGAATTATAAAAGAGGGTCTTTTAATTGCAAGCCCATAACAATAAACAAGGCAGGAGGGGCGTTATATAGTCGTTATGATAGGTAAATATCTGAAAACAAGTATATTATTTGTGTTCTTCCTGATGGTTACGCAAGTAGCTATTGGTCAGTCTTTTACGCTGCAAGGAAAGGTTTCTGATAAAGATGGAAACCCCATTGAATTAGCATCCGTGATGGTTGTTTCGCAAGGAAAGTTGGCTATGACGAATCTAAAAGGCGAATTTCACATACTGTTACACAGCGAGGATTCGGTGAAAGTACGCTTTTCGATGATTGGTTATAAGAGTAAGGAGCGTGTGCTCCGACGCCCACAAGGGAAGCAGACGCTGCTCATTCAGCTCGCAGACGACAACGAATTGCAGGAGGTGATAGTAGAGGGTAAGACCAAGCAACACGGTACGACCGAGGAACTCGACGTCGATAAGGTGAAACAGGGACCCTCTGCTTCGGGCAATGCAGTCGAAGAGATGGTGCAGACACAAGCGGGTGTCTCCACTCATTCCGAGCTCTCCTCGCAATACAATGTGCGTGGTGGTACGTTCGACGAGAACTCTGTTTATATCAATAACATTGAGGTCTATCGCCCCTTCTTGGTACGTAGTGGGCAACAGGAGGGCTTGTCTATCATAAATCCTGACATGGTTCAGAGTGTCGGCTTCTCAACTGGTGGCTTTGAAGCAAAGTATGGTGATAAGATGAGTTCAGCCCTTGACATCACTTATAAGCGTCCGAAACGAACCGAAGCGAGCCTCACTGCCTCCTTACTTGGAGCCAGTGCAAACCTTGGAATAGCGTCAAAGAAGTTCACTTGGACTAATGGTGTGCGTTATAAAACGAACCGTTATCTACTCGGATCGTTGCAGACTAAGGGTGAATATAAGCCCTCGTTCTTGGATTATCAAACCTATCTTTCATGGCAGCCCAGCAAGCGTTGGCAGATAGACTTTATAGGAAATATATCGGACAACCACTATAACTTCCAACCAGAAGACCGTGAGACGAACTTCGGAACGCTGCAGAATGTGAAGAAGTTCCGTGTTTACTTCGATGGACAAGAGAAGGATCTCTTCCGCACTTACTTTGGTTCTCTCTCCATCACACGCCATCTCTCGCCTCGAACAGACGTATCGCTCTTGGCATCGGCATTCTCAACAAAGGAGCAGGAACGCTATGATATACAGGGACAATACTGGCTTACGCAAACCGAAACATCGGAGAATCTGGGCGTGGGAACCTATATGCAGCACTCGCGCGACTACCTGAAAGCGAACGTGAAGAGCCTCAAGTTAATGCTACAACATCGAATGGGTAAACACAAGATTGACGGTGGACTGACTTACAAGATAGAGCAAGTTCGAGAGAACTCTACCGAGTATGAGTATCGCGATTCGGCTGGTTATAACGTGCCACATACCGGTCGGGATCTTCGCATGATATATGCGCTTCGGGCGAAGAACGAGCTGAATGCTAAGCGAACAGAAGCCTATCTGCAAGACACATGGAACTTCCAAACACGTGATTCAGTGCCAACGCTCTTCACGTTAAACTATGGTGTGCGTTTTGCCCATTGGTCGTTTAATGGCGAGAGCATCGTTTCCCCACGTGCTTCCCTTACCATTACTCCGGGCTGGAATCGCAATCTTAGCTTCCGAATAGCAGGTGGTTTGTATTATCAAGCACCGTTCTATAAGGAACTGCGAGACACTTCCATGATCAATGGTGTTACCTATGCAACCTTGAACGAAAGGATTCGTTCGCAGCGATCTATCCATGCCTTGGCATCGATGTCCTATCGTTTTGAGATGATGGGCAGACCGTTTAAGTTCACAGCCGAAGCCTATTACAAAGCCTTGTCACGCCTCGTTCCTTATTCCGTAGACAATGTGAAAGTCACATACTACGGCGATCAGCAAGCCACGGGACATGCAACAGGATTGGATCTAAAGCTCTTTGGAGAGTTTGTTCCTGGTACTGATTCATGGTTGACACTAAGTGTTATGAACACAAGAATGCGTCTGAACGGAAAGAGCATACCGCTCCCGACCGATCAACGATATGCACTGAATCTATACTTCACAGACTATTTCCCGGGTACGACGAGATGGCGAATGTCACTCAAGTTAGCCTATGCGGACGGTCTTCCCTTTGCTGCTCCTCACCAAGAATTAGAGAACAATTCCTTCCGAGCACCAGCCTATAAGCGAGCCGATATAGGTATGAGTTACCGTTTGATAGGTTCTGATAATCGTAGAAACTCCGTCTTCAAGAATGTCTGGTTAGGGCTTGACTGCTTAAACCTATTCGGTATCAACAATGTCAATTCATACTATTGGGTGACCGACATAAGCGGTCAGCAATATGCCGTACCGAACTATCTTACGGGTCGACAGATTAATGGTAGAGTGACAGTAGAGTTTTAGTTCTCATATTCCGTAGGGTCTTCAACACCTGCATCAGCGAATGCCTCCTTGCGTTCCACACATGTTCCGCACTTGCCGCAGTGTATCTCTGAACCCTTATAACAGCTCCATGTCTTGGCGTAATCGATGCCAAGAGCAGTGCCACGGCGCACGATGTCAGCCTTAGAAATGTTCGTGTAAGGAGCTTCGACACGCACATCAACGAAGGTGCCAGCCGATGTTGCCTTATCCATGGCATCAATAAACTCGGGGCGACAATCAGGGTAAATCGTGTGGTCGCCACCATGATTTGCAATATAAACACGCTTTAGTTCGTGGCTTTCCGCTATACCCGTAGCAATCGCCAACATGATTCCGTTGCGGAAAGGAACCACTGTCGACTTCATGTTCTCCTCCTCATAATGCCCCTCGGGGATGGCTTCTGCACCTTCAAGCAGCGAACTCTTGAAGTATTGGTGCATGAAGGTAAGAGGTATGGTAATATGTGGGATACCTAGTTTCTGACAGTGGTATTCAGCATAAGGTAACTCCTTCTTGCCATGGTTCTGACCGTAATCAAACGATATAGCTAAGGCTATTGTCTCCGCCTTGTCATATAATAATGTGATGGAATCAAGGCCTCCACTGACGATAATAACAGAATCTTTCATATCCAACGAATTAATCAATAACAATACAGCTCAGTGCTAACTGCGCTTTACAAAATACCCGATTAAGGGTAAACCATACGTGCAAAATTACAAAAAAGATACTAATCTCTTCCCTAATTCATCGAAAAGTAGTATTTTTGCGGTAGGTTAGTAATCACATTAAAAAGTATTATATAAGAGATGAAAATTAATGATTTCAACTTCGCCGGACATAAGGCTATCGTCCGCGTAGACTTCAATGTGCCATTAGATGAGCATGGTCATGTAACAGACGACACACGTATCCGCGGTGCTCTTCCTACCTTGAAGAAGGTGTTGGAGGATGGTGGTGCCCTCATCATGATGAGCCACATGGGTAAACCAAAGGGTAAGGTTAAACCTGAACTATCATTGAGTCAGATCGTAAAGAACGTTAGTGATGCCTTAGGAGTTGATGTTAAGTTCGCTAAGGACGCTGGTAATGCTGATGCAGAGGCAGCTGCCTTGAAGCCAGGTGAGGCTCTCTTGTTGGAGAATCTACGCTACTATCCAGAAGAGGAAGGTAAGCCAGTAGGTGTTGAAAAGGGCACTCCTGAGTATGACGCAGCCAAGGCTGAGATGAAAGAACGCCAGCAGAACTTTGCAAAGAAACTTGCTTCTTACGCTGACGTGTACGTTAATGACGCCTTTGGAACAGCCCATCGCAAGCACGCATCAACGGCTGTTATCGCTGATTACTTCGATGCCGACCATAAGATGTTGGGCTTCCTTATGGAGAAGGAAGTTACTGCCATCGATAACGTCCTACGTAATGCTAAGCACCCATTCACAGCCATCATCGGTGGTTCAAAGGTAAGTTCTAAGCTCGGAGTAATCAAGAACCTCCTTGACAAAGTGGACAATCTTATCATCGGCGGAGGTATGGGTTACACCTTTATCAAGGCTCAGGGCGGTAAGATCGGTAAGTCTCTTCACGAGGATGACCTTATGCCAGAGGCATTGAATGTGATAGCTGCTGCGAAGGAGAAGGGCGTTAACCTCTCATTGTCAGTGGCTACTGTTTGTGGCAAAGAGTTCTCTAATGACACTGAACGTAAGGTGTTCCCAATCGATCAGATACCTGATGAGTGGGAGGGAATGGACGCTTCTGAAGAGAGCATTGAGGCTTGGAAGAAGATCATCCTAAGCTCTAAGACCATCCTTTGGAACGGTCCTGTAGGTGTGTTCGAGTTGGAGAACTTTGCTAAAGGAACAGGCGAGATCGCTAAGACCGTAGCACAGGCAACACAAGAGAACGGTGCTTACTCACTCGTTGGTGGTGGTGACTCTGTAGCTGCAGTCAATAAGTTTGGACTTGCAGATAAGGTTTCTTACGTATCTACAGGTGGTGGTGCTATGCTCGAGGCAATCGAGGGTAAGGTGCTTCCAGGAGTAGCTGCAATCAATAAGTAAGCGCATTGCTTGCACTTAGATATATAAGCCGTCGTTCCGTAGGGGGCGACGGCTTTTTTGCTAAATGACCCCTTCAACCTAAATAATGAGTATTAAGAACCTAATAATGAGTAGTTTATCGTTACTATCGGGACTATCTGCAAATGCGTTCACAACCGATAGTTTGACACAGATGAAAGGATTTCCTACGACCGAAACGGGTATCGAACAAGGTGTATCAGCCTGTTTCGCAGGACATATAGGAGCATATATTGTGATGGCAGGAGGCTGCAATTTCCCTGTTAACACGCTCGCTCCCGACAGCAAGAAGAAGTTTTATAAAGGTATATACAGCGCACGTTCCACCACAGGCGACCAACTGGCATGGACGCAGATAGGCTCCCTGCCCGAGCCAATAGCTTATGGTGTTGCCGTGTCATGTGCGGACGGAATGATCATAGCAGGCGGTCAGAACGAGAGCGGAAGCAAGCATGGTGTCTATCGCATTACGCTCGCTAAGGATGGTCAAGCACGTGTGACAGCCCTCCCCTCTATGCCTTGCAAGGTGGATAATATGGCTGGCGCACTCGTCGGTCGACACCTATATATCGTTGGCGGAATGGTAGATGGAAAGGCAAGCAATCGTGTGTTATGCCTCGACTTAGACCATCTCAACCGTGGATGGAAGGACATCCAACCCTTCCCCGGGCTACCTCGTGTACAGCCGATAGCCGGTTCTTTAGGCGAAAGAAAACTCTGTCTTTTCGGTGGATTTGCCCCTGCTACAAGCGAGAAAGAGGCACAGTTGGCTATGGATGGCTACCTCTTTGATGAAGAAACTGCCACTTGGAAAAACCTCGATTGCCCTAAGGATGACACCGGCGAAGACCTCTTTGTGGGTGGCGGAGCAGCTATCAACATTGCAACTGACCATCTCCTGGTCACGGGCGGAGTAAACAAAGACATCTTCCTGTCGGCTGTCAATCATCCACAACCCGACTATCTCTCTCACCCGATAGCGTGGTATCAGTTCAACCCTTACACCTTATTATATAATGAGGGTGGTTGGCAAGTATTGTCGAAACATACGGAAACAGCACGTGCGGGTGCTGCCATGGTCAAAACCGATGATGGTGTCTTTGTCATCGGAGGTGAGTTAAAACCCCGTGTAAGGAGCAATCAGATTATAAAATACCCCGAACAAGCTCCACACGAACGTGAGATAAAATAAGAAGAAACCTAATTTTAATATAACAAAATCCCTTTCCTCCATCCTTGAAAATTGTTACGATGGATGGAGAATAGGGTAAAAACCTATCAATGAAGAAGTATTATCCCTGGGTGCTTGTCGCCCTCTTATGGTTCGTAGCACTCTTGAATTACATGGACCGACAGATGTTGTCCACCATGCAAGAGGCTATGAAAGCCGACATCAGTGAGTTGAATCAAGCCGAAGCATTCGGTGCTTTGATGGCAGTCTTCCTTTGGATCTATGGCATCGTAAGCCCCTTTGCAGGTATTATAGCCGACAGGATGAGCCGTAAGTGGCTCGTCGTCGGTAGCATATTCGTATGGTCTGCGGTCACATTCCTTATGGGTTACGCTCACAACTTCACGCAGCTTTACTGGCTAAGAGCCTTTATGGGCATTAGTGAAGCACTCTATATCCCTTCCGCCCTGTCGTTAATTGCCGACTGGCATGAGGGTAAGTCGCGCTCATTAGCTATCGGAATCCACATGACCGGACTCTATGTTGGACAGGCGATAGGCGGCTTTGGTGCCACACTCGCAGCCATGCTCTCATGGAATGCGGCGTTCCATTGGTTCGGCGTTATCGGTATCATCTATTCAATCGTGCTCCTTCTCTTACTCAAAGAGAATCCGAAACATGCGCAGAAAACGCCCGCCGCAAATGGTGAAAAGCCCTCGCGTAATCCATTCCGAGGCTTATCTGTGGTCTTCTCAACGTGGGCATTTTGGATAATATTGTTCTATTTCGCCGTACCCAGCCTCCCCGGATGGGCAACAAAGAACTGGTTACCAACACTCTTTGCCGATAGTTTGAACATACCAATGGCTAATGCGGGTCCATTGTCGACGATTACTATTGCCGTATCGTCCTTTATTGGTGTCATTCTCGGAGGTATCGTTTCTGACAGATGGGTACAGCGCAACATCCGCGGAAGAGTCTACACAAGTGCTATTGGGCTTGGTTTGACCGTCCCAGCATTGATCCTCTTGGGCTTTGGACACAGTCTCGTCGCTGTCGTCGGAGCTGGTTTATGCTTCGGAGTGGGCTATGGTATCTTTGATGCGAACAATATGCCGATCCTCTGCCAGTTCATTTCTTCAAAGTATCGAAGCACTGCCTATGGTATAATGAATATGACGGGCGTCTTTGCCGGGGCTGCCGTTACACAAGTGTTAGGCAAGTGGAAAGATGGAGGAAACCTCGGATTGGGCTTTATGCTGTTAGGAGCTATCGTGGTTGTAGCCCTTATCTTGCAGCTTTCCTGCCTACGACCAACCACTGACAATATGGAATAGTAATACATTAAAATATAGTTATGGAAAAGATTATTGGACTTATCGACGCACCATTCACACCCTTTCATGCGAATGGCGATGTCAATCTCGAACCTATCGAGAAGTATGCAGCTATGTTGCAGAAGAATGGTTTGAAAGGTGTATTCATCAATGGTTCTTCAGGCGAAGGATACATGCTTACGACCGAAGAACGTAAGCAATTAGCTGAGAAATGGGTGCAGGTTGCGCCCGAAGGGTTTAAGGTTATCGTACACGTGGGGAGCTGTTGTCTACGTGAGAGTGTCGAACTGGCGAAGCATGCCGAGCGCATTGGTGCATGGGGAATAGGCGCAATGGCACCTCCTTTCCCTAAGATAGGACGCATCGAGGAGTTGGTGAAGTATTGCGAAACCATCGCTTCAGCAGCCCCTTCCTTACCGTTCTATTATTATCACATCCCAGCCTTCAACGGAGCCTTCTTGCCGATGCTTGACTTGTTAAAAGCCGTTGATGGACGCATAGAAAACTTTGCAGGAATCAAGTACACCTTCGAGAGTCTCTATGAGTACAATCAGTGTCGTTTGTATAAAGAAGGCAAGTATGACATGCTTCATGGTCAAGACGAAACAATCCTCCCAAGCCTTGCTCAGGGTGGAGCACGTGGTGGCATTGGTGGTACAACGAACTATAACGGGCGCGAGCTGACGGGTATCATCGAGGCATGGAACGCTGGCGACATCGAGACAGCACGTGAGAAACAGAACTTCTCACAGGCAGTGATCAATGTTATCTGCCACTTCCGTGGTAACATCGTAGGCGGTAAGCGCATCATGAAACTGCTCGGTTTCGACCTCGGACCGAACCGTGTTCCCTTCCAAAACATGACCGATGAAGAGGAAGCACGTATGCAGAAAGAACTCGAGGAGATTGGTTTCTTTGAGAGATGCAATAGGTTTTGAGAGAGGAACTACAGCCTCACCCCCGTCCATCTACAGCCTCACCCCCGCCCCCTCTCCGAATGGAGAGGGGAGTGAATAGTATTGTTAGCAAACAAAGAGGGCGTTTCTTTGAAGCAAAGAAAGGCTCTCTTCAATACGAAGGAACGCCCTTCTCGATTGGAGAAGGGCGTTCCCTTGTTTTTAGTTCTGCTGTTCCAGCTAACGAGGCATAGCCTCGCTACACCCCGACTATACACCATTTTGTACGCAAACAACTCTGTTTACTCCCCTCTCCATTCGGAGAGGGGGCGGGGGTGAGGCTGTAGATTGGTTAGTGGGAAGCCTGTTTCGCCTGAGGGTGAGGCTTCTTGTCCTCTCTCAATGAGCCATATAAAAGGCTGCACCTAAGGCTCCTTTATACTCCTCAACATCAATTCTATCCCCCTCATGATAGGTCTCATACTCCTTTTTCGATACTATTATCTCACCATCCTCTTGCATAGTTCCGCAGGAGGCAAAGCGCACTTTATACGCATGACTGCGTCCGTTCGTCTCAAACTTATCCTTCACATAACTGATGTGATGATCTGGTTCGGAGTAATCAAACACTACATTATAGGTTATGATGGTGCCAATCGCATAAAAGATAGCGAAGAAGAGGACAAAAATGAACTGCTCGGTTGGATTGTCCACGCGTGATTTTGTGAAACTGAAGTTGTACCAGAGGAACGGAATAGAGACCACAACAATGCACAGAAGCATATAGGGTATGAGCGGATAAATGTCTATTATGTTCTCACGCAACGATAGATACAACAGCACCAAAGACACTAAATAGGTACTACTAAACAGTGTTGGGCGGTCGGAACTATCACGATATACATCGAAAAGTGCCGTTCCTTTCGACTTGATAAACACAATGCTCGCCAGCCAGGGCATTGCTGCTGCCGCCAAAAAGACGTATCGGTAATAGGGCATTGGCACGAAGAAGAGGGCGACGGTGACGATGTTTGCAAGGATATTCACCGCTCGTGCCCATAGACGGTTGCGTTCGTTCTGATTGAGCCGTTCGACTGCGCTGACTCCTAAAGAGCTATTCTGCCTTATCGACTGGCGGTCTTTTCTCTTCTCACGGAGGAAGTAATTATGGAAATAACGCCCTGCCCAGCGTTCCACGTCATGGTAATCTCGATAGTAAACACCGAAGGTTATCTTCTTTCCTGCACCCTGATAGGGTACGAATTCGATACCATTCCCGTAAGAAGGTAGCACACATTCAATACTATTGAAGAACAGAACTCGAGTGCCAAAGAGGGTTTCCTTGACGATTCTATCTTCATAGATATACACCTTATCACGCCTTGTATAGAGGATGGCAAATACTGGAAAAAGGAGGAGGAAAAGCTCCATAAGTGTGGAGATAAAATCGTCCAGTGAGGCAGAACCATGTAAAATAGTGGTCAAAACGCCTGTTTGTACGGCATCATAGATGATTGCGATGCCGAAAGCAAAGAGTGCGATAGCAAAGAGATACAATATGATTTGTCCTGTAAGTGCCATCATATAGGGTCTTGCTACCCTACCCTCTCCCATCTTTCCATCCGTTGCCGAAGCTGGAATCTGTATGTTTTTTCTATGTTTCATTATCAATGTTTTAATATAAAGAAAAAGCCTCACTTCTACCCAACTACAGCCTCACCCCCGCCCCCTCTCCGAATGGAATAACCCCACCCAGCCTCCCCCAAGGGGAGGAGTGCCTAACGGGAGCCAGTTAGGAAACGCCTACTTTAATTCGAAGAGGGCGTCTCTTTGATGCAAAGAGAGGCTCTCTTCAATACGAAGAAACGCCCTCTTCGATTGGAGAAGGACGTTCCTTTGTATTTAGTTCTGCTGTCTCAACTACCGAGGCAGTGTCTCGTTACACCCCGAGCAACCTCCCTTTCGTATGCAAATAATACTATCTACTCCCCTCTCCATTCGGAGAGGGGACGGGGGAGAGGCTTTAATTTTGAATTGTGAATTATGAATTTTGAATTACCCAAAGCCCTATATTTCCTATTACGGTTCGCCCCTTCCGACTGCAAGAAACCGAATGATACGAGTTGACGGAGGTAACGTTTGGCAGTGGTTGGAGTAAGTTGGAACTCCCGTGTTATGAGTTCGGTCGTAAGCTCCTGATGGTTATTTGCGAAGTAAATAATATCGACCAGTTTCGCTGCCAATGATGGTTTTATCGACCATTTACCAATTATTTCCTCCTTTAAAGCCTCTTTATCGACCATTCCCTCACCTATCGACCGCATGAAGTGGTCGATCTCCTGCTGTAGATGCTGGCAATGTAAGAGCGTCATATAGTCAATAAAAACATCGCAATCATTACCTTCCCTCGCCCTAACCAAGGCTTGAATATATTCAGCTCTGTCCTCTTTTAGAACCTTTGTCGGCAATACATTAAACTCCATCTGAAGTAAATTCATCAACAAACGGGATGTTCGTCCATTACCATCTACCCACGGATGAATCGTTACCAACTCATAATGTGCCCAGAAACTCAACTCATATATTGCAGCAATATCTGTCGGATTGAGGTGCTCTCGCCGCCTATTTAGTTCGGAACAAAACGCCTCCAAACGGGAAGGAACTTTAAGATAAGATAAGTAAGAAGCCCCTCCGAATCCTGCTGTAACATTGAGTTTCCGCAGTTCGCCACGTGCTGCAGAGAAGTCGCCAACCATTGTGTGATACTCACCACCAGTGCGTGCCATCACCTTCGAAGCAAGTAGAATAAGGTTATCAACCGTTATCTTTTCATGTTGTTGAATCCATTTCATACCAAAGTCATAGGCAACTTTCAAGTCAAGATTCATCAGTTGCTCTATCATCGTTCGCTTGTTAGAGGTGATCCCCTCATCGAACAACAGTTGAGACTCAAGTTCGGTAACGGTCGATCCTTCGATAGCTGTAGAGTGAGTAATAATGGAGTAGAGATAGAATTTATCATAGTCTATCTGTTCATTGACCCTTAACTCCTCATATTGACGGAGTAAGTTCAGTAGTTTCTCTTTGTCTGCTTGCTTCATTCTTACTAATATTCAATCTCTGACGAGGGTAGTGTCTAAGCCTCACCCCGCCCCCTCAGAAAGGAGGGAAGTGCCTCACGGGAGTCCCTTCGTACCTATCTTCTTTTATCAAGTAGATACCTCAATGTAGGGACAGACGCCCTCGTCTGTCCGCCAGAGCACGCCAGATCCGCAACCAACTTCCCCGCTTTATGCGGACAGACGAGGGCGTCTGTCCCTACTCTTTAGCATCACCTCCGTTTGACAAGGGCGTTTCTTCATAGCGAAGAGACGCCCTCTTCATAGCAACGAAACGCCCTTTTGCTATCGAAGAAACGCCCTCTTACTTTTGAAGGAAGCACCCCCTTGTTTTTACTCCTGCTGTTCCAGCTAAAGAGGCACAGCTTCATTACGCACCAACCAACCATCCCTTAACTTACTTCCGTTAGGAACTCCACTCCTTTTGGAGGGGTCAAGGGAGACTTCCTCAACCATCCCTTCGTACGCAAACAGTACTATCCACTCCCCTCTCCATTCGGAGAGGGGGCGGGGGTGAGGCTGTAGTTGGGCTGATGGTGAGCCTGTATAGCTTGCGAGTGAGGCTTCCTTTACAGCAGACTCTCCCCAAAGATAGCGTTCTTGATGTCCTTTTCATGCTCGAAGACGAAGCGCGCCACGATAGCACTCAATATAGCTGTTGACGGCAACTTGATACTCGTAGCCGACTTCAAACGATCCAAGACGCTCTTCAAATCAGAGTCTATATACACCGTTGCAAGGCGTGAGTCGCGCATTTTATAGTCTCGCGCAAGGTCGAGGAAGAGCCGCCAACTGTCCTCACCACTGTCCTTTGCCATTGAATACTCACGTGCCAACTGTCGCCCCTCGGCTTTGGGCAACTTCTTAGCAGCTGGTGCCGTGCGGTCTTTCTCATCCTTGACAGCCTCGGTCACAGTATGCTGACCGAAGTGAGAAGTATGTGCTGTCGCCTCCGTTTCAGCCGTCTCATCCGTCGTTTCCGATGCCCTTTCGACCGTTTCTGCATGCTCGTTTTCAACTGTTTCGACCGCCTCACTCACTTCCTTTGGAGCCTCTTCAGCAATCGCTTCTGCGTCTTCAACTATCTCATTATCAGATTGTTTCTCTTCTGCATTAGTAGTAGCAGCATTCGTACTAACCCTCTGAACGCTATGTGCCAAGTCTGCCATTGCACCCGGCATCATTACCATTGTTTTCTTCTTCTTTGCCATGTTTAATTCAAAATAGTTCTTTTAAAGCCTCACCCCCGACCATCTACAGCCTCACCCCCGCCCCCTCTCCGAATGGAGAGGGGAGTGATTAGATAGTGTGGAAACTGTTGCCTATTAGGTTTCAATCCTTCCTCTTTGGTTCTATCTAATCTCCTTTTCTTTCGAGAAAGGCTAATTAGACAATGTGACTTATCGTCATCATCAAATATCCTAACTCCCGCCTTCTGTACTATCTACTCCCCTCTCCATTCGGAGAGGGGGCGGGGGTGAGGCTGGTTGGGGTCTGATTAGCTTCTATTTCATCCTCTTTATCATATACTCAAACGCTTCCTTCACCGCACTCCGTTGGGTAGCTAAAAGCTCAAAAGTATTCGTGCGCTTCAGTGTGGCACGACTGTTTACGGCTGGCGTAACCTTTCCGAACTTACCAAAAACATCGTCCGTTTTCTCCCACATGTCCTGCTCCTCCGCCGTACCAATGCGTGGATCAATGCGGTTAGGAACGAAGAACAGCTGTGCATGCATTTGTGGGTTATGCTCGCGTAAGACGTTGAGAACCTGCACGAAAGTACCTGTCGAATCGAGTGTCTTGTCCTCATATTCATACGGACAAACGATGTAATCGGCATCAACGAACAGTGGTGCCAATCCGTCCTCACTGATGTTACCAGGTGAATCGAACAACACGAAGCCGTCAACCTGCGATGCCGAATCCATCAATTCTTGCATGGTCTCGACATCAGTCACATCGAAATCCTGCACGTTGTAAGGCTCTTCTTCGCCCTCATAGAGCTGTGCATCTTTCTGACGTTGCATGAGGATGGTCTTCTGCAAGTCGGTATCGATAATGCAAACATCCTTGCCTTTTGAGGCGAGATAATTAGCAAACAGGATGCAGAGGGTGCTCTTCCCTACCCCACCCTTTTGGTTTGCAAATACTACTTTCTTATTCTTCATTATTGTTATTGATATTTGTTTCTATTCTTATTAATTATATTGTCGTATTATTGTCACCTATCAGCATTTTCTTCCAAAGCACTCCGATACCTATCACATCAGCGATAATAAAGATGGGAAGGGCATAGGAATAAACATCTGAAATCCATCCTTTTACTCCCGTATCAAGCCCCATAAGGAAGATTAGAAACGAACCGATAACGACCAAGACAAGGGCCGATAACATCCATATCTGTTTGATTATCAGATGGTAAAGTTTGCCTCCTGTAAGTATTATCAGGCGTACCATAAGGAATAAATAGGCGGTTATTGTCACCCAACGAGATAGACTCACGATGGTTTTCCAGCTTATATAGAAGGCTTCGCCACTATAGTCTGCCTCGGAGAAAAGCTCTAAGGGTTTTACATCCGTTAGGTAGATTACACCGAAGACTACGCATATCCATGATACGTAACTAACTATTGTCCAACCACTTACAGTTCGTCCCAAGCGGTGCGCCACACGTGCAAATACGGCGATCATAGCCATGAAGGAATAGCTCACCAAAAGCTCTGCTATCATGGAGAAATGGTCGATGAGCGTGTTTTGTTCATCTGTGAAAATGTTGTCATTAACGATCTCTAACTGACTACCTAATGCCATTACATCACCCAATACACCTAAGATGAAGAGCGAAAGGAGGGCACTCATCAGATTCTCTTCGAGCCTCGTTGCAGGCAAACGGTCTATTATCTTTTCTTTTCTCATTGCTTTATTCGTCTATAAAGGGGTCTTCTTCGTCGCGCAACAACCACATTCCATCGGTGGTGTTATCCATGCTCGGAGCATGGAGATGGGCTGCATCTAAAACTCTTCTCCATAGTATTCCGATGTAGAGAACAACGGAAACATAGGATAGAATCAATGGTATTTCAACAATCCAGGGGGCGTTAGTAGTGGCTGTAGGTAGGCAGAATTGAAATAGGATAAGGAATGCGCAAAAGGTAGCTAACTGCTTGACAAACAATATCCTAAGGTCTCCTTTGCTCAAAAAAAGCGACCGAACGAGGATGTAAACATAGCAGAGTAAGCTCAAAGAAATGCACGATAGGTACAGTCCGCTGGCTAAATTGAGAATGTTATTATCGGTCACGGCGACTGAAGAATAGTTGATTTCACACATGACAACGATGTCTGCACAGAGGTTGACGATCAGGAAGAAAGCAAACAGCCAAGCAGCTACTGCAATGCTCATCCAGCCGAAGTGCGACCGACCAATGCGACGGATTACGATTCCAAAGAGGGTCATCAATCCCGCAAAACCGCAATAGAATGGGACGATGGCAATAGTCTGAAGCTCCATTTGACTTAGTCCGGAACCATACCAAAAGAGGGTGTTTGGACCAAGGATATATACCACGCTATAGGCAATTATGCCCATGATATATAGCAAAAGGAGGATATTTGAAGCTCTTTGCTCCCATTTTCTCACAGGCAAAAAAGTTACATCTTTAGCATCCATAACGGTATTTAATCGCTGTTTGGGTGGCTTTTAATAGCCTTATTGAACATTATTTACTTATTAAACTATCATTTTGTAAACTCTACCCTACCCTTTTCTTCGTCATTTCTGGCGTATTTTAGACTTCCTTACCATCTGCCCGCAAATATCGAAAATATGCGCTGTATTAATGTAGAGAAATCTTACTTTGAGTAGGAGTAACGCCACTCTTCCACCTTATTATATATATATTATATGTAAATTCGTGGTTGGGAGGTAGCTTCTCTATGGTTGAGTCACCTCTACCCTATCACTTCTTCGTCTGGAATATCCGACGACATCGAACCGCGAAGGGCTATCGCTGGAATCAAACCGAGTACGAAGACAATCAGTGTGAGGATGGTTCCGTAAGTGTCAATGGCTGTCATTGACAGTCCGCCAACCTCATTGTACATATAATAAAACACTCCGCCAGTTAGGAAAATGAGTATCGGACAAATAATGAGGGACATTCCGTACAAACGAATCGAACCTCGGAACTTACGGATCAGACCGATTCCCAAGAATAGATTCAATAGACCAATAACAACGTTGTTGTAGCCTCGGAAAGTCTGAATCAATGCTTCCTCGCGTGGCGTTTCCATCATTAAGTCGTGCGCTGGCAACAATGCTTTGTAACAAACAGCAGCTGTTCCTAAAACAGACAAAACCATAATCACGAGCAGTGCCAACTGCAAAATGAAATGCTTACTATTATTCAGGCATCTGCGAAAAACCTCCCACATCACGAGCTGGGTGGCGCAAACAAGAATCGACTCAGCTATCTGAATGGCTGAAGAACTCTGAACAGTAGCAAAGGTCTCAGTCAATGAAGTCGACCCTTCAGTGGGTGCTCCTGTCCAATGATCTACGATGTTTACCAAACTAAACGCTATAAATAGTCCAATGCTCCAGTTGAGTGTCTCACTCTGAACAGCAGATATTTTAAACCTCTTCATACGTATTTATATATTTACATTAACGCTTATCTATACAAATAAAAACCTATTCGTTCATTTATATTAATGTGTATGCAAATATACACTTAAATACTGAAAGAAGCAAATACATTCAAATGTTTTTATTGAAAAAGATAATCATTTAAATCACTAAAAACGCATTTAAATAAGCAAACAAACATACTATTACGTTATTACATTTTTATATATATAATTACTCAAAAGCACTCTTTCAAATATAGACAAGTACTTAAATAAATATAGAGGTTCCATCAAGAGCACTTTAAAACATTATCAATTAAATATATATTTACGTATTAATAGAAGATGAGAAAATGCTTAAAACAAATATTATATATTTATTTATTCACATAAACAAACAATCTTAAAGCAACTAAAAGAGATACATATTTATATATAATAGCGTTATACAAGAAAGCAGAAAGATGAGAATTAAGGTATAAATATATATTTAAATAAAGATACAAAAGTATTGGGAAGAAAAGAAGAAACGCACTTCTATAAGAGAAGTATCAATAAATAAATAAATATATAAACATTTATAATATTGTTATTCAATGTATTATAAATTATTTATAAGTATTTTGTGATGTAGAGGAGATACATTGAACAGTGTGAGGAGATTGACTCCTGCAACAAATTAAAGTCTCTCTTAGGCAATAACATCATATTTTGACATGAAAAGAAAAGTAAGTGATAAGGTGGAGCCAAATATCTATTTATATATAATTGGATAATAAAGATAACATAAAAAGGATATAAGCAGATATATAACAGACGCCAACATGCAATTATAAAAGGTATAATATACTTTTATATTAATATATATTTTAAGGTTAAAACAAAGATAATTTTAAATGAATAGATATTTAATTAAAAACATAATAAGCATAAATAAAGATATAAACAATCAATAGTATATTTATATATAATTGGTAATTACAGAGAAAATAATTATCTTATTATGTTATTACACTTATGTATTTTTATATATCTAAGTGCTTAAACAAATAAGTAATAACGTATTAAAACAAAGGAGAAGATAGACAAAGATATATAAAAAAGAAAAGTATTTTTATATTTATATATAGATACGTTTAAAAATAAGGAAGTATAAATATAAATAAAAAGAAGTGTAAATAGACATAAAGGGGACTGGAGTTTAAGTCAGAGTAATGGGTTGGGAAAGACAGAGGAACATAGGAACACGAGACTTAGAAATCTATTCCTAAAACGGAAAAGTATAAAGACATGCTGTTTTAATGACGCATCCTTAGAAAGAAAAAGCATAATGAGCATACCTTGAATGAACATATTTCTTTCCTCTAAATACACCCAAAAAGTAGGGAGAGACGCCCCGTCTGTCCCTACTTGGAGGCATCCTTTGGATAGAAAGAAACAATGAAACAGATTACTGTTAGGTACTCCTCCCCTTGGGGGAGGCTGGGAGAGGTTTCCATCCACGGGCGTCTGTCCCCATTTGGAGGCACAAGGTAGCAGAGAGGTGGAGGAAAGGAAGATGAAAAGAAGGAACTAAATCAGTGTAAGAAAGGAGTTTTGTGATAGCAAAGAGGGCATATATTGAGCGTAAAGAGGGCGTTTCGTGATAACAAAGAAGGCGTTTCGTCAATTTCAAAAGATGTAGGATAAAACTATGAAAAAGAGTGAGTTAGATTAGGGAGGACGAATGGGTGAATAATTAAAGGCGGACAGACGAGGGCGTCTGTCCCTACTGGTGAGGAGGAAGAATGACACTGCAAAATGGATTAAGTTAGATTCGCATAACCTTTAAAGAGGTGGGATAGAGTCCTTCGGGGGCTGCGATAGGGTATTGGAAAGGGCTGGAATAGGCATTGGAGGGCTGCGATAGGCTATTGGAGAGAGCCGGAATAGGGTATTTTGGGGGCTGCGATAGGGTATTGGAAAGGGCAGGAATAGGCATTGGAGGGCTGCGATAGGGTATTGGAGAGAGGTGGAATAGGGTATTTTGGGGGCTGCGATAGGGTATTGGAAAGGGCTGGAATAGGCATTGGAGGGCTGCGATAGGGTATTGGAGAGAGGTGGAATAGGGTATTTGGGGGCTGCGATAGGGTATTGGAAGGGACTGGGATAGGGGATTGGAGAGGCTGGGATAAGGTATTGAGGGAGGTGCGATAAAGTGGTTGGGGAGATAAGATGGGGAAAAGGGAAAGGCAAAAAAGGGAAAAGGGGGAGGCGAAACAGAATTATAGCATGGGTGGATTATTTATTAAATGGCTGCTTTGCAATGTGGAAGAAACGACAAATTAGAAAAGAGAAGAGGGTGGGGGAGGGTTGAAAGAGCCACAAATCAATAAGGTGACGAGTGGTAAAGAGAAAGGGAAAGAACAACAAATTAATAAGGTGATGAGCGGCAAAGAGAAAGGGAAAGAACGGCAAATTAATAAGGTGATGAGCGGTAAAGAGAAAGGGAAAAAACAACAAATTAATAGGGTGATGAGCGGTAAAGTGAGGGGAAAGAGACGACAAATTAGTAATGTGGTAATTGATGGGGAGAAATGCAAAGAGCGACAAATAGGGAGAGAAAACTTGAGAGGGTAAAAGGAAGAAGTCCGACAAATTAGTAAGTAAAAACGCAAGGGAAGAGAGGAGGAAAGCGTTAAAAGGGCGACAAAAAAGGAAGTTTTAAATGGAAAGAAAGGCTTGCGACAAATTAGGAAGGTGTTTTCTTGGGTGCAGATAACGATGTATTCCCCTGTAAATCAGTATGTTTATGGTAGGAGTTAAAGGCAAACGGCGACAAAAAAGTGAATTGTTTGGACTGGTGTTAAATGTTTCGTGGAGAAGAGGAAAGTTATATATTTGTTTTACAGATGGTTAGTTAATATCATTGGAGGGATTTTGAAGAGAAATAAGTTACTAATATGTCGCACATAAAGAGGGCTTAATTGGCGACGAAAACAGGATAATTTAACAGAGAGGAGGGGGTTATTCGACAAAAAGGGAAGAAAAAACTCAAATTGAAAGAGGCGTCACTTCTAATAAAGGAGACACATTGGGAGCATTAAATAAACGACAAAAAGGGAAGAAAAATATGGTGCTGCACGATGTGAGAAGAAGTCGGATTTGAACCTTAAAAAGGGTAGAAGGAGTTGGAGAAAATCGATAGGAAAAATAGGAGAATATTGGTTGGGAAAATACCAAACGAGGCTTCTCTGAAATTGAGAACAAGGTAGACAAAAATAGAACTTACCGAATGACAGGAGGGTAAGGGAGGTCTGAAAGCGAACGTAAGAAAGACGAAACGGGACAGAGCTATACGACTAAGAACAAAACACTTATCCGATGAGTTGCACACAAGCTAAGCGATCAAGAGAATTGGAGGAGACCGATAGGCTCACACGCACGGGAGCGACAGAAAATGAACAAAAGACCGACAACGAACGATAAAACGAAGCCGAAGAAACAACGGAAAAAACGAACAGCAACAAACAAGCAAAGCCCTCCCTTTGAATGAGCGGACACCCTTCTGCAAACAAAGAGATGCCTTCTTCACATGGAAGAGACGCCTTCTTCACATGAAAGAAACGCCCTCTTTGAATCGAAGAAACGCCTTCTTCGCAGCGAGCAAACGCCCTTCAATGCTATGTGCGACAAATAGGGAGGGTCGCCCAAAACACCTTAGTAAAAGTCATCTCCACACAGGGAATAATCTTTTAAACCCTTAATTTAAAAACTTCTCTTCGAGTTAGATATCGTTATTTAATCAATTATAAGATATTAGTAAGGGTACTTTAAGATGCTGATACACAATAGTTTGAGAGGTTATTTGCCGACATATTAGTAAGTTAGCGACGACAGATTAGTAAGGTGGTAGCGACAGATTGGGAAGGAGAATGCGACAAATTAGTAAGTAAAAGGTGTATCGGTTCGACAGAAAAGGAGGGTTGGTTCGACAGGAAGGGAGGCTTTTTCGGTTTTTTGTGAATAGTTATGACAAAACAAGGGAATTGTTAGCTGTGATAGAGAGGATAGTCGTCTTTTTGATACGAAAAGCTGTTTTGGGGCGGAGTAAATAGTGAGAACTAATATAAAGGATAATCAGTTATAAGATACTAATTGCTTGATAGTTACAAAAGTAATCGTTTTTAAGGTCGACAATAAGGGAAGATTTTATGTGAAGAGAGTTATGCAAAGATACGACAAAATGGTAGTTTTTTGAAAAACCTTTACTTGCTTTGGGGATAGAGGAGGGTGAAGAGTGAGGCAGATGGGGCTGATTGGGCGGATAGAGGAAGGTGAGGAGTGAGGCAGATGGGGCTGATTGGGCAGATAGGTGAGGGTGAGGAGTGAGGCAGATAGGGCGGATTGGGCGGATAGGAGAGGGTGAAGAGTGAGGCAGACGGGGCTGATTGGGCAGATAGGTGAGGGTGATGAGTGAGGCAGATGGGGCTGATTGAGCGGATAGGGAAGGGTGAGGAGTGAGGCAGATGGGGCTGATTGAGCGGATAGGGGAGGGTGATGAGTGAGGCAGATGGGGCTGATTGGGCAGATGGGTGAGGGTGATGAGTGAGGCAGATGGGGCTGATTGGGCAGATGGGTGAGGGTGATGAGTGAGGCAGATGGGGCTGATTGGGCAGATAGGGAGGCATTGGAAAGCCACCAAACCAGTTGGTTATCCATCATTTTAAAGGCTGAATTTTGGATTATGAGAATAATTGCTTACTTTTGCCTATTGATATATAAGGTTCCTGCGAAACGTCGGTAAGACCATTGCGGACGGTGAGCAGGAGCGGAATTTATCGATAGAGACACGAGAAGATATGGAACCATTGGCAGAAAGGATGCGTCCTCGGACGCTGGATGAATACATTGGGCAGGAGCATCTTGTGGGTCAGGGAGCTGTCTTGCGACGTATGATCGACAGCGGTCATATCAGTTCGTTCATCCTCTGGGGACCACCGGGCGTAGGCAAAACCACGCTCGCTCAGATCATTGCCCATCAATTAGAAACACCCTTCTACACGCTCTCGGCGGTGACAAGTGGTGTAAAAGATGTACGCGAGGTGATCGAACGGGCGAAGAGCGGGAGGTTCTTCAATTCGGTTTCCCCGATACTCTTCATCGACGAAATTCATCGATTCTCTAAGTCGCAGCAAGACTCCTTGTTGGGTGCTGTGGAGAGAGGAGTTGTGACGTTGATAGGCGCAACGACGGAGAATCCCTCATTCGAAGTCATCCGCCCACTGCTGTCGCGTTGCCAGTTATATGTGCTGAAATCGTTAGAGAAAGACGACCTACTCCGCCTCGTGCAACGTGCAATCACGGAAGACACGGAGCTGAAGAAACTCACGATAAAGCTCTCCGAGACGACCGCCCTACTGCGTTATAGCGGTGGCGATGCACGTAAATTGCTCAATATTATCGACCTCCTTGTGAGTGCTCGGGCGTCAGATGAGATTGTTATCACCGATGAGTTGGTGGAGAAAGAGCTGCAGGAAAACCCCTTGGCATACGATAAGGACGGTGAGATGCACTATGACCTTGTGTCTGCATTCATCAAGTCGATTCGTGGAGGAAACGCCGATGCCGCCCTCTATTGGATGGCTCGGATGATTGAAGGAGGCGAAGATCCACGCTTTATCGCACGCCGAGTAGTGATCAGTGCAGCCGAGGATATCGGACTTGCGAACCCCAATGCTCTGTTATTGGCAAACGCTGCCTTCGCTGCAGTCGACCGCATAGGATGGCCGGAGGGACGCATACCTTTGGCGGAAGCGGTGGTCTATCTCGCTCGTTCCAAGAAGGACAATTCGGCTTATAAGGGTATCAATGCCGCCCTTGAGGAGGTGCGCCGTTCGGGTAATCTGCCCGTTCCGTTGCACCTTCGGAATGCACCGACAAAGTTGATGAAAGATCTTGGTTATGGCGATGGATATAAGTATCCTCACGATTACGAGGGGCATTTTGTCGAGCAACAGTATATGCCGGATGAGTTGGAGGGGAGGGAGTTTATACCCGACTAATAGCCTTATCCCCGTCCCATCACAGCCTCACCCCCGTCCCCTCTACAGCCTCACCCCCGCCCCCTCTCCGAATGGAGAGGGGCGTGAATAGTGCTGTTTGCGTACGAAAGTGTGGTTGAGAGAGCCTCCCCCGACCCCTCCGAAAGGAGGGGAGTTCCTAACGGAAGTAAGATAAGAGATGGTCGGTCGGTGTGTAACGAGGCAGTACCTCTTTAGCTGGAACAGCAGGACAGCAAACAAAGGGGTGCTCTTTTTAAAACGAAGGGGGCGTTTCTTTGAAGCGAAGAGAGGCTTTCTTCATAGCAAGGAAACGCCTTCGTCATGGCAACGAGAGGCTCTCTTCATAGCAAGGAGACGCCTTCGTTATGGCAACGAAAGACTCTCTTTATAATAAGGAAACGCCCTCGTTGATGGGGACAGGTGCTTTCGTTGGTAGGAATGGTTGCCTCAAAGTAGGGACAGACGCCCTCGTCTGTCCGCTAAAAACGGGCAATAGGGGTTCCCCCAAGCCCTTCAAAAAGGAGGGGATGTTGCTTGGTGGGATGCTGTATAAGGGTGTGGCAGCGGACAGACGAGGGCGTCTGTCCCTACTTGAGAAGCCTCACCCCCGCCCCCTCTCCGAATGGAGAGGGGAGTAGATAGTGCTATTTTCCACAGAACAAACAACTCGTCTACTTGTCAACTATCAACTCGTCAACTTATAAAAAACAAATAATAACAACAAAAAGAGGCTCTTCCTCTTATCCTAACTTGCCCCCGTTAGGCTACATCCCCTCCTTCGGAGGGGCTTGGGGCGGCTTTAATTAAATAATAAAAAAGTATGAAAATAGTCATTCTCGACTGCCATGCAGTCAACCCAGGCGACCTCTCGTGGGAGCCAATAAAGCAACTTGCTGATTGTACGATATACGAAAGAACACGACAGGAAGATGTCGTTGAACGTGCAAAAGACGCTGACGGAATACTCATCAATAAGGTGAATATCACAGAAGAAGTGCTCCAACAACTGCCTAAACTGAAGTATATTGGAGAGCTGGCAACAGGTTATAATAATATTGACATCGCTGCGGCACGTGCAAGGGGAGTTGTGGTTTGCAATATCCCAGCCTATAGTACCGATAGTGTGGCACAACATGTTTTCGCCTTACTGTTGAATGCCGCAACACGAGTAGACCATTACGCCGAGGCTGTCAGACGTGGCGAATGGTGCAAGCAGCAGGACTTTTGCTATTGGGACACACCTCTGATCGAGCTTGCGGGGAAAACTCTTGGTATTGTCGGACTCGGTCACATCGGTCAGAAAGTGGCGCAGATTGCGCACGCCATGGGCATGGATATCTCGGCATACACCAGTAAGAACAGCACCGATCTACCCGAGTGTATCCGCAAGACAACCCTCGAAGGACTCTTTAGTACGTCCGACGTCATCACCCTTCATTGCCCATTGACGGCAGAGAATGCGCACATGATCAATGCAGAAAGGCTACAGAAAATGCGCCCCGGAACCATCCTTATTAATACAGGACGCGGTGGGCTCATTGACGAACAGGCTGTTGCTGATGCCCTCGAAAGCGGTCATCTCAAAGCCTATTGTGCAGATGTTATGACCGACGAACCGCCTCGGAAGGACAATCCCCTTCTACAACAACCCAACGCATATATCACTCCGCACGTGGCATGGGCTACTCGTGAGGCACGCGAAAGACTTATGGCTATTGCCGTGGAGAATATCAGGAAGTTTATAGAAGGCACTCCGCAAAACTGCGTATGACCTACACTGACCCTCATCTCGTCCGTACCCTTCAGGTCATCTTGGAGTTCCTTGGTACCTTTGCGTTCGCCATCTCCGGTATACGGCACGCCGCCCAAAAGCACTTCGATTGGTTCGGAGGCTACGTATGCGGCTTTGCTGTAGCCATCGGAGGCGGTACGATACGTGATGCCATGCTTGGTGTGCGCCCGTTCTGGATGTCGAATATCATGTACGTGTTGGTTACTGGACTTGCACTCTTCCTCGTTATCCTATCAAGGAAATGGATCAAGAGGCTCGATAACGCATGGTTCGTCTTCGATACACTGGGCTTAGCTCTGTTCACCATAGCCGGTATTCAGAAGACCATCGCATTAGGTCATAGCTTCTGGGTAGCCGTTATCATGGGTTGTATCACAGGTGTGGCAGGTGGCGTCATACGTGATGTTCTGTTGAATAACATCCCCGTCATCTTTCATAAAGAGATTTACGCCGTGGCAAGTGTGGCAGGAGGTCTCACCTATTGGACGCTCTTCTCGCTCGGAATGGGGCTTCCCCTGACGGTGATAGTCTCCTTTCTTATGATCTGTATAATACGCTTTGTTGCAGTAGGTTATCATATTTCGCTGCCCACACTACACGATGAAGACGAAAAGAAAACGTAAAAAAGTTGATGAAAAGTTTGGTGGGTTGAAATAAAAGTGATACCTTTGCACTCGCAATTAAGCAATAGCATTATTGCTCTTAGCGTTTGCAACCATTTTAATGGTTCCGTAGCTCAACTGAATAGAGCACTTGACTACGGATCAAGAGGTTACAGGTTTGAATCCTGTCGGAATCACATAGAGGACATCTTAACGGTGTCCTCTTTTTTTGTGTGCGTGTGCAAAGACGGAGTAACAGGTTTTTTGAAGACAAAGTAATGGGTTTTTAAAGACAGAGTAACATAGGAACATGGGGGTAGTAACAGATGTTTTAGACAGAAGGACATAGTGACATGGGAACCCCACCCAGCCTCCCCCAAGGAGAGGAGCGCCTAACGGAAACCTATTTGAATGGTTCTTTCTATCTAAAGGGATGCCACAGAGTAGGGACAGACGCCCTCGTCTGTCCGCCAGAACACAGCCATAAGAAGCCCCCCAAGTCCCTCAAAAGGAGGGGAATGTTGCCTAACGGAGTGTCAAAAGGGGGCGAAAAGGCAGACAGACGAGGGGTCTGTCCCTACTTTGTGGCAACTCTTTTAATGGGAGAAGCAGCCTCACCCCCTTTCCTCTCTCCGAATGGAGAGGGGCGTGAATACTCCCATTTACATGTACGCCAATACCTGATAGATACAGAGGTAATAGTATTTTAAAATGAAAGAAACACCTTTCTTCAATATGAAGAGGGCGTTTCCTTGATGCAAGGAAAGCCTCTCTTCGATGTGACGGAACGCCCTCTTCCTTTTGACGAAGGCATCTCCTTGTTCTTGCTCCTGCTATTCCTGCTAATGAGACACCGCCTCGTTGCACTCCAATCCACCACCCCCTCTTATGCAAACAGCACTATTCACTCCCCTCTCCATTCGGAGAGGGGGCGGGGGTGAGGCTGGTTGTGTTTTGTTGTGAGGCTCCTCTTTGTTAACAGATGTTACTTCTTAGACTAATTTAAGGAAACTTTTTTATCGAGTGAACATCTTTTGCACAACTAAAGACTATCTTTGTCAGCGATTCAGGTGAGTGCTACTTTCCCCAGAGCGGTGCCCACTGATGACCAAAAGATGCCACATCCTGCCCATCTTCTCCGATCATTTAACGATGGTAATGAGCAGGAACAACGTGAGAGAAAACACAGTATAAATTGTTAGAAGAGATCATCTATGAACAATGAACACAAGAAAACTACGGCTTTGAAAGCGACAGTGAAGTGGACAGAAGAGGACAAGCAACGATTGAAGTCCACGATTATTAATGATTTTTACGACCTAATCAATCGAAGTGAGAAGGAGGGTTTGTATTGGAAAGGTGCCACCTGCGACCTTATTGATATGGCGCACATGGTATGGGAGAGTGGTGCTTTGCTGCGATCAGATGGGCGTCCGATGGATTTCATCACGATAGTGCGCAACATCTGTCGGGTGCTCCATGTGCTTGCTCCCCGCAACCCCTCTTCAACGATTATGGCGGTTCGTGCGCGCAAAAACGTGCGTGTCGGTCCCCTGTTGGATCGCTATTTATATGTTATGAATGCCGCTGGTATTCAGGATCCCATGCGGTTGGAGATTAGGAGGAGACGTAAAAGTAATCGCGAACCATAGCCTTCAACAGCCCCCTCTACAGCCTCACCCCCAGCCCCTCTCCGAATGGAGAGGGGAGTGAACACTACTATTAACAAACAAAGAGGGCGTTTCTTCACATCGAAGAAACGCCCTTTTCATTGCAAGGAAACGCCAACCTGTAGGGACAGACGCCCTCGTCTGTCCGCCCATTTACCCCTATGTGTCATCCCCTCAGGCAACATCTTCTCCTTTTGAGGGATTTGGGGAGGCTTTCGCTGGTTGTGTTCTGGCGGACAGACGAGGGCGTCTGTCCCTACAGGTTGGCGTGTTCTTTAAATAAAGGAATGCCCTCTTTGTTTGCTAATAGTAGAATTTACTCCCCTCTCCATTCGGAGAGGGGTTGGGGGTGAGGCTTTTCTTTCCCCTTAGGGGAGGCTGGGTGGGGTTCCCATGTTACTATGTCTTCTGTCTAAAACATCTGCTACTCCGCCCGTGTTCCTATGTTCCTTTGTCTTTAAAAACCTGTTACTCTGTCTTCAAACAACGATTTTATGCTTACCTTTGCAGCCTAAACAGGGAATCAATACATTATGATGTCTATCAAAACGAAGCTACAGGGACTATCTTTCCGGACGGGCGCAATCATCCTTCTGGTATGTGTTCCGTTCTATATACTGTCCTTTGCTCAGATGCTCCTACCGCTTTCCACCAGTACAAAGACGGTGTTATGGGCGGTGTTCTTTGGCATTGCGAAATTGTTTCAATATGGTGGTACTGCCATCCTCGGGGTCGAAGGCTACAAACGATTAAAACGCAGATTGACACGCAGAAGAGGCAAGGGAGGAAGAATAGAATTGGTGATCTTCGACTTTGATGGAACTCTCGGCGACTCGCAGAAGCTCATTACTGATACCATGCTTGCCACTGTTAACGAACTCGGACTGCCGTCGCCTACACGCGAGCAGTTTGCTACAACCATTGGACTCCCGCTGCGCGAGTGCTTCACGAGTATAATGACCTTGACCGAAGCGGAGGCCGATGCCTGCGAGAATACCTACCGTCGTATCTTCGACGAGAAGAATGTTAAGGGTGCTGTGACGCTGTTCTCTGGTGTGAAGGACACGCTCAAGCGATTGCATGCAAAGGGTATTCAGCTGTCGATAGCCAGTAGCCGTTGCCATCGAACACTGGCTTCATTGGTCAGCGATCTATCCCTCGGTTCATATATCCAGTACGTCATTGGCTCGGATGATGTACAGCAGCATAAACCTGAGGCGGAGTCTGTTTTAGTAACACTGGAGCATTTCGGTGTGCGTCCCGAGGCTGCTGTTGTCGTTGGTGATACCGAGTTTGATATCCTCATGGGGCGCAATGCTGGGGTGCATACCATCGGTGTAAGCTATGGAAACGGGAGTCGGGAGAGCCTTGAGAAAGCTGGTGCTGAACAGGTGATCGACCATTTTGAAGATTTAGAAAAAGTGCTGATGGTATGATGGAAAGTACCAATAAAACCATAGGAAGGTAATATTTTTTTCGATATTATTTGGTAGTTCGGATAAAAAGTAGTACCTTTGCACACGCAATTCAGGATTAGGACTAATTCAATTAGTCGTTATCTCTGATTAATATCGCGGGTTGGAGCAGTTGGTAGCTCGCCAGGCTCATAACCTGGAGGTCGCATGTTCGAGTCCTGCACCCGCAACACTTCATCGCTTAGGAATCCTTTTTCGAGGATTCCTAAGTTTTTTTTATATAGGAGTAATAAGTCTTTAAAGACATAATAACAAGTTATTAAAGACAGAGTAACATAGGAACAGAGGCAGGAATAGCAAGTTTTTAAGACAGAGTAACAGGTTTTTAAAGACAGAGTAACATAGGAACACGTGCGGAGTAGCAGATGTTTTAGACAGAAGGACATAGTGACATGGAACCCCCACCCAGCCTCCCCCAAGGGGAAAGAAAAGCCTCACCCCCAACCCCTCTCCGAATGGAGAGGGGAGTAAATACTACTATTAGCAAACAAAGAGGGCGTTTCTTCGATGTGAAGGAAGCCTCTCTTCGATGCAACGGAACGCCCTCTTCAAAGCGAGGAAGGCGTCTCTTTGTTTTTAGTTCTGCTGTTCCAGCTAACGAGGCATAGCCTCGCTACACCCCGACTATACACCACTTCGTATGCAAACCACTCCGTTTACTCCCCTCTCCATTCGGAGAGGGGACGGGGGTGAGGCTGCTTCTCCCATTAAAAGAGTTGCCAATCTGTAGGGACAGACGCCCTCGTCTGTCCGCCAGAGCACGCCAGATCTGCAACCAACTTCCCCGCTTTATGCGGACAGACGAGGGCGTCTGTCCCTACTTTGTGGCATCCTTTTGGATAGGAAGAACCATCCTCACTTGCTTCCGTTAGGCACTCCTCCCCTTTGGGGAGGCTGGGTGGGGTTTCCATACGAGGGCGTCTGTCCCTACGTTATAGCCTCACCTTCCAGCTCCTCTCCGAATGGAGAGGGGAGTGGATAGTACCATATGCCAACAAAGAGGGCGTTTCTTCACATCGAAGAGACGCCCTTTTCATTGCAAGGAAACGCCCTCGTCAAAGCGAAGAAGGCATCTCCTTGTTCTTGCTCCTGCTGTTCCAGCTAACGAGGTACAGTCTCGTTATACACCAACCCACCATCCCTTCGTACGCAAACAGCACTATTCACGCCCCTCTCCATTCGGAGAGGGGGCGGGGGAGAGGCTGTAGATGGGTTGAGGGAGAGGCTGTAGATAGGGCAGGGGAGAGGCATTTTCCTCCCCTTTGGGGAGGCTGGGGCGGCTCTAATCTGCCGTATGCACCTTCTTTCTCTTACCACTAAATTCGGTGAAGTCGATGCGTATTATCTCCACACGATGGAAACTCTTGTGGGCGTATTTATCGCCAATTTCCTTGAAGTCTGCCGATAATTTATCAATAAGAAGGTGTAGAGCGTGCATCTTCTCTTCGTCCGACAGATGTACACGAGCCCGTCCGAAGAAGATCGCACTCTCGTATTCTGTGGTGAAGTTACGCGGTAACAAGTGGACGTTACCAATGATGCATAACGACACATTAGGGTTCTTTTCAATCGCTTCCAACTTCCTTCCGGCTGGCGCACAATGGATATACACGCTGTGATCACCATCCCAAACGAAGTTGACGGGGATGCCATAACCAGCGTTGTCAGCCACCATGCTCAACACACCATATTCACCTTCTCTTAATAACTCAAGTGCCCGCTCCTCGTCCATCAGGCGATCCTGGCGACGCACCCCGTCATTTACATATTTCATTTTCATACTTTTTTATTGAGATCTTAAACGAGTACTTGATTTAAAACAAGTGTATCGTTTACGAATTATGTTTATAAATTAGGGTGTAAATAAGCCTCTTTTTTAGAGGAAAAAACCCTATACACTAAAAAAACCTTGACTGATTCACATCACCCAAGGTTTAAATACTAAAACTAAATTAACCACTAAAAAAACTTGATGCAAAGGTAGTGTTTTTCTTTTGAATACCAATACACTTACGCAGAAAACTTGCCTCTACACCCCAAACTTTAACCTTTATTTTGAAATGAGAGCCTTGTCTTGGCGATTGTGACATGTTAGGACAAATAGAGAAAAAGGTGGAGCAGATCAGAGGAGAGTACTGGTAAAGAACAACGGAGTGTTTATTATGAAAAATCTAAACACTTTATTGTTCGTAAAAAGCATGATATAGACGTCTATAAATGGACTTCTTTTTTCTTTATAATGGGCTTTTTTATCTATATTAGTATGTGTATTTTCTTTTACGAATGAGGGTCGTGCGGTGTGTAACGAGGCAGTACTTCGTTAGCTGGAACAGCAGGACTAAAAGCAAGAACGTGCCACAAAGTAGGGACAGATGCCCTCGTCTGGAAACCCCTCCCAGCCTCCCCTAAGGGGAGGAGTTCCTAACTACAACCTATTTGGATGGTTACTTCTATCCAAAGGGATGCCACAATGTAGGGACAGACGCCCTCGTCTGTCCGCTCCAACAGTCCACCTTACATTACAAGCAGCTTCCTCTATGCGGACAGACGAGGGCGTCTGTCCCTACTGTGAAGCAGATTCTTCAATCAACGAGAGGGACTTACTGCAATTCAAAATTCAAAGTTCATAATTCAAAATTGTGATTAGTTCTGTTTGAAATAAGGGTTTGCTGGAATGCTCGTGTAATATAGTTTCAGTGTATCGAGGTAGAGTTTCGTTCGCAAAGAGCAAAAGAGCAGAAACAAAGAGACGCCTTCGTTAAACAGAGATGAAGCCTCACCCCCAAGAGGGTGTGTCAAAATGGACACATCCTCTTTTCTACTCCTCTTTACTTCATCTACCGCATAATTCGTTATTTACTGCAGCTATGCCGCTAATTTCATATAAAATGATTTGTTGGGCTTCCAATAGCTTATATAAACTTCTATAGAGCATCTGAAGGTGACTAAAAGTACCTCCATAATAGCTTTTAGCTCCTTGAGATTATTTTTTTTGCACATTTTTCCTATGTTAAAGGCAATAGCAAAGAAGGCAAAGTCCATATTGACCTTGTCTTTTCCCAAATGCCTAAATCTCTTGTAGACTTTATTATATTTTGTTTGTCCAAAAACAGCTTCAGGTTCTATGCACCTTCGTCCTCGATGCTTGATGCCTTCTTCCGAGGTCAGTAGTTCCCGTGCCTTTTGTTTATAGTACTGTAGTTGGTGGTTTACTTCTATAATTCTGTTCCCTCTTGCCTTAAAACATGAGCCTCTCAACGGACAACCATCACAGCGTTCTGCCTGATAACGTACACTGTAAGTAACGAATCCATTAGAGGTTAGGGAACGCTTCATGCCTATACGCTTCATATGCTGTCCCATAGGGCAGACGTAGAAATCCTGTTCCTTATTATAATAAAGGCTTGCAGGACAGAATGGGTTAGGTGTATAGCGTGGATGCTGCTCTTTATGGAAGTAGTTATACTTCACATAGGCTTCCATATTATGTACGTCCATGAACAGATAGTTCTCCTCGGAGCCATACCCTGAATCGGCTACGACTGTCTTGGCATAACGATGGTAACGTGAGTTGAAGGACTCCAAGAAAGAAGGAAGTGTAAGCGTATCTGTACGGTTAGCATAGAGTGCAAAGTCGATGATAAACTGGTTCTCAGTTGCTATCTGCAGATTATATCCAGGCTTAGTCTGTCCGTTCCGCATAGCATCCTCCTTCATGTGCATAAACGTAGCATCAAGGTCGGTCTTGCTGTAGGAGTTTCTCTCCCCCATAATCTCAAGGTGTTGGTCATACTCTTGGAGTTTATTACGTTTCTTCTCAAGCTCTTTAAGCTGTTTTTTCTTGGTTCTAACAGCCTGCTTCTCTTCTTTTGTCTTAGGCTCAGGGGATGATTCCAAAGACTTGTTCAATTCCTCGGATATCTCATCGAGCAGAGCTGCAGTAAACTCGACACCTTCTGTCTTAGCGGCATTGTCCTGCGCTATGACATCATCAACCTGAAGCAAGAGTGTGCGTATTTGTTCCTGCAACTTGGCGCGGTTCTTTTCCACGGTTCTCTTCCAAACGAAGGTATACTTGTTGGCTTTCGATTCTATTTTTGTGCCGTCAATATATTCAACGTCAAGACTTATCAAACCTTTGGCTGCAAGTACTAATACCACTTGTGTGAAGATATTGTTGATTTCCTTTTTCACACGATTACGAAAACGATTGATGGTAATAAAATCAGGCTGCTCATATCCTGCCAGATAGATGAAATGAATGTCACGCTTGAGAAGCGACTCTATACGACGGCAGGAATAGATATTATTCATATAGGCGTAAAGAATAACCTTGAGCATCATTTGTGGATGATAAGGCTTGCGACCACTGGGCTTATAAAGCTTGTAGACATTATCCAACATAAGATTATCCACCAAGGCGTCTAAAAGACGAACAGGATCATCTTCTGCGATGTCCTTATCGATTCTTTGAGGAAAAAGAATCATTTTCTTGTGTATGTAAGAACGAAAGTGTACATTTGTCATAATGAGATTTTTTTGTATGCCTAAAGGTACAAAAACTTTAGGAAATAGCAAAGCCCTGGCTTGAGAAAGTCGGGGCTTTGTGCATAAAAAAGAGTGTGTGGCTATTTTGACACACCCTCCGGGGGTGAGGCTGTAGAAGGGCTGGGGGAAGGTCGTTTTTCTTTCTTTCTGAGGGGCGGGGGAAAACTTTCTGGGGGATCAGATGGGACTGTTCCCACACTCTTTAGTCTCGGCATAGACCATCATTAGTAATCAAATTATTAGACTTTATTCCGGCTCTGTATCATCTTGATAATTAAAGGCTTACACTGCTAACTGCCGACAAAATAGTAAGTTTCGACCGACCAGAGGGGAACTTCGAGCCGACAAATAGGTAGACTCTCTGCGACAAAATGGGAACTTATTTTAAACGAAAGCGACAGAAAGGGAAGAAGAGTGCGACAAATTAGTAGGTTGAAGTGCTTTTCTTTCCTTTTTCTTTACGTTTTCTTGATTATTTAGAACTTTTCCCTTGATTTCGATCTACTTTCTTCTCTTTTAAAGGTGTTTGTCTTTAATAATGGACTTGTATAACTATCATGTTATCAAAGATCTGCATTTATATGCGACAGATTAGTAAGGTTTTATAGAACAAAGCCTCCCCTGTTATGCGACAGATATGGAGTTTGTTGAAAAGAATTAAACTTTACACTTTTTTGTCGCCATTTATATAAATATATAATAGCACGTTTATGTTTGAAAATAGAGGAACCATTGGACAGAGTAAGGGGTTAGAAGCGACAGAGTAGACTCTAAGTTTGCAGCAAGAAACTTAAACAGGGTATAATCTCCCTTTAGGGAGTAAGGTTGATTCATTACCTTTGTTGTCAAAAAGAAGAACCAACCTACAGGATAGGGAAACTATAAAATGCATAGAACAGGAGCCTTATCCGACCTTAAAGAAGCCTCACCTCCGCCCCCTCTCCGAATGGAGAGGGGAGTAGATAGTACCATTTCCCACAGAAAAAACAACTCGTTTACTTGTCAACCAGTCACCTCGTCAACTCAAAGTAATCATAATTTTGAATTATGAACTTTGAATTTTGAATTAAAGAAAAGCCTCCCCTAACTAACTTCCGTTAGGCACTCCTCCCCTTGGGGGAGGCTGGGTGGGGTTTTCGGAAAACTTAGGAGGTGTTCTCTCTATATACCAAAAACAGGGATACACATGCTGTGTATTCCTGTTTGATATTAATATTCAGATTGATTGTGATTACTTACTCGTCATCATCGTTATCATCATCAAGCAACATTGTATCGGCTACCTTCATCCCTTCGATAGGTAGGGCGCGGTCGATAACGGCATTGTAAGAGATAGAACTCTCGCTACGTGACAGACCAAGGGGCATGAGTTTGTCATGGATGATAGACATCAGATGATGGTTATTATGTGCGTACATCTTTAAGAAGAGGTCGTATTCACCAGTTGTATAGTGGCACTCCACGATCTCTGGAATCTGCTTTAAAGCATCGACAACATCGTCGAACTTCTCTGGATTCTTTAGGTTAAGACCGATGAAAGCGCAGGTTTCGTAGCCTATACGCTCTGGGTCGATAACAAATTGCGAACCCTTTAGTACACCTAAGTTTGTTAACTTCTGAATACGTTGATGGATAGCTGCTCCACTCACATTACACGCACGGGCGACCTCAAGGAAAGGGATTCGTGCATCCTCAGATATTAAGTGCAATATCTTCTTGTCAAGCCTGTCTAAACTTCTATGTGCCATTCTGAATAAACTATTTATTTATCTGCAAAGATACAAAAAAGCCTTTAATCCGCAAAGAAAAAAGTCTTCTTTCGTAATAATCCACAACTAACAGTGATTATTCCTACCCTTTTTTATGGCTCATAGTGGCTGAGAAATTAACGTTGAGGATGTTTGCTTCACGCAGAGCTTGTTTAAGGTCAATGATCAAACCCATGTCTACGTGACGGTCAGCCTTTATGCTCACGCTTAACTGCTTGCGCTGTTCTGGAGGCATGGAGGCGGATAGATGGATGAGATAATTGCGTATCTCGGGAATGTTGGTGACCTTATCATTCATCTGCACAACGGGTGTTTGGCTTGTTACCTTGCCTGTTCCGTCCATCGGTCGACCTATATATATATGTTGAACGAGCGACTTATTGTCCAGTCGGGACAGTTCCGTAGCCGATGGCACTTGGTATTTTACGTGCACAGTAGCCTTTCGCATGTGTACAACTAACATGAAGAAGAAGAGGATGGAGAAGATAAGATCAGGCAAAGAAGCGGTGTTCAATGCTGGAATATCGTGGTTACGACGTCTGTAAAGTCTCATTCCGTACCTCCTTTCCCGGCTTTTCCTGTTGCAGGAATAGCATATACTTCGGATATTCTTAGCGGTATCTCGTCCATGATTTGAGCCTGTTGTTCATGACTACAAAGCTCAAATTCCTTTCCAAATAACTCCTCCGAACGAGCATTGCGAAGGGTATTATAAGCTTCAACTAACTGGTTTTGCACCTGCACATAGACGTCATACGAAGCCTTACGGGAGGTCTGCAGTTGTATCATGTGCGCCTTTCCGTTCGTCTCAACAAACTGTTGTACACGCTGATGGAGCGTCCCCACGGCAATAGCCTTACCCTCCAACTGCACCTTATTATCGTCCTCTATCGCAATACGCATCAGTTTCTTCCCATCAATGGCAGTTGCCTGTTTCTGCGTCTTATCCATCGGTGGTAACTGACGGGAGATTCCCTTGTCGAGGTCCATAGATGAGGCTACGAGGAAGAGGATCAACAACATGAATGAGATGTCGGCTGTTGATGTAGTGTTCAAGCTCGGTACTGTGCGTTTCTTTTCACGCCTAAATCGCATCATTTCTGGTGTTCCTTTCTATAATAACGGGTTGCTCCAAAGATCACAACACCAGCTGCTATGACCAGAAGTGACAATGAGGTATTGACGAACATATCGGTCACACGCAACCAAAAAGCATCTGTGAAGTGTGCTCCGTTGACCATCATTGCTTTCGAAGATCCCAATGCGAAAGACAGAACAAGGAGTAGAATCGTTACCCCGTAAGTAATATATGCAATCTTCCGAGACGGTATTCCATTGCTCAATCCCTCCTCTTGATTGCTCGTGCGCAGCCCTTTCACCATTGCTACTAACGCTGCAACAACAGCAACAACGAGCAAGAACCACATGAAACCGATCAGCACATCGGTGAGCAAAGGAGCATTAAATGCAGGGTCACTTGCCAATGGTTCGTTGAATCCAAATAGGTAGAATGCCATGAAGACAACGGCTATTAACGCGACTATCACGTAGAGGATTCGTTGCGAAATACGCTCCTCATCCATCTTAGTTATACCTTTTATCTTCTTCTTCATATAGTTAATTCAAAATTCAAAGTTCACAATTCAAAATTATGATGAGCATTAATTCACAATTCAAAGTTCATCATTCAAAATTATGATAAGCATTAATTCACAATTCAAAGTTCATCATTCAAAATTATGATAAGCATTAATTCACAATTCAAAGTTCATCATTCAAAATTATGATAAGCGTCAATTCACAATTCAAAGTTCACGATTCAGAATTATGATAAGTCCTGATTCCTAACTCATAAACCATCATTCTCAATTATAGATAGATGCTTTCAGCAATTGAAAGTAATCATAATTATGAATTTTGAATTATGAATTTTGAATTGAAACAAGCCTCCGTTCGCCCGCTATCTCTTGAGTTTATACTTCATAATAGCGTCTAATAAGGAGATTGCCGATTCCTCCATTTGCGCCGTGATGTGCTCTATCTTCGATAGAATATAGTTATAAAAAACCTGCAAAACAAGGGCTACGATGATACCAAAAATCGTGGTGATCAACGCTACCTTCATACCTGCTGCAACAATCGTAGGGCTGATGTCGCCCGCTTCCTGTATCTGATCGAATGCCATCACCATACCAATCACGGTTCCAAGGAAGCCCAGTGACGGTGCCATAGCGATGAAGAGCGTAATCCATGAACAGCCCTTTTCAAGGTTAGCACTTTGTACGCTACCGTATGAGGTAACGCTCCGTTCGATGTTATCAATCGAATCGTCAATGCGAAGCAAACCCTGATAACAGATTGAAGCAACGGGGCCGCGCGTGTCACGACTTAGTGTTTTTGCCCCCTCAATATCGCCTGCCTCAATCATATTCTCTAACTTACCAACGAAGCGTTTAGCGTCTATCTCTGACAGACTCAGATAGATGATTCGCTCAATGCAAAAGGCTAATCCTAATACTAATGATAGTGCCACAAGCGACATGAAGCCCGCATTTCCCTCAATAAACTTACGTTTCAACGACTGGTGGAAACCCATTGGCTGGGTCGCAGACTGCACCTTACTGGTATCGGCAACACCCGTATCGTTGAGAGCATCATCCGATAGAGTATCGGCTGACGCAACGGCTGTTACTGCTGGAGTTTGATTACTTTTCGTTTGTGCTGACACGATGGTTACGCCCGTTAAAGACATAACCGTTATCATTGCAAAAGCTGCAAATACTTTCTTCATAATTGATAACCACTTATGGTCTCCATTGATTTCTAAGGGCTACCTCGCCCTTTCTTTAACTTCGCAAAGGTATAGAAAATAATTCAAAATTCAAAGTTCACAATTCAAAATTATGATTAGGTAGAGTGGACGAGTTGATAGTTGACAAGTAAACGAGTTACTTGTACTGTTGTTAGATAGTATTATTTACAAACAAAGAGGGCGTTTCTTCGATATGAAGGAAGCCTCTCTTCGATGCGACGGAACGCCCTCTTCAAAGCGAAGAAGGCGTCTCTTTGTTTTTAGTTCTGCTGTTCCAGCTAACGAGGCATAGCCTCGCTACACCCCGACTATACACCACTTCGTATGCAAACCACTCCGTTTACGCCCCTCTCCATTCGGAGAGGGGACGGGGGTGAGGCTGCTTTTCCAACAGAACAAACAGCTCGTTTACTTGTTAACCAGTCCACTCGTCCACTCATACCAACCACACTTTAGAAGTTAAGCAAGACCTTTGGGGAGGACATCCCCTCCTTCGGAGGGGCTTGGGGAGGCTTTAATTTTGAATTATGAATTATGCATTTTGAATTACACAAGAGCCTCTTTAATGCGTGTTTTATTTACATTTTTTAAACAGAAAGATGCTTTTTAGTTGCATAAGATACGTATTTTTAGATTATAAATAACATTAGATACAATAAAATTGAGGGCTAAATGAATTTTTTATATCAATTGCTTGCTTTTATTCTAAATATTCCCTAAATTTGTCATCGAGCCTGTTAACAATGTATGATAGGCTTCAAAATATGATAATTAGTTACTAATAACATTAAAAAGTGGCAAAAGTCACAAAAAAAGAGACCTAATTCTATACTTAAAATAACTATGCGAAGCATTATTGCTGAGCGGTGTATTTAATAGTATAATATCACTATTTCAATTCAAGTTAAATCAAAAACGAGATCTATGGAGAAAAGATTAGCACTGTTCTTGTTTGCTCTCTTGCTGTCGATTGGTACAGCTTTCGGACAAACGAAGATTACGGGTACTGTTGTTTCTCAGGACGATGGTGATCCCATCATAGGTGCTTCTGTCATGGTACAGGGCACGACGATGGGTACAGTTACCGACATTGACGGTAAGTTCTCACTTGATGTTCCTGCAGGAAAGAAACTTGTTGTGAGTTACATTGGTATGGTTACACAAACCTTGAGTCCGAAGGCTGGGATGAGGGTTGTGCTTTCTAACGACAATCACACTCTAAATGAAGTGGTCGTAACTGGTATGACCCAACAGGACAAGAGATTGTTCTCTGGTGCGGCAACAAAGATTGATGCATCGAAAGCAAAGATAGACGGTATGGCGGATGTGAGCCGTTCTTTGGAAGGACGAGCAGCCGGTGTGAGCGTTCAAAACGTGTCGGGAACCTTTGGTACAGCACCTAAGATTCGTGTGCGTGGTGCTACTTCTATCTTCGGATCATCAAAGCCTCTATGGGTTGTAGACGGTGTCATCATGGAAGATGTGGTCGATGTATCGGCTGATGAACTCTCTTCAGGTGATGCTAACACCCTTATCTCTTCAGCTATTGCGGGTTTGAACTCTGACGATATAGAGAGTTTTCAGATCCTGAAGGATGGTTCTGCCACCTCTATATATGGTGCGCGCGCGATGGCGGGTGTGATTGTTGTAACGACAAAGAAGGGTCGTGCAGGTCAAGCACACATCAATTACACTGGAGAATACACCTTGCGACTGAAGCCAAGTTACCGCAATTTCAACATAATGAACTCTCAAGACCAGATGGCGATCTATCAGGAATTGCAGCAAAAGGGCTATCTTAACTATGCAGAGACGGCTAATGCAGCCAATAGCGGTATCTACGGAAAGATGTATCAACTGATAACTCAATACGACCCAGATAAGGGGCAGTTCGGACTTCCTAATACGGAAGCTGCGAAACTGGCGTATCTTCGTGATGCAGAGTACCGCAATACGAACTGGTTTGACGAACTCTTCTCTAATGCCATCATGCACAATCACTCTGTAAGTGTGTCCGGTGGTACGGATAAGAGCCAATACTATGGTTCTTTGTCAGCAATGTTCGACCCAGGATGGACGCTTGACAGTAGGGTTCAACGTTACACCGCAAACCTCAACTTTACACATAATATAAGTAAGAAGCTCTCTGTCAATCTCATTGGCAACGCTTCTTATCGTAAGCAGAAGGCTCCGGGAACGTTGAGTTCAGATACTGATCCAGTAACTGGAGCAGTAAAGCGTGACTTCGACATCAACCCTTATTCTTATGCGCTGAATACATCCCGTGCATTGGATCCACACACTTTCTACACACGTAGTTATGCACCGTTTAATATCTTCAGTGAGCTTGAGAATAACTATATGGACTTGGCAGTGAACGACTTCCGTATCTCTGGTAGCATTGATTATAAGCCTACGAGCAAGTTGAAGTTCACTTTCTTGGCTGCTGTGAAGTCAGCTGCTACATCGCAGGAGCATAATATTCTTGATAATTCAAATCAAGCGCTTGCTTATCGTGAGATGGGTACATCAACCATTCGCAAGACTAACCCATTCTTGTACAAAGACCCTGATCACATCTACGACTTGCCTATTACGGTTCTTCCTTATGGCGGTATCTATGAGAGAACAGACAATAGCTCGTTCGGTTGGGACACCCGTCTTTCTGTTTCTTATAATGATGTATTTGCAGAGAAGCACATCGTTAACGTCTATGGTGGTATGGAAACAAACTATACCAACCGCCATTCTACATGGTTCCGTGGCTGGGGTCTGCAATACACGAAAGGTGAGATTCCACTCTACGCATACCAAGTCTTCAAGAAAGGACAGGAGGAGAAGTCGGATTACTTTTGGATGAATAACACTCATTATCGTAGTGCTGCTTTCTTCGGAACAGCCACTTACTCTTTTGCACATCGCTATCAGGTGACTGGTACGGTACGCTATGAAGGAACCAACTACTTAGGTAAGGCACGTTCTGCCCGTTGGCTTCCTACATGGAACATATCAACCGCTTGGAATGCACATGAGGAGAGTTGGTTTGCCAATACATTTAAGGATGCACTCACACATGCTACTTTGCGCTTGAGTTACTCACTAACGGGTGACCGTCCAAATGTAACCAATGCGCTCCCAATTTATCGTAGTTCAACGCCTTGGCGTCCGTTTGCAAGTTTGTCAGAAACGGGTATGAGCATGACAATGGGTAACCCCGATCTTACTTACGAGAAGAAGCATGAGTTCAACATCGGTGCTGACTTAGGTTTCTTGAGCAATCGCATTAACTTCAGTATAGATGCTTACTGGCGTAATAACTATGACCTTATTGGTTACTTCAATAGCCAGTTGTATGGTGAGTTCATGCGTGCCAACGTTGCTTCTATGCGATCACATGGTTTGGAGTTCACGCTTTCTACACAGAATATCAAGCGTAAGAACTTCTCTTGGAACAGTGACCTTATCTTCTCACATGCCAAGAATAAGATTACTGACCTTTACTCTCCAGCACGTATCTTAGACCTTGTGAAGGGTACAGGTTTCCCACTCGTGGGTTATCCAGTACGCTCAATGTTCTCTATCCCGTTCCGTGGTTTGAATAAAGAAGGACTCCCAACGTTCCTCGATCAGAATGGTAATATTACCACAACGGGCATCTACTTCCAAGAACGCGACAAAGAGAAGACAAAGTTCCTCAAGTATGAAGGTCCTATCGACCCTACTATTACGGGTTCATTGGGTAACTCCTTCCGTTACAAGAACTTCTCGCTGAACATCTTCGTAACTTACTCTTTCGGCAATGTCATCCGTTTGGACGATATTTTCAGCAATGAGTATGACGACCTGACATCCATGACTAAGGAGTTCCGTAACCGATGGGTTGTACCCGGAAATGAGAAGACAACGAACGTTCCTGTTATAGCTTCTCGCCGTCAGAACTTCAATGATTCTAATCTAAAGTATGCTTACAGCGCATATAACTATTCGGATGTTCGTGTGGCAAAGGGCGACTTCATTCGTATGAAAGAGATCTCTTTGGGTTACGACTTCCCTAAGTCTATCGTGAAGATATTGGGTGTTAACACACTTGCAATGAAACTTCAGGCAACCAATCTCTTCTTGATTTATGCCGATAAGAAGCTCAACGGACAGGATCCGGAGTTCTTCAATACTGGTGGTGTGGCTGTTCCTACACCAAAGCAGTTTACTTTGACGCTGAGATTAGGACTTTAAGAGAGACAATAAGAAACTGTATTCTCATAATAGATAGATATTTATAATATGAAAAAGAAATATATTTTCCTATCGGTTCTGGCTACTGCAGTATCTGTAACTACGCTTTCTTCTTGCGATGATTACCTTGATACAATGCCGGATAACCGTACTGTTCTTGATACAGAGGATAAGATGTCAGACCTTCTGACAAGTTCCTATCCTTCTAACGAATACGCTCTTGTGAACGAACTGATGTCGGATAATGCTGATTACTATGGTGCAGAGAATCCTAACGGAGAGCGTTTGGGTGACCAGATATACTTCTGGAAGGATGTTACCGAGTCTGCGAATGAGGCACCGACACGCCTTTGGTCGTCATGTTACTTGTGTATTGCGAATGCTAATCAGGTGCTCGAATCACTCAAAGAGTATAAGTTTTCGGATGAAAAGGCACAACAGCTGAAGGCGGAGGCATTGCTATGTAGAGCTTATGCACACTTTATCTTGGTCAATGAGTTTGGTCTTGCTTACAACACAAAGACGAGCGCAAAAGATCCAGGAGTACCTTTGTCGACAAAGGTGGAGAAGATTGCTGCTAAGTATCAACGTGCTTCTGTGGCTGCTGTCTACGAACAGATTGATAAGGACTTACAGGAGGCTTTGCCATTAGTAGGCGATAACTATAAGGTGCCTAAGTATCACTTCAACGTGAAAGCGGCTTATGCTTTTGCCACTCGGTTCTATCTCTTCTATGAGAAATGGGATGAGGCTATCAAGTATGCCGACCTCTGTTTGGGTGGTCAAAATGGTCCGCTGCGTGACTGGTCAGTACTCGGAAGCATGGCAGATGATAATTATGCATTGATTGATCATTATATCAGTGCAGACTTAGGATGTAACCTTATGTTCTCCGACTTCTACTCTTCTTCAGGTATCTACCTCGGTGCATACGTTGTTTACAAGCGCTATTCTCATGGTCGATTCCTCGGTGCCAACGAGGACATCTTGGCTAACAATGTATGGGGATCAGGCGGTTATTACAAGCGACCAGTTAATATGGCGGGTGCGAACTTCGATATTTGTCTCTTTAATAAGATGGCTTACAAGTTCCAATATATCGACCCTGTGGCACAGACGGGATACCGTCGTCTGACCTTGCCATTGTTTACTACGGATGAAGTCTTGCTTAGTAGAGCAGAGGCACTCATAATGAAGAAGCAGTATGACAAGGCTTGCGAAGACCTCAACGCATGGATGCACAACATCGTAAATACTACTGTTACGTTGACTCCAACACTGATTCAAAACTTCTATAACGGCGTCAATTACTGTTATGATGATGCTGATCACTTGCAGTCAACAGTAAAGAAACACCTCCACCCAGCCTTTGATATTGATGCAGAAGGCTCTGTACAGGAGACGATGTTACAATGTGTATTAGGCTTCCGACGCATTGAGACTGTACAAGAAGGTAAGCGTTGGTGGGACATCAAACGCTATGGTATTGAGATTCCACGCCGTGAGATGGATGCCAGCGGTCAGCCAAGTAAGGTCTTGGATGTGCTGAAGAAGGACGATCCACGTCGTGCCGTTCAGATTCCTCTACCGCAGCGTAACGCCGGAGTTCAGCCTAACCCACGTAACGGGGAGAGCTCAACTGTGGTTGCACCAGCTGGTCCTTGGGATAAATTCTCTGGTAATGTAACAACGGATATAGACCTCTCGAAGCAGCTCATCAGGGCTCCGAAGAAGTAATAATGTTGGTTATTTAAATAAGACATAGTTATGAATAAATACTTTATATATAGCTTATTGCTGGCAATGGCAGGCATGACTTTCACTGCTTGTAGTGAGGATAAACTGGACAGCACCAGTGTTATTCAGCCTGATGAAACTGGCAATAGCGAGTTTGACAAGTGGTTGGATGCCAATTTCGTAGCACCTTATAATATTGAGTTCCTCTATCGTTACAAGGATAACGAGACTGATATGAACTATTTCAACATACCTGCAAAGGTGGAAGATGCGGTCAAATTGGCACATATCGTGAAGTATTCTTGCTTGGAGGCTTACGATCAAGTGGCAGGCGTGAACTTCACTCGTGCTTACTTTCCAAAGATGTTCTATGCTGTTGGAGACTTCGAGTATAAGAGCAATGGAACGATGATCTTAGGTACTGCCGAGGGTGGAAAGAAAATCTTTCTGGCTGGTACTAACCATTTAGATGAGTTCTTGACGAGTCGAGAAGAGCTCAACACGTATTACTTGAAGACGATTCATCATGAGTTCACGCACATCATGAATCAGACAAAGGACTATCCTGCAAACTTCAAACTCATCACGGGTGATGGATACGTGTCCGATGCTTGGAGTCAAGCTCCGTATGGAGGAAAGCCTTATTACCTAAAGCATGGCTTCATCTCAGCCTATGCGCAGCATTCACATGTGGAGGACTTCGCAGAGATGTTATCTATCTATATCACTAATCCAAAGACCCAATGGGATGCGTGGATGACGGAGGCTGGAACCGATGGGGCTAAGCTCATCCAACAGAAACTGGACATTGTTCGGTCGTACATGAAGACCCAATGGAAGATAGACCTTGATAAGTTGCGTGATACAGTGCTCCAACGTGAGGATGATATAGTGGCTGGCAGAGTGAATCTGACCGACCTTACCGTTAATCATTAATAGTTTTGAAGATTATGAAGATCAATAAGTTATTAGCATATTTATTGCTCCTTCTTCCGGCACTGATGCTTCAGTCGTGCCTGAAAGACCAAGAGGATGTGTTCCCTGATTCGTCATCTGCACGCATGCAGAAATATCTTGATAAAGCGAGAGAGGTGCTGGCAAGCTCCGAGAAAGGCTGGGTGATGGACGTATACCCCGATAAAACGCAGAAGTATGGAGGCTTTGCTTTCACGATGAAGTTCGATACAGAAAAGGTTACTGTAGGTAGTGAGTTGGCTAAAAATCCCTCTGATGTAATCACATCTTTATATAAGACCACATCAGATAACGGTCCTGTACTCACGTTCGACTCATATAATGAGTTGATGCACTTCCTTGCTACACCTTCTTCTGATCATACTACGGCTTTCGGTGGAGACTTTGAATTTGTCATTGATAGTATTGCCAGCGACTTAGTAGTGGTACACGGGAAGCGTAACCAGAATGTGATGTACTTCCGTAAGTTGACCGATAAGAGCATGACGGAGTATCTCACGGGCGTTAAAAAGATTAAATCTACCTTCAAGATGACCGAAGGAAAGGGCAAAGTCGGTGATAAAAAGGTCGTGATAAAGTTCTCTGGTCACAGATTAAACTTGTCCGTTGGTGGTGAAGTAGTAGCCAGTAAGGTGGCTTACACACTTACTGATAAGGGCATCCGGTTCTATAAGCCATTGGATATTAATGGTGTGAAAGTAACCGAAATGACCTTTGATGCAGAGGCAAACACGCTTACTGCAAAGGAAGATGCCAATATCGTGCTACACGGATTCATCTCTAAACTGTTCAAGAACGACGATGCCTTCGAGAAAGAACTCTATGTTGGCGATGACATCCAGTCGGTTTCTACCTCTGAAGGTTCCGAATGGCTGACGGTTACGCAGACCTCTACTGGTATAAAGGTAACGGCTCCTGCCAATACTTCTGGGCACATCCAAAAGGCTGTCATCAAGGTGAAAACCGCTGATGGAGTGTCTACTATCACTGTCACACAGGCTGACTTTGATAAAGACGTGGCGGGTAATTACACCCTATACTTCAATGACTTCTATAATGCCGCACAAACTACTCCAGCGACAATAAGCCGTGAGACAGATGGAAAGATACTCATGAAGTGGACGACCAATGGTGTACCTGTTACCATAGAGTTGACTTGGGATGCTGAGAAACTTGCCCTAAACATGGAAAGCGGACAGCTTATAGGAAAGGCTTTGATGTCTAGTGGCGATACATGGTACTTCTACAACATCTTCTTCTATGCAGGTAATGAATGGTCAGGTTACAATGGTAAGTTCACTTGTAGCTTCCCATTGAGTTATGCCAAGAATGCTTCTAACACTTACGAAACCTCCAGTTCTCTCACAGGAACATCTTCATCAGGTGGTTCAGTAGAAGCTATTTGGATGGCAGCATTCAAAGGTGAGGGTAGGAGTAAAGCTAATTACCTTGGCAACTATGAAGAGTTTAAGAAGTTGAAGATAGTTAAGAACTAAGTAATAGTACACATTTAATATTCTCGGAGTAGCCTTGCTGTGGGTGTAAAATATTACACTTCGCAGTGAGGTTACCCCGACTTTATAATAACAAACAGACGATGAAGAATTTATATTCTATGCTTATGCTGCTTATCACCACGTTTGTTATGGTCGGTTGCAGCGATGATACAGAGAATCCCTATGTAATGGAATCTCAAGTGAAGGTGCTGAAAGCAAATGTTCTCTTCGGTGCTAAAGGTGGTGAGGGGAGCGTAGAAGTATCAGCTCCAGGGGCTATTACAGCTACACTGAATAGTTCATGGGCGGTTGCAACGGTTGAAGGAAAGACCGTGAAAGTGGTTGCACAGCCTAATGAAAATGCTAATGGGCGTTCTACCAGACTTACTATTAAGAGTGGTAAGGATTCTACGCAGCTCACAGTTCAGCAGACTGGGTTAGTCTTCTCATTGCAGACTGATCCTTCCATTGTGGTTGGTGACCAAGCAGGAGAGAAGCAATACAGTCTTGAACATTCGAATACTCTTGATATATCTACGACTGCTGATTGGCTTACTGCAAGTTATGATGATGACAAATTCACGGTGAAATATACGCAAAACACCACAGGGCGCGTTCGAACAGCTAGGATTAATTACAGTAGCGGCAATGTTAGTAATTCCATCGTAGTGACCCAAGGTACGTTAGCAGACATCATTGACAAGTCATATCTATTGGTAGGTACTTTCGAAGCTAATGGTCAGCAACGTGGTATAGAGTTCCCTGCAAGCTTTGTGCAAGAGTCTGGTAAGCTCTTCCTGCATGTTAGTAGTACTAGTGCAGGCTTCGATTGGAAGATTCCTGTGACGTTTGATGAGGCAAACCTAAAGCTCTCTTTAAAGTCTGCGAACAATGTCGGTACCTTTACAGGAGATATTAAAGGCGATGGAACAAGTATGACTGCGAATGTGTTCCTATTGATGTATAGCACAAAGGGAGGTGGAAAGTCAATCGTAAGTGATGATAGCGGAATCTTCTCTGGTAGCTTCTTTGCTGCAAAAACAGGTGAGATGAATTGTAATCTTGATGGTAATGAAGCAAATGGCTACCGCCTTGATTCGTTCCTCTTTGCCGCTGCTACGGGTGCAACTTTCAGTGCCGATACATTTGTCGGAAGCCTTTTGTCGATGAAAGATCCATTCTTACGTGAGGTCATGCCAGCATCTACGAGCGCAAAAGCTAAATAGGATTAGCCTATTAAGGAGTTAAGAACTATACCTGAATACAAGTTCTTGAGAAGTGTGGTTAGCACTAACTTCTCTTCGTAAAAAATCCTTTCTTGTTATGAGGTATAGGTCTTAACCCCTTGTATCTCATCCTACATTATTAATACTAATACGTCAACTTATTATGAAAAAGAGTCTAACATGTGTAGTTTTTGCTACATTGCTTACCTTCTTACTCGCTGCATGTAGTGATAAGGAAGATACTGTTCAGCCGTTAAAATTGCAACTGAATCCAAGTGAACTCACACTTACAGTTGGTGAAAAAGCAACGGTTACAATTACAGGTGTCCCCCAAGATGCAGATGTCTTGTGGATGACTGATGCTGAAAATATTGCTTCCCCTGTCAATCGAATGCATGATAAGACAGATGTCCAAGCTGTTGGTGTGGGTAAGGCAAATGTTATAGCTGTCGTAAAAACTAATGGTCAGCGTCTCGAACTGAAGTGCCCTGTTACTGTTAAGCAGAGTCCTAATAAGCAACCCATTACTTTTGAGGATTCTAACTTAAAACGTCAACTCCTTGCCTTACAGCCTTCTATTGATAAAGATGGTGATGGAGAAATAACGCCGGAAGAGGCAAAGGCGGTGACAGATATTGATTTCCACTTTGATAATAAGAGTGATGCTACACCAGAGAAACTTATCAAGAGTCTTGTAGGATTGGAACAGTTCTCTAATTTAAAAACACTGAATCTGAAGAATCAAGGCATTACCAGCACTACTGCCATTGAGAAGTTAGCTAACTTAGAAGTACTGAATTTATGTGGAGATAATATCACAAAGCTGGATGTCTCATCGATGAATAATCTTAAAGACCTGCGTCTTTATGATACACAATTAACGGCTCTTGATCTTTCCAAGAATGTAAATTTGGAGCAACTCTACATTCAGCGAACAGGCATAAGCAGCCTTGATATTAGTCAACTAAAGAAGTTGAAGCTTCTTTTGGCTAATGGGGCAGCCCTTACGGAACTCACGGCAATAGACTTGCCAGCCCTTGAGCAGATTCAAGTCACTAAGAATAACATTAGGAAGATGACCATCCGTAACCTTCCAGCACTACAACAGTTGCATGCAAATAGCAATGTTTTGAAAGAGATTACACTTGAGAATCTACCATTGTTGCAGCGTCTTAACCTCTATGATAATGCTCTTGAGTCTCTCTCTTTGAACCTTCCTAAGCTGATGTTCCTCTTTGTTTATGACAATCAACTTAAGCAGCTTGATACATCGCACTTGCCAATGCTCTTCCAGATAAGCGTGTCTAACAATCCAATTAATAAACTCGACTTCTCTTCTAATCCTATGATTCGTAACATAGAAGCCGAGAATATGCCTGCAATGACAGAGCTAAATCTAAAGAACAATGGCGACTTTGACGAGGATTATGAGTATCTCATTATAGATGGGAACACCTCTTTAAAGACGATATATGTGGATGCTGGGAGTGAAGCAGCAGCCGTAAAACGACTTGTCGGATCGAAGCCAATCAATGTAATTGAATAACAGACTGGTGTAGTGGAGTTGGTAGGATAGGGACGATCAGAGGTGAGTTCTGATTCCTATCAATGATGAGGCTGCACACAAAGTAGTATTTTGATAGTTAAGATAGTAATTTTTTATGGTATTAAGTGAGCCTTGCGGACAGTGATGTTAGCAAGGCTTTTTGTTTTTGTCAATAGTATAATGCAGTATTATCTACCTGCATTTGTATAAGATTGAAAGGTGTGGAATAGGTGACGATACGATTGGTTTGCATACGAAAGAACGATCAGTCGGATGTAACGAGGCGGTAAAAGCCCCCTCCATTCCCATCCGAAAAGAGGGGAAAGAAGCCTCACCCTCAACCCCTCTCCGAATGTTAAAACCTATCCCAGCCTCCCCCAAGGGGAGAGAAGAAGCCTCACCCCCGCCCCCTCTCCGAATGGAGAGGGGAGTAGATAGTATTGTTTCCCACAGAACAAATAACTTGTTTACTCGTTAACCCATCCACTCGTCAACTCGAACTAATCATAATTTTGAATTATGAACTTCGAATTTTGAATTAAAGAAAAGCCCCTCTTAACTGGCTTTCGTGAGGTGCTTTCTGCCCTTGTTCCTATGTTACTCTGTCTCAAACACAGCTTTACTCTGTGCGAAGAATGTGTTTTTCTGTCTACAACAAAAAAGCCTTAGCGATGAAGCTAAGGCTTTCAGCGGTGCGTACGAGACTCGAACTCGTGACCTCCTGCGTGACAGGCAGGCATTCTAACCAACTGAACTAACGCACCATGCAATACGTGAAATGAAGCTTCAGCGGTGCGTACGAGACTCGAACTCGTGACCTCCTGCGTGACAGGCAGGCATTCTAACCAACTGAACTAACGCACCATCGCATTGCTAAAGAGTGCCCCATTTCCGTTTTGCGAGTGCAAAGATAGCAATAAAAAACTAATCCTACAAATTTTACTTACGCTTTTTCGATAAAAAGTTGCATTACTGCTGCATCTTGATAAGAGCCTTTGCAACAGAGCCATTGTTGAAGTATTACACCCGAGCTAAAGCCTAATGCCATCAGACAATGGCGTGAGATGCGGTTGTCAACACCCACAACTGCGTATATCTGTTTGAGATGTAAGGTGTTACGAACGTACTCCACTAATGCACGAATAGCCGATTTCGCATAGCCCCGACGCCTGTGTTGCTCCATGATGATGATTCCTAACTCTGCACGTTGGTGCTTGGCATCGAAGTTAACGAGGTCGATTACACCCACCACAATGCCCTCTTCGTTCTCAATCATCATGCGTATCTGCCCATCGATATAGATGTCGTTCTTCGCATCCGCTATGTAGTTATGCAGCGCGTAACGGCTGTAAGGAACATTCGTAGAGCCAATGTTCCACAATCGGCGGTCGTTCTCAATGCGATAAAGGGCGTCCAGATCCTCTGGTTCCATGGCTCGCAAGGTGACAACGGGTGCTGAGTTTGTTACCATCTTATCAACCAATTATTTCTTTAGAAGTGATGATTTTGTCTATAGAATGATGATAGAATCCCATGTGAATGGGCGCCATTGGGTGTGATTCAAAAGCTTCTAAGATATCATGGAAAGCAAAGAGTGAACAGTCATACACGATGTAGAGCGTTTCTTTCTGCCCATCCCAATCGGCTAATAAAGCGTTATGAATATTCGAGAGGCGGGCTTTCTCTGCCACATGCGACTCTGCTGTCAGTCCGTTGTCGGCTGCTATTTGTTGGCAACGAGCCGTCATCTCCTCTCCACCAACAAATATATAATGTGGCGAACGGTACTTTTTTCGACTTCGGAAGCCCAACATCTTACCAATAGCATGGTGTGTCATCCCCACAAGCGAAAGCAGTGCTCGGGCATAAATAGCCATTTTGATGGGTATAGTCAGCAATCGACTCGCCCCATCGTAATGCTTCTGAAAGAAGATCAACATGGCATTGTAGAACACATGTACGTATCGGAAGCTCGACTTCTGAGTGCTTTCTCCCTTGTAATGGAGTATCTGTACGGGCAAATACCAGTTCTCGTAGCCTGCTTGTAAGAGTCGGTAACTAAGGTCAACATCCTCTCCATACATGAAGAAGTCCTCATCCAGCAATCCAATCTGGCGCAACGCCGAGTGCCGAAGGAAGCAGTAAGCCCCACTAATCACCTCTATCTGTCCCGGAACATCCCACGACAAATTACCCATATAATAGTGTGCAAAGCTCTTGTGAGTGGGGAAGTGCTTGCAAAGACCAACCATTTTATAGAAGGCGACACGTGGAGTTGGCAGTCCACGACGGCTTTCCAAAGCTCTATCTCCTGTGTCCGTCAGCATCATCACGCCCAATCCTCCCGCCTTCTCATGCCCTTCCATGAAGGCAAGTGACGAATGGATTGCCTCTTCCCCCACGATCGTGTCGGGGTTAAGCAATAGTACATACTCCCCCTTGCATTGCTTGATAGCAATGTTATTCGCCTTTGCGAAACCTTGATTATGCCCACTTGTAATGAAGTGAACGGCTGGGAATCGAGGCTTGAGATAGTCTATTGACCCATCAGAAGAGTGATTATCCACAACGAGCACTTCGCCTTCAATGCCCTCCAAAGCCCTTTGTACGCTCAGAAGACATTGTTCGAGATAGTACTTAACATTGTAGTTTACGATGATAACACTAATCTTCATCTATTCATCCGTTGGGTTATCCAAATGACATTCATGCTCACATCGCTTCTTACTGGGATAGATGAAGACGAGACTAAGGGCTAAGATAACAGCGAGATAGAAGTAACTAACAACCTCACCAGTAGCATAATACAAGAAAACGTTGGCTACCATTGGCACACAGAGGAGCATCATGCGCACCGTTCCCCACATCAGTAAAGCCCTGTTCACATGGCTTTCATCCGTGCTTAAAGCGTCCCTTATCGATCCAATCTTGAATAAGAATAGAGCTAAGGGGATGGCTGCTAAGGTGGTTAACTGCATAATGAATTGCAGCATAACAAGTACGTGGTTCTCCGCACCTACCCACATCCCGGGTAAGAGCCATTGGCATTCATAGACAATGATAATGATGAATGCCAACGCACATGATGCTATTAACTCCGTCAAAAGAGTTTTTCTTGTTTCAGTCATTGCTAATTAGTAAGGCTCAACAAAGCCTGCTGTTAAGAATCAAAGGGCGTTCGGTTGAGAATACTTCGCCCCAGAGTGACCTCATCGGTGTACTCCAGTTCATCGCCAACAGATATTCCGCGGGCTATAATCGACAGCTTCACATCCTTGTCCTTGAGCTTCCGTGAGATATAGAAGTTGGTTGTGTCGCCCTCCATCGTGCTTGCCAAGGCAAGGATCACCTCCTTTACTTCGCCCGTATCTACACGTTCCACCAATGAATCAATCGACAGATCGTGAGGTCCGATACCATCCATTGGGGAGATAATACCGCCTAAAACGTGGTAAAGACCATGGAACTGCTGTGTGTTCTCAATAGCCATTACGTCCTGAATGTTCTCTACTACGCACACAACAGAGCTATCCCTGCGTGGGTCGGAACAGATCGAACAGATGTCAGTATCCGATATATTGTGGCAGACCTTACAGTATTTTATGTCGTGGCAAACGTGTGTTACGGCATCAGTAAAGCTTTCCACCTCTTCCACGGGTTGGCGAAGTAAGTGCAAAACAAGGCGTAAGGCGGTCTTACGTCCTACTCCCGGTAATTGCGAAAAACCCTCAACAGCACGTTCCAAGAGCTGTGATGAATATTGTTGCATGCGTGTTTTGTGTTGTTATCGTTGTGCCTTAATCATCGAAGAGATAGACACCAATGCCCACTTTGAGCCCTACTGTAGAGTAATCAGAACTCTTGAACGACTGATCGTAATAGACAGCTGGCTCGATGGTTACCGATCGATTGAGGAAGAAGGCATACCCCACTTCCATGCCCGGCATTATGTCGTTATATCGGTGATTGGCGTGTAGAAACTTCACACCAGCACCGAGGTACAGTCCGTTCTGCGTAATGTAATAACGTCCACCAGCACCCACACTGATGTGATCAGCCACAGTCTTCGATCCATTATGTACAGCGTCAACGGAAGCCAAAACCATCACGTTGTCCCAAGGGAAGTATCCCGCCTTAGCTTGAACACCCATATTAAGGCCGTCTTTACTATTATAATGCAAGTCAAGACCAGTCAGTGATGCACCCACATAGCCCTTTCCTTCTTGGAATTGAGCCGATGCGCAGAGGCTAACAATCATTGCCGCAGCAAGCAGCAGACACTTTCTTATCATATTGATACAAGTTAAAATGAATATTAATGATTGATTGATTGCACGTAACCTATACGTTCGCAAATCAAGACAAAGGTAAGGATAATATTTGGATTAAAGAAATCTTTGCTGTATCTTTGTGCTTTATTTGCATAAAGGAGGAGCCTCACCCCCATCCTATCTACAGCCTCACCCCCGTCCCCTCTCCGAATGGAATAACCCCTCCCAGCCTCCCCCAAGGGGAGGAGTGCCTAACGGGAGCTGGTTAAAGGGGGCATCGGTCGGGTATAACGAGGCAGTACCTCGTTAACTGGAATAGCGGGGGTGCAAATGAAGAGGGCGTTTCTTTCATGCAAAGAAAGCCTCTCTTCGATGTGAAGAGACGCCCCCTTTGTTTGCAAACAATACTATTCACTCCCCTCTCCATTCGGAGAGGGGGCGGGGGTGAGGCTGTAAAAGGGCGGGGGAGAGGCTGCTTCTCCCCTCCTTCGGAGGGGCTTGGGGAGGCTTTATAACATTCTTAATTCATTATTTATGAGACTTTTTTACCTTATTATATTAGGCTTATTTACATTGCAATCGCAGGCTCAAACGAATATTGCGGATTATCTCACTCTACCGCAACCAAAGCGAGAGACACGTGCAGTATGGCTCACTACACTATCGAACTTAGACTGGCCTAAGACTTACGCAACGTCGAAAGAGAATATAGAAAAGCAAAAGCAAGAGCTGAGAGACATACTCGATAGCTATCAAAAGGCGCATATCAATACCGTATTACTGCAAGCGCGTGTGCGTGCAGCGACTATTTATCCATCCGAGATAGAGCCTTGGGACCATTGTATCACAGGTGTGGAAGGGCGTGCGCCGGGCTTCGGTTATGACCCATTAGCCTTTGCTATCGATGAATGTCACCGCCGTGGCATGGAGATTCATGCGTGGATTGCCACCATACCAGTGGGTATGAAGAACACACTGGGCTGTCGGACGATTGTAAAAAGGGGCTTCCGTGTGCGCAACTATTCCACTGGTTCGTATTTAGACCCAGCCGACCCAGCTGTGCCGGGCTACCTTGCTCGCATCTGCGGAGAGATTACGAGGAAGTATGACATTGATGGTATCAACCTCGATTACATACGTTATCCCGATGGATGGCCGCTCCCTTCGTATCGAAATGGCGATACCCCCGAGGCGAGAAGGGCGCATATAACAGCGATTGTGCGGGCTATTCACGATGAAGTGAAGGCTATCAAGCCATGGGTGAAGATGTCATGTTCGCCCATCGGGAAGTACTCTGACTTGAGTAGATACAGCTCAAAGAACTTCAATGCACGTGATCGTGTGGCACAAGAAGCGCAAGAGTGGCTACGAGAAGGTCTAATGGATCAACTCTATCCTATGCAATACTTCCGTGGCGAGAACTACTTTCCTTTCATCGCAGACTGGGTGGAGAACCGATACAGCAGGGACGTTGTTACGGGCTTGGGAACGTACTTCCTCGACCCACGACAGGGCAACTGGCGATTGTCGGATATGACTCGACAGATGTACGTCAGTCGTTCCTTGGGTATGGGACACGCTCATTTCCGTTCTTACTTCCTCACTTCTAACCAACAAGGAATCTATGATTTTGAATGTAGATTCAACTCTTCTCTTGCCTTGCCACCCGTCACGAAGGGGGGACGAGCAGTATCGGCTCCAACGACAGAGGCGATGTCGCCACTCGTAGAATATGGTTCCGAACGAGGGATGACAATGCGTTGGAAGGGCAATGCACCTTATTATAATATATATGCCAGTAGGTCTTATCCTGTCGACATACGCAATGCACGTAATCTTTTATACGCCCGTTTCAGAGGTAACCAGTTGCACTTCTCCAATGTCAACGAGGGTCTTTACTTTGCCGTGACAGCGATGGACAGATACGGAAACGAGAGTCCCGCTCTTCAGGAACTGTCGTCTCAACCCTCTCAACACAAAGCCCCCTTGCTCGCAACCGATGGTCAATCGGTCACCTTACCACCGATGGTGAAGCAGGCAGACATCGTGCAGTATGAACTGCGGAGCATGCAGGGTGTCACTCTCCTCCGCCTCCCGAATCCCACAAACAGGCATTCTTCCCTCAACATTTCCTCCCTCTCTCCCGGTATGTATCAGCTCTTTGGCATTACAAAGAAGCGTAGGGAGTATTGCATAGGAAGCTTGGCAAAGAAGGACAAGTAGTCCTTCTTTAATTCAAAATTCATAATTCACAATTCAAAATTATGATTAGGTAGAGTGGACGAGTGGAGAGTTGACAAGTTAACAAGTTGTTTGTTCTGTTGGAAACAATGGAGAACCTGTAGGGACAGACGCCCTCGTCTGTCCGCTCCAATATTCTACCTTACATTACAAGCAGCTTCCCCTATGCGGACAGACGAGGGCGTCTGTCCCTACTTTGTGACTACACATCCAACAGGACAAGGCTCCTTTTGGATATTATTTTACAATCTGTAAGAAAGGAGGGGAGGGACTTTAGGATAAGTCATAACCTATGGACAACAAAAAAGCGATGGCCTTCTCAGGTGATCGCTTACAGTCTAATAGGTATTAGTCATTCCTAAAAGGTAAAAGATTGTGTTCAGGATAACACTGCAAAGATATGTATTTAAATTGTAACTAACAAACTTATCGAGTACTTTTTTATGACATCTTACATGTGCGCGAACACATGTTTTAAATAGAGAAGGTGCACAAGTCTCATCCAGCTACAGCCTTATTCCCTACTATATACAGCCTCACTCCCATCTCCTCTCCGAATGGAGAGGGTCGTGAATACTACCACTTGTATTCAAGCTAATACTCTACAGAAACATTGGTAACAAGATCTTAAAATTAAAGGAACGCCCTCTTTAAACAGAAGTATCCTCACAATGTAGGGACAGACGCCCTCGTCTGTCCGCCAGAACACAACCAGCGAAAGCCTCCCCAAGCCCCTCAAAAGGAGAAGATGTTGCCTGACGGGATGACACATAGGGGTAAATGGGCGGACAGACGAGGGCGTCTGTCCCTACATTGTGGTGCTCTATTCCACAGAACAAATAACTTGTTTACTTGTCAACCAGTCAACTCGTCAACTCGAACTAATCACAATTTTGAATTACACGTGGGCGTCTGCTCTTTTCGTCCCTTTCATTTCTTTTTTCCTTTCTGACATCAAAAAAGATACGAAAAAAGACTTTCATATAAAAAAATTAACCTATCTTTGGGGCGTTAGATATAATACTTCTGGGTTATAAATCATTGTTATTTGACACCAAAAAGCTATGATAATGCTTGCAAACAAAGGGTTTGATGAGTAATTGTTAATCTATATGGTCTCATGGAAATAACATGTTTAAATACCTTTAATAACACTTAGAAACAAAAGAAGACTTAATTTATTAAATACTTATGAATAGAAAGCTACTCCTGTGTTTGGGCATGCTCTTTCTTTGTATCAGCATGACTTTGGCACAAACCAAGATTACGGGTACGGTGGTGGCAGCCGATGATAACGAGCCAGTTATTGGTGCAACTGTCACTGTCGTGGGTGCTAAGATGGCTACAGTCACCGATGTTGACGGTAAGTTCTCATTGACTACTGACGTCGCAAACCCACAAGTGACAGTGGCGTACATCGGTATGGTGTCGCAGACGCTAAAGGCTTCCACGGACATGCATGTAGTACTGAAATCGAATGCAACAACCCTCAATGAGGTGGTTGTGACAGGTCTTACTCGCACCGACCGCCGCCTCTTCACGGGTGCTACCGATAAGTTGGATGCCGACAAAGCGCGCCTCAATGGTGTGGCAGACATCAGTCGTTCGCTTGAGGGACAGGCTGCTGGTGTATCTGTACAGAATGTTAGCGGCACCTTTGGTACATCACCTAAAATACGCATCCGTGGCGCAACGTCCATCTATGGAAGTAGTAAACCGCTGTGGGTTGTGGATGGTGTTATCATGGAAGATGCGGCTAATGTGGGTGCTGACGACCTTGCCTCTGGTAACCCCGAGACGCTTATCTCTTCGGCAATCGCTGGTTTGAATGCCGACGATATAGAGAGTTTTCAAATCCTTAAGGACGGTTCCGCCACCTCTATCTATGGTGCGCGTGCGATGGCAGGTGTCATCGTTGTAACCACAAAGAAGGGTAAGCAGGGACAGTCGCACATTAGTTATACGGGCGAGTTCACCACTCGCTTGGTGCCATCCTACAGCAATTTCGACATCTTAGATTCGAAGGAGCAGATGGGTATCTATCGTGAATTGGCGGATAAGGGATGGCTGAATCTCTCGGAAGTGCTCAATGGTAGCGAGTATGGTGTATATGGTAAAATGTATGAACTCATCAATCATTACGATCGTACAACGGGGCAGTTTGCATTGGAGAATACGCCCGAAGCACGCAATCGTTACCTACAACGTGCAGAGTTCCGGAACACCAACTGGTTCAAAGAACTATTCTCTTCGAACATCATGCAGACCCACTCTGTTAGCTTCAGTGGCGGTACGCAGCGTTCAAACTACTATGCTTCGTTTAGCGCACTACTTGACCCAGGATGGTACAAGCAGAGTAGTGTGAATCGTTATACACTCAACATCAATCTCACGCAGCACCTTACTGATAAACTCTCATTGAACCTTATCGGTGGAGCAGCTTATCGCAAGCAGCGTGCGCCAGGTACTCTTGGACAGGATGTAGACGTTGTGGGCGGTGAAGTGAAGCGTGATTTCGACATCAATCCATATTCTTATGCGAGCAACACATCACGTGTTTTGGATCCAAATGAGTATTACGTGGCAAACTATGCACCGTTTAATATCTTCCACGAGTTGGACAATAACTACATAGACTTGCATACTCTTGATGCGAGATTCCAGTTAGAATTGAAGTATAAACCTATCCATGACCTTGAGTTGTCAGTGTTAGGTGCATTCAAATACATGGCATCTACGCAGGAACATAACATTAAGGACGATTCCAACCAGGCGTTGGCTTATCGTGCAATGGGCAATGGTATCATCCGAGATGGCAATAAGTACTTGTACAAAGACCCATCGAATCCAAACAAACTACCGCAGACAGTATTGCCATACGGCGGTCTCTACCATAAGGGGGACAACCGAATGAGTGACTACGACTTGCGTGCTACGGCTAATTATAACCACACTTTCGCTGATAAACACATAGTGAACTTGTTCGGAGGAATGGAGCTTAAGAGCATTGAAAGACAGCGTAATGTGTCCGAAGGAATGGGTTTGCGCTACAATGCGGGTATGGTTCCTTTCTACGTATATGAGTACTTTAAGCGTGCAATAGAGGCTGGCAACACCTATTACACCATAGTCCCAACCAATTCACGTAGCGTTGCTTTCTATAGCAATGCCACGTATAGTTACATGGGAAAATACGTCTTCAACGGTACTTTGCGATACGAAGGTTCTAACCAAATGGGACGTGATACGAAGGCAAGATGGATGCCTACATGGAACGTGTCGGGCGCTTGGAACGTGCATGAAGAGAGTTGGTTCAATAAGTTATCACCATTGAATAAACTCACGCTGCGTGCTTCTTACAGTCTTACGGGTACTCCCCCAGATGCCTCCTACAGCAATTCAACCGCCATCATAACGGCTTCTAATCCCTTTAGACTATTCTCCGAAGACCAAGAACCACAGCTTGAAATAAGCGAATTAGCCAATGCGAACCTCACATACGAGAAGAAGAACGAGTTGAACTTGGGCTTTGATGCATCGCTGTGGAATAATCGACTCGGTATCACACTGGACTATTATACACGTAAGAACTTCGATGAGATCGGTCCAATGGTTACTGCCGGGCTGGGCGGACAGATAATTCGTGCAGCCAACGTAGCCTCTATGAATTCAAGTGGTGTTGAGTTAAGTCTATCGTTAGTAGGCGTTAGGAACAAGTATTTCACATGGTCGACGAACTTCATCTATTCGTATGCTAAGACCAAGATCACTAAGCTCTTCAACCAAGGGAATGTAATGAGCTTAGTCAGTGGAAACGGCTTCGCCAAGCGCGGCTATCCTGCTCGTGCATTGTTCTCGATACCTTTTGTGGGCATAAACGACGAGGGTATGCCTATGGTGCGCAATGAGAAAGGAGAGGTAACAACCGATGATATCAACTTCCAAGAGCGTACCCAGACTGACTTCCTCAAGTATGAAGGACCGACAGACCCGCCTCACACGGGTTCACTTGGCAACCTCTTCACGTATAAAGGCTTCACACTTAACGTCTTCGTTACCTATGCTTTCGGTAACGTTGTACGCCTTGATCCTAAGTTCCGAGGGCGTTATAACGACTTAGTCTCTATGACTAACGACTTCAAGAACCGCTGGATGAAACCTGGCGATGAGGCTGTTACAAATGTTCCGGGTATATTGTCAAAGAGCCAGTATATGGCAAATACGAATGTGCGCATGGGTTACAACGCTTATAACTATAGTGATGTACGCATTGCAAAGGGCGACTTTATTCGCATGAAGGAGATTTCCCTCGGTTATAACCTACCTGCACAATGGTTCAAGAATAGCGTTATTCAGAACCTTTCTCTCAAACTCCAAGCCACTAATCTCTTCTTGCTTTATGCTGACAAGAGACTCAATGGGCAGGATCCAGAGTTCTATAACGTGGGTGGTGTGGCGTCACCAATGCCAAAGCAATTCACCCTTACTGTAAAAGTTGGACTTTAAAACTTATGAAGATGAACGTCAATAAATATATAATGTGCCTATCGCTTGCGTTCGCTGCACTTGCCTTTACATCGTGCAACGACTTCTTGGACAAGTATCCCGATAGTCGTATGGACTTGAAGACACCCTCTGAATCAAGCCAACTACTCGTCAGTGCTTATCCACAAGGACACCCTGCTTACCTCTTGGAGATGTACTCTGACAATACAGATGAGCAGTTGCACAGCACTTGGAGTGCCTTCGATCGCTTTCAAGAGCAGGCTTATCAATGGAAAGACATTGATGAGGTAAGCAATCCCGAGACGCCCCATCAGTTGTGGGAAGCGCATTACGCTGCTATCTCAACATGCAATGAAACGCTTGATCACATCGATAAGGTGAAGGACAAAGAGGCGTATGATGCGCAGAAAGGAGAGGCTTTGTTATGTCGTGCCTTCGCTATGTTCCAGTTGTCAACAGTATTCTGTCAGGCTTATGACAAGACCACTGCGCAGAACAATCTGGGCTTGCCTTATCCTAAGCAACCCGAACGTGTCGTGGGCAGACTCATGGAGCGTGGCACCTTGGCAGAGCTTTACAAGAATATAGAAAACGACTTGGTGGAAGGCATGAAACTTGTTGGAACGAAGTATGCTAAGCCTAAATTCCACTTCACTAAGCAGGCTGCTTATGCCTTCGCAACCCGTTTCTATCTCTATGCACAGCAATACGACAAGGCGGTGGAGTATGCTAATAAGGTGTTAGGAGACCACCCTGAGGACATACTACGCAACTGGGCAGAGTGGAACAGACTGGGTCCCAGTGGCAACGTGCAGCCTTATGACTTCATAAAAGCAAGTAAGAACGCCAACATCATGCTGCTTCCTGCACCTTCACAGTGGGGTGTTATCAGTATTCCAATACTTGCTGGTAGCAAGTACGCACACGGAGAGTTGATCAGTAAGAACGAGACTTTACAGGCTGCCGGACCGTGGGGTAACAGCGGAACAGACCTTAACTACACCGTTACCTATAATAATGGTGTATCGAAATACGCCTTGCGTAAGATTCCATACATGGCTAAGGTCATCGATACACAGGCTGAAATAGGTATTCCCTATGGTGAGTTTGCAGTCTTCACAACCGATATCACCCTCCTTGAACGCGCCGAGGCTTATGCCCTCTTAGGTCAGTATGACAAGGCAGTAGCCGATATCAACAGCGAACTGGCAGCCTTTTCGAAGCGTCATGTGGTCTTGACTCTGAACCAGATAAAGGACTTCTACAACACGTTGGCATATTACACTCCATCGCAGCCAACGCCTAAGAAGGAGCTACACCCACTGTTCACTATTGAGCAGACAACGCAAGAGCCCCTCTTACAATGTATATTGCAACTGCGTCGATTGGTGACCATTCACGAAGGTTTCCGCCTACAAGATGTGAAGCGATATGGCATTACGATATACAGACGAAAGGTCGACGTGCAATCGAATGTCACGGCTATCACCGATACGATGAAGGCTGGCGACCCACGTTTAGCCATCCAGTTACCGCAAGACGTGATAACTGCTGGCATTACTCCTAACCCACGTAATAAATAAAAGGAGACCTATTTATGAAAAGAAATATTCTATTGGCTGCTATCGTAATAGCCTGCGGAACCATGGTTCTCACGGCTTGCAACGATGAAAAAGTGGGCGGTGATTCCATCTTCCCAACCACTGCCTTGAAGCGAAACAAGTTCGATCAATGGCTGTATAACAACTATACTATGCCTTATAACATCGAGTTCCAATACCGCTTGAAGACGGAAGAAACCGATAAAGCCTACAACTTCGTGCCTGCCGATTCAGCAAAGACTGCCAAGTTAGCTATCATCACTAAGTACATGTGGTTCGATGCTTACGCCGAGACAGTGGGCTTGGATTTCGTCAAAGAGAACGTTCCGCGCATTATTGTTGCAGTAGGTATTCCGGGCTACACACGCTATCGCACGGAGGTAGTAGGTAGTGCAGAAGGTGGTTACAAGGTGACATTAAGTAAGGTGAACGCCCTTACTGACGACCTATTAAAGGACTACGGCAGTATGACGGGGTTCTATTTCCACACCATGCACCACGAGTTTATGCATATTCTGAACCAAAAGAAACCTTACGACGAGTCGTTTGATGACATCTCACGTGCTGATTATGTCAGTGGCAACTGGACGTCAGTACCAGAGAAGCAAGCCTACTCACAGGGTTTTGTCTCACCTTATTCAATGGAGAATCCAGCAGAGGATATTGCAGAGCTGTACTCTATCTACGTTACAAGTACGCCTCAGGAATGGAATAAAATCTTGCAGATTGCAGGTCCAAAGGGTACGAGTATCATCAATCGGAAGCTGAAGATGGTGCGTGAATACATGCGTAATTCATGGGATGCAGACATTGATTTGCTCCGTAACGCTATCCTTCGTCGTGGTTCGAAGATAGCAACGCTCAACTTGGAAAGCCTGGAATAAGAGCGATAAAAGAGGATTCTTGGGAAAGTAAAAAGAGTAAGAAGTAAAAGCGTAAAGCCTTAGCAATCTTGCTATTGTCTCTCACTTCCTTAACTCCCTTCATCTCTTTAAATCCAAAGAAAGCCTCCCCTTGAATGGAAGAGAGCCTCCCTTCGCATCAAGGGAACGCCCTCTTCGCATCAAAGAGACGCCCTCTTCAAATTGAGGAAACGCCTTCTTCGAATCAACGACGTGCCGCCCTTCACATCAACAATGTGCCACCCTCACATCAACAACGTGCCACCCTTCACATCAACGACACGCCACCAGTAGGGACAGACGCCCTCGTCTGTCCGCACAAGGGAGCATGATCGACTATGACACAAGGGATTTCTGGCGGACAGACGAGGGCGTCTGTCCCTACACCGAGGCATCATTAGGATAAGAAAGAACCACCCCAACTGGCTTCCGTGAGGCACTCCTCCCCTTAGGGGAGGCTGGGTGGGGTTTCCATCCGAGGGCGTCTGTCCCTACACAGAGGCATCATTAGGATAAAAAAGAACCACCCTAACTGGCTTCCGTTAGGCACTCCTCCCCTTTGGGGAGGCTGGGTGGGGTTTCCATCCGAGGCACTCCTCCCCAACTTTAAACGCATTTGAAACAACGAAATAAACGAAAGAAGAAAATGAAAAAACTATGTTTTCTATTCTTAACCATCGTGCTGGGACTGTCTATGCAGTCGTGTTTACATGATGATAAGACACTCTTTGACCAGCCAGCAGCCGAGCGTATCGACAAGAGTGTATCGGATTACACCCAGCTACTGGAGTCCTCCGAGGGTGGTTGGATGTTACATTATTATGCTGGAAAAAACTATAGTTATGGTGGTTACACGCTCTTGTTGAAGTTCAAGAATGGGCATGTAACGGCTATGGGTGACGTGCAAGATCCAGAGGAACAGGCTACTTCTGGATACGAGGTAGTCAAGGATCAAGGTCCGATGTTGTCCTTCAATGAGTATAACAAGGTGATCCATCCACTTGCAGAACCATGGTTGGGCAACCCTGATGGAGTGCAAGGTGACTATGAGTTTAGTATTCTTCGTGCTACAAACGACAGCATCTACTTGCGCGGAAGGAAGTGGAAAAACGAGATGGTACTCACTCGCTTGCCTAAAGACGTTAGCTGGGAAGAGATGATGATGGGCATTATCACCGTCAAAGATGGGATGAATGTCAACACCTACGATTGCTTCCTTGGCACCGACTCAATCGGTCAGTGCAACCTCGACGGATCGACTCGTCGCTTCACAATGACTATAGGTGATAAGACATTGGATATGCCTTATTGCACCACACCAACAGGTATTTCGCTACGCGAACCATTGCTCTTCAATGGTAAGAAATACCAAAACTTCACATGGAACGAAGCGTCGCGTTCGCTCACAGAGGGCGATTTGCGCATCGTTCAATTCCTACCGAAAAACCATAAGGACATCGACTTCTGGATTGGTACTTGGCGTCTGAAGACCAGCTTGAGGAAGAAGATTACGCTCACACTAAGCATGGGTTCGGTGGCAAACACACTAAAGGGAAAGTTGCAGATAGGTAATGTTGAATATGAGATACTCATGACTTATAACCCTGCAACAGGCAAACTCGAATTGCCTGGGCAACCTGTTACTGACCCCACATATACCTATCCTGCAGGTATAGTTCTTATACCGGGATCGAAGCAGGAAGGCAAGCTCTTCGGTGAAGGAAAGGGTAGTTTACTCTTCACATGGGACGAGGATATGCAGCGCGCAATGGCTGAAGACAGTGGACAAATCACTGGTCATACTGTCGATTCGTTCTTTGGTGTGGCTTATGGAGAGGACTTGTCGCCTATTATGAAGCCTGATGGCAGTTACACCTATGCGTTTACTCTGCCGGGAATAGAGTACATGACGAAAATAAATTGATACTGATTATGAACAAATATATCTATATCTTCATAGCTGCCGTATCGGTCTTCTTCGGTGCAGCATGCAGTAGTGACAATGATTTACCAGTGTATGCAACGGGGCTGAAGGTGGTGAAAGCAGAGACAGACTTCGGTGTGCTCGGTGAGACCAAAGAGGTGATTATGAGTAAAGAACCCACTCGTGCCTATGCACTTGACGCTTGGCTTACGGTGTCGAAAACGGCAGAGAAGCTATCACTGACGGCTCAACCGAACACGAGCGAACAGTCGCGTAACACGCTATTGGTGGTTAAGAACGAGCAAGGAGACTCTATCACACTGAATATCCAACAGGAGGGTGTGACCTTCGGGTTGCCTACTGGCGAGGATATCTATGCTGGCGATGAGGCTGTTGAACGCTCTTTGATTGCTACTTCTAACGTCCCAGTTGAGTATAGTGGGACGGCTGATTGGATTAAGGTAGGCAATACGAATGGGAAAATCAACGTCAAGGTCGAAGCCAATACGACTGGGCGTCCACGTGTAGGGTGGGTTACAGCCAAGGCAATCGGGCTTGTTGACTCATTGAAAGTGGTACAGGCTTCGCTCAACGATGTGGTTGGCGATTATGTTCAAACGGCTAAAATGCGCCTTCCAAGTCGTGACTTAGCAGAGAAGACATCGTCTGTTCGCATTGAGGCAACGGGTACGAACAAGGCAAACTTCATCGTTGACAATCAATACAAGTGGGAGGTTAGCTTCACACCGGGCAAAGGCTTTGAGATGATGAACGGTAAGATCGTGGGCAAGAAAGAGGTTGTTCCAGGCGTATATGAGTACCTCATCACCGTAATCGTGGCTGACGACTTCAGTAAGGAGCATGAGACTGCCATCAACGGAACGAAGGAGAGCATCCTTCTCACGTTCGATAACAAGGGTAATCTCGTGTTCCGTGAGGCACAGAAGTTAGCTTCCGAACAAACCTTCTCATCCTATGGTTGGAACCGATTTACCGACACGAAGCCCGTTATGGGTGCTTTCCGTGGAATCGGAGAGGTGTACGTTAATCCGAAGCTAACCCGTAGATAAGCGCAACTTTAAACTCTATCATGATATAGAAAAGGGTGTTTCCACCCTGACTCCGCCCTTGCATGTGAATGTAGGGGCGGAGTTTTTGTTATCAAGAAAAGCCTCACCTTTAATTCAAAATTCAAAGTTCACAATTCAAAATTATGATTAGTTCGAGTTGACGAGTGGACGGGTTAACGAGTTGACGAGTGATTAGCTCTGTTGTTGAAAAGCATCAATAAGTTCTTTGCTGGGGCATTTTTAACACAGAATACACGGATAGCACGAAGCCGCAAGGCGACACAGAGTTCCTAAAGGAACATGGGAATCCACAGAAGCTGACGCCCACTTGTAATTCAAAATTATGATTAGGTAGAGTTGACGAGTGGACTGGCTAACAAGTTGACTGGTTATTTGTTCTGTACAATAGAACACCATAATGTAGGGACAGACGCCCTCGTCTGTCCGCTCCAACATTCCACGTTACATTACAAGCAACCTCCCCCATACGGACAGACGAGGGCGTCTGTCCCTACTTTGAAGCAGGCTCTTCAATCAATGAGAGGGACTTACTGCAATTCAAAATGCAAAGTTCATAATTCAAAATTATGATTAGGTAGAGTTGACGAGTGGACTGGTTAACAAGTAGACTGGTTATTTGTTCTGTGCAATAGATTACCACAAAGTAGGGACAGACGCCCTCGTCTGTCCGCTCCAACATTCCACCTTACATAACAAGCAGCTTCCCCTATGCGGACAGACGAGGGCGTCTGTCCCTACTTTGAAGCAGGCTCTTCAATCAATGAGAGGGACTTACTGCAATTCAAAATTCAAAGTTCAAAATTCAAAATTGTGATTAGGTAGAGTTGACGAGTGGACTGGTTAACGAGTAAACAAGTTATTTGTTCTGTGGGAAACAATACTATCTACTCCCCTCTCCATTCGGAGAGGGGTTGGGGGTGAGGCTTCTTAAGTAGGGACAGACGCCCTCGTCTGTCCGCCCATTTACCCCTATGTATCATCCCGTTAGGCAACATCCCCTCCTTTGGAGGGGCTTGGGGAGGCTTTCGCTGGTTGTGTTCTGGCGGACAGACGAGGGCGTCTGTCCCTACAGGTTGACATTATCTTTAATTAAAGAAACGCCTTCTTCAATTTGAAGAGGGCGTTTCCTTGTATCAAGGAGAGGCTTCCTTCACTTCAAGGAAACGCCCTCTTTGTTTGCTAATAGTAGTATCTACTCCCCTCTCCATTCGGAGAGGGGACGGGGGAGAGGCTGTAGATGGAATGGGGGAGAGGCTGTAGTTGGGTTTTGATGAGGCTCCCTTTCCTATTTAACAACAAATCTGCTCATTTCTTTGGAAGACTTCTTAAAAAGTATTACATTTGTGTCGACAAACCTAAATGGGGGTGATTACGGGAGATTAGACTCGCTGACTATGATTCTGACAGCCCTCCTTTAAAACCTAAAAGTAAGTCATTACCTATGCAAACTAAAATCCTATACTGCATAACAGGCACCCTCGCCTTGGGAGCCATCCTACCTGCTCAGGCACAGAAGAAGCCCATGAATATCGTTTATATCATGAGTGACGATCATTCCTATCAAACGATTAGTGCCTACGACAAGCGTTTCATTGATACACCGAACATCAATTGGATTGCTAATCATGGTGTGAAATTCCAAGAGAGCTTCGTTGCAAACTCCCTTAGCGGACCCTCCCGAGCATGTATGTTAACAGGTAAGCACAGTCATGCAAATGGTTTCACAGATAACACAAAGACGTTTGATGGAGGACAGCAAACCTTTCCTAAACTCTTACAGAGTGCAGGGTATCAGACCGCAATGATCGGTAAGTGGCACCTTACATCACTGCCTACTGGCTTCAACTATTGGGACATTCTCATTGGACAAGGCGACTATTACAACCCCGATTTCCTATGTAATGGCAAGCCACTACAGCGTCAGGGATATGTAACGAACATCATTGCTGACCTCGCAATAGACTGGATGGAGAATAAAAGAGACCCCTCCAAACCCTTCTGCTTATTGATGCACAACAAGGCTCCTCACCGTGTTTGGAACCCCGACACATGCGACTTGAACCTCTTTGATGATATACAGTATCCGCTGCCCGAAACGTTCTATGACAACTATGAAGGGCGTTTGGCAGCACAGAAACAGAAGATGAGTATTATCAAAGATATGGACATTGTCTATGATAATAAGATGGCGGATCATGAGCAGGAGATACACTCTGACAAGGAGTTGGAGGCGTGGGGAAGACGAAACTATGAGCGTATGACACCCTCACAAAAGGCTCAATGGGATCGCTATTATGACCCAATTATACAGAAGTTTAAGGCTGATAAGCTCACCGGAAAGGCGTTAGCTGAATGGAAGTACCAGCGTTACATGCATGATTATATGCGTGTGATTCGATCGGTAGATCGCAATGTTGGACGTGTAATTGAGTATCTCCGTGAGAAAAATCTATTGGACAATACGATGATAGTCTACACCTCCGACCAAGGTTTCTACATGGGTGAACATGGTTGGTTTGATAAGAGATTCATGTACGAAGAGTCGTTCCGTACACCACTGCTAATCTATTGTCCGGGAGGGAAACAAGGCGTTGTTAATGAGATGGTACAGAACATTGACTATGCTCCAACATTCTTGGAAGCGGCAGGTGTAAAGGTTCCTTCGGATATTCAAGGGCGTTCGCTCTTGCCTTTGTTACAGGGTAAGAAGCCTGCTAACTGGCGTAAATCGCTGTATTACCATTACTATGAATACCCCGCAGAGCACTCTGTCTGCCGTCATTATGGTATTCGGACGAAACGTTACACACTGATTCATTTCTATAACGATATTGATTCTTGGGAGTTTTATGACCTCAAGAAAGACCCCTCACAACTGCATAACATCTATGGAGAAAAGGGTACAGAGAAGCTCACTGAATCGCTCAAGAAGGAGCTAAAAGAGCTTCAAGTGCAATACAATGACCCCATAAGAAACCAATATTAACGTGAGTTCGATATAAGAAAGTTGTTTTAAAAGTTGTAGGAGTGGAATATTTTTCGTACCTTTATACTTGTAAACCAAAGAGTTACAAACAAATACCCACTCCTATGACTGATACAAATTTAATAGAAATATTCTGTATATTCGACGATTTTTGCAAGTATTTTACTCCTGAGTTGAAAAAACATACGCTTCAAGTACCCGGCAAGCGGCACCGTAACCGTACTTCCCATATGTCGGACAGTGAAATCATGACCATTCTGGTCCTGTTCCACACTCACCGCTTCCGAGACCTCAAGTCCTTCTACTTAGGCTATATCTGCCAGCATATGCGTGGAGACTTCCCACATCGGCTTTCCTACAACCGCTTTGTCGAGCGGCAGGCACAGGTCGCACTGCACCTGCTGCTGTTTTTCCAGACATGTGCACTGGGCAAGTGTTCAGGCATATCCATCATTGATTCCACACCACTGGCTTCCTGCCACATCAAGCGTGAGCGGCAGCACAGAACCATGAGGGGCTGGGCTGCAAAGGGAAAGTGCACGATGGGCTGGTTCTACGGCTTCAAACTCCATCTTGTCATCAATGACAGAGGAGAGATTATCCAGTGGAAGCTAACGCCGGGCAACGTAGATGACAGGGAGCCACTGAAGGATAAACGCTTCACCGAGAGGTTGTTTGGAAAACTCTTTGCAGACAGGGGGTATATCAGTCAGAACCTCTTTGAGATGCTCTTTGTGGACAATATACATTTGGTGACCAAGATAAAGAAGAACATGAAGAACTCCCTGATGAGCCTGTATGATAAGTTGTTGCTCAGAAAGCGTTCTGTGATAGAGACGGTGAACGATGAACTGAAGAATGTGTGCCAGATAGAACACACCAGACATCGCTCTTTTGATAACTTTGCAACAAATCTGATAGCAGGACTCATTGCATACAATCTGTTGCCAAAGAAGCCAGAAATGAACATAGAAATAATTGATAAAAGCAGGATAATTGCATAGAGCTTATATCGAACTCACGTAATATTAGGTAGCGACCTTTGTACTTTTCAAGGACTGTTAACTATCATGAAGAAGCCTTGGCTCGGGAGAGTCAGGGCTTCGCTTTTTGACAGAAGAAGCCTCACCCCCCAACCCCTCTCCGAATGGAACAACCCCACCCAGCCTCCCCGAAGGGGAGGAGTGTCTAACGGGAGTTAGTCAGGAAATAGTTTCTTTAATTCAAAGAGGGCGTTTCCTTGCAATGAAAAGGGCGTCTCTTCGATGTGAAGGAACGCCCTCTTTGTTTGCTAATAGTAGTATTTACTCCCCTCTCCATTCGGAGAGGGGCTGGGGGTGAGGCTCCTTCTCTCCCCTTTGGGGGAGCTGGAGGGGAAGAGCACAGCCTCTTTATACCCCTTCTTCTTCGGAGATCTCCTCTTCAGTCTTAGGCTTTGAGGGAGCATCCTGATCGCTACCAGTGTCTAACTCGGTGGCATTTGAGATACGAACACGGCACGACTTATCAATGACAAAGTCCATTGGAACATACTCATCGCTATTGGGGTCAGGCGAACCAACGCTCACTCCGAAACGCAAGGCATCGCCTTCTACATGGTCAAACATAAACCCTACGAGTGAACCATGCTCTCCGTAGTGGTTGTTGGTGAACTCTTTAAAGTCGTTCTTAGTAAATGTTCTGTCATAGAAAGTGGTGCCATCTGGACGCTTGATGGATAATTGCACCTTATTGTCGTAATACTTTCTTCCGTCTTCATCTACGGCTAATTCGAGGTCTTTGTCAGCATATCGATGAATCGTGATAGTATATGTTCCGCCCATCCATTCGACCTTCTTTTCGTATTTAAAGTCCGATAGGCTCTTCGGTCCGGTTGGTACTTTCGGGCGCGGAGCCATCTTAGTTATGATATCATTCGACTTTCTCTCTTTCTTACAAGCAGCCACACTGCAGAGAGCAAGGGCTATGATAAGAGCAGTAATAAGGTTCTTTGTCATAATAAAGTGTAGTTATACAGTACAAAAGTACATATTTTCTTTGAATTTCGCAAGCGTTGTTATAGATAGAGTGGTTTGTCATCGCCCTATTAACACACAAATAGCTTTGTTGATTGCAAAGGCTTTGGACATTGCTGCCGATCTCTTGCTTCGGTTACAAGCAAGGGATAAAATTATCATGTCTAAGCGTAACCACTCTTATATGGAACGCATGGATAAGATTAGGAAGATTGCTGCAGTGCTTTGATAAGGGCTAAGGATTTGGTGGTGAAAAGCCCAAGTAAGGCAATGTCAGTTTGAAAGTTGCTGTCACTACTGTCATACTTTTAATGGGTGTAATATGCTGTTTATAAGGGAGTTGTCGTAAATGTTAAAAGTGACAGCAACTATAATTAAAACTAAATTACGGTATTAGAGAGTGATAGAGTGCGTGTTTTTATGACTTCCGGAAACCTCTAAATTCAACAAATTGACCATGCTATGGAATGTAAATATACGAGAATAGCTGCGAGTGATAAGTGATGTCTGTTAGAGGAGATACAAAGGGAGCAGAAGTAAGGATGCCGAAGAGTGATTGACGTAAGGTTTAATTTTTCTGAACTAAATCGTAACTTTTTATAGTCAGTGTTGCTTATATCTCATTTATTTATTATCTTTGTGCATGATTTACTAAAAGAATTATAGCGAAAAAGATGGCTAAAATAAAGACAATAGGTATTCTGACTTCAGGAGGCGATGCGCCTGGCATGAATGCTGCTATCCGTGCAGTGACACGTGCAGGCATCTATAATGGTTTTAATATCAAGGCTGTCTATCGTGGATATGACGGTTTGGTAACTGACGATATAAAGCCTTTTACAACAGAGAATGTGAGTGGAATTATCGGGCAAGGCGGTACGATTCTAAAGACTGCACGCTCGAAAGCATTTGCAACAGTGGAAGGCAGAAAGACAGCTTATGACAATCTCGTGGCTGAAGGCATTGATGCTCTTGTTGTAATAGGCGGTAATGGCTCGCTAACGGGTGCTATGAAGTTTGCACAGGAGTATGATTTCTGTTGCATTGGATTGCCGGGAACGATTGATAACGACCTCTATGGAACGGATAGTACCATTGGTTACGATACGACGATGAATACTATCATGGAGTGTGTAGACCGTATTCGCGATACTGCGCAGAGCCATGAACGAATCTTCTTCGTTGAGGTGATGGGGCGTGATGCAGGTTTCTTGGCACAGAACTCGGCTATTGCAAGTGGTGCAGAGGCTGCTATTATTCCAGAAGACTCTACTGATGTTGACCAGTTAGCGCGCTTCATGGAGCGTGGAATACGCAAGTCGAAGAGAAGTTGTATCGTCATCGTGTCAGAAAGCCCGAAGTGTGGTGCGATGTTTTATGCCGATCGTGTGCGTAAAGAGTTCCCTGATTACGATGTGAGAGTGTCCATCCTTGGACACTTGCAACGCGGTGGTCGTCCTTCAGCACGTGACCGTATTCTTGCGAGCTGTACGGGTGTTGGCGCCATCGAAGCGATTATGCAGGGTCAGCGTAACATCATGGTTGGTGTGAGAAACAATGAGGTTGTTTACGTTCCATTGTCTGAAGCCATCCGTTCGGATAAGCCTTTCGATCGCAAACTCATTAAGGTGTTGGACGAACTAAGTATTTAGTCCATCGCTCCGAATGGTCACCTGCAAAGGTGTTACACCTTATTATATATAGAGAGAAGAAATAATAATAAAAAACAAACATATTTTATGTCACAGATTAATGGGCGTATCTCCCAGATCATCGGCCCTGTTATCGATGTATTCTTTGATACTAAGGGAGAGAATCCAGAGCAGGTTTTACCTAAGATTTACGATGCCCTGCGTGTTAAAAGACCCTCTGGGCAGGATTTGATTATCGAGGTGCAGCAGCATATCGGGGAAGATACTGTGCGCTGCGTAGCCATGGATAATACTGAAGGTCTGCAACGCGGACTTGAGGTTGTACCAACTGGCAGTCCTATCGTCATGCCTGCCGGTGAGCAGATTAAGGGTAGAATGATGAACGTGATAGGTCAGCCTATCGATGGTATGGAGGTCTTGAAGATGGAAGGTGCATATCCTATCCACCGTGAAGCACCAAAGTTTGAGGACTTGTCTACCCACAAAGAGATGCTTCAGACAGGTATTAAGGTCATCGACCTACTTGAGCCTTATATGAAAGGTGGTAAGATTGGTCTCTTTGGTGGTGCTGGTGTAGGAAAGACAGTGCTTATCATGGAACTGATTAATAACATCGCTAAGGGTCATAACGGATACTCTGTTTTTGCTGGTGTAGGCGAGCGTACTCGTGAAGGAAACGACTTGATTCGTGATATGTTGGAGTCTGGTGTTATCCGATATGGCGATAAGTTCCGCAAAGCAATGGAGGAAGGCAAGTGGGATTTGTCGTTAGTTGACCCCGAAGAGTTGCAGAAATCACAGGCAACACTTGTCTATGGGCAGATGAATGAGCCTCCTGGGGCACGTGCATCAGTGGCACTCTCTGGTTTGACAGTTGCTGAGGAGTTCCGCGATCATGGTGGTAAGAATGGCGAAGCAGCCGATATCATGTTCTTTATTGATAATATCTTCCGTTTCACGCAGGCTGGTTCTGAGGTGTCAGCATTGCTGGGTCGTATGCCATCAGCCGTGGGTTATCAACCTACATTGGCGAGTGAGATGGGCGCAATGCAGGAGCGTATCACCTCAACCAAACGCGGTTCTATTACTTCTGTACAGGCAGTTTATGTACCAGCAGATGACTTAACCGACCCTGCTCCAGCTACGACTTTCACCCACTTGGATGCTACGACAGAGTTAAGTCGTAAGATTACGGAGTTGGGTATATACCCTGCTGTAGATCCATTGGGCAGTACATCTCGTATTCTTGACCCATTAATCGTGGGAAAAGAGCATTATGAGTGTGCACAGAGAGTAAAGCAATTACTACAGAAGTACAATGAGTTGCAGGATATCATTGCTATTCTTGGTATGGATGAGTTGTCAGATGACGATAAGTTAGTCGTTAATCGTGCTCGTCGTGTACAGCGTTTCCTCTCTCAACCATTTACTGTTGCCGAGCAGTTCACGGGTATTAAGGGTGTAATGGTTCCTATCGAAGAAACCATCAAGGGTTTCAATGCTATCTTGAATGGTGAAGTTGATGACCTTCCAGAGCAGGCTTTCTTGAACGTTGGTACGATAGAAGATGCCAAGGAGAAGGCTAAACAACTCCTTGCAGCTACGAAGTAATGGTCTTCCATACCGAAATAGAATAATAATAGGATTGTCTATGCTGACACTTAAAATAGTATCTCCTGAAAGGATTGTCTATACTGGTGAAGTTGATAGTGTGCTCGTTCCGGGTACAGTGGGGCAGTTTGAGATACTCAACGACCATGCCCCTATCATCTCAACGTTGGTAGAAGGTAAGGTTGTCTATAGTACGAAGGGCACGAAGAACGAGCTTCAGATCGTTGGCGGTTTCGTCGAGGTGAAGAAGAATGAGGTGAGTCTTTGTGTGGAGATATAAAGATAGTACTCTCTTAGAGACGAGGTTTTTGAATGATGGATTATAATAAGGTGTATAAGAGGTATCACAAGATGAACCTTTGGATTATCTTTGGGTTGTACCTTGTGGGTATATTGATTGCGCAAGTGACTACGCACTCCTCTTACCTTAACATGCTAACGATTAGTGCGTTATTCTCCCTCATCACAGCCTCAATCTATGGAGGAGCTTGGAAAGCGATAGCGGCTAAGTCGCCAGCTGTTTTGGGTAAGTTTTATCTTGCTGGTTCGGCTTTCCGTATGCTATTAGCCTTCCTTACGATTCTGGTTTATGCCTTGATTGTAAAGGAAAGAGTTATGATTCTGAGCTTTGCGGTCATCTTTATGATTTTCTATCTGGTGCTATTAGCATTCGATACCATCTATTTTTCTAAAGTAGAAAAGAACAATAAAACTAATAATTGACGAATGAAATATCTCAAGCATTTGCTTTGCATGGCTGTAATGCTATTTCTTCTCTTACCTGGTGCGGCTGCATCAGAGAGTAAGGGAGACGGTGTTGACTTGCAAGGCATATTGTGGGGACACATCAAAGACTCCTATGAATGGCATGTTACCAATATAGGAGATAAGCCCGTCATCATCAATCTTCCAGTTATCGTGAAGACATCGGATGGCTGGTACACGGGTTGGGCAGAAGACTTTGAAGAAGAACCTTTAGAGCATGGTCCACACGCTGGTTATCGTCCTTGTAAGAACAACCCGAACTTGTTTATAGCGACAAAGGGAAATTATGAACGGCGTATTGTTGAATTGAAACCAGATGGAACAGAGGTACGTCCATTCGATATTTCGATTACAAAGTCGGTGTGTGTACTCTTTATTGATGCTATCCTTTTGTTACTTTGTATATTGATACCAGCACGCTGGTGTCGCCGTCACAAGGTTACAGATAAGGCTCCGAAGGGATTCACTGGATTGATGCACATGTTCGTGATGTATGTCTATGATGAGGTGATAAAACCAACATTAGGTAAGGAGGCAGATAAATATGCACCTTACTTATTGACCTGTTTCTTCTTCATCTTTGTGGCTAACATCATGGGTATCGTACCATTCCCACCGGGTGGAGGAAACCTCACGGGTAATATTACAATTACCTTCTTTTTGGCTATCTGCACCTTCTTAGTAACCAACTTCTCGGGTACGAAGCATTATTGGAAGGATATCTTTTGGCCAGACGTACCCGCATGGTTGAAGGTACCAGTACCTTTGATGCCAGTGATTGAGATTTTTGGTATCTTCACGAAACCCTTTGCATTGATGGTGCGTCTCTTTGCTAATATGATGGCAGGACATGCTATTGCATTGGCTTTGACCTGTATTATCTTCATCATGGCGACTATGGGTATTGTACTTAGTTCTTCCATGACCATTGTGAGTGTGGGAATGAGTATCTTTATGATGCTTTTAGAGATTCTTGTTAGCTTCATTCAAGCATTGGTATTCACGATGTTGAGTGCTGTATTTATCTCTTTGGCACGTGTTCATGAGCCTGCAGAAGAGAAGGTGAAAGCTTAGGGAATAAGGATAGAATAGAGAGATAATCCTTTAAAATACAGGTGATACTTTCCTAATCTATCATAAGTAACGAAATAAATAATAAGAAATAATTAATATTAAAAGTAAAAAACTATGTTGACATCATTGTTATTAGCAGCAGAGACTGCAAAGTTAGGCGCCGCAATCGGTGCAGGTATCGCAGCTGTAGGCGCAGGTCTTGGTATTGGTCGTATCGGTGGTCAGGCTATGGATGCTATGGCTCGTCAGCCAGAGAAGATCGGTGACCTTCGTTCCTCAATGATTATTGCTGCAGCATTGGTAGAGGGTGTTGCCTTCTTCGCAGCGATCATCGCTCTTCTTTGTGTATTCTAAACTACACAAGAGGAGTTAGTTAATAAGAGTAATAAGAAAAGTAATTTAGCAGCTTATGTCATTATTATTGCCAGATGGTGGTTTGCTCTTTTGGATGACAATTGTCTTTCTGGTGGTCTTCTTCATCCTATGGCGATGGGGCTTCCCATCGATTATTAAGATGGTGAATGAGCGCAAGAACTATATAGATGAGAGTTTAGCAAAGGCAGAGGAAGCTAACTTGAGGCTTGCTAATATTCAGAAACAAGGTGAGGAGCTGCTTATGGAAGCACGCGAGAAGCAGGCGCAGATACTTCGTGAAGCGTCTCAAACGCGTGACTCTATAGTTGAACAGGCTCAGGAAAAGGCGCACGAAGAGAGTGCTCGAATCCTATCAGAAGCCAAGGCAGAGATAGAGAGTCAGAAGCAAGCGGCTATACGTGATATCCGTTCACAGGTAGCTGAGTTGTCTGTACAAATTGCTGAGAAGATTCTTCGCAAACAGTTGACAACATCTGCAGAACAGGCTCAACTCATCGATAGCTTATTGGATGAAGTTGCTTCTTCTAATGGTACAGAAAGTAAATAAACGCTTATGAATACAGGTGTAATATCGGTTCGCTATGCTCGTGCGTTATTCAAGGCTGCTTGTGAACAAGGGCTTGAAGACAAGGTATATGCAATTATGCAGACCCTTGCTCAGGCTTATTTGCAAGTAAAGGATTTACGTGTGACTATCGAAAGTCCGATGCTTCCTAAGGATAAGAAGCGCAGGCTATTGGAAGTAGCCTGTGGTGACAAATGTCCCGAGTTGGTTAGTAACTTCTTTTCCCTTGTACTGAAGGAGGATAGAGAAGACCTGTTACAGTTAATGGCAAACGATTATGTCTCTCTGTATAGAAAGCAGAAACATATCATTCAGGGCAAGGTTATCACCGCTTCACCCGTCTCTGAAGAAACAGAGAATAAGATGAAAGCATTGGTGGAAGCCCGTAGTCAGGGTATTGTCGAGTTCAACACCGAAGTCGATCCATCGCTCATTGGGGGATTCATACTCGAGTATGATACTTACAGGATGGATGCGAGTGTGAAGAACAAACTGAATGCTATCCTCACACAATTAACAAAGTAATAAATTAATAACATGTCAGATAAAATTAAACCAAGTGAGGTGTCTGAGATCCTTGTAAAGGAATTGCAAGGCATTAACTCAGAGGAGAAGTTTGATGAAGTCGGCACTGTGTTAACCGTTGGTGATGGTGTAGCACGTGTGTATGGTCTTCGTAATGCTGAAGCCAATGAGTTGCTTGAATTTGAGAATGGCACTATGGCTATTGTCATGAACTTGGAGGAAGACAATGTCGGATGTATTCTTCTTGGTCCAACAACGGGTATCAAGGAGGGACAAAGCGTTAAGCGTACACATCGTATCGCCTCAATCCGTGTGAATGACAACTTCTTGGGACGTGTGGTAAACCCTCTTGGAGAAGCGATTGATGGTAAGGGTGATATCGACCTAACCGACTCTTTCGAAATGCCATTGGACCGTAAAGCTCCTGGTGTGATCTATCGTCAACCAGTGAAGGAACCGCTCCAAACAGGTTTGAAGGCTGTCGACTCAATGATTCCTATTGGTCGTGGTCAGCGTGAGCTTATCATTGGTGACCGTCAGACAGGTAAGACTGCGATTGCTGTTGATACCATCCTCAACCAGAAGAGTTTCTATGAACAAGGCAAACCTGTATATTGTATCTATGTTGCCATAGGGCAGAAAGCATCTACAGTAGCTACTTTGGTGCAGAATCTAAAGGAACGTGGTGCATTACCATATACGATTGTCGTGAGTGCAACAGCGGCTGATCCTGCAGCTATGCAGTATTATGCTCCGTTCGCAGGTGCCGCTATTGGTGAATACTTCAGAGACCGTGGTTACTCTGCTCTTGTCGTTTATGACGACTTGTCAAAACAAGCTGTTGCCTATCGTGAGGTATCTTTGATCCTTCGTCGTCCATCTGGTCGTGAGGCTTACCCAGGCGATGTGTTCTATCTTCACTCACGTCTGTTGGAACGTGCAGCACGTATCAATGACCAGCAAGAGATTGCTGAGCAGATGAACGATCTACCTGAGTGTATGAAGGGACATGTCAAGGGTGGTGGTTCGTTAACAGCCTTACCTATCATCGAGACTCAGGCAGGAGACGTGTCAGCTTACATTCCAACTAACGTGATTTCCATTACTGACGGACAGATATACCTCGAGTCAAACCTCTTCAATCAGGGCTTCCGTCCAGCCATCAATGTCGGTATTTCAGTATCTCGTGTAGGTGGATCTGCACAGGTAAAGAGTATGAAGAAGGTGGCAGGAACACTGAAGATTGATATGGCACAGTATCGTGAGCTTGAGGCATTCTCTAAGTTCTCTTCTGATATGGATCAGGTGACAGCAATGACACTCGACCGTGGTCGTAAGAATAACCAGCTTTTGATACAACCTCAGTACAGCCCAATGCCAGTAGGAGAGCAGATTGCCATCCTTTATTGCGGTGTACATGGTTTGATGCGCGATGTACCAGTTGATCAGGTTCGTCATTGTCAGGATCAATTCCTCGACAGCATGCGTTCATCTTACGCCGACGTCATCAGTTCCCTTGCTGCAGGTCAGTTAGAGGATTCTTCTATAAAGGTAATAGAAGAAGTGATGGGCAATATTGCCGGACAATATAAATAAGACAATACATAATGGCATCGTTAAAGGAAATAAAGACTCGTATAGCCAGTGTCCAAAGCACGCGTAAGATTACGAGTGCAATGAAGATGGTAGCATCGAGTAAGTTGCATCATGCACAGAATGCAATCGAGAACATGCTCCCTTACGAAGCGATGCTCGAGCATATTCTCAAGGCTTTCCTTGTCTCTACACCGAATACCGAGACTCCTTTTGATGTACAGAGACCGGTCAAGCGTGTAGCCTTGCTTGTGTTCTCCTCCAATAGCTCGCTCTGTGGTGGATTTAATGCGAATGTCATCAAGCTCATGCAGCATACGATAGATGAATATCATGCGCAGGGGTTGACAAAGGATGATATTGTGATCTATCCTGTTGGTCGAAAGGTGGCTGAGACAGCGAATAAACGTGGTTACACATGCGTCTATCCTTATCCAAACCTTGCTGATAAGCCTAACTCGGAAGAGTGTCGTAACATTGCTAAAGAGCTGGGACAGAAGTGGTTGAAAGGCGAGTTTGATAGGGTAGAGATGATTTATCACCACTTTAAGAGTGCTGGTAGTCAGATTCTCCAGCGCAAACCTTTCCTACCAATAGACCTTAGCGAAGAGCTGAGTCGTGATACTGAACGTGACCTATCATCGGATATCTCAACCAAAGCAGCACAAGACTATTTGAAGAAGAAAGGGCAGGTTAAAACACAGAAGACGAATAATGAGGTCGTTACTCCATTGAATGATGACTTCATCGTTGAGCCTGATTTACCTACAGTATTGCAGGCTTTAGTGCCAAAGCTGCTCCATCTTATGGTGTACACAGCACTTCTTGACAGCAATGCCTCCGAACATGCAGCCCGCATGGTGGCTATGCAAACGGCAACAGATAATGCCGATGAGTTGCTTCGTTCACTCAACTTGCAATATAACAAGTCGCGTCAAGCAGCCATCACATCCGAGTTGTTGGATATTGTTGGAGGTACGGTGAATAATTAATATGCTTGTTGCGTTGTCGTCGTAACGGCACATAACGTTATAGAAAAGGTACAGATCATAAAGAGTCTGTACCTTTTTTAATTCAAAATTCACAATTCATAATTCAAATTGGGGATTGTGTAGAGTTAACAAGGAAACGAGTTAACGAGTAGACGAGTTGTTTGTTCTGTTGGAGAATAGCTTCACAAAGTAGGGACAGACGCCCTCGTCTGTCCGTCCCGAGTCCCTCTTTTTTGTTCGGAACATTGCTGAGTTTGCGGACAGATGAGGGCGTCTGTCCCTACATTGAAGGGGTCATTTCGATCAAGATGGACACTTCTTTTAATTCAAAAATTCACAATTCATAATTCACAAGTATGATTAGTAAGGACAGATGCCTCCACCCATATACCTGTTCATAAATCTCTTTGACAGGATGGTATAAGGACATATTGCCGTAACGACATGTTCCTTCTATTCTAATGGGCTATTTGTGTGGACGGGCGAGAACTTCTTTCCCAACAAACCCACTATCTTTTCCAACAGAACTAATAACTTGTTTACTCGTCGACTCGTTTCCTTGTTAACTCTACCTAATCATGATTTCGGATTAAATGACATACTCCTTCTGTCTCAAAACACCTGTTTAAGTTTTTTATTATAGTTGCTGTCACTTTTAACATTTGAGCTAACTATTTAATTGCCAGAGGCTTGTAAACATAAGAACCGTGACAGAAGTGACAGCAAAAATAAAACTTCTATTCAATGATACTAATCTCACCAGCAATCGAACGGTTCATGTAATAACGCACCATATCAGCGTCATCATATCGTGCTTGAAGGTACATCAACTTCGTTACAGCAGCCTCGACCGTACTGTCATAACCACTGATAACACCTGCATCCTTGAGTTGGTAACCCGTATCATAGCGGCTCATCTCAACGCGTCCACTGATACATTGACTGATGTTCACGACGATAACTCCACGTTCTGACGCCTGTTTCAATAATTTCATCAGCCAAGGACGTTGTGGAGCATTGCCACTTCCGTAAGAACGCATTACGATACTGCGTAATTCTGGGGCATCGAGAAGATGGTGCATGAGCCCTTCCTCCATTCCAGGAAAGAGGGAGAAGATAATCACATTATTATCCAGCTCGGTGTGTGTGATCAATGGTTTTGAATAGTCAGGAGTAAGTATTCGGTGTTCATCAAAGGTGAAGTTGACCCCAGCCTCACATAAATGCGGATAATTAAAAGAGTCGAAAGCATTGAACTCATCGGCATTCTGCTTCGTAGAACGGTTGCCTCTCAACAAGTGCCCACTGAAGTAAATGCACACTTCAGGTACCATAGCCGTTCCATCCTTATGATGTGCTGATGCCAACTCTATACTCGTCATGAGGTTCTCTTTGCCGTCTGTACGCAACTGACCAATAGGTAGTTGAGACCCCGTAAGGATAATTGGTTTCGTCAGATTTTCGAACATGAACGATAGAGCCGATGCTGTATAAGCCATCGTATCTGTGCCGTGGAGAATCACAAAACCATCATAGTCATCATAGCATTCGGATACGATCTGCACAAGTTGCGCCCAACGACAAGGGGTCATATCAGACGAGTCGATGGGTGGATCGAACTGATAGGTATCTACCTCCGTAGGTACTAATTTGAACTCTGGAACATTATCAACAAGATGACTGAAGTCCAATGGTTCTAATGCACCCGTACGTTTGTTATGCCCCATACCGATGGTTCCACCAGTGTAAATGAGTAACACTTTATTCGTTCTCTTCATCGCACATTTATTTGTTATTATTTACCAACTGAATTGAATGAACATATTGAAAGCATTTCTCCATATTATTATTCATATCCAACTCAGGTGAGGATTGTAACGTGGGAAAGGTCTTGCTTTTGCTTTCAGATTGTCATTCAAGACTCTACACTGCAAAGATAAGAAAAACATTTAAGTATTACCTCGCTTGGACATAATTATATTTATAAAATGAGACAAAGTTTTTCCGAAGCGTTGAAAAAGCGTTTATGGGACGGATGAAACATGGTTCTTTAATTCAAAATTCATAATTCGAAATTATGATTAGGTAGAGTTGACGAGTTGCTTGTTCTGTGGGAAACAATACTATCTACTCCCCTCTCCATTGGGAGAGGGGGCGGGGGTGAGGCTTCACAGTAGGGACAGACGCCCTCGTCTGTCCGCCAAAACACAAGCAATAGATGTCTTCTTACCCCCCTCGAAGAAGGGAATGTTGCCTGACGGGAAGCCATGAAGGAATGGAAAGGCGGACAGACGGGGGCGTCTGTCCCTACTTTGTGGCATCCTTTTGGATAGGAAGAAACTCCTTCTCCACCTGTTCCAACTAACTTCCGTTAGGCACTCCTCCCCTTGGGGGAGGTTGGGTGGGGTATTCAAGGGAAGCAGAATGGGGTTATCCCTACCGCAACAACTCCAATTGTGGGACGATGATAACACCACGACTGATGGTTATCAGACCTTCTGCCTGTAACCGGTTGAGCATACGGGAGACGTTCAGACGACTTTGATGAAGCTCATGCCCGAGTGTTTCCATCTTTATTTTGAGCACTTTCTTACCGGCTTGCGTGATACAACGGAGGCGTAAGAAAGCAAAGAACTGTTGGCGAATTTCACTCGGATTCTGCCTCCATGGAATGCGACCCTGCCGTTGCGCTTGCATGGAAAGGATGTTGAGAAAATTCAAACGGAAGATGAGGTAGGAATCAAGGAGGCGGAGAATCTCCTCCTTACTGAGTGCCAGTAAGCTGCAATCGGTCTTTGCAGAGAATGTACGGGAGTATCTTGACATGAGTCCGAAGAGGTGTTCTGGTTGTATGACAGCTGGTGCTGATAACTCTTCGATGATACTGTATCGATGGTTATCAGCATGACTCTCCACACTCAGTGAGCCTGCCATGAGAAAGAAGAGTTGTGTGCATCGGTCGCCTTCTGCCGCCAGTAGCTGCCCTGCCGACAGTTTATAGAATCCAAACTTGGTGTGTCCAACAATCTCGGAAAGCTCATCTGTGCCTATTCCGAGGAAGAGTGGGAAGCGGAGAAGGTCGTTGTGAAGTTGTAACATAACAATTAAATAAACCCAAACAAGTCCCGATCAAGCCCCAACCTTGCCCCTCTCAAGCCTCACCCCCGCCCCCTCTCCGAATGGAGAGGGGAGTGAATAGGTAGAAAGGGTATGGTTTTCTTTGATATATCCTAACCTCATTTACAGTACTATCTACTCCCCTCTCCATTCGGAGAGGGGGCGGGGGTGAGGCTTTTATTGGGCGGGGGTGAGACCTTTACTATACCAAACTCTTAGCTTCCCCCTGCTATCTGAATAAATAAAATACGCCATCAACTCGGGGTGACGATCGAGTAACTGCTTGGCTTTCTCTATGCCCATCACCATGAAGGAGGTGGCGTATGCATCCGCAGTGGCGCAGTTCTTGGCAAGAACAGTAGCCGAAAGGAGGGAGTGTTGGACGGGGTATCCTGTCTTAGGGTTGATGGTGTGCGCATATTTCTTACCTCCTTTATAATAGAAGTTACGATAGTTTCCACTCGTCGCCATAGCTCGGTCGGTCACATTCAGCACCGCCTCGTAATCTTGATTGACGTTCACACTGTCGTCCGTAGGCTTTGTCACACCAATACGCCAGGGCAATCTCTTTTCGCTGTTGCCCTTGGTTACGATCTCACCACCTATCTCTATCATGAAATTCGTTACTCCCTTGCTTTGCAGCAAACGTGCTACGCAATCGGAACCATAGCCCTTTGCAATCGCAGAACAGTCTAACATAACGCGCGGATCTTGCTTGCGAATGGTGTTACCAACCAGTTTCACCTTATTAAAACCAACGATTTGTCGCAAGCTATCAATCTTCTCTTTCGATGGATGAACACCCGTTTTGAAGCCGAAGCCCCACAGGTTTACCATTGGTGCTACCGTGATGTCGAACGCACCATTGGTCTCTTTCGATACCTGTTGAGCGAGTGTAAACACCTCATCAAACATCTCATTCACCTTGACGGGTTTGTTCTGATTGATCAACGAAATGACCGATGATGGCTCAAAAGTTGAGAAGGTCTGGTTGACACGTTTAAGTTCTGCATCAATCTCGGGCTGCAGGTCTTCGTCACTCTGGTACGTGATGTGATAGACAGTACCGAAGATAAAGCCCGTATTATGCTGATACGGCATATCGTGCTGACACCTCACAATGGCGATAGAACCAATGAGCAGCACCAAAAGAAAGGGTATTTGCCAATAGAGTTTCTTATTCTTCATTATCGTAATCTGGTCATTTTAGTGATGGAAAAGGATGTTTGTTAGATGAGTGGTTATAGTTCGAGAAGAACGTTAAATGTGGCTCCAAGCGTTGAGGAACCGCCCCTTCCGTATCCCGGCACATACCAAGGTTCGCCCAAGTCATTGCTTTTCTGATGCGCACGAATCTTGTATCTCACGCTCCAACCCATACGTATTGGTCCCCAGATTTTGGCATCTACGCCGAAAGAAGCCTCTAACCAAAGCAGGTGCGAACGCACGTCAGTACCGCCAAAGGGCACTAATCCGCCCCAAATGGGGTCTTTCACGGCAGGCGCGTTGACGTCATATTTGAAGCTGGTATAGCCCACCCTGCCGCCAACCAAGACGCGATAGACATCGTGCTTGTCTTTGAGTACATTGAAGTCCATACCCACACGACCGTATGGGGCACGTGTTTTATACTGTGTTGAGGTCTCATCAGCGGTCTTATCAGCGTGTCCCACACCGAGTTCCAGCACTGGATAATACTTGTCGCGGATGTTCACTCGCAATAAGGCTTCGTATTGTCCGTAGGCAGAAAGAGCCTTCATAGCGGGCCCGACGATGTCTACTCCAACTGCAACGCCCCTGAAGAACGATACAGTATCAGCCTGTACGGGTTGTGCCTTACGCTTCTGTTGTGCCCGGAGAGCCGTTGGCTGCAACAGAAGAAGACTAAGGGCGAGTAATACGAATGTGCATATTCTCTTTCGTTCCATCGTAGTCTACGTTGGGATTGTTGATACTTATCTGACTAATTCCGCGTCCCGTTGTACTCACGGCAGTGAGTTTATGGAAGAAAGCGGGCGCACAATCAACACTTTCAAAGTGGCTCACATTGGTCTTACTAATCGTTATCGTGTCAACGACAGAACGCCCAGCTGCATTGGTGAGGACGAACCGCAGGCGGTCTTGCGCACCTCCGTAGCTCATCGGCAGACTGAATTTTGTGGTCTTAATAAGGCGGTTGACGAGTACAGTGTCGGGCTTGCTGCCACGGATGGCACTGATAGTCAGAGTATCACGAAGGCTGTCGCCCTGTATGACATAATTAGCCATTACAGGATTGTGAACGCCACAGTCAAGGTCAGAGCAGCCTGTCAAAGCAAGGAGTGAACCTATGGTAAAACAGCTGAAAACGCCTAAGACATATTTTATCAGCCCTCTTCGGCTTATCGTCTTACGCCTCATATCATTCGTTATTAGTCATTATTTACACTTTATAAGTTACTTATTTACAGTTCTTTCTCTATCTGGTAATCATTGCGTCGAGGGTTACTCCGACTGATCAAATCGCCTATGAAGCCTGCAAGAAAGAGTTGTGTACCCAAGAGAATAGCAGTCAGAGCGATATAAAAAGAGGCATGATTCGACAAGAGATCACCATATTCTCCATTGTACAACATTATCATCTTCTCGACGAATAAGGTAATAAGAGCGATGAAACCAATGAAGAATACGAATGAACCAAGCAGTCCGAAGACGTGCATAGGCTTCTTTCCAAAGTTAGTCAAGAACCATAAGGTGAGTAGGTCGAGATAGCCATTAAAGAAGCGATTAATGCCGAATTTCGACTTACCATACTTGCGCGCCTGATGGTGAACCACCTTCTCTCCGATACGAGCGAAGCCTGCTTCCTTGGCAAGATAAGGTATATAGCGATGCATCTCACCATAGACTTCGATGTTCTTCACCACATCCCGGCGGTAAGCCTTCAGTCCACAATTAAAGTCATGGAGGTTATGTACACCACTGATCTTACGTGCCGTGGCATTGAAAAGCTTAGTAGGCAAGGTCTTAGATAATGGGTCGTAACGCTTCTGCTTATAGCCACTTACGAGGTCAAACTTATCCTCCGTGATCATTTGGTAAAGCCCTGGTATCTCGTCAGGAGAGTCTTGCAGGTCTGCATCCATTGTAATGACAACATCGCCTTTAGCCGCTTTGAAGCCACAATAAAGGGCTGGACTCTTACCATAGTTACGGCGGAATTTAATGCCGTGAACGTGCTCGTCCTTGTGATGAAGCTCCTCGATGATTCCCCAACTATTGTCGGTTGAACCGTCATTAACAAATATTATTTCATAAGAAAAGCCGTTGGTATTCATCACGCGTTGTATCCATGCGTGCAATTCAGGCAGACTCTCTTCCTCATTGAATAGAGGAACTATAACGGAAATATCCATTGCGTATGTTCAAATTAATATTGTTTTGAATTAGAGGTGCGTACTTGCTTCATCATTAACGCAGCAATGATTAATGAGAAAACAACGCCCGATAACACTGCTGTTATAAAGCTATTTGCAGCCAAGACAGTCGGTTCCGTCATCATTGAAAGGAGCCGAATTACATCGTTGTAAGATACGTTCAACTGACTGTACATCTGCTTTGCTTCGGGCGTGGAATAGATAGTTGTGAAGACAGCTAACAGTCTCCCGTTGTCAACATAGTTCATATACAACCATTGAAGAAGGCTGAAGATCAACGCTGCATTGAAGTAAACTCGAAGGCAATAAAACAACCCACGCCTAAAAGAAATTACCCCATTGCGACCTTCCTCACGGAACTTTTTAAAGCGATAAGCCACGAAGAAAGGTGTAGAAAAGAGCAATATCGTATAGACCTGACCTAAGAAAGGAACGTAAGTTGTATATAACAAACAAGCAAAACTGGCAACCCAAAGGATTGCAAGATAGAACCCGTCGTATCGAGAATACGCCGATAACTGTTTGATCTCATCGTGTGTCATACTGCAAAATTACGGATTATTTATTATATAAAGGTGCGTCTTTATCAAAATTAAGATTATTTGTTAAAATGCGAAAAAGGCGTCCTTTCTTTTCGTAGTTATAAATTAATTGTGTACCTTTGCACCGCTTTCTCCAAGTAGGGAGAGCGTTTCATACGGACAAGTCTCCTACGACCAGCTCCCTTCAAATCCCCCAGGTTGGGAACAAAGCAAGGGTAGAAGGTTGTAGCGGTGCGATAGGAATCGCTTGTCCACCTGCCTCTTTAGCTCAGTTGGCCAGAGCACGTGATTTGTAATCTCGGGGTCGTTGGTTCGAATCCGACAAGAGGCTCGAATAGATAAAATGGCTAAGAACAATAGAGAAGGTATGTCGTGAGACATACCTTCTTTTGTTTTTAGCAATGCTGATGGGGGTTGGTATGACCCCACCCAGCCTCCCCCAAGGGGAGGAGTGCCTAACGGGAGACTGTTAGACAAAGCCTCTCCCCCGGCCCCTCTCCGAATGGAGAGGGGAGTAGATACTACTATTAACAAACAAAGAGGGCGTTTCTTCGATGTGAAGAGACGCCCTTTTCATTGCAAGGAAACGCCCTCTTCGTATCAACGGAACGCCTTCTTTGTTTTGAAAGGGGCGTTCCTTTAATTAAAGATAATGCCACACAGTAGGGACAGACGCCCTCGTCTGTCCGCCCATCTACCCTTTCATGACATCCCGTTAAGTAACATCCCCTTCTTTGGAGGGGCTTGGGAAGGCTTTTCTTAGCTGTGTTTTGACGGACAGACGAGGGCGTCTGTCCCTACTCTGTGGCATCCCTTTGGATAGAAAGAACCATTCAAATAGATTACCATTAGGCACTCCTCCCCTTGGGGGAGGCTGGGAGGGGTTTCCAGACGATGGCGTCTGTCCCTACTTTGAAGACTCACCATCAGACAACGGGGGCGTTTCTTCATTGTCAAGAGAGGCTTTCTTCGAAACAAAGAAACGCCCCTGTTGTATCAACGGACGCCCTCTTTGTTTTGAAAGGGGCGTTCCTTTAATTAAAGATAATGCCACACAGTAGGGACAGACGCCCTCGTCTGTCCGCCCATCTACCCTTTCATGACATCCTGTTAGGCAACATCCCCTCCTTCGGAGGGACTTGGGGAGGTTTTTATTAGCTGTGTTTTGACGGACAGACGATGGCGTCTGTCCCTACTTGTGGATATGTCCTTCATTTAAAGAGGGCGTTCCTTCACATCGAAGAGACACCCTTTTCATGATGAAGGAACGCCCTCTTCAAAACGAAGAGGGCGTTCCGTTGTTTTTAGTTCTGCTGCTCCTGCTAACGAGGCATTGCCTCACTACACCCCGACTATACACCACTTTATAAGCAAACAATTCTGTTTACTCCCCTCTCCATTCGGAGAGGGGCTGGGGGTGAGGCTCCTTCTCTCCCCTTGGGGGAGGCTGGGTGGGGTTTAAACTACGCCCCACAGAAGAACAGCACAATGATTTGTGCGGTGAAAATACGCAAGAACATGCTTAAAGGATATACCGTTGAATAACCAATGGCAGGGGCTTCACCATTACAGATGGAGTTCGCGTATGCCAGTGCTGGTGGGTCGGTATAGGTTCCGGCAAGCATTCCCATGATCGTAAAATAGTTGAATTTATACTTCATGCGAGCGATAGTACCAACGATGAGGATCGGTATGATCGTGATGAGGAAACCTGTATATACATACTTCAAACCGTCTCCTTGCACCACAGTATCCCAGAAACCTGCACCTGCTTTAATGCCTACTGAAGCAAGAAACAAGGCTAATCCGAACTCGCGTAACATCATGTTTGCGGAGGTTGTGGTATAGGTGACGAGGTGCATGCGATAGCCAAATCGACCAATGAGGATGGCTATGATCAATGGACCACCAGCCAAACCGAGCTTCAATGGCACGGGCATGTGTGGTATAGTGAATGGTAGGCTACCAAAGAGGATGCCCACAATGATGCCGATAAAGATGGTTGCGATATTCGGAGTATTTAGGCGTTTTTCAGAGTTACCCATTAGTTCGGCAACACGATTAACATTCTCTTCTGGACCCACAACCATAATGCGGTCGCCCACATTAAAGTGGTGGTTACGACTTGCGAAGAGATCCATTCCCTGACGACTAATGCGCGTTACGTTCACACCATACACTGAACTGAAGTGCATCTTAGCCAGTGTTTTACCATTCATAGCACTGTTGGTGATGATAATACGCTTGCTGACCATCTTCTTGGGTTGGTCTTCTTCATGCCAATCAACCTCAATCTCCGGACCAATGAAAGCCTGAATAGCCTTTGCATCGACCTCTGCTGAAACGATGATCACCTCATCGTCCAACTCAAGAATTGTATCACGAGTAGGCACAGAAATCACCCCGTTCTTCATAATACGTGTACAAACAATGTCGCGATTAAGGAACTCTGAGATCTCTTGCAATGTACGTCCTGCAATGTAAGCATTGGCTACCTTGAGTGACATAATGTGTGGTTTGGCATTCGGGTTCTCCCCTTCTTCTTCCATCAACTTGTCGTTCTCCGCTTGAAGATTAACCTTGCAGATGTAGCGAACAGCGATAGTTGCACCGATGATACCCACTACTCCCAATGGATAAGCGCATGCGTAACCATTGGCGATATCGAAGTTCATGTTGTCTTTGAACACACTATGCAAGGCTTCGGTGGCTGCACCAAGACCTGGGGTATTGGTTACGGCACCATAAAGTGTACCTACCATCATAGGCAGGTTGCTGCTGTTTGAGGTGTCAAAGAAGATGTAATAGCATGCAAACATCATCAAGATGTTCAGCAGAATGGCTACGGACGAGAGGATATTGAGCTTCAGTCCGCCTTTACCGAAGCTCTCAAAGAATCCCGGACCAACCTGTAGACCAATCATAAAGACGAAGAGTATCAGTCCAAAGTCTTGTAGGAAGTTCAATACAGGGCGTGGTCCAGTGAAGTTAATGTGCCCTGCGAGGATGCCAACAAAGAGTACGAAGGTGACGCCGAGGGATATTCCTCCGATCTTAATCTTACCTAAGTAGACACCAAGAGCAATGACGATAGAATACAGTAACACGATGTGTGCTACCGAGTCTTGTGTTTGGAATAAATTAATTAACCAGTCCATAAGTATTAATATATCGCCTACAAAGTTAGACTTAATATTTTACTCCTGCAAATTTAATGCTTAGAAAAGGGAAAGAAGTAGCCTCACCCCCGCCCTTCTACAGCCTCTCCCCCGTCCCCTCTCCGAATGGAGAGGGGTGTAAATAGAGTTGTTTGCTTATAAAGTGGTGTATAGTCGGGGTGTAGTGAGGCAATGCCTCGTTAGCAGGAGCAGCAGAACTAAAAACAACGGAACGCCCTCTTCGTTTTGAAGAGGGCGTTCCGTTGATACAAGAAGGGCGTTCCGTTGATACAAGAAGGGCGTTTCTTTGTTTCGAAGGAAGCCTCTCTTGACAATGAAGAAATGCCCCCGTTGTCTGATGGAGAGTCTTCACAGTAGGGACAGACGCCCTCGTCTGGAAACCCCTCCCAGCCTCTCCCAAGGGGAGGAGCGCCTAACGGTAACCTATTTGAATAGTTCTTTTTATCCAAAGAGATGCCACAGAGTAGGGACAGACACCCTCGTCTGTCCGCCAGAACACAGCCATAAAAAGCCTCCCCAAGTCCCTCAAAAGGAGGAGATGTTGCCTAACGGGATGCCGTGTAAGGGTAAGTAAGCGGACAGACGAGGGCGTCTGTCCCTACTTTGTGGTGATCTATTGCACAGAACAAGCAACCCGTTTACTTGTCAACCAGCTGACTCGTCAACTCTACCTAATCATAATTTTGAATTATGAATTATGAATTTTGAATTGCAGTAAGTCCCTCTCGTTGATTAAAGAGTCTGCTTCAAAGTAGGGACAGACGCCCTCGTCTGTCCGCATGGGGGAGGTTGCTTGTAATGTAAGGTGGAATGTTGGAGCGGACAGACGAGGGCGTCTGTCCCTACAGATTCCCTATTTTTCAAATAGAGCTAATAACTCGTTTACTTGTCAACCAGTCCACTCGTCAACTCGAACTAATCATAATTTTGAATTTTGAATTATGAATTTTGAATTAAAGGAGAGCCTTTGCTCTGACAGAGAAGTTGCGATTTGAAACTTGTAAGGCGTACACCCTTTGATTCTAAAAAGCGCATAAAATTGAGGTAAAAGCACATTATTAAGTTATAAATATAAACGTTTTAAACAAAAGTACACGCCAATTGTAATTTTTTATGTGAATCTCTTGCATCTAAATTAAATATTTCCTAAATTTGTGACCAGTGATTGTGTTCAAGTTTAAAAGTATCAAAACATAACGAATTGTTACTGGCGATATATATAATAAGGTGAAGCCTCCAATAGTGACAACCGTTAGATGGTTCTCAAAAGGCTATTTTCAGCATTCGAGCTGATTTGACATAATGAAAGCAAAGTATCATAATATAAATTCAGTTAAACAAAAGAGATCTATGGAAAGAAGATTCGCTTTATTTTTGTTTGGACTATTGCTGTCCATCGGAACAGCCTTTGGTCAGACAAGAATCAATGGAACCGTAGTTTCTCAGGACGATGGTCAAGGGGTCATCGGAGCCTCTGTCATGGTACAGGGCACGACGACTGGAACTGTTACCGATATAGACGGTAAGTTCTCACTTGACGTTCCTGCAGGCAAGAAACTCGTAGTTAGTTACATTGGAATGACCACTCAGACCGTCACACCTAAGGATGGTATGAAGGTCACCTTGGCTAATGATAACCACCAACTCACGGAGGTTGTCGTTACAGGTATGACCCAACAGGACAAGAGATTGTTCTCTGGTGCAGCTACAAAGATTGATGCTTCGAAAGCAAAACTCGATGGTGTGGCAGATGTGAGCCGCTCTTTGGAGGGTCGTGCAGCAGGTGTCAGCGTTCAAAACGTGTCTGGTACCTTTGGTACGGCACCAAAGATTCGTGTGCGTGGTGCCACTTCTATCTATGGATCTTCTAAACCACTTTGGGTTGTAGATGGCGTCATCATGGACGATGTAGCCGAGGTGAATGCCGACAACCTATCATCAGGTGATGCTGCAACATTGATTTCTTCGGCTATTGCAGGACTCAATGCAGATGACATCGAGAGCTTCCAGATATTGAAGGATGGTTCTGCCACCTCTATATATGGTGCACGTGCAATGGGTGGCGTCATCGTAGTTACGACCAAAAAAGGTAAATCAGGAAGTAACCGAATAAGCTACACTGGCGAGTATACAATGCGTCTTCGTCCTAGTTACTCACAGTTTAATATCATGAACTCACAGGAGCAGATGGGTGTTTACAAAGAGATGGCTGCAGACGGATTGTTCTCCTTCTCTCGTACACTTCGTGCTGCCACAAGTGGTATCTATGGTAAGATGTACAAGCTCATCAACAGCTACAACGAGAGCACGGGTAAGTTTGGTCTTGCCAACACAGAGGAAGCTATGAATGGTTACCTGCGTGAGGCAGAGATGAGAAACACTAACTGGTTTGACGAGTTGTTTACTAACTCGGTTTCAATGAACCACTCCATCTCTATGTCTTCAGGTACTGACAAGGCTCAATACTACACCTCGTTCTCATTCATGGATGACCCGGGATGGACCGAGCAGAGCAAGGTTAGACGTATGACATATTCAATCAATGCGAACTACAACATCAATAAGAAGGTGTCGTTAAACCTAATTGGTAACACCTCATATCGTAAGCAACGCGCCCCAGGATCATTCAATCAAGAGGTCGACCCAACGTCTGGTGCGGTGAGTCGAAACTTCGATATCAACCCGTTCTCATACGCAATGAATGCTTCACGCGCATTGGATCCGAATGCTTCTTACATACGTAATTATGCTCCATTCAACATTCATAACGAGTTAGCCAATAACTTCATTGACTTTGATGTGCTCGATATGAAAGTGCAAGCCGAACTGAAGTATAAGCCTATCAGCAAACTTACACTTGCCGTACTCGGTGCTTATAAGTTCTCTACAACGACGCAGGCTTCACAGGTTCGCGAGCGTTCTAATATGGCAATGGCTTATCGTGCTATGGACGATGCCACTATCCGTGACAACAATCCATGGCTCTATCAAGACCCTGACTTACCAAACTCTCTGAAGTACTCTGTGCTTCCTCAGGGTGGTTTCTACAATGAGAAAAAGTACAAGATGAATAGTTGGGATTTCCGTGCAACGGCCAGTTACAATGATGTCTTTAATGATCGTCACATCGTAAACCTATATGGTGGTATGGAAGTCAACAACATTGTTCGTAAACAAAGTGCTTACGACGGTGTCGGCATGCAGTATGATATGGGTTACCTTCCTAGTTACGACTACCACTACTTCAAGCAGGCAGTGGAAGATGGTAACCTCTATTACCAGTTGAGCAACAGCTATATGCGTGACGTTTCATTCTTCGGTACAGCTAACTACTCGTGGAAAGGACGCTATGCAGCTAACTTCACCACCCGTTACGAGGGTAGTAATCGATTAGGTAAGGCACGTTCTGCACGTTGGTTGCCTACTTGGAACGTATCAGGAGTATGGAATGTTCACGAGGAGCCATGGTTCCAACAGACATTCAAGAACTCTTTGACTCACGCTACTCTTCGTGCATCTTACTCACTGACAGGTGATAAGCCAGCTATTACCAACTCACAGGTAATTATCCGCAGTACCAACATCTGGCGTCCATTCGCAGTCGATCAGGAGTCAGGTTTGTATATCAGTCAGTTCGCAAATAAGGATTTGACTTATGAGAAGAAACATGAGTTTAACATTGGTGCAGACCTTGGTTTCTTCAATAACCGCTTGAATGTAGTCTTCGACTGGTACACTCGTAACAACTACGACCTCATTGGTCCACGTACAACTAATGGTACAAAGGGTTCAATCATAGAGTATGCTAACGTTGCATCTATGAAGTCTCATGGTGAAGAACTTTCTATTTCGAGTAAGAACATATTGAAGAAGAACTTCCAATGGAGCACCGACTTCATCTTCTCACACGTAAAGACTGAGGTTACATCACTCGATAGTCGTTCACGCATTATGTCGATGGTTTCAGGTACAGGATTTACTATGGTGGGTTATCCTTATCGTGCCCTTTTCTCCTTCGACTTCAAAGGCTTGAATAAAAACGGTATCCCTCAGGTAATCAATCAAGATGGTAAATTGACCACAAGTAACGTTGACTTCCAAAGTTACGACCTTAGTCACTTGAAGTATGAAGGTCCAACTGACCCAACCATTACCGGTTCTTTGAACAATACCTTTAGTTATAAGGGTTGGCACTTGAGCCTCTTTATGACCTACGCCTTTGGTAACAAGGTTCGTTTGGATCCGTTCTTTAGCACAGGCTATAGTGACATGTTGGCTATGCCTAAGGAGTTCCGCAACCGTTGGACAAAGGCTGGTGATGAAGAGAAAACCACTATCCCTGCTATTGCCGACCTACGTACACAACAGCAGGATGGTTACCTCATTCGTGCTTATAACGCTTATAACTATTCGAACGAGCGTATTGCAAAGGGCGACTTCATCCGTATGAAAGAGATTTCACTGTCGTATGATTTCCCTGTACAACTGATTCGTCACTTGTCATTGAGTGCGCTCAGTCTGAAGCTCCAAGCTACCAACCTCTTCCTTATCTACACTGATAAGAAGCTCAACGGACAAGATCCAGAGTTTATGAATGCCGGCGGTGTGGCTCTTCCAACACCTCGCCAGTTCACCTTGACATTGCGTCTTGGCATCTAACACATTATTATATATAGACAAGAACATGAAGAATTTAAATATACTGCTTGCTGGATTAGGGCTCATTGCCCTATCCTCTTGCAACGACTTCCTCGATAAATTGCCTGACGATCGAGCAGAGGTTAATACCTTTGAGAAAGCTAAGAAGCTCGTAGCTTCAGCCTATTCAGAGGGGTCACCAGACTTCCTAATGGAGTGGAGTAGCGATAACGTCATAGACAATGGCAAGACATTCATGTATCAAACTAACCAAAGTGAAGTCTATCGCTGGAAGCCTGTTACGACCGATGGTAATGATGATCCACGCAGCGTGTGGAATAGTTCTTACCGCGCAGTAGGGCATGCCAACGAGGTGTTAGCAAGCCTTAGTAAGGTGAAAGATCGCGATCCTTCACCAGTACGTGCTGAAGCCTTGCTGTGCAGAGCATGGACAATGTTCCGCCTTTCAAACATCTTCTGTATGGCATACGATGGTACGAAAGCCAACCAATACTTAGGTCTTCCTTATCCAAAGGAGCCCGGAGTATCTGTTAACGAACGTGGAACTCTGAAGCAACTATACGAGAATATCAATGCAGACATTGAAGAAGCTCTGCCGTTACTGGACGATAGTTACTTGACAGCTCCTAAGTATCACTTCAACAGTCGTGCGGCTTATGCCTTCGCAGCTCGCTTCAATCTCTATTATGGACAATGGCAGAAAGCAATCGATTATGCTACTAAGTCGTTGGGTTCTGCTCCATCAGCTGACTTGCGAAACTGGCCACATTATAAGACACTCAGTGGTTCGGTAGATATCCACAATGCCTACATTAGTTCAAGTGAGAAGGCTAATTACATGCTTCAAACAGCTTACTCTTCATTGGGACGGTTGATTAGTACGGGTGCTCTTCGCTTCAACTTCGCACAGCAAGTGATAGCAAAAGAACTCTTCTGGGCACCTATGCCATGGGGTAGAGGTTCACAGAATAACACGCTATATCAGTCTCGTATGCTCTATGGTAATACACAGCTTACGTTCTTCCCAAAGATTATGTCCGAGATGCAGTACACCAATGCAGCTAAGACGGCAGGCTATATTCATAGCTTGGATGCCGTGTTTACAGCTGATGAAACCCTATTGGTACGTGCAGAGGCAGAGATCTTGTTGAAGAATTATACAGCTGCTTTGGCGGATATGAATGCGTGGGTTGTATCACACACAGAGGAGACTGCGGGTTCTGCCACACGTCCTACTCTGACCGAGGCATCAATCAACAGTTTTTTTAATGGGCTTCCAACAGTTCCTGCAAAGGTGATGCTGGATGCACAGATGGGTATCAAGAAGCCATTACATCCACAAGGCTTTAGTGTTGAAGATGGCACACAGACCAACATGCTTTACGCCCTCTTGCAGATGCGTCGTATAGAGACTTGGCAGCAAGGATTGCGTTTCCAGGATATTAAACGTTATGGCATTGAGATCACCCACCGCATAGATGGTGAAGATCCGCTCTATTTCGTGGCTGGCGATCTACGTGGTGCTATACAGTTGCCATCCGATGTTATCAATAGTGGACTACAAGCTAATCCACGTAACTAAACGGTGAAGGAGGTAATAAAATATGAAGAATATAAAGTTAATGCTTATAGCAGCTGTACTCGTACTAACGGCTGCGGCTTGCTCAAATGATGATGTCGATAAGGGAAATTCAATATTCCCTACGAAGTCAACGGAGCGTCAGAACGATTTTGATAAGTGGTTGTATAAGAATTACACCGAGCCTTACAACATCAAATTTAATTATAAGTACGTTGACCAGAACACCAACCTTGGCTATAACGTGACGCCTGCTGAGCTGAAACGTTCTATCGCTTTGGCAAAGATCATCAAGCATGTTTGGTTGGACGCATACACTGAGTTGATGGGACCGAAGTTCTTGAAAGAGCATTGCTTCCGTGAGTTTCAGCTTGTAGGATCAGCCCAATACAATGGTCAGGGGTCAATTACCTTGGGTTTTGCAGAGGGTGGTGTACGTGTGAATCTGTTCCAAGTTAACAACCTCGACTTCAATAACCTCTACATCGAGGAACATGACCCTTATAACACATCAGGCGTCTTTGACTTGAATTTTGCATACTTCCACACTATGCACCATGAGTTTGCTCACATTCTAACGCAGCTCAAGAACTATTCAACAGACTTCCGTACGATCTCTCAAGGTAAGTACCATTCATCCGACTGGGTCAATGTGAAAGATATAAATTCAGGTGCTGAAGGATTCGTAACAGGCTATGCCAGCAGTGAATACAACGAGGACTTTGCCGAGGTATTCGCGTGTTATGTGACCGACACAGACGAGATGTGGCAGAAGAGACTGGCGCAGGCTGTTACCGCCGCAGGTGGTAAGGAAGACGGAAAGAAAGCTATTCTCGCTAAGTTGTCACTGATTCGCAGCTACCTAATGGACTCTTGGGGCGTTGATATCGATAAGTTACATAAGATCGTATTGAAGCGTGAGAGCGAGATAAGTAGCCTGGATTTGGAAACATTAAATTAAGAGAGTTAGATTATGAAGAAGTTATTTAGTATGTTACTTGTACTGACATCAATCCTGCTTTTAGGTGCTTGTACACCAGAAGTGGATAGTGTCTTTGACAAGTCTTCAGCGAATCGTATAGCTGAATCAATCAGTAACACAAAGGAGATTCTGACCTCTGCTCCTAACGGATGGAGGATGACCTATTATGGTGCAGAGCAGTATGGCGGATACAATGTGTTCTGTAAGTTCGATGCAACGGAGAATGTGAAAGTGATGGAAGAGACCGAACAGACGGAAGCTGAATCACATTATCGTGTAAGCCAGTCACAGGGCGTTCAACTCTCATTCGATACTTTCAACAAAGCCTTCCACAAGTTTTCTGACCCTGTAGGAAAGCTCGATGGCGCACAAGTAGGGCAGGCTGGTAAGGGCTTCGAAGGCGACTTTGAGTTCCGTGTGTTGTCTTGCTCGAAGGATAGTGTGGTTCTGCAAGGTAAGAAGGGAGGTGCTCGCATTGTCATGACACCTATGCCGGAGAATAAGACATGGGATGATTATGTTGCTGATGCACGCTATATGAAGACGTTGATGACCACTGATCACTATCGTCTCGTGCTGGGGAATGACACCTTGAAAGCCGTTAAGACCGATTATAATGTTATTGCGGCAACCGATACAAACGGTGTTGTTATCGACCTCCCATTCGTTTACACCGATAAAGGAATGGACTTGCTTGCACCAAAGAAAGTGCATGATAAGATCGTAAGAAACTTCACTTACTCTGAAGATGACAAGTGGGCAGACAAAAACGACAATACCGTCAAGCTTTTGCCATACTATCCTTCACCTGTTGAAGCCCTCATTTCGGGTCTATGGACAGTCAACGTGAGTGAGACAAACTCCCAGACTGTAACTGTATGGAAGACTGTTAATACTTATGCAAAGGCTGTTTCTGGTAATAAGTATCCACTCCGAAGCCTGTTTATAGGTACTTATGATGGTGATGATGTGTTCACTATTGGTGCTGTGTATGGTCAGTTTGGAGGTCGAGTAGTCTATGATTACGAGAAAATAGATGATAACCACGTTCTCTTCTTAGGTCCTAATGAAGCAAAGAATGCTGGGTTGAGCGGTGCTGCCAACAATAACTACCCAATCTTTAAGCAATATCTTAGCTTTGAAGATGCACTCGTTCGCTTCAAACTGAATGGTCTTGAAACAACCTACGAGGTATCGCTTGATGATCCGAAGAGCCCAACGAAGTTGACACTAACATCTACTTTGGATCCTTCCTACAAGCTCGTCTTCGATAAAGGATTACGGCTTGTGAACTTTAATTAGGTATGAGCTTAAATGAATTAAATATGATATTCATAGATAAATAGCGGTGAAGAGGTACGTTGCCAGGGTGCAATGTGCCTCTTCTTGCTATGATTCTTACCTATATTGAATCAATGAATATTTATCGAAAAGCCACTTAGTAACATAAGAGGAAATCGATCAAAGAAGAACAATTAATAACCAAAACCCTTAAAAGTATGAGGAAATTATACTCTATTATGCTGTTGGCAGTCATGCTGCTATTGTCTGCCAACGTCTTTGCCCAGGGCGGGGACAATAAAGAGACGGCTGTAATTGTCAAAGTCGATGATGTTAATCATGTGGCAGTACGCGTCAACTATGGTCAGCCACTGACCTTAGTTAATGGAGACAATACCGTGAAGGTGCCACAGTATGGATCGATTCAGATTGAGGCAAAACAGGGCTGTATCCTTTTAGGAGTGACGAAGAGTAAACTTGGTGAAGAGCCTGTTGACCAGGCTATCAGCAATTATAAGAGCTGTGCTGTATATGTTTCTAACCTTGATGCAGGTGCACTTTTTGAAGTGGAGTCAGGCGTGTTGGACGATTATCGCGACGCATCCTTTACGTTGAAGGTAGACGATGCTTCGAAGGTTCGTGCGAGCTTACAAGAAACCCAATCTCCCCTTTCTCTGCAAAATGGTAATAATACTGTTAAGTTTATAAATGGCACAGAGAACACCCTTATCCTTGGTTCCGCGAACTATGGTGGAGCACCTATATATAAGGTGACACAGGATGGTAGGGACGTTCAAGGCAGTGATGGTGAATACAGGCTACCACTTACCTCTAACACAGTTATCGATGTTCAAGCCAACTATCCAGATGTTGATTGCCCCGTAAAGTTCACTTTTTCCGATGAAGCAGCTAAGGGAGTAATCGCCAGTGTGATGGTTGATGGACAGGCTGTTAGCAATTTCCTTGCTGGCAACTTCACAGTGAAAGCAGGCAAGAAAATTAGTTTAAACTTCAATACCAAGGACTTCGCTCTGGACGAACTCAAGATAAATGGTAAGAAGATAACCATCTATGGCATCTCTTATGATTATCTCGTTACAGGCGAAACCACCATTGATGTGAAGTCACATAAGTATGCTATGCTTCACGCCAAAGTGTCTATCGACAATCCAGCTAATGCCATTCTCTATCATGGACAGAGCTATCAAAATAAGGTAGTTAGCCTTGTTGCAGGCGAAAACAACATTGAGTTCGGCGAGCGCAGTAAACAATTTGAATTAAAGCCGACAGCTGATTGCAAAATTGAAAGCGTCAAGATCAATGGTGCACAGCAGTCTGCCAATTATGATGGATCCTATCAGTTCTACCTTTCTGAAGGTTCGGTTGTTGAGATCAAGACCTCTAAGATTGTAAGAGATAAGAAGGCAACCGTTGTTATTGATGACCTTTCTGCAAGTCCGTATGGCTTCAACTTCGAGCGTGCCGACCACTCTAAAGTTGCCATGCAAACTGGTGAGAACACCCTCATGTTCATGTCTGAAGACAATCCATTCCGCTTCTCTGCCTATGGAGCAGACGCCAATAAGATGCTCGTGAAACTTAATGGCACTAAGGTTGAAAGTGCTTATGAAAATAGCACCGCGTATGAGGTTACATTGCAGGATGGCGATCTCTTAGAGATTAAGATTAAGGGAGATCCAACTGGAATTGAGGCTGTTCGCCAATCAGCAAACGGCAAGAACGAAGTCTATCGTTTGGATGGAACACGCGTAAATGAGACCAAGTTACCACGTGGAATATACATTATTAATGGTAAGAAAGTAATAATCAATAAGTGATGAGAAAATTTCTATTTACTGTTTTAAGCCTCGGTTTGGCTTGGACTGCACATGGTCAGTCCAAGTTAGACCTACAGAGTCAGATGGAGTTGTTGCGTATGCGCAATACCTCTATACCGACTTATAATGCCCGTACTCGTGCTTATGAGTTCCAGAAATCGTTGCCAAAAGGAACCATGGCAATGGTTGAGTTTAAGGGTGATGATGCCTTGCAGAAACTCGAAGAACAAGGTGTAAAGGTGCTTCGTGTGCGTGGTAACATCGCAATAGTTTCTTTGCCTGTTGCTGATGTAGAGCGTGTTGCAAGTCTGAAGTGCGTTCATCGCATTGAACTCCCACGTCGCGTGTATCAGAAGATGGATGTTGTTCGTAAGGAGATAGGTGTCGACAAGATTCATCAAGGGCTCGACCTCCCACAGGCTTACACTGGTAAAGGCGTTGTGACGGGTATTGTTGATGGTAGTATCGAGGCTAACCATATCAACTTCCTCAAGTCTGATGGCACCACACGTTTCGGTTACATCAGTAAGATCACGAAGTCATCAGCCACAAAGGAAGGCTACCTCTATCAGAATTATTATCCACAGGCTGTGATCGACACTATGGCACACAAGGATGAGACTTATTCGATAGAGAAGGAATTCACAACCGACTCTGAAAAGAGTTTCCATGGTACGCATACTACTGGAATCATGGCTGGTGGCTATAGAGGAAACATCACTTATGCTCAGAGAGTGACTGACCAAACATCCAAGCAAGTGGTTGGTCCGAATCCATTCTACGGCTGTGCGCCCGAATCCGAGCTTGTTGCTTCATGCGGCGACTTGCAAGATATGTTCATCGCAATGGGTGTTGACGACATTGTCAACTATGCGAAGCTGTCTGGCAAAGAGCCTAAACCTTGCGTTATCAACCTTTCTTTAGGTAGTAACGTTGGTGCTCACGACTCTACAAGTGTGATGAATAAGTTCCTTGCAGAGTGTGGTAAGGATGTAATCATTTGTGTGGCAGCCGGTAACGAAGCTAATTATCCTGTGGCATATACGGCTAAGTTCGATAAACCGGGGCAAATCAAGCAAACCCTCATACGCCCAATGGCAGAGGGAGAGTTTAAGATGACGAGTAAAACTTACTATAACTTGCGCAACGGACAGGTAGCTGCTTATAGTCAGGACTCCACCGAGTTCGAGATGCAAGTCATCATTTACAATGGACAAACGGGTTTTATCGCTAAGCGATTCACCGTTAAGAGCAATACTAACGGTCAGCCCGTTACCATCTCATCAGGTGGCGATTATGCTGTTAATGGTGCTGCCACGGATGTTACTTTCGCAAAGGCTTTCGATGGATATATCGGTCTTGCGTCAATGAAAGACCCTGAAACAGGTCGTTACTACGCTCTTGTTCAGTTCCTGACCAGCGACAATCAAACCACAAATAAGGATGGGCAGTACAAGCTCGGACTCTTGTTTAAGAGCAAGAAAGCCGGTCAGCGCATTGATGCCTATGGTGATGCACAGTTTGTTTACTTCGATAACTATGATATAAAGAAGTTCGATAAAGGTTCGCGCAATGGCTCAATTAGTGATATGGCATGTGCCAAGAATGTTATTAGCGTGGGCAGTTACAATGTTCGTAAACACTGGCCCAGTCTCGACGGATGGGTCTATGGTTATAATGTAAAGGATGGTATTGATGAGTATCCAGATGGACAAGCCACTCGATTCTCATCTTATGGCACTATTGCTGACGGCAGAAGCCTACCTAATATATGTGCACCTGGTGCAGCAGCTATCATCTCTTCTTACAATGGCTACTTCGTTGACGATCCTGCCAATGGTGTTACTGATGCCGGACTACAGGGTAAGTTGAAGAAAGGGAACAAGACTTATTACTGGGCGCAGACGTTGGGTACATCCATGGCAACGCCTGTTGTAGCAGGTTCCATTGCTCTTTGGCTTCAAGCTAATCCTAAATTGAAGTACAAGGATGTGTTCCGTATCATCCAGAAGACTGCCGTTAAGGACGATAAAGTGCTCCATACAGGCGATCCTGTGCAGTGGGGTGCGGGCAAGTTCAACGCTTATGCTGGTTTAAAAGAGGTGTTGAATGAGATGAAGACAGGTATTGATGGTGTGAAGACAGTGGCTGAGAAGACCGAACCACTCATCACCATGACCGGCGAGCGTTCGTTCCGTGTATTCCTCGCAGGGGCTAAGCAGTTTGGTCTGCGCGTCTATACCGTCTCTGGACAGCTTGTTCATGCACAGCAGTGTGTGGGCGATGAGGCTGAAGTTAATGCCGCTTCATGGGGCAAGGGCGTGTACCTTGTGCAAGTAGCAGGCGGAGTTTCAAAACGAATAATCATTTATTAATCTATTCAATGGATATGAATAAAAAGTTTACCTACCTATCATCATTCCTCATAGGATTGGTGGTAATGCTGTTAAGTCCGCTCGTTGTGCATGCACAAGAGGGCGAGCCTATCATCTCCTTCCATACTAATGTGTATGCAAAGGCTAAGAGTGCTGGTACCACTCCAATGGTTTATCTATCTCTCGGAGCCACCGAATCGACTACACTTAGCGTCGATGGCGGTAACGGAGAGGAAGAAGCTGAGATCGGAATAGCCAGCTTGACGACTACAGAACAGGGTGAAGTTGCTGTGAAAGGTTCACCTGTTTCTGTGCAAGTAGACGATAAAGGCTGGGTCAAGATCTATGGTGATGCAAGCAAGATCGACTATTTCAATGCTTCTGGTCAAGAGATTGATCAAATCAAGTTCAGCGATCAGTTGGGCTTAAAGATTCTCAACCTCGAACATAACTCGTTGCAGGCTTTGAACATTGATAAGCTCCAGAAGTTGCAAGTAATCTATTTGGAGGACAACCCCTTCACAGCTGCAACACCGTTGATGATTGGTCGTTTGCCTAACCTTCAGGTGTTGGAAGTAACGCAGATAGGGCATATCTCGCCAAGTTTCACACTAAAGAACTTCCCGAAGTTAGTATCTTTCGATGCTTATCACACACTTAGTCTGACTTCTTGCGACCCTACAGGATGTGAGAATCTACGCCGTTTGAGCTTGGACATGACCTCTGTCTCTTCTGTAAATCTTAGCAAGAACCCTCTTTTGGAGGTGCTGAATATCAGCGACTCACGCATTAAGAACCTTGATCTCAGCCGTAGTGGAAAGATCAAGCAGTTATATGCCTCTCATTCATCGGGTAGCGTTAATACAGACATCAAGTTTGATAACATTGATGTAACAAGGTGTCCGCTACTTACGATCTTCTATTGTGATGGTAACAATCTAACCAATCTCAACCTCACAAGAAACCCTGAACTCTTCACCTTCTCATGTGCTCGTAACAAGCTAAGAAGCCTTGATTTAACAAAGAACACAAAGCTCTATAGCGTGAATGTTCGTTATAACTATCTTGACTTCGTAACGCTCCCTCAACCTAAAAACTGGTTCGAGTATTATCACGAACAGAATGATCTTGAAGTGAACCCAACCTATAGTGTCGGTTCTGTTGTCGACCTTTCCAGTCGTGTCAATCGTCCTAATTCAACCACAAATGGTGTGCTCTATCGTGTGCCAAAGGATGACCCAACGAAGCCAGAGAAGCTCTCTGGCGAGTATTACGACTATAACAATGGTAAGTTAACACTGAAGCGTGCGGTTGAAGGTGAAGTCTTTATCCAGTATGAGAACTCTGTCTTGAAGGATTACTCACTACGCACTGCGAACTTCCGAGTAAAGACTACAGCTGAATTTGGGCAGGACGACAAGGCTTTCTCATTTGTTACTGGCAACGCACAAGGCTCTGCCATCAAGATGGCGATTGGTGTGAAGGATGCTACGGCAGCTGCTCCTGTAAAGGTGAAGATCGACTTTGGTGATGGCACGAAGGTTGAGAGAACCATTGTAGACGAGCTTCCTACGGCCGTTAATGTTACAGGAACTCTTACCGGATCAAACGTTGTTACGGTTTATGTACCACAGGATAAGCAGATCACAGCATTAGGAACTGATGGCGTGAAGATGTCTAAGATTGACCTCGATAACCTCCCTCAACTCCGTCACCTCGCTTTGATTCATGCCGACTTAGACTCTGTTGGGCTTGGATATAACAACAAGCTCGAGACGTTAGACCTCTCTTATAACAACATGAGAAAGGTGAGCTTGAAGGGACCTTCTACTTACTTCGATAAGAGTATATTGACTGACATCAACCTTAGTCACAACAAGTTGGAGACGATCGAGTATAACAACATCACTGTTGTTCGTCATCTTGATGTAAGTTACAACAACCTCGTTAAGCTCGGAGTAAACAATGCCGACAACCTCCGCTCATTTGATGCTTCACACAACCAGTTCAACACCATGTTGCTGAACCATAGTGAGTTGCTTGAGAATCTGAATATTTCTTATAACCAGTTGTCGAAGTTCTACGTTCCTGCTAATGCTCCATTGAAGACATTGGACATCCGTGGTAACTTCTTCACATTGGCTACTATGCCTGATTATCTCGGTCTCGGGCAGGGCAAATTCCTATATGCTCCACAGAACCCATTGGAGATCTCTACTGCTTCCCCTGGTATCGACCTATCCGAACAATATGTAACCAAGAACGGAAAAGTTACTCAGTTCGTATGGAAGAAACTGAATAATCAGGCTCTTATAGAGGGCACAGACTATACCATCAACAAGGGTTCTTCTAAGTTCAAGAACACCAGTACGGGGCGTATCTATTGTGAGATGACACACGAGGCATACCCTGATTTCAAGGGTGTCAATGTGTTCAAAACAACCTCAACAACGCCTATCCCAATGCCAACAAACGTATTGGCAGAGTTCACAACAGTCAACCAGACCGATAGTGTAGAACTCTCTTTGGCAAGTCCAGTAGCAGGTACTTCGGTTTATTTCGAGTGGAGTGGCGATAATAATGTCTATCAATATACACTAAAGAACACCTACACCCGCTTCCGTGCTAAGTCTAAGGAAGGAGCCAGAGTACGTGTGCTTGTTGCCAACCCAACCGATGAGCTTTCAGTCTTCAGTGTATCAAATGTACAGATGGAGAACGCTGATCTCTCTAAACTGGGGCGTACACACGCTATCACGCTATCGAATACAGGCTTGGAAAGTGTTAAGCTCCCGGCCGACGGACAGTATATTACTCAGCTCAATCTAAGCGGTAATAAGCTCGCTAACTTTGATGTGTCTAAGTATCCAAACTTGTCCTTCCTCACATTAGCTGACAATAAGATCACATCCATTGACCTTTCTTCTGCAAAGAAGTTAGAGCTTGCGATGATCTCAAACAACAGCTTGACAAGCATTGTCCTCGATAACCCAATCTTGTGGAACTTAGACTTGAGTGTGAACAAACTGGAGTCTATCGACGTGTCAAAGTTGCCTAAATTGCAACAGTTGTTCTTAGCTTCTAATAGATTGACAGCCGTTTCTGTACCTTATACACAGAACCCAGAGTTGCAGATCCTCAACCTTGTTGGTAACCGTCTACGCTTCTCTACGATGCCTCCGGCTAATGAGAAAGTAACGAAAGGACTATCCAAGAAGCAGCGTTATAACAGATACTCGTACAACCTTCAGGACCCAATTAAGGTTGAATGTGTCAATGGTAAGGTTGATCTCAGCTCTGAGGTGACAGCTGGCGGAGAGCCAACTACCTTCCGTTGGTTCGTTGGTAAGATACAAGTTAGGGATGGCGAGCTTGATGGCGAAGAGCTGGAACTCAACGAATCATACACACTTGAGAATGGTGTCACTACACTGAAACTGGATAAGGCTATTAATAACCTCGTATGCGTAATGACGAATCCTGCCTTCCCAAAAGCCGTTCTTAGCACTGATTACGTTAAGTTTACTCCAACAGGCATTGACGCAGTGAAGACCAATGAAGACGTCAAGATTCAGTTCGTTGCAGGTGGTATTAACATCGTAGGAGGCGAGAACAGCCCTGTAGCTGTTTACTCCATTGATGGCAAAACCATCTATCGTGCCAAGGTCGCAACCGCTGATCTCCACATCTCATTGGCTCCCGGCACATACGTTGTGCGTGTAGGCAATAAGGCTACAAAGATCTGTTTGAAGTAAAAGAGCAGCCTCAATGCGGCTCCTCTACAGCCTCACCCCCGCCCCCTCTCCGAATGGAGAGGGGAGTGAATAGTATTATTTGCATACGAAAGGGGTGTCACAAGTAGGGACAGACGCCCTCGTCTGTCCGCCTTTTCGCTCCCTTTTGTCATCCCGTTAGGCACATCCCCTCCTTCGGAGGGGCTTGGGGAGGCTTTCGTTAGTTGTGTTTTTGCAAACAAAGAGGGCGTTTCTTCACATCGAGGAAACGCCCTCTTTGTTTGCTAATAGTAGTATTTACTCCCCTCTCCATTCGGAGAGGAGTTGGGGGTGAGGCTTCTTCTTTTCCTTTCGGGGAGGCTGCGTGGGATCTTCCCCATCGATAAATTACAATGGAGATAATCAATCTATAAAAAAGCATAAAAGTGCTTGAATCAATACAACTGGATTTTGTTTTTCACATAATTATATGTACCTTTGCACGCCGTATCAAATTAGGATAACGGAAATCAACCATTTTTTTAGGAGAAATTAATAGGTTCTTAAAGGAGGAGATAGCAATTATTCATGAGACAACTTAAGATTTCTAAGAGCATCACAAACCGTTCTAGCGAGGCGTTAGATAAGTATCTTGTTGAGATAGGACGCGAACCGATGATTACGGTTGATGAGGAGATTGAACTCGCACAGGAGATCCATAAGGGCGGACGAAAGGGTGAACGCGCTAAGGAGAAACTGATTAAAGCCAACCTCCGATTCGTCGTTTCTGTTGCTAAACAGTATCAGCACCAAGGTTTGTCACTAACCGATCTTATCGACGAGGGCAACATTGGTTTAGTAAAAGCAGCTGAGAAGTTCGACGAAACGCGTGGTTTTAAGTTCATTTCATACGCTGTGTGGTGGATTCGTCAGAGCATTCTGCAGGCTATTGCAGAGCAGAGTCGTATCGTGAGATTGCCTCTTAATCAGGTTGGTGCTATATCGAAAATCAACCAGGTAACGAACGAATTTGTGCAGAAACACAACCGTCGTCCATCTATCCATGAGCTTGCTGAGCTCACGGGGATCGAAGAGTCGCGCATCAGACAGAGCCAGAGTGCGGATAACCACCACATGAGTATCGATGCACCTTTCAGTGACGATGATGACAATTCAATGAGTGATATGCTCTCTTCTGGTGATGATTCTCGTACAGACAAGGGCGTTGACTTCGAGTCAATGTCGGATGATTTGCGTGCCGTTCTACAGAATACTCTGAAGGACCGAGAGATTAAGATCGTCACAGAATGCTTCGGTATCGGGTGCCAAGAGAAAGGTCTTGAGGAGATCGGAACCGAGATGGGGCTTACTCGTGAGCGTGTTCGACAGATTCGAGAAAAGGCTATAGAGAAGATACGTGAGAGTGGTAACGCCCGCGTGTTGATGAAGTATCTGGGCTAAAATACGACTTCTTTCAATCAGAGGGCAGCCTCACTCCCAGCCAACTACAGCCTCACCCCCAGCCCCTCTCCGAATGGAGAGGGGAGTAAATACTACTATTAGCAAACAAAGAGGGCGTTTCTTCGATGTGAAGAGACGCCCTTTTCATGGCAAGGAAGAGGGTGTGTCAAAATGGACACATCCTCTTTTCTACTCCTCTTTACTTCATCTACCGCATAATTCGTTATTTACTGCAGCTATGCCGCTAATTTCATATAAAATGATTTGTTGGGCTTCCAATAGCTTATATAAACTTCTATAGAGCATCTGAAGGTGACTAAAAGTACCTCCATAATAGCTTTTAGCTCCTTGAGATTATTTTTTTTGCACATTTTTCCTATGTTAAAGGCAATAGCAAAGAAGGCAAAATCCATATTGACCTTGTCTTTTCCAAAATGCCTAAACCTCTTGTAGGCTTTATTGTATTTTGTTTGTCCAAAAACAGCTTCAGGTTCTATGCACCTTCGTCCTCGATGCTTGATGCCTTCTTCCGAGGTCAGTAGTTCCCGTGCCTTTTGTTTATAGTACTGTAGTTGGTGGTTTACTTCTATAATTCTGTTCCCTCTTGCCTTAAAACATGAGCCTCTCAACGGACAACCATCACAGCGTTCTGCCTGATAACGTACACTGTAAGTAACGAATCCATTAGAGGTTAGGGAACGCTTCATGCCTATACGCTTCATATGCTGTCCCATAGGGCAGACGTAGAAATCCTGTTCCTTATTATAATAAAGGCTTGCAGGACAGAATGGGTTAGGTGTATAGCGTGGATGCTGCTCTTTATGGAAGTAGTTATACTTCACATAGGCTTCCATATTATGTACGTCCATGAACAGATAGTTCTCCTCGGAGCCATACTCTGAATCGGCTACGACTGTCTTGGCATAACGATGGTAACGTGAGTTGAAGGACTCCAAGAAAGAAGGAAGTGTAAGCGTATCTGTACGGTTAGCATAGAGTGCAAAGTCGATGATAAACTGGTTCTCAGTTGCTATCTGCAGATTATATCCAGGCTTAGTCTGTCCGTTCTGCATAGCATCCTCCTTCATGTGCATAAACGTGGCATTAGGGTCGGTCTTGCTGTAGGAGTTTCTCTCCCCCATAATCTCAAGGTGTTGGTCATACTCTTGGAGTTTATTACGTTTCTTCTCAAGCTCTTTAAGCTGTTTTTTCTTGGTTCTAACAGCCTGCTTCTCTTCTTTTGTCTTAGGCTCAGGGGATGATTCCAAAGACTTGTTCAATTCCTCGGATATCTCATCGAGCAGAGCTGCAGTAAACTCGACACCTTCTGTCTTAGCGGCATTGTCCTGCGCTATGACATCATCAACCTGGAGCAAGAGTGTGCGTATTTGTTCCTGCAACTTGGCGCGGTTCTTTTCCACGGTTCTCTTCCAAACGAAGGTATACTTGTTGGCTTTCGATTCTATTTTTGTGCCGTCAATATATTCAACGTCAAGACTTATCAAACCTTTGGCTGCAAGTACTAATACCACTTGTGTGAAGATATTGTTGATTTCCTTTTTCACACGATTACGAAAACGATTGATGGTAATAAAATCAGGCTGCTCATATCCTGCCAGATAGATGAAATGAATGTCACGCTTGAGAAGCGACTCTATACGACGGCAGGAATAGATATTATTCATATAGGCGTAAAGAATCACCTTGAGCATCATTTGTGGATGATAAGGCTTGCGACCACTGGGCTTATAAAGCTTGTAGACATTATCCAATATAAGATTATCCACCAAGGCGTCTAAAAGACGAACAGGGTTATCTTCTGCGATATCCTTATCGATTCTTTGAGGAAAAAGAATCATTTTCTTGTGTATGTAAGAACGAAAGTGTACCTTTGTCATAATGAGATTTTTTGTATGCCTAAAGGTACAAAAACTTTAGGAAATAGCAAAGCCCTGGCTTGAGAAAGTCGGGGCTTTGTGCATAAAAAGAGTGTGTGGCTATTTTGACACACCCTCAGTAGATAGTATTATTTACAAACAAAGGGGGCGTTTCTTTGATGTGAAGAGACGCCCTTTTCATTGCAAGGAAACGCCCTCTTCAAATGGAGAAGGGCGTTCCTTTAATTAATGATAATACCAATCTGTAGGGACAAACGCTCTCGTCTGGAAACCCCTCCCAGCCTTCCCCAAGGGGAGGAACACCTAATGATAACTTATTTGGATGGTTCCTTCTATCCAAAGGGATGCCACAATGTAGGGACAGACGCCCTCGTCTGGAAACCCCTCCCAGCCTCCCCTAAGGGGAGGAGTTTCTAACTACAACCTATTTGGATGGTTCCTTCTATCCAAAGGGATACCACAATGTAGGGACAGACGCCCTCGTCTGTCCGCTCCAACATTCCATGTTACATTACAAGTAGGCTCCCTTATGCGGACAGACGAGGGCGTCTGTCCCTACTGTGAAGCCTCACCCCCGCCCCCTCTCCCAATGGAGAGGGGAGTAGATGGAATCATTTTCCACAGAACAAACAGCTCGTTTACTTGTCAACCTGTCCACTCGTCCACTCCTACCAACCACACTTTAGAAGTTAAGCAAGAGCTTTGGGGAGGACATCCCCTCCTTCGGAGGGGCTTGGGGAGGCTTTAATTTGAATTATGAACTTTGAATTTTGAATTAAAGAAGAGCCTTTCCTAACTAACTCCTGTTAGGTACTCCCTCTCCTTGGGAGGGGTGGGGAGAGGTGTTCAAAGCCCTCTCCACACTCTCTACCAACATCACTATGCACTTCTTCCTTGCTTTTGCTTGCTCGAAATAGTACCTTTGCAATGTGTTCAGAAAGTATCTGAACATATAAAAAAGGTATAATATAAATATATAAGTATATGAATAATAAAATTCGAACTCCAACCTTTGTTGACTTCGATCAACGCCTTTCCCCTCACTTTACACTCGGTGAGATGTTGCGATCAGGACGCGCTATACTGCTCCAAATAGATAATGTTCCGAGTGAGAAAGCAAGCCCTTTTGAATCTTCTTATACGGAGGTTGTTGAGAATATGAAGGCATTGGCAATGAATGTGTTAGAGCCTCTCCGCCAACAAGTGGGACGCGTGATCATCACAAGCGGATTCCGTTGTAAACAGCTTAATGACGCTGTTGGCGGTGTAGCTAACTCTCAGCATCTGCGTGGCGAGGCTGCTGATATCCATATCACAACGCGTGAGATGTTGGATAAATACACCCGAATATTGCTCAAAACCGACTTCGATCAACTCATCTTAGAGCCTATCAACTCCCCTATAAAGCGTTGGATTCATGTTAGTTACAAACGTTCTGGCAAGAACAGGCACGAATTGATCGATAAGAGATAAGGCCCATTATGAATCAAAACTACACTTTTATAGTATTATCTTTATATATATTTACATTTTCAATCATTTGTTTTTTACATCATTAATTATTCACTTTTTAAATCTTAAAAACTATGGCAATTAAGTATCGAATGTACCAGGACAATCGTAAGAACAGTAAGAACAAGGGGGCATGGTACGCCCGCGCTTACTCTCCCGACCTTGTGGGAATGAAGGAGTTAGCCACTCGCATCAACAACACCTGTACGGTGACAGAGTCGGACGTGTTGGCTGTTATCACCGCACTTGTGGTCGAGATGAACTACGCCCTGCGTGAGGGTAAGCGTGTGAAACTCGACAGTTTGGGAATATTCCGAGTAGGGATTCACTCTCAGGGGGTGAAGAACATCAAGGATTTCAACGTCCAGAAGCACATCAGTCGTCCGCATGTTATCTTCACGCCAGCCGTTAACGTGGGTGCAGACCGCCGTCGCACACCGCTTTTGCTGAATGGTTTGAAGATGCAGGAGGCGCTCATCTTCAAGGGTTCTGCTAAGAAGAAAGCGGGCAAGAAGGACGGTGGTTCGCCTTCAGGAGCAGGCTCCGAGAGTGGTGGTCCAGAGCTTGACAGCAGTCATTCTGCCTAATCGCTTGTGTCGAGTTAACTTTTAATTCATTCACTATTAACACTTTACAATTATGATCAAACCATCAACATGGAGAACAATTCTCCAATTGGCTGTGACCATCATCACGGCTATTGCAACTTCACTGGGCGTATCATCCTGTATGTAATCAGCCCACTCCTGTAACGCAGCTGGCGGACAATCAAGTGTGTATTGTTCGCTGGCTGTAATCTTATAAACCTGTTAGCTGTAATCTGGCAAGCCATTAACTGTTATTTTGAAAATCATTGTTTACCATTTTGCAAACCTTTGTTTTCACCTTTTCAAGTCCATTAGCTACTGTTTCTCAAGCCTTTAGTTTTACCTTTTCAAACCCATTAGCTACTATTTCCCAAACCTTTGTTTTCACCTTAGCAAATAGGTCTCCTCCCCTTTTGGGGAGGTCGGTTGGGGCTTTGTTTTACCTCTTATTATTACTTTTAATATTATTGCTGTCCGGTAAAAAGAAACTGAAACCTCTGTGTATCTTTATCCATCGGTATTGCAGCCGTTTTACCCATCCAGAGCAGAGGCTTGGTTTTCAGTTTCAAACTATAAGCATCATAAAATGCGCTCATTTTAGCAAGAGAAGACCTATAATAACCGATAATTCTAACAAATACGCCAGTTCGGGTTAAGCTTAGTATGCAAATAGTTCTAACAGCCTTGATTTCTCTATATATACAGGTAGTGCTTTAGGTTTATTCTCATAAAAGCAATATGCCGTAAGGGCAGAACATAAGTTCATGATAAAGTTATGTATCGATCGGTGTCGTGAGTGTACGATGCTCGCTTTGTTCTTTAGCAGTTCATTAATGCACTCGATGATATATCTATTCCTTAGCATAAGCTTATTCTTCATCTTTGCTTTAAGATTGAATACCTTGACTGAATAGACTTTCGAAGAGTTCTTGCTTAATATACCCTCTGTCAGCAAAAACCTTTCCATAGAGTAGTACCTTTGCAAATACCGACCACACTCTTCTATCCCTGTCATCAACGTTTGCTCCTGTAAGACAGAATGTTATTACTTCACCTGAATCATTGCAAAGAAGATGAAGCTTAACTCCATGACATCAATCCATAGTCCCCTTGCCACTCCCGGCAAGTCCAGCAAAGACCTTGTTAAAATACCGTTTTACATTGTAACAAACAGGAATCATCATATTGTCAACGAACGTTATACCTGTACATTTACCAAAGGCATAGAGCTTCATGAAAAGCATCATCTTGAAGAATACACGAGGCATGAGTTCTACAAAACGGTTATAGGATACCGAAGCAGGGAAGTCATCCTTGAGCCAACCACGGATACAATTCAGATAAATACTCCTTAAAATTACGATATGTACCGAAATGATAACATATAAGTATGGTCATGATCTCACTCTCGCTAAGCCTTCCCTTGCTATTTCTGCAACGTTTCCCATTCCCATTATAAGAAAGTAAACATAGGTTTTTGCCCAGTTCAACATTTAAATTCTTGTCAAACTCATCAATAATACAGAAAATTTCTATAACTTTGTCTTTGGTAATCACCGCTTAGTTGTTTTGTAAATTATTGAATTTCAACTATAAAGTTACGAAAACTAACGAGATTACCAACTTTTAGAAGAACTTTCTTAAACCAAACTCACGTAATATCTAAATAGTTTAATCTTTATTTGCTGTCACTTTTAACGTTTTGTGTAAATGCCATTTAATGAATTACTTACAATTCATATTGTTATAGCGAGAGTGATGGTAAAGTTGAAAAGTCTTGTAACATATAGAATGTAGATAGGTTGAAATATCTTTGACTTTCCCTTTTGTTACTTCACCTAAATGCTCTATTGTTATTCCGTTGACCATGTTGTGATACAGACAGACGACTGCATTTGTCCCTACTTTTTACTATAGTCCCAAACTAAGTAAGAGAGGGTATGAAGTAATGAGGGTTGTTTATGCTATGGGATTGGGGCACTTAGGGGGGAAAGTAATGATAAAGAAAGATATTAAGAATTCTTAACTAAGAGAGAAAGAAGCGTGTTGATAAAATGATTATATTTGCAATTATATTATTCTAAACATTCATTTCTATTACAAAAACAGAGTATTATGAAAAAAATCGGATTATTTGTATTTGCTGTAATAGCATTTAGTTTTGTTGCATGTAACAATCAAAAGAGTCAAGGAAAGGCAAGTGAAACGCCAATGGAACAGGCTAGTCCAGCTTCAAGCGATGATTCTGATGCAACGGCTGCATCAGCAGATAGCGGAAAAGAAGTTGCTGATTCAGATGACCCAGAGGCTCTTATTAAAGCCTACGACTCCTACGCAGACGATGTGATCAATCTTATGCAGAAAGCAGCAAAGGGCGATGCTTCAGCTATGTCAGAATACTCAACAATCATGCAGAAAGCTCAAGATTTGAGTGCAAAGTTGGATAAGGTTAAGGACAAATTAACCCCAGAACAGACAAAGCAGTTAGCTGAGATAGCAACAAAGATGACAAAGGCTGCACAGGGAATGCAGAAGTAATACGAGAAATCTAAGTGTCCTGATAGAGTTGAGGAATAGTTTTTCTAGTGGAGTTAGCCAGCTATAGTTGTTCTAAAGCAACTAACCATTTTAGAAGAAATTGCTTAATTCTGAAAAAGCAAGGTAGACTTCTCAGAGAAGAAGCAGCATTAAAAAGGACAAAAAAGAAGTAGGAGGGGAACAAAACAGTTCTTCTCCTACTATGCTTTATTAGCTATTCACATCGGAAATCACTCTTTTAAAGGATATTCTTCCGTATTAGCTAAGCCCTATCTATCGGTTATAAAACGATAGAAATCGCCTGCGAACGGGTGCTTTCTAATCGAATAGTTTATGTTTTAAAATGGTTATTGGTGATGGCTCCCACCACTAATAACCTATGTTCAAACTAATAATTTAATATTTACAGAGTACCGTTGTTTGCCTGGCGAACCATCTCTTGGGATGCATATAGATACACTTCTACGCGGCGGTTCTTCTGACTAACGGTCTTATTCTCAATCGGGTTCTGGCTTCCGAAGCCTTCTACCGAACGGATCTGACGGCTTGTTACACCTTGATTCTGCAAGTAAGAAGATACAGAAGACGCACGACGCTGAGACAATGGGATGTTAATCTTGTCGTTACCAGAGGCATCTGTGTAACCTTGAATAGCCACGTCACAGTTTGAATTACGCTTCATAAGACCTGCCAACTTCGTTAGATCATTCTTAGCAGCCGCATTCAAGTCAGAACCATTGAGTGGGAATAGAATACCAGAATCGAATGTTACCTTCACACACTCAAGTCCGTTAGCATCCGTAACCTTGTCAACACTGGCGTTAGGAAGCTGTTGTGCAGCCTCACGAGCCACCTTATCCATGTGGCGACCGATGATAGCTCCAGCGCCAGCACCTACTGCGCCACCAATAGCAGCACCTATGGCAGTACTCTTACCATTCTTTCCTATGATCTGACCAACGATGCCGCCGAGTACTGCACCAGCACCACCACCGATCAATGTTCCTGTTCCTTGCTTTGTTTGACAGCTTACGACAGAGAGCACACACAGCCCTGCTGCCATCATTTTCATATTCTTCATAACTATATATATTATAATGTGATAATCCTCTTTTGCCTTTCCTGCAATTAATCTGATGGTCAGTTCTCCTTTAATCCATGCAAAGTTAAACAATTATTGCAGTATTGGGTCTTTTGCAAACTATTTTTTGTAATTTTGCACAAAGATAGACATTATACCCCTTAAAAGGGTGGGGGAAATGCCTAAATGAAAGTGGCTTTTCCCTAAAACAAGCAATAAGTAAGATTATAGATATATGGCAAAAGAACTAAAACACATGACCAAGAGAGCTGAAAACTACTCTCAATGGTACAACGACTTGGTAATCAAAGCCGACTTAGCAGAGCAATCTGCAGTCCGTGGATGTATGGTTATCAAGCCTTACGGATACGCTATTTGGGAGAAGATGCAGGCTCAACTCGATAAGATGTTCAAGGAGACTGGTGTGCAGAATGCCTATTTCCCCCTCCTTATTCCTAAGAGTTTCCTATCAAGAGAGGCTGAGCATGTAAAGGGATTCGCTAAAGAGTGCGCTGTAGTCACACACTATCGTTTGAAGGCAACTGACAATGGTAATGCTGTTGAAGTTGACCCTAACGCTAAGTTGGAAGAGGAGCTAATCATCCGTCCAACGAGTGAAACAATTATTTGGAACACCTATAAGAATTGGATTCACTCGTGGCGTGACCTGCCACTGATGTGTAACCAATGGTGTAATGTGATGCGTTGGGAGATGCGCACGCGCCCCTTCTTGCGTACTTCAGAGTTCCTTTGGCAAGAGGGACACACGGCACACGCTACTCGTGAAGAGGCCGAGAAGGAAGCACAAACAATGCTTCATGTCTATGCCGACTTCGCTGAGAAGTGGCTCGCCGTGCCTGTCGTTCAGGGTGTAAAGAGTGAGACTGAACGCTTTGCAGGTGCTTTGGACACCTACACTATCGAGGCTATGATGCAAGACGGAAAGGCCCTGCAGAGTGGTACATCACACTTCCTTGGTCAGAACTTTGCTAAGTCTTTCGATGTTACCTACCTAAATAAAGACAACAAGCCAGAATATGTTTGGGCTACCTCATGGGGCGTTAGTACACGCTTGATCGGTGCTCTCATTATGACACACTCCGATGATAACGGACTCGTTCTACCACCGAAGATTGCGCCAATACAGGTTGTTATCGTTCCAATCTTCAAAGGCGAAGAGCAGTTGAAAGAGTTAACTGCAAAGCTACAACCCGTCATTGATAGTCTTCGTGAGCTTGGTATCACTGTTAAATACGATGATACTGACAACAAGCGACCGGGCTTTAAGTTCGCAGATTATGAGCTCAAAGGTGTGCCAGTGCGCCTTGCAATGGGTGGACGTGACCTTGAGAACAATACAATCGAGTTCATGCGTCGTGACACATTAGAGAAAGAGAGCGTTAGTTTCGATGGTATTGTCGAGCGCGTTAAAGCCCTTCTTGACGACATTCAAGACAATATCTTCCATAAGGCAAAGGCGTTCCGTGACGCGCATATCTACGAATGCGACAACTACGAAGAGTTTAAGGAGAAGGTGAAAGATGGCGGTTTCTTCCTCTGTCATTGGGATGGAACTGAAGAGACAGAAGCCAAGATCAAGGAGGATACACAAGCCACTATCCGTTGCGTCCCATACATGTTTGAACAGACACCGGGCGTTGATATGGTAAGTGGAAAGCCTGCTAAATATCGCGTTATCATCGCAAGATCATATTAAAAACATATTGTCTCCAATCCGAGGAATCAACTTCTTGGGTTGGAGATAATTGCTTTATACAATATTAATATTCTATTCACTAAAAACCAAAAGCGTATGAAAAAGACATTTCTAACATTCGTCCTCTTATTCACAGCAGTAGCTTTACAGGCGCAAACGCTCATCAAAGCGAACTTTAATAAGGGCGATAAAGCTACCTATGAATATACTGCAAACATTGATTTGGCAAGTATGATGCAAGGCAAAACACTGACTGCCAACGTGACAAGTAAGCTACATGTCGATGTGAAGGAAGCCAATGCCGAGGGCTATCAGATCGAACTCCTCTTCTCCGATTTAAAGGTAGATGGTGATGAGACAGCACTCCAGCAGGGAGGTGGACAGCTATTGACAATGCTGAACGACGTACCTTTGCTCTATCAAACCGATAAGAATGGAGCTCTCAAGAAGTTGCTTAATTCCGAGGAAGCAGTGGGCAAGATGAGTAAGACAGGCATAGCTAAGATTGATTCATTATACGCCAAGAACCCAGAGATCGAAAAGGTTAATCCAAAGATGAACATGCTCATGGCACTTAGTAACACACTCACAGAAGAGTTCATAACAGAGTATGTTAAGGAGCAAACTGTATTCAGTCTCTATGGCAAGACATTGAAGACTGGCGATCAAGAAGATAAGTCGGTTCAGGGCATGAAGACCACTACCTCTTATGATGTCAACCAAATCCTTGGAATGCTCACCATCGTGGGTAAGGTCAAAGCGAACATGTCAGAAGATGACGTAAAGGGCTTCCTCATCGGTAATATGAAGAAGTTTGGAGTAGGCGATGATGCCGTTTCGCAGATTGAAAAGAACTGGTCGCAAATGAGAGCAATGGGCATGACTACTATCACTTATAACGCCACTGACACCTATCATTTCACCCCTTCTTTTTGGGTAAATGACTATACCACGGAGTCGAGAATGAAGCTCATGGGGATGGATGTAAAGGGTAAAGGCGAGTTTAAGTTGGGTGAGCATAGTTGGAAGTAAAGCCCCTCGAAACCCCACCTAACCTCCCTGAAAGGAAAAGGAGAAGCCTCACCCCAAACCCAACTACAGCCTCACCCCCGCCCCCTCTCCGAATGGAACAACCCCACCCAGCCTCCCCCAAGGGGAGGAGTTCCTAACGGGAGTTAGTCAAGAAATAGTTTCTTTAATTCAAAGAAGGCGTTTCTTCGATGTGAAGAGACGCCCTTTTCATAGTAAGGAAACGCCCTCTTCAAAGCGAAGAAGGCGTTTCTTTGTTTTGAAAGGGATCATTCCTTTAATTAAAGATAATGCCACACTGTAGGGACAGACACACTCGGCTGGAAACCCCTTCCAGCCTCCCCCAAGGGGAGGAGTGCCTAATGGTAACCTATTTGAATGGTTCTTTCTATCCAAAGGGATGCCACAGAGTAGGGACGGACACCATCGTCTGGAAACCCCACCCAGCCTCCCCCAAGGGGAGGAGTGCCTAACGGTAACCTATTTGAATGGTTCTTTCTATCCAAAGAGATGCCACACAGTAGGGACAGACGCCCTCGTCTGTCCGCATAGGGGAGGCTGCTTGTAATGTAACATGGAATGTTGGGGCGGACAGACGAGGGCGTCTGTCCCTACATTGTGGTGCTTTATTGCACGGAACAAACAACTCGTTTACTTGTCAACCAGTCCACTCGTCAACTCTACCTCATCATAATTTTGAATTGTGAACTCTGAATTTTGAATTTCAATGCGCCCTTTCCTTCCTCAATATCGTCTGCATTTTAAACACTTCCTCGGGCTGTTCAGCTGCGCAATTATGCGTTTCGTACTTCTCTGCCTGCATATCATAAAGCTGGGGGACAGGCGCATTGCCCGTCTCAATCTTCGGTCCCCATTGAATCATCGGACTACCATCGTTCGGTTCAATATACCGCCATCTGTGGGTGAGGACAGACAGGACATGATTGCTGGAAAGCCCAATGACATAATCGCGACCCTGTTTATTGCGACCGAGTAAGGTTGAGAGATAATCCTTACTGTCCGGTGCGCTCCCCTTTGGAAGGGTGGCATGAATGAGCGAACCGAGCGATGAAAGAAAATCAATCTGGCTCACCAAGGCATCCGAAACCTCGCCTCCTTTCACCTGTTTAGACCATGACACGATCAGAGGAATAGCCGTCCCACCCTCGAAAGCACTGTATTTATTCCCACGGAAAGGACCTGCCGGGCTATGACCATGCAGCAGTTCCTCGGCTCGGTCGGCATATCCATCATCCACAACGGGACCGTTGTCGCTCGTAAGAATCACCAAGGTGTTATCGTCAAGGTGCAGTTCTTTGAGCTTGCGGAGCAACTCTCCGACCGTCCAATCAAACTGTTCGATGGCGTCGCCACGCACTCCCATGATGTTATGACCCCTGAATCGGGGATGAGGAAAGCGTGGGACGTGTACATCGTTGGTAGCGAAATACATGAAAAAAGGCTCCGTCTTGTGCTGTTCCATGAATCGCGTGGCATGCACAAGGATAGAGTCTGCGATGTTCTCATCCTTCCATAACGCCTTACCCCCGCCTTTCATGTAACCGATCCGACCGATTCCATTGACGATAGACATATCATGTCCGTGGCTTGCATGCTGATTGTAAAGGAGTTCGGGATGGTCCCGTCCAGTCGGCTCACCGTCGAAGTTCTTTCGATAAGACACCTCAATCGGATGCTCGGGATCATAGTTTGCCACCTTCCCATTCTCTATGAATACGCAAGGAACACGATCCGCCGTAGCCGCCATGATGTAGTGATAATCGAAACCAATGTCCCCCAACGCCTGTGGCAAGGGTGCGTTCCAATCCTGCTCACCGGTCTTATCACCCAGTCCGAGGTGCCATTTGCCGATGGCGCAAGTGGCATATCCCTGACTCTTAAACATATCTGCCATTGTAAACTGGCTCGGTTTGATAATCATCCCAGCGTTACCCGGTGCCACATCTGTCCCCTCTCGTCGCCAAGCATACTCCCCCGTGAGGAGCGAGTAACGTGAGGGCGTACTCGTGGCAGCCACAGCATGCCCATTAGTAAAGCGTATGCCCGACTGTGCCAAACGGTTGATATTCGGCGTGTGAACGTTCTTTGCCCCATAACACTCTATGTCTCCATAGCCCAAGTCATCGGCTAAGATGATGATAACATTTGGTTTGTTAAGATGTTTCCCAGCTTTTTGTGCCATAGTCGGAATGCTTGCTCCCATGGCAGAAGAGAGCAACGCCAGTGTGATAAGTCTTTGTTCCATATAGGTTTTAATTGTCTTCAACGTGTCATTAAAGGCTCCCTTATGGGAGAGTTTGTCTATCTTCTCGGATGGATTTAGGCATACAAAGAAAGTAAAAAAATATGGAGTAATCAAATAAATAAGCACTTTTTTTCTATAATAAAATATATGATTTGAAGCAAAGATGATAATATAAAAAATGTGAAAACGAGCCTTTCTGTTTGAAAAATACGGGTTTTTATACTTGAATATAAGTATAACCTCGTATCTTTGCATTGAAAGATTGAATAAGGGAGGAGGCTTCAATGAAACGGAAAGGACAATCAGTAGCATCTCAAACCTTTTACCTAATGTCTCGAGGAGATGCCTATCTCCGTCGCAGATTATTCAAGTTTACAGTATAACAACTAATAGGTTTGGGCTTATGAGACGGATTTCACTTCTGGCATTCGACGCTGATGACACCCTATGGGGCAGTCAGACGTACTTCAATTCAGTAGAACATGTGTACTGCGAGATACTTGCTTCGTATGCAGATGCGGCTGAAATCACCAAGTCATTATTGTCTACTGAATATAATAATAGGGTTCTCTTTGGTTGTGGAAGTAAGGCATTCATACTGTCCTTGGTAGAGAATGCGGTTTATGTAAGCCAAGGTAAGGTTACAGGAGACGAAATAGAACAGATTATAGGGATAGGGAAAGAGTTGCTGCGATTGCCTGGTAGACCCTTTGATAGGGTTCGGGCAACTTTGGAGCAACTGCAAGCTACGGGCTTATATCACATGGTTGTATTCACACGAGGCGAACTGCTCGATCAGGAAAAGAAGATGGATCGATCGGGATTAAGACCTTTCTTTGATGATGTCATCATCGTTTCGGACAAGACACAAGATGCTTATCACCGCTTATGCAAGCGTTATAACATCACAGCAGACCAGCTGCTGATGGTGGGTAATTCGTTTTCTGCGGACATCGAACCCGTTTTGAATTTTGGAGGATGGGGTGCCTATATTCCTATAGAGGATTTGGAACAGGAAAACACAGCCGTTGATTATGTTCATCCCAGGCTCCTGCGCTTGTCAAAGATTACGGATCTTGGACTGTACCTAAACTCTCCATCAATGCTTATTGACACCTCGAAACTCTCGTGAAAAAGCCTCACCTGAAGCCTCCCCAAGCCCCTCCGAAGGAGGGGATGTTCCAGTGGGAGCTAGTTGGGAGAGGCTCTTCTTTAATTCAAAATTCAAAGTTCATAATTCAAAATTATGATTAGTTCTATTTGAAATAAGGCTTTGCTGAAATGCTCGTATCATATAGTTTCAGTGTGACGAGGTAGAGTTTTGTTCGCAAAGAGCAAAAGAACAAAAAGAAAGAAACGCCTTCTTCACTTTGAAGGGGGCGTTTCCTTGATGTGAAGGAAGCCTCTCTTCGATGCGACGGAACGCCCTCTTTAATAGAACAAACAACCCGTTAACTTGTCAACCCGTCCACTTGTCCACTCTACCTAATCATAATTTTGAATCGTGAACTTTGCATTTTGAATTGCACGTGGGCGTCTGCTTCTGTGGATTCCCATGTTCCGTAAGGAACTCTGTGTCGCCTTGTGGCTTCGTGCCATCCGTGTATTCCGTGTTAAAAATGCCATAGCAAAGGACTTATTGATACTTTTCAACAACAGAACTAATCATAATTTTGAATTATGAATTATGCATTTTGAATTAAAGAAAGGCTCCCTCTCCCCAAGTACTGACCTGTAAGACTTTCCTTGCAGTTGGCTACCTCCTCTGGAGTACCAGCTATCACGAGGCGACCGCCTTTGTCTCCTCCTTCGGGACCAAGGTCGATGACGTGGTCAGCACACTTGATGACGTCAAGGTTATGTTCGATGACTAGGATGCTGTGACCACGTTCGATGAGTGCATGGAAGGCTTTGAGTAATCGCTTAATATCGTGGAAATGAAGTCCTGTAGTCGGTTCGTCGAAGATAAAAAGCGTTGGTTCCTGTTGCTCTTGACCAATGAAATAAGCCAATTTAACACGTTGGTTCTCTCCACCTGACAGCGTGGACGAGTTCTGACCGAGCTTGATATAACCTAAACCAACATCTTCCAAAGGCTTTAACTTATTCACTATGGCACGTCGTTTATGCTCCGTAAAGAACTGAATAGCCTCTGATACGGTCATATTCAACACGTCATTGATGTTCTTACCATGGAACTGCACATCAAGAATCTCACGTTTGAAACGTTGCCCGTGACAGGCTTCACACTCCAAAACAAGGTCTGCCATGAACTGCATCTCAACCGTTATGACGCCCGCCCCCTTGCATTCTTCGCATCTACCACCGTCTATGTTGAACGAAAAGAACTGTGGGCTGAAGCCCATCTGTTTGGCTAATGGCTGTTCAGCAAATAGCTTTCTGATCTCATCATACGCCTTCACGTAAGTCGCCGGATTAGATCTTGTACTCTTACCGATGGAGTTTTGATCGACAAACTCCACGTGTTTTATCTGCTTCCAGTCGCCTCCAAGACTTGAATACTCGCCCGGGACTTCGGCAACCTCATCCAGCCTGCGCTTCATGGCAGGGTAGAGTATGCCCTTGACGAGCGACGACTTTCCACTGCCACTCACCCCTGTTACAACCGTGAGGACGTTTAATGGGAATCGAACATTTATGCCCTTGAGGTTGTTCATGCGTGCTCCTTTCAGTTCGATAGCCATATTCCAAGGGCGACGAGAGGTTGGAGTTGGGATCGTTTCAGTCCCCGTAAGATATTGAATAGTATGTGATTTCGGATATTCCGACAGTAGTTTCTTCGATTCGGCATTGCCTGCTTTGTCCTTACCAGTGGGGTCAAGGTGCTTAATATCAGACACTTTGCCTTGGAAAACAATCTCACCTCCAAGCCTACCAGCGTCAGGTCCCACGTCAATTAAGTAATCCGCCGCCCGCATAATCTCCTCATCATGCTCCACAACTATCACCGTGTTGCCCAGAGCTTGCAACTCCTTGAGTACGTGGATGAGCCTGTCAGTATCGCGACTATGCAGTCCGATGGACGGTTCATCAAGTATATACAACGATCCAACGAGCGAGGATCCAAGCGAGGTGGTGAGGTTAATGCGTTGACTCTCACCTCCACTCAACGTGTTCGATTGGCGATTTAGGGTCAAGTAACCCAATCCCACGTCCAAAAGGAACTGTAATCTGTGGGTGATTTCAGTGATAAGTCGCCTGCTAACTTCCTTTTCGTGTTCCGTAAGTTGCAGTTTGTCAAACCATTGCTTAAGCTCAACTATAGGCATATCAACGAGGTCTGTGATTGCACGTCCGCCTATCTTCACCCACGAAGCCTCCTTTTTTAATCGCGTTCCGCGGCAGTCTGGGCATACAGTCTTCCCCCTGTAACGACTCATCATGACGCGATATTGAATCTTATATTGGTTCTCTTTGACCATTTGGAAGAATGAATCAATGCAGACACGGTCGTGTATATCCTTCTTCCGATCGCTTGGTAGTCCTTTCCATAGGCACTCCTTCTCTTGCTTCGAAAGCTCGAAGTAAGGTTTAAAGATGGGGAAGTCGTCTTGAGCAGCACGTCGGCAGAACTCCTCCCTCCATGCTTCCATCTTGTCACCATGCCAACATTGCACGCAACCATCATACACTGACAACCCCGAATCAGGTATGACTAACTTCTCATCAATGCCTATCACGGAGCCAAAACCCTCACAGGTTGGGCACGCACCGAGCGGTGAATTGAACGAAAACATATTGTCGTTGGGTTCTTCAAAGCGTATCCCGTCTGCTTCGAAACGTGTAGAAAAGGTGTAAGTGAGCTTTGCGGGCAGTATCATCAGGCGTAGTGTGCCATCTCCCTCATAGAAGGCTGTCTCGCAAGAGTCGGTTAATCGCGAAAGAGCATCCTTTGAGTTCTCCACCGATATACGGTCTATTACAAGGTAGATTTCGGCTTTCTCTTTCTCTTCCAATGGTTTTTTCTTATCCTCAGAAGAGTTATCAGCCTCATTTACAGGGTGTTCTTCGAGCCAATCCTCTATGCGGATGAACTCGCCGTTGACATAGATACGAGAATAACCCTCCTGCATTTCCATCTCCAGTTGCGCCTCCTGCGACCGCCCTTCGACTACATGTAGAGGCGAGAGAATGCAGAACTTTGTCCCTTCAGGATATGTTTTTACACGTTCGATGACGTCATCAACGGTGTGATGCTTCACCTCCTCGCCCGAAATAGGGCTGTAGGTGCGCCCGATACGAGCGTAAAGCAGACGGAGGTATTCGTAGATTTCAGTCGAAGTACCCACCGTTGAACGTGGATTACGTGCTATCACCTTCTGCTCAATGGCTATTGCTGGGGGCAAGCCTTTGATGAAGTCGACCTCAGGCTTCGCCATTCTCCCAAGGAACTGACGTGCGTATGCCGACAAGCTCTCTACGTATCTACGTTGTCCCTCGGCGTAGAGTGTATCAAAGGCAAGGGACGATTTGCCCGAACCCGACACTCCCGTGATAGCAACGAAATCGCCTTGAGGAATCTTAACATCAATGTTTTTGAGGTTATTCACCCGTGCTCCTTTTACCTCGATATACTTCTTCATAACCTTAATAAATCTTATCTCTACACAACGGACATACTTAAAAGAAGTTTAAGCATGGTTGGGAATTGTGCAAAAGTACGAAAAAACTTTGGTTCTTTGTGGCTTTTCGCTTATATTTGCAGCGTATTTTTGATTTTAAAAGAATAAGATTATGAGAGTTAAAAAGTTATTGGTAATGGCTCTGATAGCCCTTCCTACAATGGTAATGGCGCAGAGCACTTATGAGCCAGTGGGCAGTTCGGATAACAAAACACCATTAGAGAACAAGACTATAAACCCTGTTTACCAGCAGTGGTTGAGCCAGTATGTAGAGGTAGGACGCAAGATTAACGATATATCTGCACAATACCAACGTGAGGTGGACAAGCGTGGTTACCCTAAGAAGAAGACAGTTCAAGCTAAAATGGAGCTTGTTAGCCAGTACATCTATTTGTTGAAACAAGAGCGTGATACGCCCGATTTGAATCAAAACCTTGATGTTCAGAAGGTCAACGATAAGATTAATCTATGGCAAAGTCAGCTTGATGGCTTGGCAAACTTGCTGAAGAAGATCTAAAAAAGAGCATTAGACAATACGCATGAAGGCGTCAGAAGTTTTGTTAATCGAACTTCTGACGCCTTCAGTTGTTTGTGGGGACGAGTGGAATTAAGGGTTTGGATCAATTCTTGGGGTGCTCCTTTCCGTCCGTATCAAGCAATACCTCTCGGTCACCGATGCGTGCCTCGAAGTACGGCGGTTCGTCTCTTAGCGATATACTGTCATATATGAAAGGTGCGACGATGGTGTCTTTTCCATCAGGGAGGATCAGTCCCAACTTACCGTCCAGTTGTGCGATAAGCGGCATGGTACGCAAGTCGTCTACATAAACATAGCATGTGCGGAGGAACTCATACTTAGGTTCTACGAGTATGCGACCCCTATGGTCAAGGATACCAAAGCGTCCGTTGCGCTCAATGACCTCGTGATACTTGATGTAAATCTCACGTATCAAGTTCAAGTATCTGACCATCTTTCGCTTGTCATTGACCAACGTGATGAGGTAAGCAAAGGTGTCAGAATAGTTCGCCATAGCACGAGCAAGGACGATCTTCATGTCTAATCCCTTGATAACCTTGCGATTCAAGTCGATGTAATGGGCAATGGCTGCCTCCTTCTCCTCCAACGATAAGTCCTTTAAATGCTCTTCGAAGCGCAACATCTGTTGCTTACTTCCGCGCATAGCCTTGATATATCGGTGGATACGACGCCCCATTTCCATGCAAACGAAATGGCGTATTCGTTGCTCCTCTATCGGATCCGTGTATTCTTGGTTGAAGTTATCTATCGTAATCATGGGCGTTACCTCCTATGTTTTTCGCCAAAGTTACTGACTTTTCGTGGCTCCACCAAGAATTATAAAGAGTTTTTTATAAGTTCAATGTAACATCCTTTCCGAATGGAGCAAGGCATAATCCAGCCATCTTAAAGTGCTGCTTTGCGAAGGGAATCCCTATAATGGTTATCCCCAAGAGAAGCCCGAAAAAGACATGACAAAGCCATGCCCACAATCCACCGAAGATAATCCAAAGGATGTTAAGGGGCAGAGTGAGGCACCCAAAAGTATTGTCGGTGTTATGCACCTCGGCTCCGAACGGCCATAAACAGAGCAATCCGAGCTTGAAAGTTTGTATAGCGACAGGGATGCCAACGATGGTTAATGCCATGGCAAGACTCCCCGTGAAGTAACCGATGGCAGCCTCCAGACCACCGAAGAGCCACCACAGAAGGTTTCCAATAAAGCGCATATATATAATAAGGTGTAAGTTGTTAAATAAGGTAGAAAGCGTGGCGAGGTTAAGTTATACTATCTCCGTAATCTCCTCCAAAGGCTTCCGTTTCTTCTCGTTTATCGGACAGTCAGGGGCGATGTGACCAATAGGAATCACCGCAATAGCCTCATATCCAGGGCGAGCGAAGAGTTCGGCGAGTTTCGCCACCTTATAGTTACAAACCCAGCAGCTGCCCAATCCCCGTTCAGCAGCAGCCAAACAGAGGTGCTCGGTGGCAATGGCTACGTCAATATCTCCGTGTGACTTGCCATCTTGGGGGCGTACCCAACAGGCATCCACAGCCTTCATACAAATGATGTAAAGCGGTGCTGAATTGATCCACTCACGTGCGTAACATTCCTGCAAACGCTTGCGTGCCTCTGACGACTTGACCACAACGAACTTCCAAGGCTGTTTGTTCACTGCCGAAGGTGCCATGCGTGTCACTTCAAGGATATACTTTAAGTCCGCTTCCGACACTGGTTCGTCAGTGAATTTACGTACTGAAAAGCGCTTTTGTGATAGTTCTAACAAGTTCATAATACCTTTGTTTTTAATTGATCTTTATAATAGAGAAGCGCCTTGATAACCACCTGTTCCGCCTCTTCGAGCGTACAATTCAGTTTGCCACCGGCTGCATCTGCATGCCCACCACCATTGAAGAACTTTGTAGCCATGGGTTGACAATGGAACCCGTTACATGACCTTAGGCTCACCAAGACGGTGTTTTGCTTCTCAGTATCCTCTCTTAACGATATACTGAGTTTAAGTCCTTTGATCTGTTGAGGTATGTTCACGAGTCCTTCCATGTCTCCTTTGACAAAGTGGAATTGCGTCATATCCTCCTTCGTCACCGTATAATACGAAGCATGTAACTCCTCAACGACCTTCATCTTATTAAGAATAATATGCGAGCGAAGGCGTAGTGCATTCGTAGAATAGTTGTGGAACACTCGGTTATAAATCTCATCTTTATCAATCCCCTTCGTTAGTAACTGTCCAATTATGTAGTAGATCTCTGGTCGGGAAGAGTTATAAGTGAAGCCACCGGTGTCTGTCATCATACCGCAATATATACATTCAGCACACTGACGGGTCATCGTCTCGAATCCATCTAACTGACAGATGAGGCGGAAAACAATCTCACTTGTGCTCGACATATCCGGTCGGGAGATAGCCAGCGCACACCCTTCATCAGGATCCAAGTGGTGGTCGATGAGTAAACGAGGGGCTTCGGACGATTCCAATGCCTCCTGCATTGCATCCACACGGGAGGGCTGGTTGAAATCGAGACAACACACCAGATCAGCCTCTTTAAAGATTCGCTCCACCTCACGAGGGCGTCGGTCATAACGAATGACAGCGTTGCTACCTGGCAACCAATGTAAGAAATCGGGTGTAGCATCAGGCATACACACCTTCACGTTGGTTTTTCCTGTCCCATTCAGATAGTCCATCCATGCCAGAGAAGAGCCCATGGCATCTCCATCGGGAGCTCTGTGAGCACAGATAACAATATTTTTTGCAGTGGTAAGCAACTGCCGCAACGAGGCGAGTTCCTCCTCTTTTAATAGGTTTAAATCCATTGTGTGTTGTTCTTCTTTTAGATGGATTGGGGTGAAAAGAGCCTTATCTCAAGGAGTAAGACTCGGATAGAAAGAATCTATTAGACATGAGGATGCGTGCCTCCTGTAGCTTGCATGATTCACACATCCTCAATGTCCTCATTGTTTAAAATAGCTTAGCTGGGTAAGTACCATCGTCTATCAACGACTGAATCTTCGCAACGACACTCTCACGATCGGCAGCGTATGTAACGCCAAACCACTTGCTCGTCGTGTCGAGCACCTTCACTGTTGCAGTGCCATCGTTGATGAGTTTGTTCACCATCAGCGGTATGAAGTACTCCGCCTTCTTGTTTTCTATATTCTTCGGATCCGATAGGAACTCCTTGAAATAAGCCTCGCTATAATCGAAGTAATCAGGTGTGAAGCCCCATACGTTCATAGAGACAGGTGTGTTATCGCTCACTGCCACCCATTCACCCTGCTCATCCTTGTATTTCACTTCGCCGTCGCGACGTTCAATCTCGGTGCGTTCCACAACCGTTGTGAGGTTACCCTCTGCATTCGTAGAACAGATACCGCGCGCCACAGTTCCATTATCGCTAAGGGTGTTACCAACGCGGAATCCAACCATAGCATACTTGTTCTTAGCACCTTCGGGGAGGTCGGCAAGGAACTTACCAATGACCTTGAAGCAGTCACGATTGTAGAAATCGTCGCAGTTGATGACGCAGAAAGGCTCCTTGATAACGTCCTTTGCCATCAAAACAGCATGATTGGTGCCCCATGGTTTCTCACGTCCTTCAGGTACAGAGAAGCCCTCTGGCAGTGCATCAATGCTTTGGAAGACTAACTCGGCAGGGATATGTCCTTCATACTTAGATAGTACCTGCTTGCGAAACTGTGCCTCGAAGTCCTTGCGGATAACGAACACAATCTTACCAAAACCAGCCTGAATGGCATCGTAAATAGAGTAGTCCATGATGGTTTCACCATTGGGTCCGAGCTCATCGAGTTGCTTGAGACCACCGTAGCGGCTTCCCATTCCAGCCGCAAGGAGTAATAATGTAGGTTTCATTCTTTTGTATTTATATCATTAATCTATCGTGGTTTGTCATACAAACCAATTATCGTTCTATCTGCAAAGGTAACAAAAAGATTCATATATCAGCGTGTTTTTAGACAGAATGAACATGCTCCTTAAATTCAAAATTCAAAGTTCATAATTCAAAATTGTGATTAGGTAGAGTTGACGAGTTGATAGTTGACGAGTTAACAAGTTGTTTGTTCTGTTGGAAACTATGGAGAACCTGTAGGGACAGACGCCCTCGTCTGTCCGCCCATTTTCCCTTATATGGTATCCCGTTAGGCTACATCCCCTCCTTCTGAGGGGCTTGGGGAGGCTTTTATTTGCTGTGCTTTGGCGGACAGACGAGGGCGTCTGTCCCTACTGGTTGGCAACTCTTTTAATGGGAGAAGTAGCCTCACCCCCGTCCCCTCTCCGAATGGAGAGGGGTGTAAACGGAGTTGTTTGCATACGAAGTGGTGTATAGTCGGAGTGTAGCGAGGCTATGCCTCGTTAGCTGGAACAGCAGAACTAAAAACAAAGAGACGCCTTCTTCGCTTTGAAGAGGGCGTTTCCTTGCAATGAAGAGAGCCTCTCTTCACATCGAAGAAATGCCCCCTTTGTTTGCAACCAGAAGTATTCACTCCCCTCTCCATTCGGAGAGGGGGCGGGGGTGAGGCTACTTCTTTCTTCGTCGGGGAGACCGGCTGGGGTCTTAACATTCGGAGAGGGGGCGGGGGTGAGGCTACTTCTTCCCTCCTTGGGAGGGGTGGGGGAGGTTTTAACATTAATCTTCTCTATCACAGCTAACGTCAAAAAAAAACTCAAAAAAGTTTGGTCAGTTCATTAAAAAACAATACCTTTGCACTCGCAAAAGCGAAATGAGCGCCCTTAGCTCAGCTGGTAGAGCAACTGACTCTTAATCAGTGGGTCTAGGGTTCGAGTCCCTAAGGGCGCACAACTAATAGTTTTTTGACCCAGAACTATCGCTTAGCATGCGCCCTTAGCTCAGCTGGTAGAGCAACTGACTCTTAATCAGTGGGTCTAGGGTTCGAGTCCCTAAGGGCGCACAAAGAGGATTCCTATTTTATAGGAGTCCTCTTTTTGTATGCTTTAATACTATTCTTTCTCCTCTTTGCAATGCCTAAAACTAAAATTAGATACTTCTTCTATCGTTATTATCATCTATATCTTTTGTAAGAGATAAACGATCCGTTTATATCAAACAAATTGATTGTCTGATATAAATAACACTTTCTGCTATATAAGCTGACAATGAGTAAGATTCTTGCGGATCAATGTTTTCCAGTGGAGAAAAGGGTTGAGCGGAATACGGGAATCGAACCCGCCTCTCAGGCTTGGGAAGCCCGTGCACTACCGATATGCTAATTCCGCAATGGAGCCGATACCCGGACTCGAACCGGGGACCTACGCATTACGAATGCGTTGCTCTACCAACTGAGCCATATCGGCGGTCTTGCGAGTGCAAAGATACAGCAAAAAAAACAAACAACCAAATTTTACTTCTTTTTTATAAAGGTTTGTGTGCAAGTTGATGAGTGTGCAAGTCGACAAGTCCACGAGTTGACAAGTTCATGAGTAGACGGGTGGGTGAGTTGTTGGTCAAGTCGACGAGTGAACGAGTTGACAAGTAGACGAGTTGTTGGAGTAAGTTGACAAGTTCACGAGTAGACAGGTGGATGAGTTGTTGGTCAAGTCGACGAGTGAATAAGTTGACAAGTCGACGAGTTGTTGGAGTAAGTTGACAAGTTCACGAGTGGGCAGGTGGACGAGTAATTTGTTCTGTTGTTAATGGTACTCTTCACTCCTCTCTTCATTCGGAGAGGGGTTGGGGGTGAGGCTGTGAGGGATTTTGGACTGATTCCTCTTTTTCTTTTTTGCTGTCACTCCTGTCACCCTTTTGAGTATAGCAAAAGCTTAGTAATGAGTTAGTTACAGTAAATGTTAAAAGTGACAGCAACTTAAATTTAAATTTAGTTTGTGTTTTGATAGGGTAGAGGAGTGGATATGTAAGCAGCTTATTAGTTGTATGCTCTTGTATAGTTAAAAATACTTATAATAGTTAAATAGCTAAGGAAAGTGTGTTGTTATTACCATTATTTTCTTAATTTTGTACTCGTGAGGATTAAACAAACCTATACAATACAAGGTGATGTTATAAGTATCTCTTTGATTGTCAGTCTGTTATTATGTGCAGATAAACTGTTGTGAGTATGATTACAGAGTGATGGAAGAGTGATAAGTAACCCTAATAACAACCTAACGTGAACAAGACCTAAGACGAAAAGTTCCGTATTTAAAATATAAGTGGATAATCTGAATCAGTGAAATCCCTTATATATATAAGGTGTAATAGAATCAGACACAAATGTAGATAAACTACGGAAGTGTTTGAATCCTCCATTTGAGCATTTGAAAAGGAATATTAAATAATAATGTTTAAAAGCCTAAACCTAATGAAATTCTTTAAAGAATCAAAGCAGAAGCACCTGTATTTCTCAGCTGCTTTTGCATGTGCTCTGTCGTTGGCTTCAACGAATGTTTATGCTAACAGCAGTACTGTTCAAGCAACCTCTGTGCAGTCAGTGCAACAGAATGGTAATCACAAAGTAACAGGTAAAGTTGTTGACTCTGCGGGTGAACCACTTATTGGTGCAACCGTAATGGTTGAGGGTACCACAAATGGTACTGTTACCGACATTGATGGTAACTTCGTTCTCAACACAACACCTAATGCCAAGCTTGTCTTCTCGTACATTGGTTACACTGCGCAGACCATCCCTGTGGCTGGTAAGTCAACCCTTAACGTATCCATGAAAGAAGAGACTAACACCATGAATGAGGTGGTTGTGACTGCAATGGGTATTATGAGAAAGGAGAAATCACTTACTTATGCAACCCAGCAAGTGAAGGCTGAGGATCTTATGAAGGTACAGGATCCTAATGCCGCAAACTCTCTTGAAGGTAAGGTAGCTGGTATCACGATTACACCAAGTGCTGGTGGTGCCGGTGGTGCATCGAAGATCGTTCTTCGTGGTAACCGTTCTATCCTTGGTAACAGTTCGCCATTGATTGTTGTTGATGGTGTGCCAATGAGTAATGGTATTCGTGGTCAGCAGGGTATGAGTGGTGAAGGCTTCGGTTCAACAGGTATGTCCGAAGGTTCTGACCCATTATCATTGATTAACCCAGATGACATCGAGTCAATCAACGTCCTCAAGGGTGCTAATGCTGCTGCGTTGTATGGTTCGCGTGCAGCCAATGGTGTTGTCATGATTACAACGAAGCGTGGTCGTGAAGGAAAGGTGGATATCAATGTTACCTCTAACATCACTTTCGATTCTCCACTATTGACACCAAAGATTCAAAAGACATACGGTTCAACATACGACCCAGCAACAGGTGCATTGTCATTGAATAACTGGGGAGGTAAAGTGGCAGATCGTGCTGATAACGATCTCATCGTTCGTTCTCCATTAGACGATCGTTGGGTAGGTTATGAACCAGAGCAGATTGGTACCGATGCTATGACGGGGGCACCCATCATGGCACGCCGTCATGACGTACACTTGCGTAATCGCACTGTAAATGATGTAGACAACTTCTTCCGTACAGGTGTAACCACTAACAATTCTATCTCACTATCAGGAGGAACTGAGACATCACGTACCTATGTTTCAGTAGCCAATAGCCACGCAACAGGTATGATGCGTAACAACTCCTACAATCGTAATTCTATCAGCTTCCGACAGACTTATAACTTCTTTAAGCGTCTTCACATCGATGCTTCAATGAACTATACTGAGACGAAGACAAGAAACCGTCCGGGTGGTGGTACGGTTGGTAACCCATTGTATCACTTGTACACTGCACCACAGAATATCGATATGGAATATTATCGCGACCATTATGTAAATGCAGAAGGAAAGTGGTTGTCTAATCCATCATCATATTATAAGTTGGATGGTAAAAACTTTACTTGGGCTGCAGGACAGCGTACAACCTTAACAGGTCCACAGCAGGAATGGGCATTCCTCTCACATCCAAACAATAACCCATACTGGTTGTTGAACATGGGTAACAGTCAGCAGAAGGAGAGCCGCCTCTTTGGTACATTGCAAGCAAATGTTGATATCTATGATGGTTTGACCTTCCAGGCACGTGTCAACTACAGTCAACTTCGCTTCAAGAACCACGCTACACGTTATGCAACTACCTTCTTACCAGCATCAATGGAAGACTACGGTCGCCTTTGGGATTCAGATGAGAAGACAACAGAGTTCTATACCGATTACCTTTTATCATATAATAAAGCCTTCGGAGACTACTCTGTTTCTGCAACAGCAGGTTTCGTTGGTCATACCATCAAGGGTGAAACAAAGAGTACAGACGTTGTTGCAACCTATTATGATCGCTTGATGCGTAAGCTCCCAACTATGGTTAACTACTTTGAAACGAGTGCCGGTGGCTATGGCGCAACCAGTACATCAAAGAGTTCTAACTGGGATCGTTCTTACCTCTTCACTACGCAATTAGGTTGGAAAGAGACGATCTATCTCGATGCTTCTTATCGTCGTGACTGGTATCGTCCGTTCCGTTACTTCAAGCAGTTAGGTAAGATCAACACTGATAACTACGGTTACTTTGGTATCGGTGCGAATGCTATTGTTAGCCAGTTGGTTAAGTTGCCAGATTGGATTAACTTCTTGAAATATCGTGTATCTTACTCTTCTGTAGGTAACTCTATACCAAATAAGGCATACGGTGCTATGAGTCGCAACCTTCAGACAGGTGCGCTTTCTGGTAACAAGTTACTTGACTTTGCTCCAGTACCAGAGGAGACGGGTTCTTTCGAGACGGGTATTGAGTCATTATTCCTCAATAATCGTTTGAGTTTCGACTTCACTTTCTATAATACGGTGGTAAGACATCTATATATGGAGTTGGGTTCTCTTGGTGGTAACACTGAATTGTTGAACTCTGCAAAGGTTCGTAATACAGGTTTTGAAACCACTATCGGTTACGACTTCAAGCTCGGTAAGGACTTGCGTTGGCGTACTTCTTACAACCTCTCATTCAATGATAACAAGATTCTTGAGACGGGTTACGATAAGGACGGAACCTCTCGTAAGTATCAGCAGACAGTAGGTGAGGCTAAAGTTGTTTATCAGAAGGGTGGCTCTATTGGTGATATTTACGCTGGCGACTTCATGCGTGATGCCAATGGTCACATCGTCTTGACAGCTAAGGGTGAGCCAACATTTGATAAGACAGGCTCTAATGACCGTTATCTCGGTAATATGAATTCTAAGTGGCAGATGGGTTGGACAAACACATTTAACTATAAGGACTTCCAGCTCTCAGTACTTATCAATGGTCGTATCGGCGGTAAGGTGTTCTCATTGACAGAGTCTTATCTTGATTACATCGGTGCTTCACAGCGTACAGCAGATGCACGTTTAGCAGCAGAGAAGAACAATATTGTTGCTAAAGACTATGGTAATGTTCCGGGAATGGTACTGAATGATGGTAGTGGTCGCATTGTTCCAATACAGGCTTACTATCAGGCATTGGGTGCTTCAAGCAACCCATCAAGCTACCTCTATAGTGGTACTAACTTCCGTCTCCGTGAGCTATCATTGGGTTACACCTTCCGTGATGTTTTCGGTATGAACCGCAACTTGACACTCTCATTCATTGCTCGTAACCTGTTCTTCCTGTATAAGGATGCACCAACAGACCCAGATGTATCACTCTCTACACAGAATGGTCTCGGAGCATTTGAGAGCTTCAATATGCCATCATCACGTTCATTCGGTTTCTCTGTGAAGGCTAATTTCTAAGAGAGAAAGAGAGTTTTTAGGAGTTAAAGGGGCGAAAGGGAGTGAAAGAAGTTAAGATAATAGTGCTGATTGCGAAACTTCTTTGATAACCGAAGGGATTAGAGATGTTATCCTTTACGTGTACTTTCTCTTTTTACTCCTACTCTCTATAGATAAGGAAAATCAATAAACTAACAATCTAAAGAATAAAGTAATGAAAAGTAAACATATAATCGTACTCATGGCGATGGCATTGCCTACATTCGGTTTACAGTCATGCCTCGACTATGATAACCCTGGTGATGAGTTCAACTCAACAACTAAGAACGTTGAGAAAGTTACCAGCCGTGGTGATGTGGATAAGATTCCTTTCCGTCAAGCTACTGATGCAGCGGCTGCTGGTGCAGCATTGACTGCTATGCAAGATTTGCTCGATGCAGGTGTTGGTGGACAGTTCTCTATGCGTGGAGGTAAGAATGGTGAGAACCCAGGTCCACATGCTTATCAATACCAGTATTCTCTCGGTGTAGACAACTATGCAGAGTATTCTGTCGTTCCACACACCTTCTTCCAGTATTCAAAGATTCGTTTGGCATCATCTTACGCTATTGATCAAAAGTGTTATGGTGGTGCATGGGGTTCATTCACAGAGATGAAGACGAGTCTTGTACCTATCTTGAATAACGAGAAAATCAATGCTATTCCAGAGCTGAAGGCTGCTTACTTGACACTTTTCAATCAGCAAGCTGTAGAAGTTGCTGACGTTTATGGTCCAATGCCCTATCGTGAGTTGAAGACGAACTTACAGGTTGGTCCTTATACATATAATAAGGTGGAGGATGTTTACAATGATGTTATTGCCAACCTTGACACCGCTGTTGCTTGCTTCCATTACTTCGATCAGAAGCCAGCAGCTTATAAGCAGAAGATTAAGGACGCTTTCGTTGAACGCTTCGTAGTAATGAACAATGGTGGAACTGCTGACGGAACATTGAAGGAGTGGGCTCGTTACGCAAACTCTTTGAAGCTCCGTATTGCCATGCACATGGTAAAGAGCGACCCAGTTCGTGCACAGAAGTTAGCGGAAGAGGCTGTTACTGATGGTGTCATTGAGAATGAGTCTCAGAGTGTTTCTATCCGTCCGGGTGTGATGGGATTCAGTCATCCATTGCCAGGAGTAGAGAATTGGGGTGATGCTCGTATGAGTGCAACGATGGAGATAACCTTAAAGACCTTCGATCACCCATGGTTGAAATACCTCTTTAAGAAGAACGATAACGTAATTAAGAACAACAAGACGGGTGAGACGACACCAGCAAATACTCGTATTTGTGGTATACGTACAGGTACACACCCAGGTGAGGGACAAGGTTACGATGAGAACCAGTACATCGCATTCAGTAAGTTGAATGAACAATACTTCACCACTGCTCCGCTTTATCTTATGAAGTATGCAGAGGTTTGCTTCCTACGTGCTGAAGGTGCACTTCGTGGTTGGAACATGGGCGGAACACCACAGCACTTCTATGAGGAAGGTATTCTTCATGGTAACTGCGAAGACCCAGAAATGAAGTCGAATGACGGTGAAGGACCTGCAGGTCAGCATGGTGTCAACTGGTATGACGCATGGATTCATAAGTACATGGAGCAAGAGAATCCTGTTGCTTACGTCTATAAGGATCCTACGGGTGATACCCCTGACGCTGCTTCTCCTATCCATGTTGGTGTGAAGTGGAATGATGGTGACTCTCAAGAAACCAAACTTGAGAAGATTATCACACAGAAGTATCTTGCCACATATCCTAATGGTTTCGAGGCATGGGTAGACCTTCGTCGCACTGGCTTCCCACGTATGTTGCCTGTTCTTAACATTGATGAGGCTGACGGTAGTTTGCATCCTGGTGACATTATGCGCCGTTTGCCATTCCCTGGAACAAGTGATATTGCTACCAAGCAGGATGTTGACAATACTGGTATTCCTGCCTTGGGTGGTCAAGACAAGATGGCAACTCGCCTCTTCTGGGATAAGTTGACTCCTAACTTCTAATCGTATCGTTATTTTGAAACAACGTCTTAGCAGAGAGCATGAATCGGCTCTCTGCTGGGAATCAAATTATAGAAAGCTAATAACCAAGCCTAAATTATATGAATAAAAAAATTACTCTTAGTGCATGGCTCATTGCAGCCATGATGACAATGGCACCTGTTGGTGCTAATGCACAAACCTATTCTCCAACTGCTTCAACGCAAGTTTATGATCTTTCTAAGCTTAGCGATCAAGTCTTGTTAGAGCATTTTGCAAAGCTCGCAGACCAAGGGAAGAAGTATCCAACAGATGCTGATCTGAAGGAATGGGGCATTAAAGACGAGGTGGAATTCATTCGTTCTCACGTGAAGAAACGTGCTATTGAGTCGCGTGAAGACCGTCTTATCAAAGGCACATACGAGAAGCGTAACCTCTTTATGAATATCCCCGGCGGTGCTGGAAAGAACCTCGGCGGTTATCCATCAAAGACTTTTGCGAATGATAACTTCTCTATGTGGAACTATACCAACCTATTTGGTGCATGGAACTACGGGCTTTTCCAGGCTCCGGGTTCATGGGCTGATGCTGCGCACCGCAATGGTACAAGCATCTTTGCTGGTATCAAGTTCTTCGATCATACGACTGGTTCTGCAGCTGATAGTTGGGCTACTTTCATCATGAAACGCAATAAAGATGGTAACTTCCGTTATACACATGCAATCATCAACTGCATGCGCTTCCTCGGTTTCGATGGTATCAACTATAACTGGGAAAATACAACCAAGTATAAGAATCGAGACAATGTAGCATTCCATCAGGAGCTTTATAAGATTGCAAAGGATGAAGGGTTCAATGATTTCAAAATCATGTATTATACAACGAACTCAAGTCTAACAGACTATACTTCAAAGTTTATGTGGGGACAAGACCCTGATCATCGTATCTCTGAAGTAATGTTGAATTACGATGGTAATGACTTCAGTCGTTCTATGGACAGCTCTGTAAGAGAAGCAGAGAGGACAATGAACTCTGCTGATGGTCTATATGCTGGTGTATGGATTGTTAGTATGAACAGAAGTTGGAACAGCCTCAATAAGAATGACGATGCTAAGCGTTGTGGTATCTGCCTATGGGGTGAACATGCAGAAAGTCGCTTCTGGAGCTATAATACAGGTGGTGATGCTTTGTCGCGTATGTCTAATTATCAAGAGTATTTAGAGCGTGCTTTCTCTGGTGGTAATCGTAATCCTTTGTTACGCCCAGAGATTAGAGACTATGGTAATGAGGTTGAGGCACAAGGTAGCACACCTCCATTGAAAACATTTGCAGGTCTTGCTTCATGGATTCCAGAGCGTACTGCCATTTCTGGAAAACTACCTTTTGCAACTCACTTCAACATGGGTAATGGCGAACTTTATAATTATAAAGGTAAGAAAACAGCTGGCTCATGGTATAACATGAGTAGTCAGGACGTTGTTCCAACCTATCGTTGGTTGGTTGTTAATGCAGGTACAGAGACTGCAAGCACAGCTATTCAACCATCTTTGACAAACGAAGATGCCTATACAGGTGGTGCTTGCTTGAGCTTGAAAGGTGTAAGCAATGCAGGTCCAACAGACGTTGTTCTCTATAAGACTAACCTCACCCCTTCTAAGGGTAAGGTCGTAGCTAAGGTTGCTATTAAGACTGGTAAAGAGGGAACAACAGACTCTAAACTTTCTTTGATTGTACGTGTGAATGGTGCTTGGAAAGCATACGAACTGGGTAAAACAGAGAATAGTAATTGGACAGAAAAACGTGTAGAACTGAATGATATCACTACTAATCAGAAGATTGATCGTATCGGTTTGCGTGTAAATAATCCAGATGCTAACTATAAAGTTCTTGTTGGTAAGCTCGAAATCAATGATGACGTGACTGCCACACCAGCAAATGTTAAGGATCTGACCATCCAAGTGAAGGAAGAGACCAAGACCTCTCTTTCTGTAAAGGCTGTATGGGGTATTGATAAGGAATCAGGCTCGGCTCCAATCGTATATAACGATGATGCAAACATTGATCACTTCGAGATTCTCTATAAGAATGGACAGAACGGAACTGTTTCAGAGATCGGTCGTACTTCACAGTGGGCTACTTTCGTTCCTAACATTCAGTTTACAAGTGTAAATGATAAGCCATTTATCGGTGTTCGTTCAGTAGGAACTGACCTCAAGACATACTCTAAGGTAGTATGGAAAGAAGTACCTCGTGCTAATCAATCAGAGCTTCCTGCTGCGAAAGAAGAGGAGTATGGAACCGTAGAACTCGATAATGCTGCAGCTGGTGCTGCCATTGCAAAGCGTTTTCGTTATGTTGAGAAGTTCCAGACAGAGGGCGGTACACAGAACATAGACTACACTGCTTCTGGTCCTGCTGGTAATGAAACCAACTATGTTGACGCAACTAATCATAAATTGGTAGTGGCTCAAGGCGCAAAAGTTACGGTGAAGATTAAGGGTCGTGAAGCAAAAGATTATCCTGATGGAACGCATGATGACCTCCGTTACTGTATGGGTAAAGCATGGATGGACTTTGATGGTGACCATCAGTTCAATCCTGATAACCTCTCTGAAAAGCCAGAGTCTGGCGAGTGTGTAGTCTTCTTTGGTAAGGTTCGTGCTGGTGTTCCAGAACAGGTACAACAGCTTAATACATACGAGTTCACCGTTCCTAAGGATGCTAAACCGGGTAAGAGTCGTATCCGCCTCGTATTCTGTGACGCATGGTTCCAGGGTGGTTTGACCCCAACGGGTAAGTTCAATAAGGGCTTTGCTATCGATTTCGACGTGGAAATCACAGGTACAAATAAGGCTCGTGGCAGTAAGGTTGACACCCACGATAAGGGCACAGCAGACCAGCCAGAGATGCTTGAAGGTGGTTCAACTAACATTGAGACAGCTAATGCCGGTGCGGCTTCTTCAGTTGTAGTTGCCGATGGTAAGGTTAACTTTAGCAATGTTGAGCGTGCATGGATCTTCTCTGCTGATGGTCAGACTATCAAGAGTATGGTTCAGCCAAAGGCGTTCAATACAAACGAGTTAGTACCAGGTGTTTACCTTGTTAAGATGTTGAATAAGAATGTTATCCGCACACAGAAGATAGCAATCAAGTAATAAAAACGGAATAAGGTTAACTGACTTGCACACTACAAGTTGGTTAGCCTTATTCTATTTTATGGTACAAACCGATGCCCTCATCCATCTTCTATGATGAAAAAATTGATGGTGAGGCATAGGAAAACAAGTCTTTAATAGAAAACCTAATCAATAAACGTAAAACTTAAATTATTTATGAAGAAATTAAATTTGCTCCTTTTGGGCTGTTGCTTGGCTCCTTCTACGCTTATGGCGCAGGAACTAAAGGATGGCTACATCTCGTGGGGATTCGAGTCACAACAGTTCCCCTCAAAATTGAGAGATTGGTCAAAAACCAGCCCAAAGATTACTGATGATGACAACTTCTTTATCTCTCGTGTGAAGCCAAAGATGCGTTTCCGCAATGCTGATACACAGGTAAGAACAAACATTACAGCGGAGAATGATAAGCGACTTATAGCTTGGTTGCCATGGAACGTGCCGAGCAAGAATGCTCTTCCTGATGGTGTCTTCGATTCCGAGGTGTTCTCAATGTGGCCTTACGTTACCCATTGGGGTGACTGGAACTGTGGCTTAGGTCGTATTCCAGCTGCGCTGCTTGACGTTGCTCATAAGAATGGTGTGCCTGTAACATCGGTTGCTGGTATTCCTAATGCGAACTTGTCGGGTAATTGGAAATCAGCTTTAGAAACCCTCTCTAAAGTTGATGCTAACAAGGCAGCAGCCTATATGAATTACTTTGGTTATGATGGTTTCGGTTATAACTCAGAGTATTATGAGACTTATACCCGTGGTAGGACAACTAAGGCAATTAGGGACTTACACGTTAACTTGAATAAGCTTATGAAGCCTATCAACCCTATTTTTGAGAATGTATGGTATGATGGTACACAAGAGAATGGCAGTATCAATTTTGACCAGGGATTGACAGATAATAACAAGAGTATCTTTGGTGAGGCTGGTAAAGAGGCTGCTTCGCTATTCTTTAATTACAATTGGAATCGTTCATGGTTATTGAAGAACTCAGTAGAGAAAGCTAAGGAAATCCATCGTGACCCATTATATCTCTATGCAGGTATCAATATGCAAGGTGGTGAACCACACTCAATGCCTCGTTGGACATTGTTGAAGGACTATCCAATCTCTATTGGCTTGTGGGGTGCTCACTCTCAGAACATGTTCTTTGAGAGCCGTGGTGAGAAGGGAAGTGACCCTGAAACCAAGCAACGCACCTATATGTTGCGTACAGAGCGTTGGTTCTCAAGTGGCTCACGTAACCCTGTTAACAACCTTGAAATCAATAACAGTTTGAATTACAACGCTGACAACTTTGATTTTGCAGGTATGTCTGCTATGATGACAGCGCGTAGTTCAATGTCATGGGATTTAACAGAAGAGCCATTCATTACCCACTTCAACCTTGGTAATGGTAAGTTCTTTAATTACGATGGACAGCGTAAGAACGACCGCCCATGGGTTAACGTTGGTGTACAGGACTACTTACCAACATGGCGTTGGTGGTTTGCTACCAAGTTATTAGGTCGTCAGCCTATTGATGTCCCAGATGATGGAACAGGCTTAGATGCCGAGTTTGTATGGGATGATGCTTATCTTGGTGGTTCTACTGTACGCATCTTTGGTAACACTCCTAAGGAGTATCTCCACCTCTTCAAGACCGATTTTGAGTTGAAGTCAGGCGATAAGATCACCTTCCGTTATAAGGTGAAGGCTGGTAAGTCAGATGCTTCTTTGGTTCTTTTAACAAAGGATAATGTAAGTGCCGAGAATGATTATAAGGTATTGAATGCTTCTGATGAGACAGATGAAGATAAGTGGGTAGAGAAGACTATCACCGTTGATGGCACCTTAGCTAACAAGCACCTTGCACTCGTTGCATTGAAGATGGAGAATGCAAGTAACCTTAATCTCTATCTTGGTGAGTTCTCTATTGTACGTGGTACATTCGAGAAACCAGCAAAGCCAGAGGTAGTATCTACCACCTTGTTGCACTCTGCAAAGAATGGTGTTGATGGTAAGATCATCTTCAACATGCCTAACAACAAAGCTACAGGTGAGCCTTGCTACAATACCGATGTGAAGACTTCTCTCTTCAAACTCTGGGCACAGCAGGGTAATGGAGATCCTATCTTGATGGGTGTTACAACCTCTTGGGCAGGTATGTACTACTCTGTTCCGGTTAATCTTGAGGGCGAGGGTACGATTAAGTTCGGTGTTTCTGCCGTATCTCTTGATATGAAGAAAGAGAGTGACATAGCATGGGGCACAGAGCAACACTCTATCTTTACTCAGTACGAATATAATGATGAAATCAAGGCTAATAAGTCTATCATCAAACCTAACGAAGAGTTTACAGTAGCTTATGTAGACCCACGTCATGAGGCAGGAAACTGGAAGATTGAGCATAATGGGAATGTTGTTGCAAGCAGTGACAACACTAAGGAGATCCATGTTAGTGGCTTAAACGATACGGGCTTCTATGACCTTGTGCTTACAGGTATGGTTAAAGAGAATGGACATCGCGTCAATAAGGAAGTAAAATACTCTAACTACATTCAGATTACTTCTGATGCTGTCGGTGCTGTACCACATATCAACTCTCTAACTGCCAACGATCAGACAACTTCTATCGAAGTTCTTCCAAATGCGGAAGTGACAATGAAGTACGAGGGTAAGAAGGCTGACGGTGCCGGCTCAAGAGCTATCAAGGCACTTGAAAAACCTATTGCTGTTAAGGTTTCCGACCTTGGTCTGACAAATAACAATCAGCCTTGGTCACTTGCTTTCTGGGTGAAGTTCAATAGCTTCTCTGGTGGTACTCAGATAATTGATATGCGTAGTCCAGGTATTGGCTGGCCACAGAATCACTGGGGAACAATGTGGTCTACATATGATCCAAACACTGGTATCTACGAGTTAACACTACGTGCAAAGAATGGTGGTGGCTCTCCAGAGTACAAACAACGTTGGAAGGTTGACTTCGTTCCAGGTGCTTGGACACACTTTACATTGGCTATGGATGGTGATGGAACAACAACCAAACCTATGCTCTATATCAATGGTAAACAGGCTGAAGCTACTACTTGGGACAATGGTACTAATGGTACAGGTCTATGCCCTCATAGATTTGCTAACAATGGTTGGTGGGATACTAATATTCTCGGCATCAGTCTCGGACGTCATCAAACAGCTGCAATGAATGCCACGGTAGACGATGTTAAGTTCTATAATAAGTATCTCTCTGAAGCCGATGCCACAAAGTCTATGATGTCAACCGACATCAATGAAGACGGTTTGAAGGCTTATTGGAACTTTGAAGACAATGCTGATGGTGACAACTACTTTGTTAGTAAGGTTGGTTCAGCTAAGTTGGCTCATGGTGAACTACGTGCTGGAGTAGGTGAGGGTGTTGCAGGATTTGTGCCAGATGCACCTACTTACGATGCTGGTAGTCCATTCGTTACAGGTAACTTCAAGGTTACTACAACCGCAGAGTGGGCAGCAAAGAAGGCAACCATCATAGAGAAATCAGGTAACGACCTCGCTGGTAGTGCTAAACTGAAGTATGCTAAACCAGGCGATTATGAGGTAACTTTGACATTGAAGAATGCTCATGGTTCAGATACTCGCACCTTCAAGGTAATCAAGGTGAAGGCTGATCCAACAGGTATCAATGGTACTGAGGCTGCTGACATGAAGGTTTATTCAGTTGATCGTGATGTATTACTCGACATTGAAACAGCGGGTAACTATCTTGTTCAGATCTACTCTACAAATGGTCAGCTCGTAGCTGGTAAGAGTCTATCAGTCAATGGTGCCGATAATGTTCGCCTCCATCTTGGTGCTCAAGGCGTTTACATTGTAAACGTAAAGAAGGATGGTAAGACACTTCGTACCGTTAAGTTAATCTGCAGATAAGATGTTTTTTGAGAAGTGAGGGGAGTCCAATAAAATGAAAGTATCTCCCTTTGCTTCTCAAAACTCTGTTCACTTCTCAAAATAACTCCCCTTAAAAACCTAAAATAATAACCCCTTAAACCAATTATTAACTAAACATTTAAATCATGAAAAGGTTTACGCTTTTTGCGTCCTTGGCTCTGGTTAGTTGTTTGAGTGCTACTGCACAGCGCACTCCGACACATCCGTTAGACATTCAGGACGCTAAGTTTGAAGATCTCCCTAATTATCTGGAAGCCTGGATGAAAGGAGACATGAAACAGCCACAGGGCGTTAGTGCGATTGATGATCAGTTCTACATCTCTCGCGTTCGTCCGTTGGAACGTATCAAAGATGGTGATTATCAGGTACGTCCGGCAGTTAACCCAGAACGCAAGATGTGTCTCTGGACACCACTTGATGACCCTACCTCTAAGTGGAAGGCATTGCCTCGGTATTGTTTTGAAGGCGATAACTTCAGTCTTTGGTCATACATTGACATTCACGGAAACTGGACTTCTCCATGGGTTCGTTCGTCTGCCGGTCTTACTGACGTAGCCCATAAGAATGGTGTGTCAGTAGGTTGCGTGATGTCAATAGGCTATGGTGCTTATGTTTATCCTAATCCTTTTGCGGGTAATACCTATGGTAAAATCCTGTACAAACTGCTTCAGAAACAAGGCGACAAGTATAAGTATGCTGCGCCATTCGTGCGTTTAATGAAGTATTACGGCATCAATGGTGTCGGTTTCAACTCGGAGTTCCACACCTCTGCCGCTGTAATGGAAGAGCTAACTAACTTCTTCGTTGAGTGTCATAAAGAGGCTAAGAAGATTGATTGGAAGTTTGAGGTACACTGGTATGATGGTACTGGTGATAATGGCGGAATCCACTTTGATGGTGGTTTAGGTGACCATAACAAGAAGATCTTTGGTGATAAAGACCACATTGCAACCGATATGCTTTTTGCCAATTACAACTGGTATGGTGGGCTTCTGAGCGGTTCTGTCAACACTGCGAAGAGCTTAGGTCGCAGTAGCTTCGACTATTATGCAGGCTTTGATATACAAGGACGTGCATTGCGGAATGACCATTGGAGTGCATTACTAAACAATGACATCTCTATCGGCTTTTGGGGTGCTCACTCACAAAGTCTCATCCATCAGAGTGCAACCGACGATGGAACATCAGACGTAGCGATACAGAAAGCCTATCTAAAGAAGCAAGAATTGATATTCAGTGGAGGTAATAACAACCCCGGTTATCTGCCTGGTATCAAAACGAATTGTACGTTGGCTAACTCGAGCCTAAGGAACTTCCACGGTCTTGCAACATTCCTTACAGCGAAGTCAACCATACAACAGATACCATTTGTCTCACGTTTCAACCTTGGTAACGGATTGAGCTTCCGCAAGGATGGACAGGTTGCTTTTGATCATAAGTGGTATAACCTCAATACCCAAGACTACATGCCAACATGGCGTTGGTGGATTACTGATCGCACCGACCAAGTCAATGGTGGTAACATCAACGGACTGGTGAAAGCAGAGCTAACGTTCGATGATGCTTATTGGGGAGGCTCTTGTTTGTCACTCTCCGGACAGACAGACTTCTCTCGTGTGAAGCTCTTTAAGACCATGCTTGAGGTGCAGCCTGACTATGAGTTCTCGGTTACCTATAAGACATTGAAGGGTACAGAGTCACACGCGAAACTCTTTGTTGCATTGAAGGATCATACTACTGACTATAAACAAGTTGATTTACCAGCTACAGAGACAGCAGGTAAATGGAGCACATTCACCGTTAAGGCGTCCGAACTTGGGCTTGCTGCAGGTGATAAGGTGGCTATGATGGGACTTGTTGTAGAGAATAGTCCTGCTGATTATCAGCTCCATGTTGGTGAGATGGCATTGCGTAATAAGGCACAATCATTCAATACTGTTACTCCTACCATTAAGCAAGTACAGGTGCTCCGTGGGCGTTACAATGCTTGTGACTTTAAGTTGCAGTATGCTTCAAAGGAGGAGAAAGACTGGGAGAAGACCTATAATGATGAGGTTGGCACATGGTATTATGAGATCTACTTCCAGCAGAAAGGACAGGAAGAAAAGCTCCTTACCGCCACAACTTCATGGGCTGCTTACGTTGTAGATGCACCTATGTTGTCAGGTGCCGACAAGCGTGAATGCCGCTTCGGAGTGCGTGCCGTTGCCCCTGATGGTAAGCAGGGTTCAGCGATCGTATGGTCTAACTATCAAACAGTTGATTATGACCAGCCATTAAGCGACGTAGTTGCTGACCGCCCAGTCATCAAGCCGAACGAGGAGTTCACATTGAAGTATCTTGACGAGATGGTGCCTGCTGCAAAGTCATGGACATTGAAGAACTCTGTGACGGGAGCTACTGTTGCAACCGTGGAAAATGGTACAAGTGCTACATTCAAGGTTGAGCAGGAAGGAACTTACGACCTCGTTGTTGTTGATAGTAAGGGTAAGTCAACCACAACACGTGGTAAGGTGAAGATTACACCAGAAGCTACTGGTGCTGTTCCTCACATCAACTCGCTCACAGCAAACAAGTCAATGGAGCAGACCACCAAGCCCGTTACTTACACCTACGACGCTCGTTTGGGTGAAGGTAAGGCTTCTCATGGTTTGGTAATCAATGATCCTAAGATGTTCCGCATCCCTGGTGACGTTCAAAGAGGTAAGTCTTATTCATACGCATTGTGGTTCAAAGCTGATAACTTCAACCATGATAAGCAAGGAACAAACCTTATCAACAAGAACTCTATCTATGATAAGTGGCCTCACAACAACTGGGGTGACCTTTGGGTAACTATCCGTCCGGAGTGGAGAAGTCACCCTGCTAATGAGGTGTCATTCAATACAATGGGTTGGACCGAACATGACAATCCATACGAGGATGTGATGACTAAGGACTATAGCATTACTCCTGGTGTATGGAACCACATTGTTGTGACCCACGATGATGGTAACATTCAAAAGATCTACTTCAACGGTCGTCAAGTTGCAAGTCACAGCTTCGCAAACTCTAAGCGTCGTGAGGATGTAGCGCAGAGTGACCGTCGTATCGATCCAAGCAAGGTTGCCGACATCTTCATCGGTGGCGGTGGTGTTTACAAGAGCGGCTTCAATGGTGTCATTGATGAGGTTCAGGTATGGGACAAACCACTGTCTGAAACTGAAGTTTTAGAGGCTATGCAGGGTTATAAAGAAGGCTCTGTACCTTCTCACCTAAAGGCTTACTTCACCTTTGAAGAGGCTAATGGTATGAAGTTCAAGAACCTTGGTAGTGCTGGTAGCGATTATGATGGTTCTGTTGTCGTTGTCTCTGGTAGCGGTGGTGAAAACACCTCCGGAGCTTCTTATGTAGACCAACAACCTAACAACGATGTACTCGGTTTCCCTGGTATCGTTGGTACCTACGATGTGAAGACCACTCCTACATGGGTATTAGGTGATGGTAAGATCTCATCAGAAGCAGATAAGACAGCAGTTGTTACATACGCTGCTCCGGGTAAGAAGAATGTCACCTTGAAGTTGAAGAACGGATGGGGTGAAGATGAGAAGACGGTGAATGAAATCGTTGAAATCACTGCTTTACCAGACGGCATATCTACTGTTGAGACCGAAACAGGCTTGAGTGTTTATCCGAATCCATTTGTTGAAAGCGTCAACATGCGCTTCGCTGAGGGTGGTCATTACACATTAAATATCCTTGGCGCAACCGGTTCGCTCTTACAGAGCAATCAGTTTGATGCAGTACAGGGACAGGTTGTTAACGTTGCTATCAGTGGTACACGTGGCATCTATTTCGTACAGGTAATGAAGGATGGAAAGACTTACAAGACCTTGAAAGTAGTCAAGAAATAATTTAGGTTTAAGTTTTATATCAGTGAGCTGGGCAGCTCCTGCAAGTAATTGTGGGTGCTGTTTCAGCTCACTTCTCGTTAGACAGAGTACCTAATAGGGTGTGTTAAAGACAGAGTAACATAATAACAGGTCATGTTGTAACACGTTTTTAGACAGAATGACACGATGACATGCAATTTTACTGATATATTCTTAGACAGAATGACACAATGACATGCGGTTTTACTGATATATTCTTAAGCAAAAGAACACGATGACATGCGATTTTACTGATATATTCTTAGGCAAAAGAACACAATGACATGCGGTTTTACTGATATATTCTTAGCCAAAAGAACTTTAAGATCCTTGCTGCAAACTTAGAGTCCTTTTTGTCTTAAACAAGCTGTTCCTCTGTTCTTTTCTTTGGTTAATTATTATTAAAGATACCCTGTTTAATACAATAAACAAGGTGAAGGTATGGCGGAAATTGTTATCTTTGTAGCTAATATAAAAGCATTCGTCTATGGTAAAAAAGATATTTACTCCTTTCATACTCACCTTAATACTTCTCATGGGGGGTGTTACTACGGCTCGTGCAGAAGCTCCCGCTGATATGATAGAACAGGAGATTCCGTCAATCACCATTACTATCACAAGCAACATCCTACATGTTGTTGGGGCAGAGAATGAGGTTCTTTCGATCTATAACATTACAGGTGTAAAGGTACTGAATGTGCGTGTTGATGGTAGCGATAAGCACTACACTCTGAACTTCCCAAGGGGTTGTTACATCGTGAAAGTAGGTAAGTTAGTCCGCAAAATATCAATTCGTTAAGACAAGTGAGCCCTCTTGTCTGATACAGAAATAGCTTTTTGACAATCGTGTCTCCCCTCGATGAATCGGAAGAAGTTCGCTTGTTGGCGAGCTCGGAAGAGCGACAAAAAGCGTTCGAAGACATTGTTAACCAGTATAGTGAGCAGCTATATTGGAAGATTCGTAGTATTGTTCTTACGCATGATGATGCCGATGACGTGTTGCAGAATACGTTGTTAAAGGCATGGAAAGGACTTGACAATTTTCAAGGTAAGTCCCAGCTAAGTACGTGGTTATACCGCATTGCTATCAACGAGTCGCTCGCTTTTCTACGCTGTAAGCGTTCGGAGGTCATCGCAGGGGTTGAAGCTGAAATGCACATCGCCAGTGAGTTGTTGGCTGATGAGTATTTCGATGGTGATAAGGGACAGGCGGTGTTGCAAGAAGCCATCGCCACCTTGCCTGATGTGCAGCGTATGGTATTCACCTTACACTACTTTGATGAGATGAAGTATAGCGATATGAGCGACTTACTGGGTACGAGTATCGGAGCATTAAAAGCCTCCTATCACATTGCAGTAGAGAAGATTACAGCGATTATGAAGCGTTACGAGTGATGTTCCTCATCGTTCAGAACGAAATTAAATGGCACCTTGTTTAAACCAATGGGTCGACTCTGAATCAAAGAAGTAACAAGTATAATACTCTTATGAAACCAGAATTTTACCTACAAACAACCTATGGAAAGGTGCGTCCCTTCCGTGTTCCCGATGATTATTTTGCGTCTTTTCCCAGCCGACTGATCGATAAGCTGTTAGCGAATGAGGCTGTGGCAAGTTGTGAGGAGCTGTGCCAGCGGATGAATGAAGACCATCACCTGTCTGCTAATATATAATAAGGTGTAGCGGAGGAGACCGATTTTAATAATTAAAAACATGACAAAGAGAAAGATAAAACACATGAGACAGATTCGTGAAGGCATGAAAGTTCTATCGTTGATAGTACTTTTCATGGCTGTGAGTATGGGCACCTTTGCCAAGAGTCAACCGTCAAAGCGTGAGTTTCGTGGGGCTTGGATCCAGTGTGTCAATGGGCAGTTTCAGGGTATCGGAACGCAACAGATGCAGCAAACCCTGCGCTATCAGTTGGACGAACTACAAAAGGATGGGGTTAACGCCATCATCTTTCAGGTGCGACCAGAGTGCGACGCCCTCTATCCGAGTAAGTTAGAACCATGGAGCAAGTTCCTCTCTGGGCGGCAAGGACAGGCTCCTTCGCCTTATTGGGATCCCTTACAATGGATGATTGAAGAATGTCATAAGCGGGGAATGGAGCTGCATGCGTGGATCAATCCCTATCGTGCTAAGACGAAGACAACCAACCAGTTGGCTAATAACCACATCGCTGTGCAACATCCCGAACGCGTCTTTTCATACGACGGACAATACATCTTGAATCCAGCTTTGCGTGAGAACCGTGAGTATATATGCCAGGTTGTTAACGACATTGTGACCCGCTACGATGTAGACGGGCTTCATATTGATGATTACTTCTATCCTTATCCTGCTGCCGGACAGCCCATTCCCGATCAACGCAACTTCCAACAGGATCCGAGAGGATTCTCGAATATCAACGACTGGAGGCGTGATAACGTTGATGTCTTCGTCAAGGAGTTAGGCGAAACGATACATAAAGCGAAGCCATGGGTGAAGTTTGGCGTGTCACCCTTTGGTATTTACCGCAATCAAAAGACCGACCCTCGTAACGGAAGTAGGACGAATGGACTTCAAAACTACGATGATCTCTATGCCGATGTACTAAAGTGGGTAAATAACGGATGGGTTGATTATTGTGTTCCACAGCTCTATTGGGAGATCGGCAATCGTGCTGCTGACTACAAGGAGTTGATTGGTTGGTGGAATCGCAACGCTGGGAAACGCCCATTATACATAGGTGAAGACGTGCTGCGAACCGTCAAATTCGCTGATCCACAGAACCCTTCTATCCATCAGTTAGCGGCTAAGCGCCGCTTACACCAGCAGTCGGCAAATGTCAATGGAACGGTACTTTGGTATGCAAAATCGGCTGTTGACAACCCCGGAAACTATGGAACTCTCTTGCGAACAGACTACTGGCGCTATCCAGCCTTGCAACCCTTAATGCCTTTCATAGACTCTGATGCACCGAAGCACCCTAAGCGGTTGAAGGCAAAATGGGAGCGCGATGGCTATTACCTGACGTGGAAAGCTCCGAAGGGAAAGGGCTGGCAGGATGAAGCCTACCGATATGTTGTCTATCAGTTCACGCCCGATGAGCCTCTTAATACCGATGACCCATCAAAGATTATAGCCATGCCTTACGACAATAAGGTGCGTTTGAATTATAAAGATGGCAGTCGTAAGTACGTCTATGTGGTCACTGCTCTGGATCGAATGAGCAATGAGAGCGCAGGAAAGAAGAAGAAGGTGAAGCTGTAAAGAGGTTCTATTCTCAGCCACAACCAGCCTCACCCCAAGGCGATACAGGCTTCCCACCAGCCCAATCTACAGCCTCACCCCCGCCCCCTCTCCGAATGGAGAGGGGAGTAGATAGTATTATTTACAAACAAAGAGGGCGTTTCTTCGATGTGAAGAAACGCCCTCTTCATTGCAAGGAAACGCCCTCTTCGATTGGAGAAGGGCGTTCCTTTAATTAATGATAATACTAACCTGTAGGGACAGACGCCCTCGTCTGTCCGCATAAGGGAGGCTGCTGGTAATGTAAGGTGGACTGTTGGAGCGGACAGACGAGGGCGTCTGTCCCTACAGGTTCTCCATTGTTTCCAACAGAACAAACAACTTGTTAACTCGTCAACTATCCACTCGTCAACTTTACCTAATCATAATTTTGAATTATGAACTTTGAATTTTGAATTAAAGAAGAGGCTTCTTTTACTAATTATCCATCGTCTAAATAGATTAGTTGAGAGGTAAAAGTATGTGAAAAGAGTTGCTTGTTTCGGATATAATTCATACCTTTGCAACGTGATTTGGAATAATTACAAAAATACTAAAAGGATAACACTTGATGGCGAGCTGATCGTTAGGAGCGATGGAGCTATCAATGAAGAATAAGATAGATATACATTATTTAAATACAAAAACATTATGAAGAAGAAGTTTATTTGCACAGTTTGTGGTTACATGTATGAGGGTGCTGAGGCTCCTGCTGAGTGCCCAGTTTGTCACGCAAAAGCCGATAAGTTCAAGGAGTTTAACCCATCAGCTTTGAAGGGAACAAAGACAGAGCAGAACCTAAAAGCAGCTTTTGCAGGTGAGAGTCAGGCTCACACTAAGTACCTCTACTATGCTTCTAAGGCAAAGAAAGACGGTTACCAGCAGATCGCCGGGTTCTTTGAAGAGACCGCACTAAACGAGAAGGAGCATGCTAAGCTATGGTTCAAGTTCTTGCATGAAGGCGATATCCCAACAACGACGAAGAACTTAGAAGACGCTGCAAATGGCGAGAACTACGAGTGGACGGATATGTATGATCAGATGGCAAAGACCGCTATGGAGGAAGGCTTCCCAGAGTTAGCTGTTAAGTTCCGCGGTGTTGGTCAGGTTGAAAAGCACCATGAGGAGCGTTATCGCAAGCTGTTGAAGAACATTGAGGACAAGGTTGTCTTCTCTCGTGATGGCGATTGCATTTGGCAGTGCCGCAACTGTGGTCATATCGTAGTAGGTAAGTATGCACCTGCTGTATGCCCTGTTTGCAACCACCCACAGAGCTTCTTCCAGGTTCAGGAGAATAACTTCTAAATTCTCGCCGAGCGTGACGACGATAAGACAATAAGTCGGTCTTTATAATTCCACATCGTCAGTCGCACTGGAGAAGAAAGACTATAAGAGTTGTATCAACGCTTGATACAACTCTTTTTTATATCACCTTTTGCCACGAAAGGACCCGTTTTCTCAGATAATTTTCGTACTTTTGCGCCACTTTTTGCCCTTTGGCAACAACATAAACATAACGTTTTACGATGGAAACTGCAATGGATAACGAAACAGAAAGTCTACAAGCATGGACTGAAGTAAATCACCAGTCAGAAGATTATAACCCTTTCGTGAAGGCACCGCTACTAACTCGTGCCACACGATTCAGCCTTTGTCGCACGGGACGGGAGCCTGAGCAGGTGCGCCAGAGCTTTGTTGTTTTTCGTGCGAAAGGCACTACCGAGTGGGAAGATAATGCCCCACTGGGACGCATTGAAGCGATGGTCTTAGGCGATGATGACGAGGAGGTGCGTCCTACGGAAGTAATCAATTTAGGTGTAGACCCAGCCGATTTCCTCACGATGGTGCGCCAGGATGCCGAGTCAACAACCTTTCGGATTGATTGGTATCATGGTGAGGTACGGGTCGAAGGAGCGAAGAAGACCGATGAAGGATACAAGGTTCATAAGGCGGATTGTGCTGATGGTAAGCCACTGACGTGCACCCTCACACCTGATAAAGAGGGCGATTCGTTCACTTTGGAACTGCAGTTACCCTTTTCCGGGTTTAATATCACGGGCGAAGATGGGGCTATGGTAGTGGGCGATCTGACCATTTCTTCTGACGAATTAGACAAATATACCTATCGTTTCGAAGGTAACGAGGATGATGATCGGTTTGCTGTTAGCCTCGACGACTTGGCTCAGAGCTATCAATATATATGGTATGAGGATGGCACGCTATCGGTTCGCAACCTCCGAAAGAAGATGGAGAAGGTGCGCGAGCAGGCTGCCCAAGGAAAGCTGTCGGAGCTGTTACAGGGTTCGCGCAACGCTTTGGTGAAACATAAAGACACCCGTTGGCGAATCATCGTTACGAAGGCATTGCAGACAGAAGAGGCTATGGATCTGAATGCGGTGGACTTATGTCGGATGGTATTCACACGTTTTCAGACCACAGATGTGGATGAGGATGCATTGATACAGGAGCTAATTGCGATGGAAGACCACCATTATTTCCAATGGATGTGGCTCAAATCGGACGATTGGCAGCATGAGCATCTGGCTGATTTGATGGGACTTGATGGTATAGAGCAGGATCAGGAGAAGATGATGCAACTGGCATTACGTTATAATCAGTTCGAACGGTTCATGCAGAAACTGCGCCGTGCTTCATTGGATGAGGTTGGTCCGGTACAGGCTGATGCACTCCAGATGCGCAACAACAAACGTAAGATTGCACGTTGTCTGAAGCGTTTAGAGCGTCATCAACAAGGCGAGGAATCCCTATGGGAAGCCGATTTGGAGGAGCGAGAAGAGCAGTTGCTGTTCTTCCGCAGCTACCATAGTGCATTTGAGACAGTCGATTGATTGCTTTGCAGTTCGGATTCTTTTTTGTATTTTTGCAGTGCTGTCTGAGTTGGCGAGTAGACGAGTTAGCAAATAAACAAGTTGCTTGTCTTGTGGGAAACACCGCACCGAAAAGTCAGTTGGGATGGTCGGTTGGTGTGTAACGAAACTGCGCCTCATTAGCAGAAACAGCAGGGGCAAGAACGAAGAGACGCCCTCGTCAAAAGGAAGAGGGCGTTCCGTCGCATCGAAGAGAGGCTTTCTTCACATCAAGGAAACGCCCTCTTTAAATTGAAGAGAGGCTTTCTTCAAATGAAGCGAACATCACCGTGTAGGGACAGACGCCCTCGTCTGTCCGCCAAATCACGATTAATCCTCCCCAATCTACCTCTCTTTAGGCGGACAGGTGAGGATGCCTGTCCCTACATTGAGGCACTACATCCAACAGAACAAGTAACTTATCTACACGTCAACTCGTTAACTTGTTTACTCAAACAAACAACTACAATAAATCAAGACAATGGCAAAATTAATTGTAAATAACTATGATGAGCTTGCTGCCCGATTAGGTGAGAAGCTTGGAGAAAGTGAGTGGTTACTGGTTGATCAGGAGCGTATTAACCTCTTTGCTGACGCTACCCTTGATCATCAATGGATACATGTTGACCAAGAGCGGGCTAAGGTGGAGAGTCCTTATAAGAGTACGATTGCACACGGATACCTTACCCTTTCGCTCTTACCACACATGTGGCAGGAGATCATCGAGGTGCATAATCTTAAGATGATGGTTAATTATGGCATGGACAAGATGCGCTTCGGAAAGCCTGTATTGTCTGGCTCACGCGTTCGACTCGTTGCCAAACTCGACAGCATTGAGAACCTCCGTGGCATTTGCAAAGCAGGTATCAAGTTTCAAATTGAGATTGAAGGCGAGCGCAAACCAGCCCTTGAAGGCGTTGCAACTTTCCTTTATTACTTTGAATAAGGACATCGCCTAAGTTTTAGGAAAGGGGTGTTTCAAAGGTTCGGGCGCATGAAGAGTGTGCCCGTAGAAGCTCATCTTGTGGGATATGTGAATCGTTTTATCCTTTAAAAGATAGTGAGAACGACCTTTGAAGCACCCTTTTTACTATCAAAAAGTGTTAAATGTTTTATGCTATCAGCTGATAGTTAGAACATTATAGTACCTTTGTACATTATTCTAAGAGGGATAACAACACAAGAAAGTTAGCTTGATAGCAAGGCTGACACAAACAAACACAAATTAAAACAAGATATAGAAATATGGCATACGACCAACTTAAACTTCGCAATCAGATATGTTTTAGATTGTACACAGCAAGCAGACTCGTCACACAAACATATTATCCTCTGTTGGAGAAGTTGGGGATTACTTATCCACAATACCTCGTCCTCATGGCATTATGGGAGGAAGATGGACAGAAGGTGATGGAGTTGGCGCATAGACTCTACCTTGATTCCAATACGGTAACACCGCTTATTCAGCGCATGGCAACCGAAGGACTCGTGACGAGAAAGAAGGGTGAGAAGGACGCAAGAGAGACTTACGTTTACTTGACGGAGAGTGGAAAAGCACTTGAAAGTGAGGCTGCCAGCATTCCTTCTTGTATGTTGGGAAAGATTCTCAGTGACGCTACCGGCGTTGAGACTTTACGCTCTTTATCAGTCGAATTAGACGGCGTTATCAAGACACTCTCCGAGCAACGTGCTATGGAGAAGGCACTTGCAAAGGATAAAGGTAGCCAAGTTTTGTAGTAAAGAAAACTACTAAATAGTAAAGAGAAAACAATGGACAAAAAAGGAATATACGGTCTGACGAAAGGTACAGGACTTGAGAAATTTATCGAGGCAGTCGCTATGAGCAAGGCAATGGGTGTGATGAACTATTACTCATTGGCGTTGATGGCAGAAGAGCAGGGGCTTCCTGAGGAATTGGCAAAGTGTTTCCGCGAGTTGGCGGATCGGGAGTCTGTGCATGCCGGGTTCTATGCAACGCTGAATGCAAAGCTCCCTTCGGATGTCTTCCAGATGATGGAAAACATGCAGAAAGGCGAGTTGGGGGCAGGAAAGTTCCTACAACCTCTTGCCGACAAGTTGCGTGAGTTGGGTCGAGAGGATGTAGCTCTTCAGATTGAGGAGTATATCCGGCAGGAGCTTCACCATGGTGAGATTCTTGGCGAATTGTTGGCTAAGTATAAGAAATAAGGAAGCCTCACTCCGTCCCCCTCTCCTATTGGAGAGAGGCGTAAATAGTGCTGTTTGCATTCAAGCTAATACTCTACAGAAATATTAATAACAATATCTTAGAATTAAAGGAACGCCTTCTTTGTTGGCAGATGGTACTATCCACTCCCCTCTTCATTCGGAGAGGAGCTGGAAGGTGAGGCTATAAAGTAGGGACAGACGCCCTCGTCTGTCCGCCCATTTACCCTTATATGGCATCCCGTTAGGTAACATCCCCTCCTTGGAGAGGCTTAGGGAGGCTTTTTATTTGCTGTGCTTTGGCGGACAGACGAGGGCGTCTGTCCCTACAGGTTGGTATTATCATTAATTAAAGAAACGCCCTTCTCCATTTGAAGAGGGCGTTTCCTTGCCATGAGAAGGGCGTCTCTTCACATCAAAGAAACGCCCTCTTTGTTTGCTAATAGTAGTATTTACTGAGGGTGTGTCAAAATGGACACATCCTCTTTTCTACTCCTCTTTACTTCATCTACCGCATAATTCGTTATTTACTGCAGCTATGCCGCTAATTTCATATAAAATGATTTGTTGGGCTTCCAATAGCTTATATAAACTTCTATAGAGCATCTGAAGGTGACTAAAAGTACCTCCATAATAGCTTTTAGCTCCTTGAGATTATTTTTTTTGCACATTTTTCCTATGTTAAAGGCAATAGCAAAGAAGGCAAAATCCATATTGACCTTGTCTTTTCCCAAATGCCTAAACCTCTTGTAGGCTTTATTGTATTTTGTTTGTCCAAAAACAGCTTCAGGTTCTATGCACCTTCGTCCTCGATGCTTGATGCCTTCTTCCGAGGTCAGTAGTTCCCGTGCCTTTTGTTTATAGTACTGTAGTTGGTGGTTTACTTCTATAATTCTGTTCCCTCTTGCCTTAAAACATGAGCCTCTCAACGGACAACCATCACAGCGTTCTGCCTGATAACGTACACTGTAAGTAACGAATCCATTAGAGGTTAGGGAACGCTTCATGCCTATACGCTTCATATGCTGTCCCATAGGGCAGACGTAGAAATCCTGTTCCTTATTATAATAAAGGCTTGCAGGACAGAATGGGTTAGGTGTATAGCGTGGATGCTGCTCTTTATGGAAGTAGTTATACTTCACATAGGCTTCCATATTATGTACGTCCATGAACAGATAGTTCTCCTCGGAGCCATACCCTGAATCGGCTACGACTGTCTTGGCATAACGATGGTAACGTGAGTTGAAGGACTCCAAGAAAGAAGGAAGTGTAAGCGTATCTGTACGGTTAGCATAGAGTGCAAAGTCGATGATAAACTGGTTCTCAGTTGCTATCTGCAGATTATATCCAGGCTTAGTCTGTCCGTTCCGCATAGCATCCTCCTTCATGTGCATAAACGTAGCATCAAGGTCGGTCTTGCTGTAGGAGTTTCTCTCCCCCATAATCTCAAGGTGTTGGTCATACTCTTGGAGTTTATTACGTTTCTTCTCAAGCTCTTTAAGCTGTTTTTTCTTGGTTCTAACAGCCTGCTTCTCTTCTTTTGTCTTAGGCTCAGGGGATGATTCCAAAGACTTGTTCAATTCCTCGGATATCTCATCGAGCAGAGCTGCAGTAAACTCGACACCTTCTGTCTTAGCGGCATTGTCCTGCGCTATGACATCATCAACCTGGAGCAAGAGTGTGCGTATTTGTTCCTGCAACTTGGCGCGGTTCTTTTCCACGGTTCTCTTCCAAACGAAGGTATACTTGTTGGCTTTCGATTCTATTTTTGTGCCGTCAATATATTCAACGTCAAGACTTATCAAACCTTTGGCTGCAAGTACTAATACCACTTGTGTGAAGATATTGTTGATTTCCTTTTTCACACGATTACGAAAACGATTGATGGTAATAAAATCAGGCTGCTCATATCCTGCCAGATAGATGAAATGAATGTCACGCTTGAGAAGCGACTCTATACGACGGCAGGAATAGATATTATTCATATAGGCGTAAAGAATCACCTTGAGCATCATTTGTGGATGATAAGGCTTACGCCCACTGGGCTTATAAAGCTTGTAGACATTATCCAATATAAGATTATCCACCAAGGCGTCTAAAAGACGAACAGGGTTATCTTCTGCGATATCCTTATCGATTCTTTGAGGAAAAAGAATCATTTTCTTGTGTATGTAAGAACGAAAGTGTACCTTTGTCATAATGAGATTTTTTTGTATGCCTAAAGGTACAAAAACTTTAGGAAATAGCAAAGCCCTGGCTTGAGAAAGTCGGGGCTTTGTGCATAAAAAAGAGTGTGTGGCTATTTTGACACACCCTCTCCTTTATTTAAAGAACATGCCAACCTGTAGGGACAGACGCCCTCGTCTGTCCGCCAAATCACAGCAAATAAAAGCCTCCCCAAGCCCCTCCGAAGGAGGGGATGTTGCCTAACGGGATGCCAAGAGGGGGGTGAAAAGGCGGACAGACGAGGGCGTCTGTCCCTACAGGTCCTCTATTGTTTCCAACAGAACAAACAACTTGTTAACTCGTCAACTCTCCACTCATCAACTCGAACTAATCATAATTTTGAATTGTGAACTTTGAATTTTGAATTGCACAAGGGCATCCGCTTCTGTGGATTCCCATGTTCCGTAAGGAACTCTGTGTCGCCTTCAGGCTTCGTGCCGTCTGTGTATTCCGTGTTAAAAATGCCCCAGCAAAAAACTTATTGACGCTTTTCAACAACAGAACTAATCATTCGTCAACTTGTTAACTCTCCACTCGTCAACTCTACCTAATCATAATTTTGAATTATGAACTTTGAATTTTGAATTAAAAGAGACCATTTACTATCTGTTTTAAAAAAGTTTCGTATATTTGTCTCTCAAATCATTTCGATGGATGGTAACGACTCAATACAATAGATGAAGACGAGTAGAACAAAAGAGATAATTGTGACATTGGCGGCAAGCTGCCTACTCCTGTTCTTCTCGGCATGTACGGCTCCACATAGACAACTGGCGGATGACTATAATGAAAAGGCGTATGCTGCCCATTATAGGAATCTTGACTCGGTACGAATCTATGCGAAGCAAGCCCTCGCCTTGTCGGATGGTTACAGCGCAGGTAAGGCTGAGGCGCTGAACAATCTGGCGTTTGTCGACTTGATGCAAATGCACTTCGACAAGGCTTATACTAAGCTCAATAAGGTGATCCAAAGCACTGATGACCAAGTAGAACTGCTTGTTGCCGACATACAAATGATGCGTCTTTGCCAGCGCGAATCGAACAATAAGGAGTTTTACGATTATAACGAGAAAGCCAACAAACGCTTTCATCGTATCTATGAGGATAACCGACTCCTGACCGAAAGACAGCGACGTCGCATGGTATATGCCCGTTCGGAATATGCCATAGTGAGCTCTACTTATTACTATTATGTCGGTTTGGAGCAACCGTCAGTACGTGCTCTTGAATCCATCAACCCCGATGGTGAGATTCAAACAGACATGCCTCAACTGCTCGCGTACTTATATAATGTGGGTGCAGGAGGTGTCTTTACGAAAGGAAAACAAGAGGAGATTAACCAGAAGGAGTTCGATTATCTCATTCGCTGTTACATGCTTGCTATCCATAATAACTACCCTTATTGGGAGGCAAACTCATTGCAGGCTCTGAGTGAGCACTTGGTGAATAACGAGAGTAGAGAGAAACTTATCCGTGATAACCTGCCCTCTTTTCAATACTTAAATGTCACGAACTTGCCCGATAGTCTTATCGCGGGCAACCTCGCCGAACGCTCTTTAAGTATCTTCAAGAAGTATGGGGATGTCTATCAAACAGCTGGTTCTTACCGTACTCTGGCGTCTTGTTACTGGCAGATAAAGGACTATCGCTCCGCACTTATCTGTCTTCAGAATGCCTTAAAACAGAATCCTGCCATTAACCAAGCCCCCGACTTGGTGGCTTCTATTCGTGAACAACTCTGCGTGGTGTACTCTGCTATAGACAATAAACAGGCGAGTGATTATAACAGGAACATATATCTTGACTTGCAGGAACAGACCCGTCAGGACCGATACTACGAAGCGCGTGCCGATCAACTGGACTCTACTTCGCAGCAGTTGAACATCATGATCTTCGCAATCGGGTTCATCATCGTTGCAATTCTGTCCTTGTTAATCATCTTCCATTACCTTCGCAGGCGCACAGGAAACCAATCGGAACTGGACAATCTACTCTTGCCTTTAGAAGAATGGAAGCAACATAACATCGCTTATATGGCTCAACTCGGCGATGAATATGCGGAGATTTCAGAGCAGTTGACCATTAGTAACATTCATCTTGTCGATAACAAGCGACGCTATCTGGAGCAACGTGCGAAGGTATCGTTGGTTAACAGCATCATGCCACTTATCAATCGAATGCTACATGAGGTCAACAAACTAAAGACGGGAGGCGAGTCTGAGGCAGTGAGAAGCGAACGCTTCACTTATATTAGGGAACTCACGGACATGATCAACGACCTTAATTCGACGCTGACAGAGTGGATTCAACTCCGACAAGGGCGTCTCTCCTTACATATTGAGAGTTTCCCTGTACAGCAGGTGTTCGACATTGTGAAGAAAGGACGCATGGGTTTCCAATTAAAGGGAGTGGAGCTGAATGTGGAGGATACGCCTGCCATCGTCAAAGCCGACCGCATCCTCACGCTCTTCATGGTAAATACTCTTGCCGACAATGCGCGTAAGTTCACGCCAGCAGGGGGCGAGGTATGTATCAAGGCAGTGGAGGAAGCCGACTATGTGGAGCTTTCTGTGGAGGATACAGGCTGTGGCATCAATGAGGAAACACAGCAACATCTATTCGACCGAAAGCCTATTCACGATCAAAAAGACAGTACTTCACATGGTTTCGGACTAATGAATTGCAACGGAATTATCAATAAATACCGCAAGATCAGTCAGATATTTTCAGTCTGCCAGATAGGAGTTAAGAGTGAAGAAAACAAGGGATCACGCTTCTTCTTCCGCCTTCCTAAGGGCGTGAGTCGCATCCTCTTGTTCCTACTTATCGCCACTTCGTCCCTCTGTTCGGCACAGGCACGACCCCAGCGGAACGACGATAAGGCAGCAGCCATAGCCCGAAAGGACTACAAGACATTAGCGGGTATCTATGCCGACTCGGCTTACTTCAGTAATATCAACGGTCAGTACGAGCAGACCCTACGCTTTGCAGACACGTGCCGATATTATCTTAACCAGCAATACCTTAGGTTCAATCCTCATGGGAAGCTCCTCATGCAACGCATCGGAAGCCTTTCTAATGTGCCGGCAGAGATTAAGTGGTTTCATGCCAACGTCCCCATTGATTACAGGGTGGTTCTGGATATACGCAACGAGAGTGCTGTTGCAGCCTTAGCTCTGCATCAATGGGACATCTATAAGTACAATAATAGTGTTTACACACACCTCTTCAAGGAGCGATCAGCCGATAGTTCGCTGGGCGAGTATTGCCGAATGATGATGAAGTCAGAGACCAATAAGAACGTAGCTATCGCCCTCTTGGTGCTCTTACTATTGTCTATTTTCCCTGTGTATTACGTGATGTACTATCGTCATAGGCTCACTTATCAATTCAGCATAGAACGAGTAAAGCATATCAATGCCGTTCTCTTGAGTGATGTAAGCGTCGAAGAGAAACTCAAGGAGGTTGATCGTGTAAACAGCGACCGCTTCCCTGAGCGTCTACGGAACATTGTTCAGCAAATCAGAGAAGCCTTGGTAGCATCACAGGAAGCAAGCCAGAAGAGTAGAGCTGACATTGAGGCACTGGAAGACGAAGTGCATTGTGTGGAATACGAGAATGAACGCTTGCATATTAGTAACAGTATTCTCGACAACTGCCTATCGACGCTCAAGCACGAAACAATGTATTACCCGTCACGCATCCGACAGTTGGTTGAGTCCGACACAGACAGACCTTTGGAGGCTATTGATGAGTTGGCTGTCTATTACAAGGAGCTTTACAGTTTGCTAAGTCAGCAGGCGATGCACCAGTTAAGGGCTGTGAAATTGGTAGCAAAGAGCGTTGATATTACAGCAATCGTACCCGAAAATAAGTTGAAACAGCCGTTAGCACCCATCCCATTGGTGGCTGGCGACCCTGTAATGATTGCTTATCTCTTCGATATACTCTACTCTGAAAACCAGAACCAACCGCTCGTTATCAGTGCAGAAGAGTATCAACAGCGATATGTCGCACTGCATGTTCAGCTCTCATCGTTGCACCTCTCGACTGAAGTATGCCATGAACTCTTCTCACCACAAGCGCAGGGAATGATGTTCTTTATATGTAGGCAGATCGTGAGAGACAATGGAGAAGCAACCAACAAGCGCGGTTGTGGCATTACAGCTAAGCCCGCAGACGAGGGGACAGAGATAGATATTATCCTGTCAAAAGCCTAATAGGAGGAATAAAGAAAATACCGAATTAAATAGAAAAAGATATATAAAATGGAGAAGTTCAAAGTAGTAATAGTGGAAGATGTGCCACTCGAATTGAAAGGTACGGAGGGTATCTTCCGCAACGAAATACCCGAAGCTGAAATCATCGGAACGGCTGAAAACGAAGTAGCATACTGGAAGTTGATTAAGCAACAACTACCTGATCTGGTGCTCTTAGACCTTGGTTTGGGTGGATCAACTACTGTTGGTGTAGAGATCTGTAGGCAGACTAAGGAGGCATATCCCAACGTTAAGGTCTTAATCTTTACTGGTGAGATACTCAATGAGAAGCTTTGGGTGGACGTATTAGACGCTGGTACCGATGGAATATGCCTAAAGAGTGGGGAGTTACTTACCCGTGGTGACGTGTCGAGTGTGATGTCTGGTAAACGCTTAGTATTCAATCAGCCGATCTTAGAAAAGATAGTTTCGCGGTTCAAACAGAGCGTGAATAGCATGCTAATGCACCAAGAAGCGATGGTAGGATACGAGATCGACGAGTACGACGAACGCTTCCTTCGACACCTTGCACTCGGTTACACGAAGGAGCAAATAACCAATCTTCGAGGCATGCCATTCGGTGTGAAGAGTCTTGAAAAACGCCAGAATGAACTCGTGCAAAAGCTCTTTCCAGATGGTAATAAGGGTATGAGCGTCAATGCCACACGCCTTGTTGTGCGCGCATTGGAGCTTCGCATCATCGATATAGATAATCTCCGTGCTGATGAAGAATAAGTTAGGTTATGTTGTCATAGTGCTTTCCTTAACGCAGATAGCCGTCATCCTACTGTCATGGTTGATAACCGCAGCCAATCCAGACTGGGCTCTTCACTCATTGTTGAGCAGTGAGGGAATACGCTGGTTCTTCGGTTCTTTCGTTAGCAATCAACTAACGTCATGGCTTGTATATCTCATGGTTGCGAGCATAGCGGTGGGTGCTTTCGTGCGCACAAGGTTCTTGAAAGCCTTACAGCGGAGGCTCTCCCGACAGCAACGACATCGTTTTCCCCTGACTTACCCAGAGCGAATAGGACTGCGCATAGCCCTTGTTGAGTTCATAGCCTTTATAGTGGTAATGGTGCTGCTGACGCTTGTTCCGCATGCAATCTTACTGAGTGTGACGGGTCAACTCTATCCCAGTAGCTTCTCCGCAAGCCTCATTCCCGCTCTATCCTTCATCCTTCTTGTCATGTCACTATCCTATGGTATAGCGAGCAAAACCATCGACAGCATTACTACCATGCACGACATGCTCACCTACGGGTTACTTCTTTCCTCCCGCTATGTCCCCACTTACGTCCTTGCCATCCAGCTATACATGTCCTTGAGGTATGTGTTTCAGTAGGAAGGAACACCCTCCCTTAATTCAAAATTCAAAGTTCATAATTCAAAATTATGATTAGGTAGAGTGGACGAGTGGACAGGTTGACAAGTTAACGAGTTGTTAGTCCTATTGAAGAGGGCGTTTCTTCGATGTGAAGAGATGCTTTCCTTAATGCAAAAAGACGCCCTCCTCGAATTGAGAAGGGCGCCTCTTCATTTGCTGCTTTATGACTCGTGCTAACGAAGTACGGCCTCGCTACACTGAACTATATAGTACAGAACATCTTAGCAGTCCATCATTTCAAACAGAACTAGTCATAATTTTGAATTATGAACTTTGAATTTTGAATTGTACGTGGGCGTCCGCCTCTGTGGAATCTCGTGTTCCGTAAGGAACTCTGTGTCGCCTTTGGGCTTCGTGCCATCCGTGTATTCTGTGTTAAAAATGCCCCAGCAAAGAACTTATTGATGCTTTTCAATAACAGAACTAATCACTCGTCAACTTGTCAACCAGTCAACTCGTTAACTCGAAGTAATCATAATTTTGAATTATGAACTTTGAATTTTGAATTGTACGAGGGCGTCTGCCTCTGTGGATTCCCATGTTCCTTTAGGAACTCTGTGTCGCCTTTAGGCTTTGTGCTATCCGTGGATTCTGTGTTAAAAATGCCCCAGCAAAAAACTTATTGACGCTTTTCAACAACAGAACTAATCACTCGTCAACTTGTTAACTCTCCACTCGTCAACTCTACCTAATCACAATTTTGAATTATGAACTTTGAATTTTGAATTAAAGAAGAGCCTTTCCTAACTAACTCCCGTTAGGCACTCCTCCCCTGGGGGGAGGCTGTGAGGGGTTGTTCCATTCGGAGAATGGGTTGGGGGAGAGGCTTCAAAGTAGGGACAGACGCCCTCGTCTGTCCGCTCCAACATTCCACGTTACATTACAAGCAGTCTCCCTTATGCGGACAGACGAGGGCGTCTGTCCCTACGTTGTGGCATCCCTTTGGATAGAAAGAATTATTTAAATAGGTTATCATTAGGCGCTCCTCTCCTTGGGGGAGGCTGTGAGGGGTTTCCAGATGAGGGCGTCTGTCCCTACTTGTGTAGTGTGTTTAAACGAAAGAAATATGTATATTTTAATCCTGTTCATTATATCTTCTGTGATAAAGATGCGCAGACTCAATATCTGTTCATTATGTTTTCTGTGATAAAGATGTGTACATTCAATATTTGAACATTATCTTCCCTCTGTCTAAGAAAGCATCATCTATTATATAAGGTGTAGATGTCTATCATCGTAAAGAATCATTGATTAGGTTTTAAGACAGGGGCACAAGGGATAAAAGGAAGTGGTGATCACCACATCATTTAACAAAGTTATTAAAAAAACATAAGGCTTTTGCCTGTCATTCGAAATATTTATCTATCTTTGCAAATGGTATTCTTACCATTTTATAAAGCCATTACCAAAAGAGAATATAACGATATTTATCTATAAAAACAACAGATGATAAGCTACTTAAAAACACTTCGCTCGCTGGTTACAGCCCTTTTATTAATATTCTGTACGGTGCAGGTTCAAGCGCAACAATGGGATGATAAGATTCTTATCTCGCAATGTGACGAACAATACGCATTGACTTTTGATGGCGACAAGCCCATTGTTAAGAACACAGAAAAGATTACTTATCTGTCTAATTCGGTAGCGAAAGTACTGCCGCAAACCACCGTCTTCTACGGAGAATTTATCTCTTTGGATAACATCTCGGGGCATGGTCAGAAGCAATATACGAATGTTACGCCAGAAAATGTGTTCTACGACGATACGAAGGCATGCACCCTTCAAGGTGAGATAAGTAAGAAAGGCAAAACAAGCAGTGCCTCCTTCGAGCGCACCTTCAAGGATATTAAGTATTTCACACGCGTTTACTTGCTCGAAGAATACTTCATTCAGCACAAGACACTGACCATCACTATTCCGAAGAAGTTGGCTGGTTATAGGCTTAAAGAGATGAATTTTGAGGGGTATAACATACAGGTTGCGCACGAGTCGACCGCCACGAATGACGTTTATCGCTATACTTTGACGAATTGCAATCGCATGAAAGAGGATGCGCAAATGCCCCCTTCGTCGAGTGTCTATCCTTATTTGTTGATTCTCGGACCCTTTGCTGATGTCAACGCATTGTACAGCTGGTCGATGAAAATGGCTGATGTTGATTGCAATATACCGAATCTTCAGTCGCTCTTAGCCGAGATTAACAAGACAAGTAAGACCCCCGAAGACCGTATCAGCAATACTTATCGATGGGTACAGGACAATATTAGATACATAGCCTACGAAGCCGGGATAGCCGGGCACCGCCCCGATACACCTGCCGAGGTACTCCGCAAGCGTTATGGTGATTGTAAGGGAATGGCGTTACTGCTCACTACCTTGCTCAAAGCACAGGGTTTCGATGCACGTTGGACGGACATTGGTACGGAGGAGATACCGTTTAAGATGAGTGATGTACCTACTCTCGCGAGTGCCGATCACGTGATTTGTACGCTCTTATATAAGGGTAAGACTTACTTTATTGACGCCACTTGCAAGCATATCCCATACACTTATACACCGCAAGGAATACAAGGTTCGCAGGCAATGATAGCCAACGGCGACCGCCCAAGACTTGAGATTGTGCCTGTCAGGAAGCCTGATGAATCGATTGATAGCCTCTCTTACAATTATCAACTACAAGGGGATGCGCTCGTGGGAACGGCTACCTATATGACACGAGGCGATATGAAAGAGTGGTTCATGTCGGTTTCTGATGGTGTAGGAAGCAAGCGCACCGATGATCTCCTTGCTAACAACCTTAACTCGGATGCGCATAATATGACCGTATCGGACGTTAAGTGGATCGATGATGACGCTCGCCACGAGTGGGGGAAGTTTACGGGTAAGGTCGTAAACAAGCCTGCTGTACAGCAAGCGGATGGTGAGGTTTACATTGAGATGAACCCTCATAACAATCTTTTCGATGCCCGCATTGATACCACCCAACGCACACACGACTATTATCTGCCTGTTCGCTGTAACGTTGTTAGGCAGTCGGTATTGACGATTCCGGCTGGTTATCGTGTGGATTACCTGCCCGCTTCTGCCACTTTCAACACTCCCGAGGGTACGCTTACCTGCCGTTTTACACAGAAAGGGAACGTCGTTACTTTCCATCAGAAGATGCAAATTAACCACAGAAGAATACCTTTAAAGAACATACCACAATGGAATGACGCCCTAAGGAAGTGGACGGATGCCTGCAACGAGCAAGTTGTCTTGAAGCGAAAATAGTCCCTTGACCATTCCACCTAATAGCTATTAACAATATTCAAAACATATCTTATGAAGAAAATCATTGCATTGCTTTTCCTCACCATCATAACTCTTCCGATGATGGCATTCGATGAGGAGGATTACAAACAGTTTGCACGTGAAGTGAAGAAGGAGGTCTGGAACAAGGATCTACCACAATTCAACAACCGCACAGTACCGGCAAAGTATAATAAAGAGTCGGCTGTTGTCTTGGCAAGATATGAGGAGGTTGGAGTCGATTACACCAACCACTTCAACCCTCTCAGCCTTGGTAAGGTGAAGCAATGCACGGGTACTCACCTCGTCCGAAGCCTTATTAAGATCAATGATAAGGCTGCTTTGGATAAGTTCTCCACGTTTGAGTTCCGCACATACGACTACTCCCTCAACAACGGACTATGGCGTAATGACCGCCGAACAGTGCTCGGTGTGCGCGTTATCAAGCCTAACGGAACCATTAAGGAGGTAGAGGAAAAGGACTACCAAGACGATAACGAGGGAAGGAAAGGAGAAGAGAAACATGCCAAACTTGCCGTTCCGAACCTCCAAGTAGGCGATATGCTCGACTACTTCTACTATGACTTTGACAAGCTAAGAGAGGAGAACATCGACCCGATGGCATTCTTCTTTGGCAGTCAATATCCCATCCTTGACTATCAAATTCATTGCTCTATTGATAAGGACCTGTGTACTCAGTACCGCACGATGAATGGTGCTCCAGACTTCAAGCAAAGCACTGACAAGGATGCTATTATCCTCGATGCTCGTGTGAAAAACATCGATAAGACGATGCCAGACTACGCCTATAACCCATTGGCGCAGACCCCTTATACAATGCTATTCATCAATGCGAACGTGGCGTTGGAGTACATTCCAAAGAGCATGAAGACCAAAGGCTTGCAGGCAAACCCCGATGCGAAGGCTATTCAAGAGGATGCTTGGACACTCTGGAATGCGTCTACCAGCAAGTGGAGCTTCTATAAGGCGTTCAACAAAGTGATTGATGATGCGAAGAAGATAAGCGATCCGACAGAAAGAGCTAACTATGTTTACAACTACATCATGTTGAGAACCTTGGTGCATGGTAAACCTTATTTCAATTATAGCAACTTTGCTTCTGCGTTCTCATACATACTCGATAAGCTCAAAGTTCCATACTCTCGTGTGTTGGTAACTGACCGCATGACCGAGCCTATTGGGCAATTAGCGAACATCTGGAACGCAACGTATGGAATCATGTTAGATAATGGTCAGTGTTACTTCCCAGTAAGTACTCGATACGGCACAACGGCTAACACCATCCCTTCTATCTATCAGAACCGGGACGCAGTGGCTACTAATGCGAAGAAGAAGTTCCAAAATGGACCTTTTAGAAACGTGACTATCCCAGGCAGCCAGGCGAAAGATAACACGGAGAAGGTGGATGTTGATGCTACAGTCGATGGTATCTTGCTCAACATCAAACGCCAAGATGCCACCACAGGATGCGACAAGGAGGGTAACATCATGGACTATACTTCAGCCGAGCAGATGGCTCAGTCATGGGGAGCCGACTATGGCGTGACAAAGTTCGCACAGCTTTTCGACAAGGGACTAAACGTTGCTGACCAGCGAGCAAGCGAACGCGCGGAGCAAGACAAGAAGTCGATTGCGGAGAACTTCAGCGATGAGATAAAGGCATATCACGACCACGCAGCAGTGAAAGTGAATGAAACTAAGGTGCTGTCATGCGGTGAGAAGGATAAACCCTTTACTTACCTTATTGATTACCAGATGGACGGCCTGGTGAAGAAAGCCGGTCGCAACCTTGTAATCTCCGTCGGTCAGCTTGTCGGGCAACAAATGCATATCGAGGGAGCAGAGCGTCAGCGCAATGTAGATATCATCTATTCTTACCCCAGAACCTACTCTGTTACGGTGCGCTTAGCCATCCCTAATGGTTACAGCGTAGCTCCCGAGAGTTTGCAAAAACTCAATTCTCATGTAGATAATAGTGCTATTTCCTTTACTTCCAAAGCTTCTGTCGAGGATGGTAAACTATTGGTAACTTTCGAAAAGGTATATAAGCAGTATCGAGTACCCGCTTCCCAGTGGTCGAGCATACTATCCGTTCTTGATAAAGCCTACGACTTCAATAGTGTGCAAGTGGTGCTGAAGAAAGGGTAGGAACAGCAAGACTAAAAAGAAGAACGTGCCACAAAGTAGGGGTAGACACCTTCGGATGGAAACCCCACCCAGCCTCCCCCAAGGGGAGGAGTGCCTCACGGAAGCTAATTTGTATGGTTCTCTCTATCCAAATGAATGTCACAAAGTAGGGACAGACGCCCTCGTCTGGAAACCCCTCCCAGCCTCCCCCAAGGGGAGGAGTGCCTAACGGAAGCTAATTTGTATGGTTCTCTCTATCCAAATGAATGCTACAAAGTAGGGACAGACGCCCTCGTCTGTCCGCCCATTTACCCTTATATGGCATCCCGTTAGGCAACATCCCCTCCTTTGGAGGGGCTTAGGGAGGCTTTTAATTTGCTGTGCTTTGGCGGACAGACGAGGGCGTCTGTCCCTACAGGTTGGTATTATCATTAATTAAAGAAACGCCCCCTTCGCATTGAAGAGAGCGTTTCCTTGCAATGAAAAGGGCGTCTCTTCACATCGAAGAAACGCCCTCTTTGTTTGCTAATAGTAGTATTTACTCCCCTCTCCATTCGGAGAGGGGCTGGGGGTGAGGCTGCTTCTACCATTAAAAGAGTTGCCACACAGTAGGGACAGACGCCCTCGTCTGTCTGCCTTTTCGCCCCCTTTTGACATCCCATTAGGCACATCCCCTCCTTCGGAGGAGCTTGGGAAGGCTTTCATTTCCTATGTTCCTCTCTCTAAAGCATTCTGCTTTTCTGTCCGAAAAAACTTGTTACTTTCCGCTTTTTTACGTATCTTTGTCAATTAAGAGATAGTAGTTATAATATTTACCCAAACACCTTTTGATATGGAGAAGAAGTATTTTGCTCCCTCAGAGCTCATTATCAATAATGATGGAAGCGTTTTCCATCTACACTTAAAACCTAAAAATTTAGCTGACAAAGTCATCCTTGTGGGTGATCCCGGGCGTGTGGCACTCGTTGCGTCACATTTTGAAGACATTGAGTGTGAGGTATCTAACCGTGAATTTAGAGCCATTACGGGTACTTACCACAAGAAGCGTATCACGGCATTAAGCACAGGTATCGGTTGTGATAACATCGACATTGTTGTTAACGAACTGGATGCTTTGGCAAACATCGACTTTAAGACACGTTATGAAAACGAGCAGTTGCGACAGTTGACATTGGTTCGCATTGGTACATGTGGTGGTCTGCAGCCTTACACCCCAGTGGGTACTTACATCGCGTCAGCCAAGAGTATTGGTTTTGATGGGCTTCTGAACTTCTATGCCGGGCGCAATCAAGCATGTGATTTAGACTTTGAACGGGAGTTTAAAGAGCAGGTGCAATGGGACTTACAGATGGGTAATCCTTACGTGTCATGCGCTGATAGCGAGTTGCTCGACCGTATTGCGGGCGATGATATGGTGCGAGGTGTGACCATCGCGTGCGGTGGCTTCTTCGGTCCGCAGGGTCGCGAGCTACGCTTACCACTGCAAGATCCAATGTTAAATACGAAGATTGAGAAGTTTGAATACCATGGTTTGCGCGTGACGAACTTTGAGATGGAGTCGTCAGCGTTGGCTGGCTTGGCTACACTCATGGGTCATAAGGCTGTCACCTGTTGCATGGTTATTGCCAACCGATTGGCTAAAGAGGCGAATGCCAACTATAAGAATTCCATCGACGGATTGATTGAGACCGTCCTCAGACGTATATAATAAGGTGGGAGAGAAGTAGTCTTTATGGTATTAGACACGATTTCTTCGACCGCAACAGATACGATTACAGCACTCGCAACGCAGCCCGGTGGAGCTATTGGAGTGGTCAGAGTGAGTGGTGCAAAGGCGATTGAACTGACAGAGAAGGTCTTTCGTGGGGTGGGAAAGAAGCCGCTCCACGAAGCAAAGGGGAACACGCTACATTATGGAGTGATTGTCGACAAGGACGGAAAAGAGATTGATGATGTCCTTGTGAGTGTGTTCCGTGCCCCGCATAGTTATACGGGTGAGGATAGTACGGAAGTCTCGTGTCATGGTTCGGCATACGTTCTTAATCAGGTGGTAAAGGCACTTATCGATGCTGGATGCCGACAGGCTCGACCGGGGGAATACACCCAACGAGCGTATCTGAATGGTAAGATGGACTTAAGTCAGGCGGAGGCTGTTGCCGACCTAATTGCTGCAACGAACAGAGCCTCCCATCAGGTGGCATTGAGCCAACTGAAGGGTCACTTCAGTTCGGAACTCTCCAAGCTACGAGATCAGCTCTTGAAGATGACGTCCCTACTTGAGTTAGAGCTCGACTTCTCCGATCATGAGGAGTTAGAGTTTGCTGATCGGGGGCAGTTGAAGGCGTTAGCAGAGACAATACACGAGCGTATCTCGGTGCTTATCAAGTCGTTTGAAACAGGTAACGCACTGAAGCGTGGAGTGCCGGTAGCCATCATTGGCAAGACAAACGTGGGTAAATCAACGCTTTTGAATTGCTTGTTACACGAAGAGAAAGCGATAGTTTCAAATATTCATGGTACGACCCGCGATGTCATTGAAGACACGACAGAGATACAGGGGATCACTTTCCGCTTTATTGACACAGCTGGTTTGCGTAACACGGACGATCAGGTTGAGCAACTCGGAATCGAACGATCGTATAAGAAACTGGCGGAGGCTCGCATCATCCTGTGGGTGGTTGACACTCCGCCCAGAACATCGGAACTGTCTGATATGCAGGCTCGTTGCGAAGGAAAGAGCCTTATTCTTGTGCGCAATAAAGTGGATGAGAGTGCCGCAGAAGAGGTTTCCGCGAGCGATAGTCCATGCCCCGTGGTTGCCATATCTGCCAAGTATAAGCGTAATATCGACCAACTGGAACAACTTATCTACACATCGGCTAATATTCCAGAGATCAACGAGAATAGTGTAATCATCACTTCCGTCCGCCATTACGAAGCCCTCACTCGTGCCAACGAGTCCATCCGCCGTGTCATAGAAGCCCTCGCCACGAACCTTTCCGGCGACCTCATCAGCGAGGATCTCCGCATTTGTCTTAACGAATTAGCCGATATTACCGGTGGACAAATTACCCCCCATGAGGTGTTGGGGAATATCTTTAAGCACTTTTGCATAGGTAAGTAAGGACGGAAAGACGGTCTCCCATAATCCCATCTACAGCCTCACCCCCGCCCCCTCTCCGAATGGAGAGGGGAGTAGATAGCATTATTTGCAAACAAAGAGGGCGTTTCCTTGATGTGAAGGGACGCCCTTTTCATTGCAAGGAAACGCCCTCTTCATATTGAAGAAGGCGTTTCTTTAATTAAAGATAATGCCAACCTGTAGGGACAGACGCCCTCGTCTGGAAACCCCTCCCAGCCTCCCCTAAGGGGAGGAGCGCCTAATGATAACCTATTTGAATGGTTCTTTCTATCCTAAGGAATGCCACAAAGTAGAGACAGACGCCCTCGTCTGTCCCTACTTTTGGTACTACATTCAATAGAACTAATAACTTGTTAACCTGTTAACTCGTGTACTCGTCAACTTGAAGTAATCACAATTTTGAATTATGAACTTTGCATTTTGAATTACACAAAGTGCTTAAAAGCTATACTGGAAGCCGACAGATGCGAACTCTTTGAGCTGCCAGAAAGCATAATGGGAGTCTCGGCTCACACCGTCATCGAAGCGGGGATAGATGAACAACTGGCTTGAGATGAAACGATTGAAGCGGAGGGTGAGGGTGTTCTCCCACTCCAGTTCGGCGCGCTTATAGGTGGTGTAGCCATAAAGACGGGTCTTCCATGAGAGCATATCCATAATTTTCCACTCCAAGTCGACGGTGAACTCCGATCCAAAGTCGTGTAGGAAGTGATTGTCATTACCGATTCCCAACCGCTTTGACAGGCTCCGGAAGCGGGTGTACTTCATGTTATATGCCAACGGAGCAAGGTGTACATTGCCTTTCAAACGATGTTCAAACCAGTCGACCGAATAGTCCATACCGAGAGAGAGGTTCAATGTGAAAGGTGCAAGGAAGTCGGCATATATCGTTGGATCATTCGACTTATACGCCCGCGAGAATTGCGTTTGTCCGATGAACTGAAGCGTATAGTACCATCGTTTCGTAGCCTGTAAGCCCAGCTTGGAAGTAAGGCGTATCAAGTCCTCCGTACTCTTGAAGCTATGTAACGAGTCCGACCTGCTACTCTGCAAACCGTATCTTAGCTCCAAGCAGTTATCCCATTTCACCTTTTGTTTATTGTTATAATTAGCCTGCATGACCACTAATCCACGTGCAGCATAGTTGCTTTCGCCCCCTCGATACCAGTTTCCTGACACGTAGTTCTGCAAGAACTGCAGGGCATAATCGCCTTTGTAAGTCCAGAAGTTAGGCTTTTTAACGAGCACTTCAACCGGTACCTCGATAGGCTCAACAGGTGGTTCTTTCACCCTACTGACCATCTCCGCCTCATGCTGAATAGGCTTTTCTATATCGTTGATGGTCGTTTGCTGCTGTTGCACCGCCCGTTCCGTCGTACTCACTAAATCGGGTCGATTGAGGTAAAGGTGCATGAGATTGGCATTGAAATCACGCTCGGCATTGGCGTTAGAGAACAACTGTTGCGTCACATCCCGATAGAATGTCAATGGGAAGAGAAGCCGCATGTGGTTCTCATCTGCCACTTTCAGCGATATTAGTTTCTGTTTTTTCGGTTTGAAAAGACTGTCTCTCAACGATTGCAAGGAGTCGGCATAGGCTTGAGCAACACTGCTTGTTGCATTGTCACCACGCACGGCCATGGTCGAATGATGCGATTGCGCAGCCACCTCAAGACCGATTGAGAGGAATAAAAAGAACAATATTTTCTGCTTCATATAATAGATATTCACCAATAATAGACTTACTGAATTGCAAAAGTACATCATTCTTTTTAATTACCTCGCAATTACCTGAAAAAACTAAGCGGAGCCTCCGCTCTATCCTTGAATATCGCTGGGTACAGAAAGCGAAGCAGTCTTTTATCGTACTGATGACACATTTTTCCATCGTTTTATTTGCTACTCTCGTTCTTTTTTAAGAACTTTGTCAACCGAAGTCTAAGCCTTTCTCTATCCATGGGAACGCCCAAATGGACTTTAAAAACCTATAGATTAATTATTTATTCTAACCTACATAATTTACAGAATGAGGCAAATTAAACTCTTACTATTGGCAGTCTGTCTGCTGGCAGCAGGTTCTGTCGTGGCTGCAAAACAAACGAAACATACGTTCGCCATCGCTAATGGCAACTTTATCTACGATGGGAAGCCCATCCAGATACACTCGGGTGAGATGCACTATGCGCGTGTTCCGGCTCCATACTGGCGTCATCGCATGAAGATGATGAAGGCTATGGGGCTCAACGCAGTGGCTACTTACATCTTTTGGAATCATCACGAGACGAGTCCGGGGGTGTGGGATTGGACCACAGGAACGCACAACTTGCGTCAATTCATTAAGACTGCGGGCGAAGAGGGACTGATGGTTATCCTCCGACCAGGCCCTTATTGCTGTGCAGAATGGGAGTTCGGCGGTTATCCGTGGTGGCTTCCTAAGGCAAAGGACTTGGTGATTCGCACCGATAACAAGCCTTTCTTAGACTCCTGCCGAGTGTACATCAATCAGTTAGCAAAGCAAGTGCTTGACCTTCAGGTGACGCAGGGTGGACCCGTGATAATGGTTCAAGCAGAGAATGAATTTGGTTCCTACGTGGCTCAACGCAAGGATATTCCACTCGAAACACACAAGAGGTACGCTGCACAAATACGTCAGCAGTTGCTCGATGCGGGCTTTACTGTACCCATGTTCACGTCTGATGGCAGTTGGCTCTTTAAGGGTGGAGCCATCGAAGGAGCACTTCCAACAGCCAACGGAGAGGGGGATATTGATAAACTCAAGAAAGTTGTCAATGAGTATCATGGTGGAGTTGGACCTTACATGGTGGCTGAGTTCTATCCAGGATGGCTCAGTCACTGGGCGGAACCCTTCCCACGTGTATCGACGGAGAGCGTTGTTAAGCAAACAAAGAAGTATCTCGACAATGGTATCAGCTTTAATTATTACATGGTACATGGCGGTACTAACTTCGGATTCAGCGCTGGGGCGAACTATAGCAACGCAACGAATATACAGCCAGATATGACCAGCTACGATTATGATGCACCTATCAGCGAGGCGGGTTGGGCTACTCCTAAATACAACGCATTGCGCGACTTGATTGCAAAGTCGGTCTCTTATAAGGTGCCCGAAGTGCCTGAACGCATCCCAGTCATCGCTATTCCAAACATAACCTTGGGTAAATCGGTCGACGTAATGACGATGATTAACACGATGAAAGCCGTTGAGAGCGACCATCCTATGACTTTCGAGGAACTCAACCAAGGCTCTGGTTATGTGCTCTATCGCCGCCATTTCAACCAACCCATCAGTGGACTCATGCGCATGAAAGGCTTGGCTGATTACGCCGTAGTCTATGTGAATGGTGAGAAGAAGGGCGAGTTAAACAAGGTATTCGACAAAGATAGCATGGAAATCGACATTCCTTTCAACAGCACCTTGGATATTCTTGTGGAGAACATGGGGCGCATTAACTACGGAGCACGTATCGTTCAGAGTTCGAAAGGCATAACCCGTCCTATCACAATAGACGATAACGAGATTACTGGCGAGTGGCAGATGTACCCGTTGCCAATGGCTTCTATGCCTGATACCAACCGATTACCAGCAGGCTACAAAGCAGGTTTGCCAGTTCTTTATAGTGGTTCGTTCAACCTCGACAAAGTAGGTGATACGTTCTTAGATATGGCTCAATGGGGCAAAGGAATCGTCTTTGTCAATGGTATCAACTTAGGTCGTTACTGGAAAGTGGGACCTCAGCAAACCCTTTACTTACCTGGTTGTTACCTCAAGAAAGGCAAGAATGACATTGTAATCTTCGAACAACTCAACGACAAGAAGCAGTCCTCTCTATCGGGAGTCACCGTTCCGGTGTTGGATAAGGTAGTGAAGTAAAGCCTCCCCCAGCCCCTCAAAAGGGGAAAGAAGGAGCCTCCCCCCCGTCCCCTCTCCGAATGGAACAACCCCTCCCAGCCTCCCCCAAGGGGAGGAGTGCCTAACGGGAGATAATTAGGAAAAAGTTTCTTTAATTCAAAGAGGGCGTTTCTTCGATGTGAAGAGACGCCCTTTTCATTGTAAGGAAACGCCCTTCTCCAATCAAGAAGGGTGTTCCTTTAATTAATGATAATACCAACCTGTAGGGACAGACGCCCTCGTCTGTCCGCCAGAACACAGCCATAAAAGCCTCCCCAAGTCCCTCAAAAGGAGGGGATGTTGCCTAACGGGATGCCATGTAAAGGTAAATAAGCGGACAGACGAGGGCGTCTGTCCCTACTTTTGGTACTACATTCAATATAACTAATAACTTGTTAACCTGTTAACTCGTCCACTCGTCAACTCTACCTAATCATAATTTTGAATTTTGAATTATGAATTTTGAATTAGACAAGAGCCTCCACACGCAAACACTCGGTGGTTGATTCGGTGAGGCGGAAGTGGTGATTGATACGCTGACCGACTACCCATAGGATCGTGCCAGTGGCATCTTGCAAGACAAGTTGGGTGCGCTTCTCAAAGCGGTTACACTTCCGATTGGTTAAGAAGTCGCTTACTAATTGTGTTCCCTGCATACCCAATGGGGTGAAACGATCGCCTACCTCTGTTCGACGAAGGGTCAAAGGGAAACGGATGGAGGCTGCATCTAAGTCGATGATATTCGCATCCTTCGAGAAAGAAAGGGGTGTTTGTGGGTTGCGAAAAGACGTCGTTAGTCGGATAGAAGTATGTTCATCATAGATATAACGCCCCGTTTCAGGAATGACGAGTGGGCGTGGAACATCGTGTTCAAGCGGTAGAACGAGCAGAGAATGCCGATCGTGAGTAAGCTCATAAGCCGCTGACTCCCATAGTTGCCCCGTCTTTTCGTCTGCAAGTTCGGCAACTTCTGTAATCTGCGAAGTGGTAAATCCGAGTGGTTTCAACACATAAAAAAGAAGGTAAGAAGGCGCAGAGAATTGCCGAACGACCTGTAAATCAAGAGTGAAAGGAACATTCTCTTCAGGTTTAAAAGGACGTTTGAAAGATATTTCCTGACCTTTCCTAAGGGGCTTGACAGCCGATTGTAACGCCTGTAATAAAGATGCCTCTACAATCTTATCAACATCCATTAAGTGCCGAGCCGTTGTAAGAATAGCATCGTTAACAGACGGGTTGATAGCTGCTAACTGGGGTAAGATATTCAATCGGAGTTTGTTTCTTACAACGTCATCAACAAGGTTTGTACTGTCTGTAACATACGAGATAGCTTGCTGATGGAGGTATTCTTCTATCTCCTTACGGCTCACGCAGAGCAGAGGACGCACAATGTCGCCCTTCTTCGGACGGATTCCAAGCATACCACTAAGCCCCGTTCCACGCACAAGATTGATGAGTATCGTCTCGACCGAATCCTCTTGATGGTGCCCAACACATATCGCATCAGCCCCAAGAGCCTCTTTCAACTGAAAGAAGTAACGATAACGCAATTCACGTGCAGCCATCTCTATGCTCACTTTATGCGCCTCGGCATAGGTCAAGGTGTCAAAGTGAGCAATGTGAAGAGGTATGTTTAATTGTTTACACAGGCTCTGGCAATACTCCTCATCACGATTGCTTTCATCGCCACGGAGGTGGAAATTGCAATGAACAGCGTCTGTCTCGTAACCTAACTGGCGCATTGTCAACAGCAGGGCGACGCTATCAGCACCGCCCGAAAGGGCTACAAGGCAATGAGCCTTAGGCTTTAAGAGCTGTTCCGAGGCTATGTAACGCTTGATCTTATTCAACATATAGCACCAAGCCCTTCAAGTATTCGCCTTCAGGATGATATATATTGATAGGGTGATCGGCTGGTTGATGGAGCTGATGGAGTATCCGCACCTTTCGACCCGCTTGTGCAGCAGCTGTGAAAACAGCCTGTCTAAAGTTGTCTTTAGTCACTACCTGCGAGCAACTGAACGTAAAGAGAATACCGCCAGAGCGTATCTTTTCAAAGCCTTTCACATTAAGACGTGTATAGCCACGAAGCCCGTTCTTCAATGCTTGTCGGTGTTTGGCAAAGGCGGGGGGATCGAGTATAATAAGGTCATACTTGCCTTCGTTGTCATCAAGATACTTAAAGGCATCCTCGCAGAAAGCCGCATGTCTCTTATCATCAGGGAAGTTTATTTCGATGTTCTTATTGGTTAGTTCGATGGCTTTCGCCGAACTATCGACAGAATGAACACACTTAGCTCCACCGCGCATAGCGTACACTGAGAATCCACCCGTGTAACAGAACATATTGAGAACACTGCGTCCTTGGGCATAGTATTCCAATAAACTGCGGTTCTCCCGTTGGTCAATAAAGAAGCCTGTCTTCTGTCCTTTCAACCAATCAATATGGAACTTTAAACCGTTCTCAATCGCTATGTTGTTATCCGTCTGACCATAGATAAACCCGTTCTCCTGCCCTAAGTCGGCTTTAAAGGGTAAGGTTGTCTCACTCTTGTAATAGATACTATCGAGTTGATCCCCCATCACTTTCACCAGTGCGCGAGCAATGACTTCACGACAGACGTGCATCCCGACAGAGTGAGCCTGCATAACAGCTGTTGTGCCATATACGTCTATTACAAGTCCGGGAAGGTTGTCGCCTTCACCATGAACGAGGCGGTATGTGGTATTGGGATAGCCCTCCTTGACATCACCCGACTGACGAATTACCCCGATGGCATTGCGTACCTGCAAGGCAGCAGAGAGCCTACTCTCCCAAAACTCATCGTCAATCTCGATATCATGGAATGATAAAACACGTACAGAGATAGAGCCTATTTGGAAGTGACCAACAGCTATAAAGCGGTTGTCATGAGTCATCACTCGGACGATATCTCCCTCTTCCAATCCTTCATCTATTCGACTGATTGCACCCGAGAAGATCCATGGATGGAAACGAAGCAGGCTGTCTTCCTTTCCTCGCTTTAAGTATATTTGCTTATACATAAGTGTTTTTTCGTTTTTAATTCCTTTCATCTTATAAACAATAAAAGGCTTGCACACAGACTTATTCAGCCTTGTGTGAAGCCTCAACAGGGGTTGCTGGTTCCGGAGTGGGTACAACAACTAATTGGTAATCGCCCGTCTCCTTCATCTCATGCAGGCGTTCATAGAGTTTGATGCAAGTCCAAGCATCGGTGGAAGCATAGAGTTTCTGCTTATCATTCAACACCTCGTTCTCCCAGTTGGAGAGCTGTTGACGCTTGGTAATACGTTCATGGAAGACGTTAGCATATAGTTTCTGAAGACTCATGTCTTCGATTCCTAACGACTTAACATAGTCTTGTAAGTCAATAAAATAGCCCGGTTTGAAGTTGGCGCGTTGGTGAAGCATGAGCATATCATCGCTTAGTGAGAGTCCAACCTTGGGCACTGTGGTATCTTCCAAGAACCGCTTTATGCAATCAGGAAACCCTATGTAGTTCAGACGAAAGAGGAAACACACCTCATGATCACATGCTTGTAAGAGCGCAACCTTGCGTCGGTGCCCCTTTTTGAACACTGGTCTTGTCTCCGTGTCGACGCCTATAATATCTCTGGAGAGCAAGTAGTCTACTGCTTTCTCAGCCTCCGTCTCATTGAGAATGACAACAATTCGACCGGGAAAGGTCACTCTTGGTAATTGAGATATCCTACTTTTATCGAACTTATTATATATTACTTTATTCATTTCCAATACTCAACTGACTTGCAAAAGTATAAAAAAAGTATTAAAACCTGTACTTATGTGGCATGAAATTATTACTTTTGCAAGGATAAAACATTGATAAGATAAATGGCAAAGAAGAAATCCGAACGCAAGAGCAAGACGTTCACTGAGGCACTGGGACTCGATAATATCATCAATGACAAGACGGGGTTTGTGGTCGGACTCATACTTTTGTGCGTTGCTATATTCATCTGCATTGCTTTCTTCAGTTACTTTTCTACGGGACAGGCAGACCAGAGTTTGGTTGTAGATATGCGTCCCGGAGAGGTTCAGAATAGTGCTCGTGAGTTCCAAAACTACTGCGGTTCTATCGGAGCATTGCTTTCTTACTGTCTTATCTCACGTTGTTTCGGTATTCCGGCATTCCTTATTCCCGCCTTCATAGCACTTTGTGGCGTTCGAATGATGGGTGCTTACAAGAAGATAAGTTTGTTGAAATGGTTTCTTGGAATGGCTCTTATGATGGTATGGGGCTCTGTTACGTTTGCGAAGTTCCTAACTCCTTTGATGGGAGATCAAGTCTTTAATCCCGGAGGAGACCATGGTGCGTTCTGCGTGCAATATATGGAGAACCTTATAGGAGCACCCGGTTTGGTGTCATTATTAGTGATAGTTATGATCGCATACCTTACCTATTTGACCGCAGAAACTATCACCATCGTACGCAAACTACTGAATCCTGTGGGCTACATACGTAATAAGGTGAAGTTCACGGTGGTGCATGATCATTTCCACGGAGGTACTGACAATGAGCAAGAAGATGATGAGGTCATGCCGAATGAGGCGTTGGATGATGAGGAGGAAACGATCGATCCAACTCTTGCAGAGCCTATCGACTTATCAACCACAGCCTCTGGTGTGGAGCGACTCCCCGATTCGTTCCCTGACATAAAAGCCCCTTCTGCAAAGAAGAATACCGATAAGCAGGATGACAAACCGGGCTTTGATGTGGAAGACACACATAAGACCGAGGAGGCAAAAGGGAACACTGTTGCCAATGAAGAATTACTCTTAACGCCGATAAACCCACGTGAGCCGTTCACGAATTGGAAGTTCCCTACACTCGACCTGTTGAAGCAGTACGACTCAGATAACAAGACTAACTATGTGAGCCATGATGAGTTAGAAGCCAACAAAGACCGCATTATAAAGGTTCTAAGCGACTTCGGCGTACAGATCCGAAGCATACGTGCAACGGTAGGACCCACTATCACGCTCTATGAAATTACTCCCGCACAGGGCATACGCATATCTAAAATAAAGAACTTAGAGGATGATATCGCCCTAAGTCTTGCTGCCATCGGTATAAGAATCATAGCTCCTATGCCGGGAAAGGGCACCATTGGCATTGAAGTTCCTAATGCGAAACCTAATATAGTATCGATGTTCTCCATCCTAAACTCTAAGAAGTTCCAAGAGTCGAAGATGGAGTTACCAATCGCATTAGGCAAGACGATCACCAATGATGTGTACATGGTCGACCTCGCGAAGATACCTCATCTACTCGTAGCGGGCGCCACTGGACAAGGAAAATCCGTTGGTTTGAATGCTATCATCACTTCGCTCTTATACAAGAAACACCCGAATGAATTGAAGATAGTGCTTGTTGACCCTAAAAAAGTTGAGTTCAGCGTGTACTCCCCAATAGCTAAACCATTCATGGCAGCCGTTGAGGAGAACGAAGAAGAGCCTATTATCACTGACGTGCAGAAGGTTGTTAAGACGCTGAAAGGACTTTGTGTGCTCATGGATGAGCGTTACGACAAACTCAAGGCAGCCCGTGTTCGTAACATAAAGGAGTACAATCAGAAGTATCTGAACCATCACCTCAATCCCGAGGAAGGGCATGAATACATGCCATACATCGTTGTTATCATTGATGAGTTCGGTGACTTGATCCTCACGGCAGGTAAGGAAGTGGAGATGCCAATCACTCGTATCGCCCAATTAGCACGTGCCGTTGGTATCCACATGATTATTGCTACACAGCGACCAACGACCTCTATCATCACAGGTAACATCAAGGCGAACTTCCCAGGACGCATTGCTTTCCGCGTTGGAGCGATGATGGACTCTCGAATTATCCTCGATCGACCGGGTGCGCAACAGCTTGTTGGACGTGGAGATATGCTTTATCTCAACGGAGCCGACCCTGTTCGTGTGCAGTGCGCATTTGTAGATACACCCGAAGTAGAGAGTATCTCGAAGTTTATCGCTAATCAGCTGGGGCCTGTGGCACCATTGGAAATACCAGAGCCATTGTCTGATGACGAGGCAGCTGGCGGTGGTTCGCTCGATACCCACAGCCTCGATCCGCTCTTCGAAGAGGCTGCTCGCGCCATTGTTGTCAATCAACAAGGATCAACGAGTATGATTCAACGCCGCTTCTCTATCGGTTACAACCGTGCCGGAAGACTGATGGATCAGATGGAGAAAGCCGGTATCGTGGGGGCTGCGAAAGGCTCTAAACCACGTGAGGTACTGATCAGTGACGAGGTAAGCCTTGATAATCTCATGGCAACACTACGTGGGTAACACTCACCGAAGAACAACTTTAAGAAGAAAGAAACACGTCGATTAAAACAATACGACAATGAAACAAATTAAGTATCTACTATTATTTGCAGCCATCCTGATGGCTAACAGCACCTTTGCACAGAGTGCGGCAAAGGCTAAGGAATGCCTCGATAAGGCAACTGCGATCGTCTCTAACCAGAGCGGAATCACGGCTCGTTTCACACTGTCAAGCCCCAGCACGGGTCGCACCAGCGGTTCTATCTCTGTCAAAGGGGCTAAGTTTGTTGCCACAACACCGCAAGCTACGATTTGGTTTAACGGCAAGACGCAATGGACTTACATGAAGTCTACGAACGAGGTAAACGTTTCTAACCCTACAGAGAGTCAACGAGTAGCCATGAACCCATACGCTTTGATGACCATGTACCGCCAAGGTTACAACCTCTCAATGACGTCTCAAGGTGGCTCATACGTCGTTCACATGAAGACTACTAACGCTAAACGCAGTGTGTCAGAGGCTTTTGTAACCGTTAGCAAGGGCTATCAGTTGCAGGGAATAAAGATGAAGCAAGGAGGGAAATGGACTACTATTAAGGTTAGTTCTATCCAACGCAAGAGTCTGTCAGACGGCATTTTTAACTTCAATAAGAAGCACTGCCCGAGTGCAGAAGTTGTCGATTTAAGGTAGTATATCACCTCTCTTCAAGTCTTATTCATCGATAAATAAGAATATAGGAAGAGCCGAAGATGACTTATTGGGAGACCCTTCTAACCATTCACCAACACTTCTCTCTCGCTGTAAAACGTATTAAACAAAGGAGAGCCAACCGCATAGCAAGGTATATCTACTATGTGGTGAGGCTCTTTGCCTATGGTTATATTGCGTGGGGCGGATGGCAACTTGCGACCATGGCAACGCAGGATGGTTATGGTGGCTATCGTCTTATCTTCGTTCTCCTACCTCTCTTTCTCATCGTAGATTACCTCTTTCGATGTGCTACCACACGTCAGGAGTTTCTCCGATTACGCCCTTATCTACTCTTACCCCTACCTCGTTATGCTTGTGCCGACTATCTCATCTTTCGTCAAATAGCACAACCAAGCAACCTATTCTTACTCCTTATCGCCGTTCCCTTTGGTCTCCACACGTTGACACCCGCTTTCGGAACGATGGAGATAGTAGGGTATATCATTGGTTTCTACGTACTTAGTCTCATCAACGGACAGTTTTATCAACTCTCGCAAACGCTCATTTCGCACCATATCGCCTATTGGCTCCTGCCCATAGTGGTTTATCCTCTCCTCTTTATCCCCATCTTCTTCGTCCCATCCATCGATGCCCTCTTCGAATGGGCAGCCCTCTTTGCACAATTAGTAATGCGGGGGAACATCGCTTTTTATCTACCAGCTCTCCTCTTACTCACCCTTCTCTTTGCCCTAAACAGGCGTATTGTCCTGCGTCATATCTATTATGAAGCATATACAATAACGGCTCAGAAGAAGACAAAACGCCGTGTTCTATCGCTCAACTTCTTGGAACATTTCGAAGAGTTAAGCGAATACTTGAAATTGGAAGTGCGTTTCATCCAGCGTAACAAACGTATGCGTCGAGCCTTCATCGGCAACACCTGCTTTATAATCTTCTATTTGTTCTTGACGTCCTACAGCTCGGATGCGAGTTCCGCAACGTCCGATTCCATCCTCCTCTATTGTTTCTCTACCTACGGCATAGCCTTTCTTACCCCCTTGATGTGCTATGATGGCAACTATTTCGAGTGCCTCATCATGCTACCGAATAGCTTATATCAACTCTTGTTAGCCAAGTATTATTTCTATTCTGCGCTCCTCCTCATCCCCGTTCTGTGCTCTGTTCCGGCAGTGATTGTGGGTAGTGTGAGTGCATGGACAGTCCTTGCTTTCCTCCTTTATACCGTTGGATTCACCTATAGGATACTCTTTCAAATGGCTATATATAATAAGGTGTCATTCCCAATGAATGCCTCGCACTCTGCCAGCCGTTCGAACACGAAGATTCCTTACATGCAATACCTCATGCCATTCATAGTGCTCGGTCTGCCCGTACCTATCATCATCTTAGGAAGAAACCTCAATCTTGAGCATCTCTCCAACCTCCTCCTTGCCCTCATCGGATTACCCTTTATCCTCACACACCGCCACTGGCTCCGACAGATCAACCGCCGAATGGAGGAACAGCAGTACGACCAGATCGCTGGCTTCCGAGGCTGTTAGACAGAAGAACTAAGGGACTGGTAGAATGGAGAGGAAGCCTCACCCCCGCACACTACCAGCCTCACCCCCAACCCCTCTCCGAATGGAGAGGGGAGTAGATAGTATTATTTACAAACAAAGAGGGCGTTTCTTCGATATGAAGGAAGCCTCCCTTCGATGCAACGGAACGCCCTCTTCAAAGCGAAGAAGGCGTCTCTTTATTTAAAGAACATGCCAACCTGTAGGGACAGACGCCCTCGTCTGTCCGCCAGAACACAACCTGCGAAAGCCTCCCCAAGCCCCTCCAAAGGAGGGGATGTTGCCTAACGGGATGATACATAGGGGTAAATGGGCGGACAGACGAGGGCGTCTGTCCCTACTTTGTGGTGCTCTATTGCACAGAACAAATAACTTGTTTACTCGTTAACCCGTCAACTTGTCAACTCGAACTAATCATAATTTTGAATTAAGAACTTTGAATTTTGAATTAAAGAAAAGCCTCCCTTAACTCGCTCCCGTTAGGCACTCCTCCCCTTGGGGGAAGCTGGGTGGGATTATGGGGGAGGTTAGGAGAGGTTATGGGAAAGGCTGGACGGCTCTTTCCTATTACTTTGCTGGGGTGAAGATGTCCTGACATGCCTTCCAATCGTAGTGCTTGTAAAGCATGTTCAACTTCGCTTCGCGCTCCTTAAAAGAGGTGTAGTTCTTCTTCGTGTTATCGGTCCATCCCGTCTCTGCCAAGGCTGCCACACGTGGTAAGAGTTGGTAGAAAGCGAGGTCACGACCCATTATATACTCTGTCCAAAGGTTAGCTTGTACACCCTTAACATGCGCCTTTAACGCTGGTGTTGCATCATCAGGAACGGGGTTATAGCTATATGTCTTCTCTGTCGGGAGGTACCCTCCTATGAGCGTGAGCCTATTGTCCTTCGTCTGGTAGTAATCGATGTAGTAGTACGTAGTAGGCGACATGATGACATCCAAACCACGCTTAGCAGCTTCGAAACCTCCGTCTGTTCCACGCCAACTCATCACTGTTGTGCCCTTGTCGACATCGCCTTCGAGGATCTCATCCCAGCCTATTATCGAGCGTCCCTTAGCGGCTAAATGCTTCGCAACTTGGCTCATGAAGTAGCATTGTAATTGTGCTTCTGCGGTAAAGCCGTTCGATCCCTTCAAGCCGAGTCGTTTAATCTCCGCTTGGCAACGGGGGCATTGTTTCCATCTGTCGCGAGGCGACTCATCACCTCCGATATGGATGTATTTCGATGGAAAGATGTCCGTTATCTCATCGAGAACATTATAGATAAACTCGTAAGTCTTCGGATTCCCGGCACAGAGGATATCGGCAAACACGCCCCAAGACTCAGCCACTTTGTAAGGTCCACCAGTACATCCGAGCTCTGGATAAGCAGCCAGTGCGCCCAGCATGTGACCGGGCATATCGATCTCAGGAATCACTGTTATGTGGCGGTCGGAGGCGTACTTTACTATCTCACGCATATCTTCCTTCGTATAAAAACCACCGTAAGGAATACCATCATAAAGCCCTGTGTTGCGCCCAATTACCGTCTGCGCACGCTTTGAACCGACCTCAGTTAACTTCGGATAGCGGTCTATCTGCACTCGCCACCCTTGGTCTTCTGTGAGGTGCCAGTGGAACGTGTTGAGGTTATGAAGTGCTAACATGTCGATGAACTCCTTAATGAATTCCACCTTAAAATAGTGTCTCGCACAATCGAGCATCGTACCACGATAACCGAAACGAGGCTGATCCACGATTTGAGCAGTAGGGAAACTGACGTTCTGTGCCTGCTCTACTGGCAACGACTTACGCAATGTTTGTATGCCATAGAACACTCCTGCGGCTGTCTTCCCTTCGATAGTTATGTTCTTAGTTTTTACTGTTATGACATATCCTTCGGCGTTTTCAATCTTGTCATTGAGCTTTAATAGGATAACAGAACCTTTCTTGCTGGTGCCTTCGGGACTAATGCCTGTGGTCTCACGAATATATTGTTTCAGGAATTGAACATTGCGTTGCATCGCCTCATCGGTGCTTAGTGAGAGCACAGAAGTTGTACCATCAAGGACGAAGGCATCGCCTTTCTGCATTGTAATTGATTGTGGTAAAGGTACTACCTGATAGTTTGCATCCGTGGCATGTAGGGCTATTGACGCCATCATAAGAGCCACGGAAAGTAGGATCTTTCTCATTTTCTTCGTTGTTTCTAAATGTTTTGTATTGATAAATAAATTGTTTTCTTCGTTAGAAATAGAACTTGGTAAGATCATTGCTCATAGTCCCGTGAGATTGTCTAAAGTGTGAGTTCGAGAACATAGTCAATCTCCTTAGGAGCCTCACCCATGTTAACTGTAATACCATCACCCGTCTTTGTGAATCGAACAGGCTTACCCGTGGCAAAGACTTTAGCACTCTTTACCTTGCGATTGCCCATTGGGAGGAACAGACTGGAGTCTATGCAATCAAGGATGTGGACGTACAGCTTGTTGCCACGCTGCGTACTTACGCCCCAGTCGTGAGGCGCAATAATACCGCCACGAGTGCCGTAGATGGTCTCACCATATTGTTTCAACCATTCGCCCATAGCCTTTAGTCTATTCAAGGCAAGGTCTGGCAAGGCTCCACCAGGCTCTGGACCGATGTTGAGCAAGAGGTTTGCATTCTTACCGGCAGCCCTCACGAGCATCTGAATCAACTCCTTCGGCGATTTGTAAAGGGTATCGGTAATGTTGTAACCCCAGTGATCGTTGATTGTTTGACACGACTCCAACGGTAACCGACTGATGTCTTGTCCTGACAAACCAGCCTTGTTCTCGCCCGGTAAGTCACGCTCGAATATCTGGATGTCTTCGCCTTCGTTAGGCGTTTGATGGTGGTTATTGGCTACGAGGCATTGCGGTTGTAGCTTGTGAATGAGGGCATATTGCTCTGGTAACTGCCAATCGAAAGGCTTTGAATCGCTATCATGATCCCACCAACCATCAAACCATATCGCACCGACGGGACCATAGTTTGTGAGCAACTCGGTTAGTTGTGTGTTCATGAAATGATAGTAACTTGCCCAGTTTGCTTTGCTCTTGTCACGCCCAGTACCAAGTCCTGTGCGCCCTTGTGGATAGTCCTCCCTCCCCCAATCGAGGTGTGAGTAATAGAGGTGGAGCTTGATCCCTTGCCGCTGACAAGCCGCTGCCAGTTCCTTAATAATATCCCTTTTGAAGGGCGTTCCATCGACAGTGTTATAGGTACTTGTCGCTGTCTTGAAGAGCGAGAAACCATCGTGATGACGGGTGGTAATGGTAATGTACTTCGCACCAGCATCCTTGATAGCCTTCACCCAAGCGTCTGCATCGAACTCAGAAGGGTAGAAGGTCTTAGCCAACTTAGGGTATTCTCGATAGCTGATGTCCTTGTTTTGCATCACCCACTCGCCCACTCCCATCATCGAGTAGAGCCCCCAATGCAGGAAGACACCGAACTTCTCATCTTGAAATTGTTGACGTGCTTGAATGTTTTCAGGCGTGGGATGATAGGCTTCTTGTGCCCAACTCGTGTGCGCAAGGAGCATAATTGCTACTGAAAGTAAAGTCTTTTTCATTCTAATAGGTAATTGTTTAGGTTGTTTGCAAAGATAGTTAAAAACTTTGATAAGTATGCACTCAAAGGGAAGAAGATATGTCCTTTATACAGGTTAAACCTCTTTTCGATTGCAGGAAACCCACCTTTAGTGGATTACCTGCACCTTTCTTGGCTCTTCCTCGCCCACCTTTATTATATAGACACCTGATGGTAAGTTGTCGAAGTAGAGCTTCTCTCCCTTGCTCATCATACTCTTAACCAGCATACCTGCCGTGTTATAAATACCAACAAGAGTACCAGTCTTCGTGCCCGTGAGCGTTATCTGTCCTTTATATGTAGTGATGTTAATGGCATCTGAAGCCTTGGTTGTGGAGATACCATCGGGTGTGTTGCCCGCAGTATCAGTCTTTCTACGTTCGATAAAAAGCTGTATACCACTTGTCTTCCCGCCTCGTTTCACTGTCCATGTGCGTGTGGTGAGGTTGTCGTCAGTAGTTTCCGTATAAGTGACAGGTACCATCTGTCCCTGTACTGATGCTGTGATATTTGGTTTCGGAGGCATTTCATCGTTTTTGCCAATGGTGATATAGGTCTCTTCAGGAACTCCACTGAACTCTACCTCAGCCTTCGTAACCTCAATACCACCGTCTTTTTTCGAGTTATTCGATATGTCGTAATAACGGATATCATCACCGATTGTTTCTATACGGAGTAGTCCCTCACTGGCAAAATATATGTCTATTCGCTCTCCGGTCTCGGGTACTACATAAGTATAAGTAGGCACTCTCTTCATCAATCGTTGTGGGATAAAGACGTCACAAGCGCCATCGTTGTCCGTTGAAGGGAGTAAGACGTGGCGGAAGGTATGCCCCATATCATCCGACATCAGCACTCGCACCTTACTTCCTGATCGAAAGAATGACTTGTCAACTGTCCATGTCAAATGCAGGAGATCACCCTTCTCATAATGGTTATCAATGGTTGTTGTAAGTTTAAAAGGCGTAGCTTTTACGACCTTGATGTTCGCTATGTAACTATCATAAAGGGGTGCTTGATGTTTCTTCATAGCCTCCTCTACAGGGAGAGCATCACTCACACTGAACCAGAAACGATAGTCTCCTACAGGGATACTATTCGAATTGGTCACCTCCGCACCAGTGCCATTATACCTCACACCAAAGTCTATTACATTGCTTTGTTGTGGTGCATAAACAGGGAAGTGAGCGGGCTGCTGCGGTGTACATCCATATTGATTAAAGGTGTAATTAAGCGTTTTTTGCTCTTGATCCGTTGCATAAATAGGAATAGAGAAGAACGTTCCTTCTGGTACAACATAAGTGTCCTTCATGCGTTCGCGATCGATGTGTGGCGCTGTATTAGTCGTATTTGGGAATCGTTCCACCAATCGGTAATCAGCCTTCGGAGTCTCATGAAGAATCCTCTTGAGGCACTCCAACGAGACAAAGTCCTGCTCCGATGATGATCCATAACTAATGATTGACTGTCCAGAACCAGGTTCCGTGCCATATCCGAGCATCCCTTGACTCCGTGTGAAGGGGTGGTTTGAACCCAGTAAATGCCCCAGTTCGTGGGCGATGGTAGGCATGGATTGATTGATGACAATGCCCGAAGCCTTCCAAGTATCATTCACTATCGCACCGACAGAAGCAAGTCCTTGCATGCCACCACTATCCGAATAGTCGAGAACAATACCTATATCGTAGTTGTCAATACCGATAGCTGCATTGATGAGAGGGGTTCCATCTTGATAAGTATAGTCCCGATGGTAAGTCTTTTCAACTAATCGTTCGTCCTTAATAACCTTGAATTGCAGTCCAAAGTCACGTACATAGATACTATTTAGATAGGTCTCCAATTCTGTCCAAAAGGCTTTGATCTTATTGTAATCGCGGTTGAATTTATCGGAGTTATACTCTTTTGCACTCATAAAGACAGCCAGTCTCATTACACGATAGACACCATCGGTTACCTTTGTGTTGTCCTCATCGTTTCCTCTTGTGCGTACTTTCTGTTGCAGGGGATCAATTCCCAATACCCCACACTTCATTTCTTTTGTTCCTAACGGGTGGTTTACAACCTGTGCATGGAGCTTCGATAGCGATGCTGGAAATACTGTTAATACACTTACGAGAGTGATAGTTGGTAAGATTCGACTCATGTTGTAATGTCTTAAATAGTTGATTATTAGAAATAAATAGAACTCTGTTTGATTACTGCAAAGGCTTGACAGGTATCTTATCGACATACTTTTTCAATAGATCTCGTCGACAGAAATTGAAACCAGCAAGGCTTAGGTAGGCTGCATCCTTCGATATTCTTTCACGGAAACTATCGTAGTTTTTGAGCTTTTCGGGCGTCCATCCTGCTTCAGCAACAGCCAAGAGACGTGGCAAAGCGAGGTATTCTAAGTAGGAAACAGTCTTTACATGCTCTGTCCAAAACGTCGCTTGCACACCTTGATAATAGGTTTGTAAGGATGCTGGTAAGCCTTCGGGAACAGGTTTGACACAATAGGTTACACGCAAGCTATCCGCTCCCTTGCCTGCTGCGTTAGGCTCATCTGCTGCCGTACTCTGCCTCCTGTTGATATAATAAGGACCGAAGAAAGTAACGATGTTATCGAGCTTCTGCCCCGCTGCCATGCGTGCCGACTGTGCTGCGGGATACCAACAATAGACCTTCACGTTCGCTTCCTTGATCAGCTCTAACTCTGCTCCTTCAGCCGTAATAGCCTCGTTCCACACCGCTGTCGTGCGTCCTCTCGAATGGAGATAATCCGCCATCTGCTTGATAAAACGGCTCTGTAACTGTCGGTAGTTATGGAGTCCTTCTGTCTTATAGAGGCTTTGGCACTCCTCATTCTGCCGCCACGCATCATCTGGACACTCGTCCCCTCCAATGTGAACAATGCGTCCGGGGAAGAGATCGCACACCTCTTTTAATATGTCACGAGCGAAGTTCACGGCTGCAGGATTAGCCACATTCAACACGTCATGAGATACTCCCCACTCTGTCCAAACGCTGTGCTGCCCTGCAGGGGTGCAACTATACTCTGGGTAAGCGGCCATGGCTGCCATGAAGTGACCGGGCATGTCGATCTCAGGAATCACGTTGATATGTCGCTGATGAGCGTAAGCTACAACCTCCCGAATCTCCTCTTGCGTGTAAAAGAAGGGTCCGTAAGGTTCGTTACTACGCACTTCTCCCAACTTCACATCCGAGTATTTCGTGCCCGGGGCAGTAGCTCCAACGGTGGTTAAGCGCGGATACTTCTTTATCTCGATACGCCATCCTTGATCGTCAGTGAGGTGCCAATGAAAGTTATTCATCTTATAGTTCGCCATGAGATCAAGCAGTCTTTTAATCTCAGAGACGCCGAAGAAGTGGCGAGCCACATCTAACATGAAGCCACGATAAGCAAAACGTGGACTATCCGTAATGCTCATGCAAGGTAGAGTGGGGGCTGTCTTCTCCATCTTCTGACGGGCTGCGAAGGCTGGTGGCAGGAGCTTTTTAATAGTTTGGAAGGCATAGAAAAATCCTGCTGTGGTCGTTGCCTTAATTGTAATATCCTGCTGCGTGATATGGAGCTGATAACCTTCTACGCCCTCGGTTGTCGTGCGTATGAGATGGATAAAAGGGTTCTTAAGATTCTTCGAAACCTTGAGTTGGCGGTTAGTTACCTGCTGGTAATGGGCAGCAAAGTTCTTAGCTTCCGCCAAGATAGTATCTGGAAGTTGTCGACCACCTATCGAGAACGTGGCGGGCAAACGCAGTGTTCCACCCGTCGCAACGATTTCGCGCGGTTGAGGAATGAGTCCGATGGCTTGTTGCGCACGCATGGCACAACTGAAAGTAACGGCTATCAGTAAAAGAAAGAATCTATTCTTTTGCATGAGGAGATAGTTATATAATAAGGTATTGGTTATATTGGTCTACATAAAGATTAGGTTTTCATGTGCCATAAACACGCCCACAAAGATAGCAAATTATTTTGACTTGTTCACTTCTTCACCCCTTTTTTGTATCTTTGCAGCAAGTTAACTAAAATGTAAGGAATCGTTATGGGAATGATAGATAAATGTTGTTCGTGGATGAAGAGACGCATGGGAGGACAGGTAACAGTCGGTGAGATATTCTTTTCGATGTTACTCCTTTCACTCCTTCTTGCATGGCCTTTAGTTGCCTTGGGGACGCTCTTTTTATATGACAGAAGCAGTGTTCCGCTGGCTATTGATATATCCAGATGGGTGGTTACATTCGTTATCTGGCTTTATCCTGTATATATCATTCCCTTGCTCTTCATGGCTAAGAAGATGGCAAGGAAGCATGGGAAAGCATCGTTGTTTTATATCATCTCGGGCGCACCTATTATATTACTGGCACTCTGCACACTCTTAGCTGTGAGTCCATTAGCGCAGGAGTTGCCAAAAGGAGCAGACTTCTTCACTTATAAACGGATTGGAGATGACATCGACGGGAGCTACTCGAAGGATAAAAACCATGTGTATTATATGCTTCAAGAGGTTAAGGGGGCGGATGCCAAGACATTCCAGGTTATGACCAACGAAGGCGATTATGCCGTGGATAAAAACCATGTTTACTATCTTGGGGAGGTGCTGAAAGGGGCTGATCCAACGACCTTTAAGGTGGGAAAGAACGGCAAGGCTTACGACGGAAAGGACTATTTCATCTATGGAAAACCCTATCATGTCGCCGATTATAAGACGTTCCGCATGGGTAAAGGGAACTGGGATTTGGATTGTAAATACGCCTATTATGTGGGTGAGAATGTGCAGGAAGAGGATCCAAAGAGGCTTCGGATCAGCGATTGGAAGTCGTTTAAAGGCTTGAACGAACTATATGCCAAGGACAATAAACAGGTGTATTTTAAAGACAAAGTGGTGCAGGGTGCCGATGCCTCCACGTTCTTTATCTATAAAGACAATAGGCATGTGGGACAGGATAAGACCTGTGTTTATTACGATGGACAGCCTCGCGAATTGAAAGATTATCGGTTGTTAACGCCGTCAAACATCAATGATAACTATTATACTTATGGGCAATCAGTTTATAACTTTGAGCTTCTGAAGATGCCTTCAGGTACTGACTTAAAGCACTTGCAATCGCTTGATTACACCGATTGGAGTAAGGACTTGCACCACGTCTATTGGAAGAATAAGGTTGTTAAAGGGGCTAACCCAGCCACATTCAGCCCCTTGCCATCGTTGTTATTAACGATTGATTCGAGTGATGACATTAATAAAGATAACGATTACGGGAGGGATGCGACGCACATATACTATCGTGAGGTAATGCTCAAGGATGCCGATTACAACAGCTTCACCTGTGGGTGGGATGCACAGGAGCAGATGCCTTTCGCCTTCGATAAACACCGATATTATGAGGGACACCCAACGCCCCTTATCCGTAAGTATAGAGGCTCCACCAACACCCACAACCAGCCTCACCCCCAGCCCCTCTCCGAATGGAGAGGGGAGTAGATAGTATTATTTACAAACAAAGAGGGCGTTTCTTCGATGTGAAGAAACGCCCTCTTCATTGCAAGGAAACGCCCTCTTCGATTGGAGAAGGACATTTCTTTAATTAAAGATAATGTCAACCTGTAGGGACAGACGCCCTCGTCTGTCCGCCAAATCACAGCAAATAAAAGCCTCCCCAAGCCTCTTCAAAGGAGGGGATGTTGCCTAACGGGATGCCATGAAAGGGTAAATGAGCGGACAGACGAGGGCGTCTGTCCCTACTTTTGGCACTACATTCAATAGAACTAATAACTTGTTAACTCGTCAACCCGTCCACTCGTCAACTCTACCTAATCATAATTTTGAATTACAGCGAATAGCATGTACGATGATAAAACCCCCTCGCTTTGTCTAAAAAACATTATTATAAGCGGGCTAATTCATAGAAAAGTAGTATCTTTGCACATTAGTATGTAATTATAAAACATAGGTAGTTTAGACAATAATTAAACATTCATAATCGTGGCTGAAACAAAGTATATCTTCGTAACGGGCGGTGTCGTTTCCTCTTTAGGGAAAGGTATTATATCGTCATCTATCGGTAAGCTCCTGCAAGCAAGGGGTTACAACATCACCATCCAGAAGTTTGATCCGTACATAAACATTGACCCGGGAACGCTAAACCCATACGAGCATGGGGAGTGCTACGTAACTGTTGATGGTATGGAAACCGATCTCGACCTCGGTCACTATGAGCGTTTTACAGGCATACAGACCACTAAGGCAAACTCAATGACCACTGGTCGTATCTACAAGAGTGTCATTGATAAGGAGCGTCGGGGCGATTATCTCGGTAAGACGATACAGGTTGTTCCGCACATAACAGACGAGATTAAGCGGAATATCAAGCTCCTTGGCAAGAAGTATCACTATGACTTTGTGATTACAGAGATTGGTGGTACGATCGGAGATATTGAGTCGGCACCATTCTTGGAGGCTATTCGTCAGATGAAATGGGAACTCGGCAAGCGTGCTATCAACCTCCATTTGACATACGTGCCCTACCTCCGTGCAGCGGGCGAGTTGAAGACTAAGCCCACACAACATAGTGTGAAAGAGTTGCAGAGTGTGGGTATTCAGCCTGATATCCTCGTGCTTCGTACAGAGAAGCACCTCGATGATGACATTCGTAAGAAGGTAGCTGCTTTCTGTAACGTAGACATGGATTGCGTTGTTCAAAGCGAGGATCTGCCCAGCATTTATGATGTTCCTATCAACATGCAGAAGCAAGGTTTGGATGCAGCAATACTCCGTAAGTGTGGCGAGGAGGTTGGTCCTACACCGGGCTTAGGTCCTTGGAAGGAGTTTCTTGACCGTCAGCGCAAGGCGAAGAAAGAAGTATATATTGGTCTCGTGGGCAAATATGATCTGCAAGATGCATATAAGAGTATTCGTGAAGGACTGCTTCAAGCAGGTGTATATAACGATCACAAGACCGTTATAACATTCATTTCTTCAGAGGAGATAACCGAAGATAACGTTGCAGAAAAGCTAAAGGGACAGGACGGAATAGTGATTTGTCCGGGCTTTGGACAGCGTGGTATCGAAGGTAAGATCGTAGCTGCTCATTACACACGAACCCATGACATCCCGACGTTCGGAATCTGTCTTGGTATGCAGATGATGGTTATTGAGTTCGCACGTAACGTCCTCGGATATAAGGATGCGAACTCTCGTGAGATTGACGGAAAGACTCCGCACAACGTTATTGACATCATGGAGGAGCAGAAGAACATAACCAACATGGGTGGAACCATGCGTTTGGGAGCTTACGAGTGTGTGCTTCGTCAGGGTTCAAAGACATTTGATATTTATAAAAAAGAGCATATTCAGGAACGCCATCGTCACCGTTATGAATTTAACAACGACTATGAGAAAGAGTTTGAAAAGCATGGTATGCAGTGCGTCGGACACAATCCTGAGAGTGAGTTAGTCGAGATTGTAGAGGTATCGGGACTACGTTGGTACATCGGAACTCAGTTCCATCCGGAGTATCAATCGACTGTTCTTCACCCCCACCCATTGTTCCTCTCTTTCGTAAAAGCATCTATAGACAATCAGAAAAAACAATAAATGGATAAGAAAACTATTACTGGGTTTATCCTTATAGCCCTGGTACTTTTTGGTTTTGCATGGTGGCAACAACCATCTAAAGAGCAGCTTGAACAACAGCAAAAAGAGGCTCGTCTCGATTCGATAGCAGCGGCTAAGAAAGCTCAAAGTCAGCAACTGCAAGCAGCAAAACTGGCGCAGCAGAAGGCACAGGCTGCCACTGATACTACTGCTCTCTTTCACTCGGCACTGAATGGAAAGGCGCAAGATATCACACTAAAGAACGGTAAGGTGGAGTTGACCCTATCGACTAAGGGCGGTGTTGTTCGTAAGGCAGTTATCAAGAACTATGTAGGTCATGACATCGATGTAAAGGATGGTTCTAAGGATCAGAAAGACCTTACTTTATTCAGTGGGAACGATCAGAACCTTAACTTCATGCTGTCTGCTAAGACCTCAAACATCGAAACAAAGGATCTTTACTTTACACCTTCTAACGTCACCGATAGCACCGTTACGCTCACTGCTGATGCTGGACAGGGTAAGACCTTGACGCTGAACTATACCCTTGGAAAGGATTATCTCCTTCACATGTCATTGCAGGCTGAAGGCATGAGTGGTATGTTTGCACCTAATTATAACCAAATGGATATCAACTGGGAGGATAGGTGTAGACAGCAAGAACGTGGCTTTATGTTTGAGAATAGATATGCTACTCTGACTTACAAGAAGCACGATGGCAGTACAGACTACCTCAGTGAGACCTCCGAGAAAGAGGAGACTACAGAGGAGCCAATGGACTGGGTGGCTTTCAAGAATCAGTTCTTTTCAGCGGTGATGATCGCTAAAGACAACTTTGCAACAGGTGCACAGCTCAAGAGTACACCGCTTGAGAAAGGGACAAAATACCTCAAGCAATATGCAGCCAACATGAAGGCTGGATTCGATCCAACGGGTAAGAAGGCATCAGAATTTGAGTTCTACTTCGGTCCGAACGACTTCCGTCTATTGCAATCAGTCGAAAAGGAGAGTCGCTTCGGGAAAGACCTTGACATGCAGAGACTCGTCTATCTCGGGTGGCCACTGTTCCGTATTATCAACCGATGGTTCACTCTTTACGTCTTCGATTGGCTAAGTAAAGTGTTCCCAATGGGCGTTGTGCTCATCCTTATCACCTTATTATTAAAGCTCATCACATACCCAATGGTGAAGAAGAGTTATATGAGTTCGGCTAAGATGAGGGTGCTGAAACCAAAGCTCGATGAGGCTACTAAGCAGTTTAATAAGCCTGAAGATCAAATGCAGAAGCAGCAAGCTATGATGCAAAAATACGCCGAGTATGGTGTGAGTCCATTATCTGGTTGCTTGCCAATGCTTATCCAAATGCCTATTTGGATTGCGATGTTCAACTTTGTTCCAAACGCCATCCAATTGCGTGGGGAGAGCTTCCTTTGGATGAAGGATCTCAGTACTTACGACCCGATTCTATCGTGGAATAGCGACTTATGGCTTATCGGTGACCACCTCTCACTGACGTGTATTCTATTCTGCGGAGCCAATCTTCTCTACTCTTGGTTCACAATGCAACAACAGAAAGATCAGATGGTTGGACAGCAAGCAGACCAAATGAAAATGATGCAATACATGATGTTTGCGATGCCACTCTTCTTCTTCTTTATGTTCAATAACTACTCTTCTGGACTGAACTTCTACTATTTCGTCTCCCTCTTCTTCTCGGCTGCTATCATGTGGACATTGCGTAAGACGACCAATGACGAGAAGCTTTTAGCAATCCTCGAGGCGCATAGGAAGGAAGCAAAAAACAATCCGAAGAAGTCGAGCGGTCTCTTTGCTCGTATGCAGGCATTGCAAGAGATGCAGCAAAAACAGCAAGAGGAAATGCGTAAGAAACAGGACGATTTAAACAAACGAAAGAAAGGTCTATAACTATGAACAGGAACTTAACCGTTGCAATGACAGCTGCACTGATGATGACGGGGACTGCCACTCAAGCACAGGATGTCAATATCGGACGTAGCAACATCACGCTGAAAAGCGACCTTATGACGCCTGAAGCTCTTTGGGCTATGGGTAGAATCGGGTCGGCACAAGCCTCTCCTGATGGCAAGAAGATCGCTTACCAAGTAGGCTACTACAGCGTTAAAGAGAATCGAGGACATCAAGTGATTCGCATCATGGATGCCGATGGTAAGAATGACAAACTACTGACTACCTCTGCTAAAAGTGAGAGTGATGTAGTATGGTTGGACAACCGGACTCTTGCCTTCCTAACCGATGGTCAACTATGGACAATGTCGATTGATGGCAGTAATAGACATCAATTGACTCACTCTGACATAGCCATCGAAGGCTTCCGATTCTCACCTGACAAGAAGCGCGTGGTATTGGTCAAGAGCATTCCTTATCACGGCACTATCAAGGAAAATCCAGATGATCTTCCAAAGGCAACAGGTATGTTAATCACTGATATGAACTATCGCCATTGGGATCACTACGTAACTTCTAATGCTCACCCATTCGTTGCCAACGTCACTGCTAATGGCGTGGATGCAGGCAAGGACATACTTGAGGGCGAGCCGTATGAGAGTCCGATGGCGCCTTTCGGAGGGATAGAACAGATTGACTGGAGCACTGATTCAAAGTCAGTTGCCTATACTTGTCGTAAGAAGGAGGGCACTCAATATGCTATTTCTACCGATGCCGACATATATATATATAATGTGGAAACGGGTAAGACAACCAATCTCTGCAAGCCAGCCGACTATGTTGAACCTAAGATTGATGCGACAAAGAGCATGCGAGATCAGGCTGTCAACCATCAGTCAGGAGACTTTAATGTAGGCTATGATGTCAACCCTAAGTTCTCACCTGACGGCAAATACATTGCTTGGCAGAGCATGAAACGCAATGGATATGAGAGTGATCGCAATCGACTCTGCGTCTACGAACTGGCAACAGGACGCAAGACTTATGTTACAGAGAGCTTCGACTCGAATGTAGATGACTATACTTGGAGTGCTGACTCTAAGTCTTTATACTTCATCGGAGTATGGCATGCAACCGTTAATGTCTATCAGACCAACCTCAAGGGGGCTGTTCGTCAACTAACAAAGGGCGACCACAACTATGTAAGTATCGCTCTGTTAGGTAATAAACAGCTCTTAGGTATTAGACAGAGCATATCTCAACCGAATGAAATCTACGCTATCACGCCCTCAAAAGGCAATGCGGATAGCCAACAGACACAGCTTACTTTCGAGAATAAACACATCTTCGACCAACTCGCTTTAGGCGAGGTTAAAGATCGCTGGGTCGCTACTTCAGACGGAAAGAAGTTACAGGAATGGGTCATTACACCGCCTCACTTCGATCCTAACAAGCGTTATCCAACTCTCTTGTTCTGCGAGGGTGGACCTCAAAGTCCCGTCTCTCAGTTCTGGAGTTACCGCTGGAATCTACAGATCATGGCGGCTAATGGCTATGTAGTAATAGCCCCGAACCGTCGCGGACTACCGGGTTATGGCAGTGAATGGAACGAACAAGTGAGTACCGATTGGACGGGTCAGTGCATGCGTGATTACCTATCGTCTATTGACGACGCAGCGCAGAATTTGCCCTTTGTTGACAAGGATAACTTAGCCGCAGTAGGTGCTTCTTTCGGTGGATTCTCGGTTTACTACCTTGCAGGAATACACAACAAGCGATTCAAGTGTTTGATTGCTCACGATGGAGCATTCAATCTTGAGAGCATGTACACGGACACTGAAGAGGCTTGGTTCAGCAACTGGGAGTATGATGATGCGTATTGGAACAAGGACAAGAGTGCGTCTGCTCAACGCACATACGCCAACTCTCCACATCTAAACGTTGATAAATGGGACACCCCGATACTATGTATCCATGGTGAAAAAGACTATCGTATTAATGCCAACCAAGGCATGGGCGCATTTAATGCCGCTCGATTGCGTGGCATCCCAGCAGAGCTCTTGCTCTTCCCAGATGAGAATCACTGGGTGTTGAAACCACAAAATGGTATCCTCTGGCAGCGTACCTTCTTTAATTGGCTCGACCGCTGGTTGAAGAAGAAATAAGCATGAGGAGGACTGGTTCTAGGTATCCTAATTGTTTTTAAGATACCTAGAACTTCTAGGAAACTAGCACTCATGAGAAATACAAAAGATAATAATCAAGAAAAAACAAAACAATCAATTATAATGGTAGAAACAATTCAAAGAAAGCTCAGTGACAGTCCTAAAGCCCGTTGGACAGCCCTGATTATAGTTGCATTTACTATGATGATGGGGTACTTCCTCACTGATGTAATGTCGCCATTGGAGGCACTCTTGGAGACTCCAAAGGCTCAGGGCGGACTCGGTTGGACGTCAAGTAACTACGGATTCTTCGCTGGTAGTTATGGACTTATCAATGTCTTCCTACTCATGTTGTTCTTCGGTGGCATCATATTAGACAAGATGGGCATCCGATTCACAGGTGTTATGGCATGCTCGTTGATGGTCGCCGGTGTTGCAATTAAGTACTTCGGCGTTAGCACCGACTTTGGTGATAGCGTCTTCTCTATCAGTGCTTTCAACTTCAGCTTACCAATGTCTGCGGCCGTAGCATCGCTTGGTTACGCTATATTCGGTGTGGGTTGTGAGATCTGCGGAATCACAGTTTCAAAGGTAATCACTAAGTGGTTCACTGGTCACGAACTTGCTCTTGCGATGGGAATACAGGTAGCTTTGGCTCGTCTTGGTACTGCCGGTGCCATGATGGGTTCGTTACCTTTTGCCAAAGCGATGGGCGGTCACGTTAGTGCGCCAGTCCTTCTTGGTCTCGTTCTACTCATCATTGGTTTGCTTGCATTCATTGTTTACACCGTAATGGATAAGAAACTCGATGCGTCAACAGAGGCAGTTGAGGGACAGAATACGGCAGATAGCGAGGATGAAGGGTTCCACTTCTCCGACTTGAAGTTTATCTTCTCCAACCCAGGTTTCTGGTGTATTACAGCTCTATGTCTGCTCTTCTACAGTGGAGTATTCCCATTCCTAAAGTTTGCAACAAAGCTGATGATTGCCAATTATAACGTTTCCGACACCTTTGCTGGAGTGCTCCCAGGATTGATACCATTCGGTACCATCCTCCTCACCCCATTGTTCGGAACGCTTTACGACCGCATTGGTAAGGGTGCAACTCTTATGCTCATTGGTAGTACAATGCTCACCTGTGTACACTTCATCTTTATGATTCACATCCTCCCAGTGGGCTGGTTTGCAGTTGTAATCATGCTTGTTTTGGGTGTAGCATTCTCTTTGGTGCCATCTGCGATGTGGGCAAGTGTACCTAAGATCATCCCTATGAAGCTCCTCGGTTCAGCGTATGCAATCATCTTCTATATACAAAACATCGGGTTGAGTTTAGTTCCAATGGCAGTTGGATCATTCAATAAGAACGACCCAAGCTACTTCTCCATGGAAGCGTTCTTCACCTCTTGTGGCGTTGCAGCCATCGTTGTTTCGCTCGTTCTTATCGTCATTGATAAGAAGAAGAAGTATGGTCTTCAGGAGGCAAATATCAAGAAGTAAAGCTCCACCCAGCCCTCTAAAGGGAAAAGGAGGAGCCTCACCCCCCAGCCCCTCTCCCAATGGAACAACCCCTCCCAGCCTCCCCCAAGGGGAGAGAAGGAGTCTCACCCCCAACCCCTCTCCCAATGGAGAGGGGAGTAAATACTACTATTAGCAAACAAAGAGGGCGTTTCTTCGATGTGAAGAGACGCCCTTTTCATGGCAAGGAAACGCCCTCTTCAAAGCGAAGAGGGCGTCTCTTTAATTAAAGATAATGCCAACCTGTAGGGACAGACGCCCTCGTCTGTCCGCCAGAGCACAGCAAATAAAAAGCCTCCCTAAGTCTCTCCAAGGAGGGGGATGTTGCCTAACGGGATGCCAAAAGGGAGTGAAAAGGAGGACAGACGAGGGCGTCTGTCCCTACATTGTGGTGCTCTATTGCACAGAACAAACAACTCGTTTACTTGTCAACCCGTCTACTCGTCCACTCATACCAACCACACTTTAGAAGTTAAGCAAGACCTTTGGGGAGGACATCCCCTCCTTCGGAGGGGCTTGGGGAGGCTGGGAGGAGTTTCCAGATGCGCTCTCTCAACCAGAAATAAAGCTCTTCTTGCAGACGGAAGAGGAGCCAAGAACGGCGGAAAGGATGGTAGCCAAACTTGCGGAGAAGGCTGGGGCGGACAAGAGAAAGGTTGATTGTTGCCCACACATGATGCATGATGTCCAGTCCACGACGGCGGTCGGATGGGGAGAGCGAACGGCGATGACGATAGTAAAAGAAGTAGAGTCCCACGAGATTCAACCATCGTTCGGTCTCGTAAAGAGCAAGGATTTCATCGGAAACATGCAAGTCGAGCAGCTGACGATGCATACTCTCATTGGCAAGGAGATAATCGAAACGGCGCACACTCACCGCATGCGTGACCGAAGCAGCTTGTTGTCTGTAATAATAGATACCCTCACAAAGAGCTATGCGACGCGATTTGTAATAATGTATTCGAGTAGTGTTATCATCGCTATATGCCCTTTGCGACTCGTCGTATGGGTATGCTTTGTGTATCTCACGATGCACAACATAGCACCCATGTATAGCCCATGTGAGACTCTTTCGGAACCCTTCTTCACCTGTCATCGTGGTGAATTGGGGCATAGGATAATCCTCTGTATGCCCGTCTGGATAGGTATAAACGAGGTGAAAGAGAACCGAATCAACCTCCTTTTCGTCGAATGCTTTAACCACAGAAGACAGTGCATCCAAAGACAACCAGTCATCACTATCCACAAAAGCGATATACTCGCCCGTTGCACGTGATAGTCCAACGTTGCGTGCGTGAGCCTGTCCTTTATTTTCATCAAGACTTATGACCTGCACACGTGGGTCTTTCGTGGCATATTGTCGCAGTATTTTTAAGGAAGAATCAGTCGACGCATCATCCACACAAATCACCTCAATGTCATGCAACGATTGGTTAAGAAGCGAGTTAAGGCAGGCTGGCAGATAGTCAGCTGTGTTATAAACCGCAACGAGAACACTTACTTTTGGTATCATTTCAAGCCTTTTTTCTGAGTTTATGGGTTAATATTGTCCATAGGTCGGTCTTACTCCTTAACACCCGAACGGACGCTATCGCACTCACGAGGCAAAGCCCACTTGCCACGCACCAACGCCATTGCCACAGTTCAGAACGTACGCAGAAGAAGGTGAGAAGACCCAATGTAAACTGGAAAGCAGCGAGTTTCACGACATCAGCCGACAGTCGGTAATGATAGTTGCGAGCCATATAAACATAGACAATGAGCAGGTGGAGCGTGCCAGCAAGGGCTATTCCGATACCCGCACCAGTGATTCCCCACTTGTTGAAACACGTGAGGAGCAATGCTACTAACAATAGATCGTAAGCCGATTCGAGGATGAGATAGGCACGAGAAGCGCCTTTTGCCAAACTAATATACTCCATCGGCAAGCGCACGGCACGCACATACATAGCCAAGACGAGCACTTGTGCCATGCCAAGCGCAGGCAGGAATCGCCCTGAATAGAGCACTTCAAGGAGCTGCGGAAGCAACAGAAGGAAGAGAGCAAGCAGTGGGGAAACGAGCAAAAGGGTTACTTCAATCTGGCGATTGACGGTCTGACGGAAAGTAAACGACAGCTGATTGACCCCCGAGAGACGTGGGAAATAATCGGTTTCCATGGCAGAGAAGATCATTCCAGCATATACCATTGTCATCATATAAGCGGCATTATAGAAGCCGACAGTCGCTGTATTGGCTACGTTGTTGAGGTAACTTCGGATGATGAAGTCGGCTCCTGAACCCAATACACCAGCCAGTACGAACGCCACACCGAGCCGAATCATTCCTAAGCCAGCACCCAAATCGGAACGTGAAAAGGATAGTTTGAACGGATAGAGACGCCAAGAAGCACTGAGGGTGAGCACCACTTGCACCAAAGCAGCAAGCAGTAAAGAGGGGACGATGGCACGCTCTCCGAAGAAGTAATATAATGGGATGGTGAGCAGGGAAGTGCCAAGAACGTTATAAACGGATAGTTCTGCCAGCTGTCGGAGGCGTCGGACGGCTTTCAAAATAGCCATTTCTCCATTTGTGATAGCCGTCAATGCGATGATAGGAGAGAGTAGAATGAAATCGAAGGTATAACCATTCCACGAAAAGGAATAGTGACTCAACAACGGACTCAAGGCTATGCAGACCACCATTCCGAGCACAGCTGTAAGCAAACTCCACGACCGCACGATGCGAATATCAGCCTGTAAACGTTCGTCCTCACCATTGTCATAATCGCTGGAGAGGTTTCGCACGGCACTTATCGCTATGCCGAAGTTGGTGGAATCACTAACTAATCGTATCGAAGAGTTGAATAATGAGATGAGACCAACACCTTGCGGACCTAACAACAAAGCCACGATTTTGTTGCGGATAATGCCTATCAGCACATTAAGTCCTTGTACACCACCAAACAAGCTGATATACTTCAAGACATGGAGATAACCATCGGTATTAGTGCTTTTTTTCATCTTCTATATGAACGGAAACCATTCTTTTTTATTATATTTGCACCAAACAATATTACATGTTACTGTCAATTATCATTCCAATCTATCGTGTTGAAGACACCATCCAACGCTGTTTGGAGAGTGTGCTCATGCAGTTGGACGATAGGATGGAACTGATTATCATTGACGATGGAAGCCCTGATGATTCGGCAAAGATAGCCTCGAGAATGATTCAAGGACGTGCGAATTGCACGCTTATTCATCAATCGAATCAAGGCTTATCAGCGGCTCGCAACACGGGACTGGAGCATGCGCAAGGGGAGTATGTGACCTTCATTGACTCTGATGACTTTATCCAAGAGGGTACGATTGAGGCGTTACTTGCAGTGCTGGATATGCACCCGGAATATGACATACTGGAGTATCCTGTGATGCAACATCACGGCAATAAGCAATGCGAGAAGTTGCTTACTTTCTCTGAAAAGGCGTTCACCTCGGCTCGAGACTATTGGCTTGGTGGGGGCTACCGGCATACTTACGCCTGTAATAAATACTATCGTCGACGGCTCTTCGAGGGCGTTCGCTATCCTGTTGGAAAGGTGTTTGAAGATGCTTACACATTGCCCTTCTTACTCGCAAAAGCGGGTGTGATAGGGACAACGGAACGGGGTCTTTATTACTATACAGATAACCCTCAAGGCATTACGGCACATGCTGGAGGACAAGAGCTAACCCATCTTTTGGCGGCTCACTTGCGTCATCTCACACAATGGGGGACGTTGACAGCAGCTTATTATGAGTCACTTTTGAACATTCAAATGGATGTTTATGAGGCAACGAAGGCTGCTCCTGTGCTCCCAGTACTCCCTTATAAGGGTACAACGAAACTATTGATTCTTCATTTAATAGGGCTTAAACGCTTATGTCAACTCAATCAATTTATACACAAAATGGGCTTACGAAACCGTTAGTTAGCTTCATCGTGACCTATCACAATGAGCCTCTTGAGATGCTTCGAGAGTGTATCAACAGTATTCTTGCGCTCTCGCTCGCTGAGACGGAACGCCAGATTATTGTCGTAGATGATGGTTCTGAACGCTCACCCATCGCTGAACTCATGGAGTTGTCATCGACTATCTATTATCTAAGACAGGACAATCAAGGGTTGAGTCAGGCTCGAAATAGAGGCATAACATTGGCTGAAGGCGACTTTATTCAGTTCGTTGATGCTGACGACTATCTGCTTATTAGCCCTTACGAGCAGTGCCTTGACATCGCAAGATACAAGGATGCAGACATGGTGATGTTCTTTCCTTCGGACAAACCAACGGCTACTCCAAGTCCAGACTGGACTGGTCCGGTGAGCGGAACGGACTATATGACGCATAACAACATACACGCCAGTGCCTGTGGATACCTCTTCCGCCGTCGCTGCCTACATGAGTTACGATTCCCAAAGGGCTTTGTGCATGAGGATGAAGAGTTTACTCCGCAACTCATGTTACGCATAGAAAAACTTTACGTAAGCAACAACAAGGCTTATTACTATCGTCAGCACGAGGGTTCCATCACCCATTCTCGGGACTTAAAGAGCAAGTTGAAGCGTCTAACTGACTTCGAGAAGATCATCAACCGACTGAAGGATAAGGTGGAATACTTGCCTGTTAAGGATCGAATTGCTATGGAGCGGCGCATTGCGCAACTAACGATGGACTATCTATATAATGTTATTCGCCTCACTCATGACGCTGGTCACTTGGAGAAAATATTGCAACGACTGACCGACCAAGGGCTCTTCCCATTGCCAGAAAAGGACTACACGCGTAACTATAAACTGTTCCGAAGACTCATCAACACCGCTTGGGGACGTAAGATCTTGCTGTTGGCTCTTAGCCTAAAACGATGATTTAAGATACGAAGTAATGGGTTTTATACATACACTTGAGCAATTAAAGGATGAATACTATGGCTTAAAAGGAACGCCCAAACGTGATAAGTTAGAAGAAGAAATGGCTCTACTTCGCAAGAAACTAAAATCGTTTGGTTTATGAAAATCCTCCTCTTAGGCGAGTATAGCAATGTTCATAACACGCTGGCAATGGGTTTGCGCGCACTTGGACATCGAGTGACTGTGGTCTCAAATGGCGACTTTTGGAAGAATTATCCACGTGACATTGATGTGAGCCGACCAACGGGACGACTGGGAGGTGTGCGCCTCTTGGCAAAGATATACGCTCTTTTACCACGTTTGAGAGGCTATGATGTGGTGCAATTCATCAACCCTATCTTCTTTGAACTGCGTGCCGAACGCCTTTTCTACATCTTTCGTTACCTCAAAAAGCACAATAAAAAACTCTTTCTGGGGGCTTTCGGCATGGATTACTATTGGGTGCATACCTGTTCCACGACGATGCCTTTGCGGTATAGTGACTTCAATTTCGGTACGAAACTGCGCCAGAATGAAGAGGCTGTAAGCGAGCGGAAGGATTGGATTGGCACTGAGAAGGAACGCTTGAACCGCCTGATGGCAGCGGAATGTGATGGTATTATCACTGGACTCTACGAATACTGGTGTTGCTATCAGCCGTTTTTTTCCACAAAGACAACCTTTATTCCCTTTCCAATCGTTGTGGGGGACGAACCGAAGATAGCCCCTGAACCACCAAAACAATTAAATCTCTTTATCGGAATCAGCCGTAACCGGTCAGTGTATAAAGGCACGGATATCATGTTGCGAGCGGCTGAGAAGGTGAAAGCCGACTATCCCGATCGATTGAATCTAAAGGTAGTTACGGGCTTACCCTTCGATGAGTATGTGCGGACGATGCGTGGTTCTGATGCTATCATGGACCAACTCTACAGCTATACTCCATCAATGAATCCACTTGAAGCGATGGCACATGGCATTATATGTATTGGTGGGGGCGAACCCGAACACTATGCTCTTCTGCACGAGACAACGCTTCGCCCAATCATTAATGTCCTCCCCTCGTATGAGAGTTGTGTGTCAGCTCTTACGCAGCTTGTCACTCATCTCAATCAAATCCCAGCCCTTCGCCACCAGAGTTACGCCTATGTTCGCAAGCACCATGACCATATCAAAGTAGCACGGGAGTATGTGGCGGTGTATGAGAGGGCGCTCAATACTTGATTCGGAAGTAATCCAAAAGCTTTAATTGTGTGCTCGGATGGCTCATACTTATTAGCAAATTGTTTCACTGATATGTACCCCATACGCTGCTATCGGCAAACTTTTAGATGTGAATTAGGCTACAAATACTGTGTTTTTTGCCGATACCGGCAAGGAAAGGAGGCGTTTCCTTTAATTCAAAATTATGATTAGGTAGAGTTGACGAGTGGACGGGTTAACGAGTTAACAAGTTGTTTGTTCTGTGGAATAGAACACCACAATGTAGGGACAGATGCCCTCGTCTGTCCGCCTTTTCATCCCCTTTTGGCATCCCGTTAGACAACATCCCCTCCTTTTGAGGGGCTTGGGGAGGCTTTCGCTGGTTGTGTTCTGGCGGACAGACGAGGGCGTCTGTCCCTACAGGTTGGCATTATCATTAATTAAAGAAACGCCTTCTTCAATATGAAGAGGGCGTTCCGTCGCATCGAAGAGAGGCTTCCTTCACATCAAGGAAACGCCCTCTTTGTTTGCAAACAGTACTGTTCACTCCCCTCTCCATTCGGAGAGGGGGCGGGGGTGAGGCTGTAGAAGGGTGGGGGTGAGGCTTTTCCTCTTCTTGTGGGGGAGGCTGGTTGTGTTTTAACTTACCATTATTAACTAAAAAACCAACGAATATTACGGTTTATAATTGATATATATCAATAAATGATGGATTCGATAAGAAATATCCTACGAAACGTTTGGTAGTTCAAAAAAAGACTGTACCTTTGCATCAGAATCACGAGATAATACATAATGGGTCATAGATTAGGTCTTAGTGACTTATAGGTATTTAAGATTGCTCAGGATTTCTATTTAAATAAGAAGATTTGTTTAGGTTAGTAATAGATTTAGGTTTTTAGTTATATTTTAGGTAAAGATTGTAGAAACATCAACGTCGTGAGATGGTGGTTATTCGGAGGTAACGGAAGAGCGAGTGCTCTGCCGTTTCTTTTTTTTATGATGGTTATGAGAGACGCAGAGTAGCTTTTTGTTCTTTATTTTTAGGTGTTTTCAAGAGGCTTGGAGGACTAGGGACTCTGATGCAGCTATGGGGTCTGAAGTTTCTGGCGAGGCTGGGAAAGTAAGAAAGAATAGGGCATCGAGAGAACCGAAAGAGCCTCAATAAACGAGAAAAGCTAGTTCCCTTAGGATTCCTAAGACAACTAGCTTTTTTATTTGTAAGGGTTTGTAAAGCTCTATTCTATACCTTATCCAATGAATAAACAGCCTATTTGGAAGACCACCGTACTGACCACCCACGCCAGAGCTGTAGTGTATCCTGCAGCAAAAAGAGCCCATCCCCAACTGCCCGTCTCGCCTTTTATCGCTGCAATCGTGGCTATACAAGGGAAATAAAGCAGCACAAAAAGGAGGAAGCAGAAGGCGGTCAGCGTTGCTATTGGCTGTGCTTTCTCATAAGAAATACCATGTAATTGCGCTACATCTTGCGTTATCAGTTCGTGTAACTTCACATACTTCCCTGATTCGGAACAGAAGTTACTGTCATCCTTAAAGCTATCGTCGTTAGAATAAAGCACTCCCATCGTGGATGCAACAATCTCTTTTGCACCCACACCAGCCAACAGTCCGACATCTAACTTCCAGTTGAATCCCATCGGACGGAACACTGGTTCGACCGCACGACCTACTCTTCCGATGTAGCTCTGTTCCTGTTGTTGCTGATTAGAAACGCTCGGATCGTCCGTATGAGGGAAGTAACCGAGAGCCCAAACGATGATAGATGCAACGAGGATAATGCCTCCCATCTTCTTCAAATACTGCTTTCCCTTCTCCCAAGTATGCCTTCCAATCGCCTTCCAAGTAGGGAATCGATAAGGAGGAAGCTCCATCACGAAGGGCGTATCTTCGCCTTTTACAACGAAGGCAGAGAACAATCGACTCATTACAATTGCCATTAACACACCGATGACATAGAGTGACAACATGGCTAATGACCGATATTTAAGGGCAAAGAACGAACCTGTTATCATAACATAAATAGGTAGCCTTGCCGAACAACTCATCAATGGAAGGATTAACATTGTTATGAGTCTACTGCGCTGACTCTCAATGGTTCGGGTCGACATCACCGCTGGTACGTTACATCCAAAGCCCATAATCAATGGAATGAAAGACTTTCCATGCAGCCCCATCTTATGCATTAAGCGGTCCATAATGAATGCCGCGCGTGCCATGTAACCGCTATCTTCCATGTAAGAGATGAAGAAGTAGAGGATAAGAATCTGTGGTAAGAACACGATAACAGCCCCAACTCCGCCGATAACTCCGTCTACCAGCATCGCTTTGACAGGTCCGTCAGGCATATTCTGGCTGATGAAGTCGCCTAACCAGGCTACTCCTGCATCAATCCAGTCCATCGGGTACTGTCCAATAACGAATGTTGCGGTGAACATCAAGAGCAAGATAAGAAAGAAGATAGGGAACCCTAAGTACTTATTCGTTAGTATCTTGTCGATGAGATGGGTTGTTTGATAGGTGTCTTTCTTATCCCCTGTGGTATAACCCGACTCTTCCAAGGCTCCGTGAATGAACCCGTATTTAGCGTCCATGATGGCTGTTTCGCAATCGTTGTGCGTTTCTTCTTTCACACGTTGCGCTGCTCTGTCACGGTGCTGGAATATTTCTAGGGAATCGCCAAGCGGTTGGACGAGTCGTTCCACATCCTTATCGCTCTCAAGGAGTTTGATGGCAAGATAGCGGGTAGAATACTTTTGGCGTAAATCAGGGTAGTTCTTCAAATGTTCCTGAATATCTCTTATACCGTGTTCTATCTCATGTCCGTGGTTAATATGGATGTGCCTGAACTGTAAACTCTCATCTTCTTTGCCCTCATAAACGGCTATCACCTGATGAAAAAGCTCCTTCACACCACGTCCGGAGGTAAAGACAGTAGGCACCATAGGCGTTCCGAAGAGTTCAGATAACTTCTCGTAATCAATATGGTCGCCCCTTTCTTCGGTCTCATCATACATATTTAGGGCGCAAACCATGCGCACGTGCATGTCAATGAGCTGTGTGGTGAGGTAAAGGTTACGCTCCAAATTGGACGCATCAATGACGTTGATGACGATATCGGGCGTCTCCTCGACCAACTGTTTACGCACATATAGCTCCTCAGGACTATATGCTGACAAGCTATAAGTGCCTGGTAAGTCGACGAGATGGAACTCATATCCTTCATACTCAGCACGTCCCACCTTCGCATCTACGGTCACTCCAGAGTAGTTACCGACGCGTTCATGTGCGCCAGAAGCGAAGTTGAACAAGGAAGTCTTCCCACAGTTCGGGTTGCCAACGAGTGCTACACTGATCGTCTTACTGCGTCTCTCCGCCTCTTTCAATGCTCCGTTCGGGGTCAGGGCGTGGTCTTCCGCATCCTTCGGGTCGGCAGTTACACCTTTATTCTTATTCTGTTTCCCTTCTTGTTGTTGCCCCTTTTGCATTTTATCAACGGGTACAACCTCTATTTGATCAGCCTCACTATGTCGCAAACTGACCTCATATCCCATGATCTTATACTTCACTGGGTCGCGAAGAGGCGCATTCAAGAGCACCTCCACCTGCTTCCCTTCGATGAAACCCATCTCTATGATTCGTTTTCGGAAGCCCCCGTGTCCAGAGACTTTAACGATGATTCCGGTCTCACCCGTTCGTAATGCTGATAGTTTCATATCTATTTCCTTGTTTGCATTGTCCGCCTGGGTGCATCAAAGGCATTGCTGACCTGCTCCCCTTTTTATCATCCTGACTAACCAACAAAGGTAAAGAAAAAAACTGATAAAACGCCGTTCATTGGCTTTTTCATACAATAAAATACCTATTAGTAGGTATTAATATGAATAAAAGGGGCTCTGACAGATTAAATACAAATGATGTGGTTCCAATTTTATAGCATCATTAGTAATTTTGAATTATGAGTTATGAAATAGTGTACTTCGCATAATTAGTTGTGAATGTATATACTTTCACAATCCGTACATTTTGTATCTTCTGTCTTAAAAAAACTAAAATCATCTATCTAATAACACCTCTCCTTGAATTATTTAATAAATTTGTAGCGTGCTGGATCGTGGGCACGTAGATGTAAGACAATACATGAATAATGAAGAAGAAACCAACTTATAAAGTACCAGTAGCTATATGTGCCATCGTTTTGGCAGTAGGTTCTCTTGTTTTGGGTGTACTCATGGAAACGCGAGAGATGGCACCTCCACGGAAGTACGAGGTGGATATGTCGGGTGAAGTTATTGGTGTTGATAATGGTCCGAAGATACCTGTTTTGACAAAAGAGGAGGTGAAAGAAGAAGTGAAGGAGGAGGTTAAGAAAGAGGCACCGAAGCCTGTTGAGAAAAGACAAGAGGAGTCTGCTGATGAGTCTGAGGAGCCCGTTATTGTTCCAACTGTACCCGAGGGGCAGGCGGAGACTACGCCAGCTGTTAAGGTTCCGAAACCAGAGATAAAGAAACCAACTGTGGAGAATATTGGAGATTAATCTCCAATTGGGCTCTTAAGTAGTGTACTCTTTGAGCTAAGACGAACTTCTTTTTCCTGTTATTACAAGTCCCTATCTTTTTTCTGATTACTTCTTGTCAAGCTTTCCTCAGATATTATATATATAAGGTGTAGGCTATTTCTTCTCCTCTCTATCGCAAAAAAATCATTTTTTATCAAACTTTTCTTTCAAAATATTTGGAGGGTATCAAAATTATCCATACCTTTGCACTCGCTTTTACGAAATAGGCGGTTTGCTTATAACGTATAGAGTGATAAGAAAAGAGTTCTTTGAAAAGATTTACATAAACAGAGAAGTAGTACAAGAAGCGTCTGTTTGTTTATGAATCAAACAGATGGGTAAAAGAAACGAACCGATCAATTCATTGTTTTTGCTTTTGAGGCGTTGCCTCAAAATATAAGGAACAAATTGAGTAGGTGCTTTTTAACTTGATACTTAAGGATAGGCATTCTGATACAGAGACAAACGGATGGCTTGTATTTATATAAGTTGTCACAAATGATATTTTACAATGGAGAGTTTGATCCTGGCTCAGGATGAACGCTAGCTACAGGCTTAACACATGCAAGTCGAGGGGAAACGGCGTTGAGTGCTTGCACTCTTCGGACGTCGACCGGCGCACGGGTGAGTAACGCGTATCCAACCTTCCCATAACTAAGGGATAACCTGCCGAAAGGCAGACTAATACCTTATGTAATCCTTTGACGGCATCAGATTAGGATTAAAGATTTATCGGTTATGGATGGGGATGCGTCTGATTAGCTTGTTGGCGGGGTAACAGCCCACCAAGGCAACGATCAGTAGGGGTTCTGAGAGGAAGGTCCCCCACATTGGAACTGAGACACGGTCCAAACTCCTACGGGAGGCAGCAGTGAGGAATATTGGTCAATGGACGTAAGTCTGAACCAGCCAAGTAGCGTGCAGGATGACGGCCCTATGGGTTGTAAACTGCTTTTGTATGGGGATAAAGTCAATCACGTGTGATTGTTTGCAGGTACCATACGAATAAGGACCGGCTAATTCCGTGCCAGCAGCCGCGGTAATACGGAAGGTCCAGGCGTTATCCGGATTTATTGGGTTTAAAGGGAGCGTAGGCCGGAGATTAAGTGTGTTGTGAAATGTAGACGCTCAACGTCTGACTTGCAGCGCATACTGGTTTCCTTGAGTACGCACAACGTTGGCGGAATTCGTCGTGTAGCGGTGAAATGCTTAGATATGACGAAGAACTCCGATTGCGAAGGCAGCTGACGGGAGCGCCACTGACGCTTAAGCTCGAAGGTGCGGGTATCGAACAGGATTAGATACCCTGGTAGTCCGCACAGTAAACGATGGATGCCCGCTGTTGGTACCTGGTATCAGCGGCTAAGCGAAAGCATTAAGCATCCCACCTGGGGAGTACGCCGGCAACGGTGAAACTCAAAGGAATTGACGGGGGCCCGCACAAGCGGAGGAACATGTGGTTTAATTCGATGATACGCGAGGAACCTTACCCGGGCTTGAATTGCAGAGGAAGGATTTAGAGATAATGACGCCCTTCGGGGTCTCTGTGAAGGTGCTGCATGGTTGTCGTCAGCTCGTGCCGTGAGGTGTCGGCTTAAGTGCCATAACGAGCGCAACCCCTCTCTTCAGTTGCCATCAGGTGATGCTGGGCACTCTGGAGACACTGCCACCGTAAGGTGTGAGGAAGGTGGGGATGACGTCAAATCAGCACGGCCCTTACGTCCGGGGCTACACACGTGTTACAATGGCCGGTACAGAGGGACGGTGTAATGCAAATTGCATCCAATCTTGAAAGCCGGTCCCAGTTCGGACTGGGGTCTGCAACCCGACCCCACGAAGCTGGATTCGCTAGTAATCGCGCATCAGCCATGGCGCGGTGAATACGTTCCCGGGCCTTGTACACACCGCCCGTCAAGCCATGAAAGCCGGGGGTGCCTGAAGTCCGTGACCGCAAGGATCGGCCTAGGGCAAAACTGGTGATTGGGGCTAAGTCGTAACAAGGTAGCCGTACCGGAAGGTGCGGCTGGAACACCTCCTTTCTGGAGAGAATGTTTATTAGTTAGTAAGTTGACAAGTATTTAAGTATATGAGTTGACGAGTTAACGGTACTCAAGATAAGAGAAGAACCTTTGGTTCGTTTTTCTTCTTGTACTCACTGAAACTGTTATTAAGAATAAGAGAAAAGGAAGTCAGGTAGAAACACCACAAGCTTTCTTCCAACTCAGTCCTATAGCTCAGTTGGTTAGAGCGCCACACTGATAATGTGGAGGTCGGCAGTTCAAGTCTGCCTGGGACTACTTCTTTTATTATTGAATGTAGAGTTTCTAAATTAAAACTTCTAATTCAATACTCTAAAATTCCCTTGGGGGATTAGCTCAGTTGGCTAGAGCACCTGCTTTGCAAGCAGGGGGTCAACGGTTCGAATCCGTTATTCTCCACTTCGCTGTTTTATACAGCACAAGATCTTTGACATATTGACACAAGCAAGACTGTAAAGTAGAACGATTCTTTCTTTTAAATGGAAGAATTAGTATTCTAATTATTGAAGGTTAAAACTTCAAATTCTTTAGAATCACACAACAGCTGAAAGTATGAGCTACATTCTTTGTAAGTAATTACGAAGAAGGCGAAGAAAGTAAGAAAGGGCGCATGGCGGATGCCTTGGCTCACGGAGGCGACGAAGGACGTGATAAGCTGCGATAAGCCTTGGGTAGGTGCAAATAACCATTGATCCAAGGATTTCCGAATGGGACAACCCAGCAGGTTGAAGACCTGCTATCACTACAGACGTAGTGAGGCAAACGGAGGGAACTGAAACATCTTAGTACCTCTAGGAAGAGAAAATAAACTAATGATTCCCCTAGTAGTGGCGAGCGAACGGGGAATAGCCCAAACCAGTGACGTAGCAATGCGCCACTGGGGTTGTAGGACCACGCTGTCGTACTTAGATTGTGAGAAGAATGTTCTGGAAAGAACAATCATAGAGGGTGATAATCCCGTATTCGAAGCATGACGAGACGTAGTGGTATCCTGAGTAACGCGGAACACGTGAAATTCTGCGCGAATCCGCCGGGACCATCCGGTAAGGCTAAATACTCCCGTGAGACCGATAGTGAACGAGTACTGTGAAGGAAAGGTGAAAAGCACTCCGATGAGGAGAGTGAAATAGTTCCTGAAACCATGCGCCTACAAGCGGTCGGAGCTGTTAATTCAGTGACGGCGTGCCTTTTGCATAATGAACCTACGAGTTACCATGTCTGGCAAGGATAAGCGTCATGAGATGCGCATCCGTAGTGAAAGCGAGCCTGAACAGGGCGTCAAGTCAGATGGGGTAGACGCGAAACCAAGTGATCTACACTTGCCCAGGTTGAAGTTCGGGTAACACCGAATGGAGGACCGCACGGATAAGCGTTGAAAAGCTTCCCGATGAGGTGAGTGTAGGAGTGAAAGGCCAATCAAACTTGGAGATAGCTCGTACTCCCCGAAAGGCATTTAGGTGCCGCGTGCATCGATCTCCATAAGAGGTAGAGCGACCGATAGGTCAAGAGGGCTTCACCGCCTATCGAGACCTGACGAACTCCGAATGCTTATGGACAGCAGATGTGCAGTAAGGGGGCGGGTGCTAAGGTCCGTCCCCGAGAGGAGAAGAATCCAGACCGCCGTCTAAGGTCCCGAAATTCTGTCTAAGTTAGTCTAACGAAGTCTGGTCCCCGTGACAGCTAGGATGTTGGCTTGGAAGCAGCCATTCATTCAAAGAGTGCGTAACAGCTCACTAGTCGAGGGTCTGGGCATGGATAATAATCGGGTATAAGTCAGATACCGAAGGCGCGGGATAGTAATGTAAATTAAAAGTATCGGTAGGGGAGCATTCCATCGACGTCGAATGGTGAAGGTAACTGATCCTGGAGTTTATGGAAAAGCAAATGTAGGTATAAGTAACGATAAAAAGGGTGAGATTCCCTTTCGCCGAAAGACCGAGGTTTCCCGGGCGATGCCAATCAGCCCGGGGTTAGTCGGGTCCTAAGTCTCAGCCGAACGGCGAAGGCGATGGCAGATGCGGTTAATATTCCGCAACTCGTATGTTCAGTGATGTGGAGACGGAGCAGTGACACTGCCGCGCCCTGACGGAATAGGGCGTTTAAGTGTGTAGGTTATGAGAGTGGCAGGCAAATCCACCACTTGAGCTGAACCACGAAAGTACAACACTTCCTTCGGGAAGAGTTGAGTGCAGGTAATCATACTTCCGAGAAAATCCGCTAAACTTAATGTTCATACGACCCGTACCGCAAACGGACACACGTGGTCGGGTAGAATATACTAAGGCGTTGAGAGATTCATGGTTAAGGAACTAGGCAAATTGACCCCGTAACTTCGGGATAAGGGGTCCTCATAGCAATATGAGGCGCAGAGAATAGGTCCAGGCAACTGTTTAACAAAAACACAGGGCTGTGCAAACTCGAAAGATGAGGTATACAGCCTGACACCTGCCCGGTGCTGGAAGGTTAAGAGGAGATGTCACTAGCAATAGGAAGCATTGAATTGAAGCCCCAGTAAACGGCGGCCGTAACTATAACGGTCCTAAGGTAGCGAAATTCCTTGTCGGGTAAGTTCCGACCTGCACGAATGGTGTAATGATCCGGACGCTGTCTCAACCATGATCTCAGTGAAATTGTAGTATCGGTGAAGATGCCGATTACCCGCGATGGGACGAAAAGACCCCGTGAACCTTTACTACAGCTTAGCATTGACCTTGGTCATCCGATGTGTAGGATAGGCCGGAGGCTTCGAAGCGGGTGCGCCAGCATTCGTGGAGCCATCCTTGAAATACGGTCCTTTGGCTGTCTGAGGTCTAACACGCAGATTGCGTGGACACTGCTTGGTGGGTAGTTTGACTGGGGTGGTCGCCTCCAAAAGCGTAACGGAGGCTTCCAAAGGTGCCCTCGGACCGATTGGTAACCGGTCTCATAGAGTGCAATGGCATAAGGGCGCTTGACTGGGAGGCAGACATGCCGAGCAGGCAGGAAACTGGGGCATAGTGATCCGGCGGATGTGTATGGAAACTCCGTCGCTCAAAGGATAAAAGGTACTCCGGGGATAACAGGCTGATCCCCCCCAAGAGCTCATATCGACGGGGTGGTTTGGCACCTCGATGTCGGCTCGTCACATCCTGGGGCTGGAGAAGGTCCCAAGGGTTGGGCTGTTCGCCCATTAAAGTGGCACGCGAGCTGGGTTCAGAACGTCGTGAGACAGTTCGGTCTCTATCTATCGTGGGCGTTGGAGTTTTGCGTGGTGCTGACACTAGTACGAGAGGACCGTGTTGGACAGACCTCCGGTTTACCAGTTGTGCCGCCAGGTGCACCGCTGGGTATCTGAGTCTGGATTGGATAAGCGCTGAAAGCATCTAAGTGCGAAGCCAGCCGCAAGATGAGAACTCCTCATAAGGGTCGTCATAGACGATGACGTTGATAGGGTGTAGGTGTAAAGACGGTGACGTCAAAGCCGAGCACTACTAATTGCCCGAAACTTTCTTCGGGTCTCCCGCCTCCCTAGAGTGGAGAGCGGGGACCAGTGACTCAGACTTTGAGCTGTGTAATCTTCTTGATAGAAGTAGAAAAGTTCTATAATGTTTTGCTTGTGGAAATACGTCACCTTATACGGCTGACAAGTCAGTAGACGAGTTAACAAGTATACGAGTAGACAAGTTAAAAGTGTACAAGAAAGCGAGTTAAAAGTGAACGAGTAAACAAGTTATTAGTTCTAAGGACAATGTTTAATAACGAATCTACTGATAAGAAGACAGAAGGAAGACAAGAATAAAGACAAACAACTAGTTAACTTGTCAACTTCAAAACCAGTCAACCGAACAAGACATTAGGTGGTTATTGCGTCGGGGTTCCACCTCTTCCCATTCCGAACAGAGAAGTTAAGCCCGTCTGCGCCGATGGTACTGCAATGCAATGCGGGAGAGTAGGTCGCCGCCTTCTTTCACTTTAGAGAGCTTCGAAGATTTCTCTTCAAAGCTCTCTTTTTTTGTTTGTCCCACTCTTAATCCTATAGCTCTCAACGCCATAACTCTCAATGCCATACCTTTCAACCTCATACCTCTTAACTCTCATCGCCCCATCCCCTTCAACAGTTCCTCCCAACTCTTTCCCCATCCTCTCCCCAACTTTTCCCAAATCCTCTCCGAACGATCGCTCACCGTCCGCAGGAAAGTAATGCTGGTAGAGAGTAAACGAGAAACGTTTGATGCGCATAGGGTGTTTAACACCTTTGCCCGAGAGTGTTTAACACCCTTACCTAAGAGTGTTTAACACCCTTGCCTAAGAGTGTTTAACACCTTTATCCACGATTGCTTAATACCCTTATCTGAGTAGTAGGACTTATAGGGTACGGCTGTACGACCCGTGGGGCACGGAAGTATACTCGTGTCCCCACGAAAGTATATCTTGTTGATGTTAACAACTCGTGCCTTACCTTAATAATCTTACGCCAAGAAGACCTTATGATAGAACCAAGAAGAAGCACTTCTAAGGCAGGCTAAAAATTGTTCGCGAACAATTCAAGAAGAGTTCGCGAACAAATTGGGAAGAGTTCGCGAACAATTTTTTGAGTGTCTTGTGGAGTGTAAAAAGTGGAGATAGTAGTTTTATAGAGAGCTTAGAGATGAAGTGTATATATGCCTCTGTCTTTATTTATTTATGGATATTAGTTGTGAAGGGACTTTATGCGTAAGACGGTTAGCGCATTTAATGGAAAAGAAGTAAGTAAACATTTGTAAAATAGCTAGTTAATACTTACATTTGTATCAAAAGTTGCTCTGCAGTCGTAAGTGGCATCTTTAGATGGTAAACCTCGTGTTGAAATTAGCTATGGAGATTAAAGCAATGAAATGGATATCAAGTCTATCTTTAATTTTATTACTCGCTGCAATGTTGTTTAGTTGTGGTAGACCTAAGCGAGAGGTAAAGGTTATGAGTCCTACAAAAAAGCCTCAAATAGTATCGAAAGATTTACTTCAAATGTATGACAAGCAAATCAGGTCTTATTATATGGATCTGATGAAAGTGTCAGATGGTGGGATTCTCTCTTTGCCGAATAAAGCCCAAGTTGAATACACTGACGTTGCCGTTGAATTGTTGAACGCTGCACTTCGCAAGAGAGGTTTCTGCCCAGTTGATGATGAGTCAGCGCGAAAAGCTATCTTAAAGTATTTCAATATTGATGTAACCCAGAGTAATTCTGCTTTAAGTAAGTTGCAGTTTAGAAAGTTTATCTTCAAGGATGATAACCATGCAGAGCGTATGCAACAGACCAAGAGTATACGATGTGACTTCTTTGAGCAGCCTAATTACTTTTGGAAGTGCCTTATTTATATTCCAAAGTATAACTATCTTATGAGTGTGCCTCCTGTTATTGAAGATGCAGTTCGTATCGAGGGGGTGACAGATCAAGGCTCTGATGAGTTATATAAAGCGAAAGTAAGGCATGGGAAATTAGTCCTTAATCTCGTAGATGATAATTATTTCTATGAGAATGAGTTTATTTTTCACGATAGTAAGATTGCTTTTCAATGGTTAAAGAAACACGATGCAGAGTTTCTCACGAACTTACTTTATGATTATGGATACGATAAGAATGAGGATATTAACAGACTTGTAATGAACGAAATGTTATCGAAGTACAAAGAGGAAAAGCAAGTCTACATGTTTGAAAACACCTTTGCTTGTAAGAAGAATACGAAACATTCATCTGTTGAGATTCGAGAGGGATTGTTGAAAACTATCCTCAACCAACCTGTTAATAATGCACATTATTCTGTGTGGGGGAACCTTCTTCAGGCATATTTATCCCAATTCGTATTGATGAATGAAGGCGAACAACCGGAGTGGGTGAGTGCTTTCACGAAGCAAGAACGCTTTCAAATAGTGGCTTATATCAGTTATTATCTTTATCAGTTAGGTGCTAAAAGCGGACAAGATTGGACGTCAGTATTGGGTCATGAGCTTTATTATGAAGGTGCTTTCAAGTCTTATCTTGAGAAGAACAATTACTTAAATCTTCCGAACTATAGGAAGTTATGTGAGAGAGTTTATCAGGAGTATGATACTGAGGCAGAGGCGAGTAGTGATATAGGTGACGAGTAGTTCATCATATTACATCCGATACCTATGTATCGGGCAGCGGCTTCCTCTTCACTTATCTCACATTCTTTTCTATAATTTCTGTGAATTTATAGAAGAAATAGAGATTATTGTTTATCTTTGCACGGATTATTTATAGCATATACAAAGGGCGTGTGGTATGACAAAGCACGAACCGATTTAAACCAGAGACAAGCGAAGTCTTGAAGTGAAGTGAATGTTAGTTGCCAGCACGATAACCCACAATTAGATGTTTTATGAAGAGGTTTTCAAGTCTTATGTTCCTATTAGCCGTGTTGCTATGGGGCTGTCATTCGAAGAAAGCGGAGCAACAAACCAATGCCGTTTACACATCAACAACGCCATTGGTCACTGATGTAAACCTTCCGCAAAGTTATGTTGCTAACATTCAATCGTTGCGTAACATTGAGGTTCGCTCACAGCAAGAAGGAATCTTGCAACAAATCTTTGTGAGTGAAGGACAGCATGTTCGCGCTGGTCAACCCTTGTTCCGTATAGCCATTGTGGGCGAGGATGAGGAGATTGCAAAGGCTCGTTCAGAGCAAGAACAAGCCGAAATTGATTTGCAAAATACAAGTAAACTGACTGAAAATAACGTCATTTCACCGAATGCAAAACGCATGGCAAAAGCTAAATTGCAGTCTGCCAGTGCCGATTATAAACTCGCCGTACTACGCAAGAAGTTGGCTGTTATCCGCGCACCCTTTGCTGGTGTCTTAGGGAGGATACCGCAGAAGATGGGTAGTTTCATTCAACAGGATGACCTCTTAACTACGCTTTCTGACAACTCACAAATGCAGGTTTACTTCAACATCTCAGAGACTGATTACCTCGTTTTTCAGCAACATCCCGACCTTTATATGCACCTTCCTCTGAAGCTACTGTTGGCTAATGGCAGCACATTCCCAGCCCAGGGACATATCAAGGACATATCGGGTCAATTCGACAATGCCACTGGAACAATTTCTGTTCGCTCTTTGTTTGCTAATTCTAAGGGGCTTTTGCGCAACGGACAGACGGGAACTGTGCAACTGTTAGTGCGTAAGAGCCATGCAATAGTTATCCCTCAAGAAGCCGTGTATGAGTTGCAAGACCGCAAATATGTCTTTGTCATCGATAAAAACAACGTTGTTCACCAGCGTCAGATACAGATTTCTTCCGAGGCAACAGGCATTTATGTCGTTGCTTCAGGGCTTCGTCCAGAGGATCATTACCTAACTGATGGCATCCAAAAGGTCAACGATGGCGATAGAGTTCGCACTCGTTTCGTAAGTCCCCGACAAGCAATAAAGTCTAACGAAATCACTATTTAGGTAGATGTTTAAGATATTTATTCGTCGACCGGTTCTATCTATTGTGATAGCACTGGTCATTGCCTTTATTGGAATCCTTTGTCTTTTCAACCTCCCGATCACGCAGTTTCCATCAATCTCACCGCCTAAGGTGAACGTAACTGCCGAATACCCGGGGGCTAACAATGAGTTGCTTGTGAAGTCGGTCATCATTCCGTTGGAGCAAGCCCTCAATGGTGTGCCAGGCATGAAGTATATTGAGAGTGATGCAGGTAACGATGGTGAGGCAGAGTTGAATGTGGTCTTCAAGCTCGGAACCGACCCTAACGTCGATGCCGTCAATGTGCAGAATCGTGTCTCTGCAGCCACTAATAAGCTCCCGCCAGAGGTCATTCGTGAGGGTGTGCAGATATCACGTGAGGAGCCAAACATCCTTATGTACATCAATCTCTACAGTGACGACCCCAGCGTGAATCAAGACTTTCTATTCAACTACTTCGATATTAACATCTCACCAGAGCTGCTTCGTGTAGATGGAGTGGGCGATCTTGATATCCTCGGAACGCGTAGTTACGCCATGCGTGTGTGGTTACATCCGGATAAGATGACCGCTTACGGACTGTCAACCGATGATGTCAGCGATGCCTTGGAAGACCAGAATATAGAGGTGTCACCAGGTAAACTCGGTGAGAGTGGAGGTACACGTCCACAGGTGAAGGAGTTTGTCTTGAAATATCCTGGGCGTTACACTACTGCCGAACAATATGGTAATATCATCCTCAAAAGTACTCCTGACGGTCAAGCTGTGCGTTTGAAAGATATTGCCGACATACATCTTGGTAGTGAGGTATATGATATCTATTCCACACTGAATGGTCGCCCATCTGCCGCCGTGACGTTGAAACAAGCCTACGGAAGCAATGCCAGCAACGTTATCAAGCAGGTGAAACAAACCATGACACGCCTTCAGAAAGACATGCCAAAGGGTATGCACTATGAGATCAGTTATGACATTAGCCGCTTCCTGAACGCCAGTATCGAGAAAGTAGTACACACTCTTTTCGAAGCATTCGTGCTTGTTGCACTCGTAGTCTTTATCTTCCTTGGTGACTGGCGATCGGCTGTTATCCCTGTACTTGCCGTCCCCGTCTCTCTCTTGGGTAGCTTCATTGCGATGTTAGCATTCAATATCACGCTCAACATGATATCCCTCTTTGCGTTGGTGATGGCTATCGGTATCGTCGTTGATGATGCGATAGTTGTGATTGAGGCAGTGAATGTTCAGATTGCACGAAACAAACTCTCACCCGTCGAAGCGACGGAGAAAGCGATGAAGGAGATATCTGGTGCCATCATAGCAATATCCCTTGTCATGGCTTCGGTGTTTATTCCTGTGGCATTCATGGGCGGTCCTGAGGGTATGTTCTATCGCCAGTTCTCTATCACGATGGCTTCAAGTATTCTCTTTTCAGGCTTCGTTGCCCTCACACTGACACCTGCTCTTTGTGCGTTGATATTGACTAAAGAACAGGAACATAACGTCAAATTAGGATTCATCGGACGCCTATTAAAGAAGTTCAATACCACTTTCGATGCTGGTAGCAAGCGGTATGCTAACTTACTGCAACACACCGTTAAGCACAAAGCCTTTACACTGCTTGCCATCTTAGTGTTCTGTGGTCTTGCCTATTGGGTGAACCTTGGTCTGCCTTCAGGATTCATTCCGCAAGAGGATCAAGGTATGATTTACGCTGTCATCGAGACGCCCCCAGGCTCAACCATAGAGCGCACGAACGAGGTTGCTCACCAACTCCTCGCCATTGCCAAGAAAGAGGAAGGAGTCGAGAGTGTGTCCTCTTTGGCTGGTTTCGAGATCCTTTCAGAGGGAACAAGTGCCAACTCTGGTAGCTGTCTGATCAATCTCAAGGACTGGAAACACCGCAAGCGTACAGCCAAAGAGATTATCGCTGATCTTGAACAAAAGTGTAAGGTCATCACGACGGCGAACATTGATTTCTTCGAACCACCATCGATTCCAGGTTATGGAGCAGCCAGTGGATTCGAGTTGAGACTATTAGATAAGACTGGTAATAACGATTATCACCAGATGGAGAAGGTTAGTAAAGACTTCGTAAAGGAGCTTAATAAGCGTCCAGAAATAGGTAACGCTTTCACGTTCTATTCGGCTAGCTTCCCTCAATACATGCTCAACGTCAATGACGCAATGGCGCTTCAAAAGGGTGTAGAACCCGGTAAGGCGCTCAATAACTTATCGATCTTGGTGGGTTCAGACTATCAAACGGGATTCATCGAATTTGGCAAGCCTTATAAAGTAATTGTGCAAGCCGCGCCACAGTATAGGGCGTTCCCAGAGGATTTACTCCACCTCTATACAAAGAATGATGAGGGCAATATGGTGCCTTATTCAGACTTTATGACGTTGCAGAAGGTGTATGGTATGAGTGAAATCACACGTCATAACCTTTACAACTCATCAGAGGTAACAGGTGCACCAGCCCCCGGTTATTCCAGTGGACAGGCTCTGAACGCCATTAGTGAAGTAGCAGAAAAGTCCTTACCAAAGGGTTATGACTATGATTGGGCTGGTATTTCAAAGGATGAAGTGGACCAGGGTAACACCGCAATCATCATCTTCATCGTCTGTCTTGTCTTCGTTTACCTCATCTTGGCAGCGCAGTATGAGAACTTCCTATTGCCTCTTCCGGTCATTATCTTCCTACCCGTTGGTATCTTCGGAGCCTTCCTCTTCCTGAAACTATGCGGTCTGGAGAATAATATCTATGCGCAGATAGCCCTCGTCATGCTTATCGGTCTATTGGGCAAGAACGCTGTGTTAATGGTTGAATATGCCGTACAACGAAAGAATCTCGGACAGCCTATTCTGCACGCAGCGATCGAAGGTGCGGTAGCGAGATTCCGCCCAATTCTAATGACAAGTATCGCTTTCATCGCTGGTTTGATCCCACTCGTCTTTGCCTCGGGAGCTGGTGCTATTGGCAACAAAACCATCGGTACGGCTGCAGTGGGTGGTATGATCGTCGGAACGATGTTCGGACTTCTGCTCATCCCAGGGCTTTACAACATCTTTGCATCTATGGCGGATAAGATCGTCCACTACCAGAAAGACAAGCCATTAAGCGAAGAGAAGGACAAACGTTACCACAAGGAAGAATCTAAGGAGGAATCAAAATGATGAAAAAGAACCATAGACAGTTACACATTATATATAATATAGCAGCCCTGTTGGGGCTGTTATCTCTCGCAGCATGTAAGACTCCGCAAGCGACCTTACCGAAGGACACCATCAAAGCAAGCCTCCCTGTTGCAACGAGTGACACGGTGAGCGCCATCCCTGTTTGGCGTGATTTCTTCCAGGATGAAACGCTCCGTGCGCTCATCGATACGGCTTTGAACAATAATCAAGACCTAAAGATAACCTTGCAGGAGATGGCTATTGCGAAGAGTAATATTCTATCCAAACGTGGACAGATGTTGCCTTCCATCACTGCAAACATGGCTGTTGGCGCATCGAAAGTGGGGCGTTATACGGCTGACGGTGCCGGTAACGTGGGTACGCAAATCACACCCGGTCATAACATCCCAACCGTTACGCCAGATATAGCACCCAGCCTGCAACTCAACTGGACGATTGACCTTTGGAATCAACTCAATAGCGATAAGCGTGCAGCAGTCGAACGTTACCTTGCTTCGGAGGATGGTCAACGCACGCTAAAGAGCCAGTTGGTGGCTGATGTAGCAGAGAATTACTACTTGTTGTTGGCGTTGGATTGCAAGTTGGACATTATGCACCAATATATCAAACTACAGGAACGTGCGGTGCAGATAGCCCGTGTGCAGAAAGAAGCTGATGCCGACACGCAGTTGGCAGTGGATAAGTTTGAGGCCGAATTAGCCAAAGCCTCTGCCGATGAATACCAACTCCGACAGGCGATAACAGAGACGGAAAACAACCTGAACATGCTACTTGGGCGTTATCCAACGCCTATCTTGCGTAACAAAGCGAACTTGATGAGTCGACAGGTGCCATCGTCTTTGCAGACAATTCCAACGAGTCTCTTACTCAAACGACCTGATGTTGTACAGGCAGAGCACCAACTTGAAGCGGCAAAATGGGATGTCGAAGTGGCTCGCAAGGCTTTCCTTCCCTCGCTGAACGTGTCTGCTGCATTGGGAATAGACGCTTTCAACCCGAAGTATCTATTACGTATTCCGAAGTCAATCGCCTTTAACGTCGTGGGCGGATTGGCTGCTCCAATCATCAACAAAAAGGCTATTCAAGCTAATTTCGACCAAGCGAATGCCCTGCAATTAGAGGCTCTTTACAATTATGATAAGGTGCTGCTATCAGCTTACAGCGATATGACTACCTTGCAGTCGAAGGCTCATAACCTCGCACAATACCAGTCGATGAAGACCAAACAGGCGGAGGCTCTGGCGCGAGCAGTGACCGCTGTCCAGCAACTCTACAACTATAACCGTGCAACCTACCTTGAGGTTCTTGATAGCGAGCGCGAACAGCTCGATTGCCAAGTGGAGCTTATTGACACACAGTTGCAGCAACTCTCCGCCCTTATTGACCTATATCGAGGGTACTTCTAAAGCCTCACCTCGATCCAACCAACAGCCTCATAGCCGTCCTTCTACAGCCTCTCTCCCCCGTCCCCTCTCCGAATGGAACAACCCCACCCAGCCTCCCCCAAGGGGAGGAGTGCCTAACGGGAGCCAGTTAGGGAAGGCTTTTCTTTAATTCAAAATTCAAAGTTCAAAATTCAAAATTATGATTAGCTCTGTTTGAAGTAAGGCTTTGCTGAAATACCCGTGTAATATAGTTTCAGTGTAACGAGGTAGCACCTCATTAACAGGAACATCCAGAACAAAAACAAGGAAACGCCCTTCTCCAATCGAAGAGGGCGTTTCTTCGCATTGAAGAGAGCCTTTCTTTGCATCAAAGAGACGCCCCCTTTGTTTGCAAACAATACTATTCACGCCTCCTCTCCATTCGGAGGGGGGGCGGGGATGAGGCTTCTCTTAACACGGAATACACAGATGGCACAAAGCCTAAAGGCGACACAGAGTTCCTAAAGGAACATGGGAATCTACAGAGGCAGACGCCCAAGTGCAATTCAAAATTCAAAGTTCAAAATTCAAAATTATGATTAGGTAGAGTGGACGAGTGGATAGTTAACAAGTAGACAGGTTATTTGTTCAGTGCAATAGAGCGCCAGAATGTAGGGACAGACGCCCTCGTCTGTCCGTATAAAGATAAGCAATAAAAGCCTCCCCAAGCCCCTCCAAAGGAGGGGATGTTACCTAACGGGATGTCATGAAAGGATAGATGAGCGGACAGACGAGGGCGTCTGTCCCTACGTTGTGGGGATGCTTCTGTTTAAAGAGGGCGTTTCTTCGATGTAAGGAGACGCCTTCCTTAATGCAAAGGGATGCCCTTCTCAATTCGAGAAGGGCGTCTCTTCATTTGCAGCTTTATGACTCGCGCTAACGAGGCACAGCCTCGTTACACAGAACTATATGGTACAGAGTATCTTAGCAGACCATCATTTCACACAGAACTAATCATAATTTTGAATTTTGAACTTTGAATTTTGAATTACCAGAAAGCCCCACCATGTCACTGTTGAGATGGGTAACAAAGATCTGTTGACCGCCTTTGCTGAAGCTGACCTTATACACTCCTCCTTGCTTATCCTTATGTTCGTAAGTGAAAGCGAAGTTGTTAATATGCCAACAGGTGTCGTGTTGTGCAGCGGTCTCAACCGACTGATAGAAGGCTTTGGAAGGGATGGTGTCGAGCAGAAGAGTTGCCGAGTAATTACCGCTGGAGACGGTCTCTTCGTCCGCTGCAATACTAACGGAATCGGGGATGAAAGGCGTTGCTTTGGAGAGTTTATACTTAGGGAATGCAACGGAGGTAATGCCTTTTAGGTCGATTGATAACTTACCATTATCGACCAAAGGGGCAAAATCCTTCGCCGCAACAGTGTCTTTACTGTCTTCAACCTCAAGCCTGTTTTTATGGTGACAGGAGGCTATTACGCCCACAGCCAATAGTATGCTGAGGAAGATAAAACTGATGATTCGAGATTGATTATTATTCTTTTTCATGCAATTTAATTCTATTTTGGGAGTCAGAATACAGGATATAGGAGTTGAGACAGCACCTTTTTAGGAGTCGGGATACAGGAAACAGGAGTTAAGACATTAGTCTTTGAGAGTACAACTAACAGCAGCCAGTGCTATTGTATTCACTCCCTTTCACTCCTCCTCACTCCTTTCACTCCTTGAATCTACCCCCCAACAGCACTAATCGAATATGTATTTTGCATCAAGGCAGGACTTGGAGGGAACACATCCCCTCCTTTGGAGGGGCTTGGGGAGGCTTTTTATTTTGTATTACGGGCATAGCTGTTCGAGGCGTCCCCGTGCTATCGGGTTATCTTCATAGAGCCTCACTGCCTTCTCATAGTTGGCTATGGCAGCTTCACGCATCCCCTCTTTCTCGCATTCCTTACCCATCATCACATATTCAACAGAAAGTTGTTTGAGAAAATCCTCATGCTCGCGTTGTTGCTGCCGCAAGGCTTCGTTCTCTCGTCGGAGCTGATTAATCGTTTCGAGTTTACGGCGGATATACCGCTTGACAACAGGCTTCTCTATGTCATATCGACTATGGATGGCAAGGAAGAAATTGTTTAGAAAACTGTCATAATCGCCTTCGTCGAATGCTCGTACAGCATCGTAATATTCCTTATCGGCTTTACTTTGCTTCAAGGCGGTGGCAATTCTATTGCGATCATTATAATGACGTGCAAACTGCGTAACCTCTGCTCGGACGAAAACCTCATCCCTCCTCAATGGGTCTTTGAGGCTGATTCCATTCAAACTGGTGCATCGGGAGAGTGCGACATAAGCCTGACCACCTGCGAAAACACCGCCCGTGAAGTCGATATTAACGTTCTTGAACGTTAATCCTTGACTCTTATGTACGGTGATAGCCCACGCTAGTTTCAATGGGAATTGCACGTAGGTTCCTATCTGTTCTTCCTCTATCTTCTTCTCAATCTCATTGAAGGTGTAACGCACGTTAGCCCACATTTCACGCTGAACCTGCAAGTCTTCGCCCTCTTCCGTGCGTACATAGAGCACGCCCTCCTCATCATCTATACCGATGATAATGCCCAGTGTGCCATTGACCCACTGCTTGTCTATATCGTTCTTAATGAACATTACGTGTGCACCCACCTTGAGATTCAATTCCATGGGGGTGGGGAGACTGCTCTCGGGGAACTCTCCCTTGATCTCACCAAGGAACATCACGGGGTCGCCATCGAGCTTGTTTAGTCCCTCATTATTGATCCAGTCGACCGTATCGCGGCGTGTTGAAAGTGTGATAGTAAAGTTTTCTTTGTCCTTATCCTGCGGTTCCAAGGATGCACCCACACGTGCGTTTATACTGTTGAAATCGCTGTCTGTAGCTTGATTGGTGCGTATGTGGTCGAGAATGGATATGAAGGTGGAATCGTTCTGACGATAAACTTTATTCAACTCAATGCTGACCAAGGGGTAATCCTGAAATACCTTTGCATCGAAAAAATAGTTGCTTGCATAATAAGGTTGCAATAGTTTGCGGTCATCCTCCTTGACTACGGGCTCTAACTGATAGATGTCTCCAACCAAAAGGAGCTGCTTTCCACCGAAAGGCTCACGCATATTGCGATTGTAAACACGCAATACTTTATCGATAAAATCAATGATGTCGGCACGAACCATGCTTATCTCATCGATGATGATAAGCTCCACTTCGCGCAAGAGCTTGCACTTGTCGCCGTTATAACGCATTGTCCCGCGCAGGTGGCGAGGCGTGTATCGACTATCATCAGGCACTAATGGATGGAAAGGTAACTTGAAGAAGCTATGCAAAGTGCTGCCTCCTGCATTGATGGCAGCTATACCGGTCGGGGCGAGGATAACGTGCTTCTTCTTCGTAGTAGACGATATATAACGCAAGAAAGTAGACTTCCCCGTACCTGCCTTACCGGTCAGGAACAGGGAATGATGTGTAAACTGAATGATCTGCAAAGCCTTTTGCAGCTCTGGATTCTGTAGGTCTATTGCGTTACTGATAGCCGCTTCCATGATGTTGACGAACGCCGCTTAGTCCCATTCAATATTACTTACCGTTGGGTCTTTAGCAGCCTTTATCTTCTTTTCCTTCTTTTTTTCTGCCTTGCTCTCATGGGTGTTTCCGCCACCTTCTGAGCCGTTTTCAACCTGGTGTCTACTAACAGGTTCGGCTGGTGGAGCAGGTTCGGGAGGCATGCCCTCAACATTGTCTTCATCTGAAGGAATATCCTCCTCAATATCACCCTGCTGATGTCTGCGAGCTGCATTTTGCCCTTTTAACGAGTCAGGGAGCTGTCGTTGGACTGGAGGCGGCAGACAATTATACATTGATGGGTCGATGTCATCATCCTCATCTACCTCCCATTTGGCATGATAACGCTGATAGGTGCGGTCGTACATGAGGCTATGAAGGAACTCACCCACCACCGGTAAGGCCGTTTTAGAGCCTTGTCCGAGGGCACCTGTACGGAAGTGTATGGAGCGATACTCGCCTCCTACCCATGCACCAACTACTAGATTCGGGCTGACAGCCATAAACCATGCATCGGAGTGGTTATTACTTGTACCTGTCTTTCCACCCCAGTCTGTATCGGTAGGAACGTATTGGCGCAAAGCCAAACTGGTGCCTCCTCCTTGATTAACACCTGCTTTGAGCATTTGTTGCATTAGGAAGGCAGACTTCGTATCTACGGCTCTCTCATGGTTTTGTGGAGCCGTATAGACCTCGTTGCCATTCATGTCTACGATTCGAGTAACTACCACTGGATCAATCTGTTCACCGTAGTTTGCGATCGTAGAGTAGGCATCCACCATCTCAAGTAGGTTAACATCACTTGAGCCAAGAGCCAATGATGGCTCGTCATCCAACGGACTCTTGATACCCATCTTCTGCGCTGTCTCGATAACATTTGGTATAGTGACTTCCTGTCCAACACGCACTGCGATGGAGTTAATACTTCGAGCGAAAGCAGTCATCAAAGGTATCGAGTCGTTAGAAAAACGTCCATTGGCATTATGAGGAGTCCACGTCTTCATCTGTCCAGTCTTCTTATCGAGAACCTGCATACTGATGTATTCGTCACGTCGACGAGTGCATGGGGTCAATCCCTGTCGCATGGCCTCGGTGTACACAAAAAGCTTGAAGGTAGACCCCGGCTGACGCTCTGCTACGACCTTATCATACTTCCATGTGTTGAAGTCGATATCGCCTACCCACGCCCTTACTGCACCACTTTGAGGTTCCATGGCGACCATCGCGCAGTGCATAAACTGTACCATGTAACGGATGGAGTCCATCGATGACATCTCTTTCTCAATGGTGCCTTTTGCATAATCAAAGAGCTTTACCTTGTGAGGTTTATTTAGATAGTAAAGGACGCTATCGGGCTGGTTGGGATACTTTTGAACAAGTTTCTTATAGAAGGGTTGACGCTGGGCTATACCCTCAATGAAGCCCGGTATTTCCTGTCCACGCGCATCTCTCCATGGGTTCTGACCCCGCCAATGGTTGTTAAAGGTGTTTTGCACACGCTCCATCTGCTTCGACACAGCTTGCTCGGCATACTTCTGCATGCGAGTGTCGATCGTGGTGTAGATCTTGAGACCACTACTATATAAGTCGTAACCATGCTCTTTCATCCAGTCCTTGAACTCGTCTGCAACATATTGACGGAAGTACTGAGCTTGACCGTCATAGTTCTCTTCCATGTGTACATCAAGGCGTAGTGGGCGCTGCGAGTAAGCGGTGTACTCCGATTGAGGTAATACATGGTGGGTCACCATATTATATAATACTGTGTTGCGTCGACGGATAGAGTTTTTGGGGTGCGTGATGGGGTTGTAGTAGGTAGTAGCCTTTAGCATACCCACGAGGGTGGCTGCTTGATCAACCGACATCTTCGATGGTGTGGTATTGAAATAGGTCTTTGCTGCGGTCTTGACTCCGTATGAATTGTTACCGAAATCGACGGTATTTGCATACATTGTCAATATCTCTTTTTTGGAATAGATAAGCTCAAGTTTCACCGCAATGATCCATTCCTTGCTCTTCATAATGAGCATGCGAAGCCCTGGAACGTGCCCTAATAAGCCTGTAGAATACTGTGTTCTCACACGGAACATGTTCTTTGCCAGCTGCTGAGTAATCGTCGATGCGCCTCGTCCATCACCACGAGTAACAGCGTCCTTGATCGCTCCGCCGATGCCCATGAAGTCGATTCCATGATGGCTGTAGAAGCGTTCGTCCTCCGTACTAATCAGTGCATTCCAGAAGGCGGGAGTAACTTCACTATACTTAACAGGTGTTCGGTTTTCCTTATAAAACCGTCCAATGAGTACGGAATCAGCACTATATATCTCCGAAGCAGCATACGTTGGAGGTGTTTTAATCTCTATAAAGCCAGGCGATCTACCAAAGAGCCAAAGGAAGTTAGTATCTACCATGCCTAAATAGAGGAATATGGCAACGATGAAGGAAGTAATCCCCAGTGCTGCTTTCGTGTACCATGCACGACCCTTATAGAGCTTTATGTACCAAGGAAAGAAGTGTATAATTCCTTGGAAAATAGCTTTAATAAATGAATAAAGTCTCTTTATCATTGCCTTTACAATCTTCGTTTTATAATATAACTCACCGATTACTGCAAAAGTAGTTATTTACTTGCTTACAGGGAGATAGTATATAGATAATTTAAGATTTCTTCAATGTTATCGGGCGAGAACCACGTCATCTCTTGGTCACGTTTGTACCATGTGAGTTGCTTGCGGGCGTAACGTCGGGTGTTGCTTTGGATCTTGAAGATAGCTTCATCAAGTGTTGTCAGTCCGTCAAGATATTCAAATAGTTCCTTATAGCCCACTGTGTTAAGCGAATTAAGCATTCGCTTGGGATAGACGCGTTGCGCTTCTTCGATCATACCATCGTCTATCATTTGCAGAACTCGCTGATTGATGCGCTGATAGAGGGTGTCACGATCACGATTCAAACCAATCTTGATGATATTAAAAGGACGTTCTTTGATGGTATTAGAACGGAAAGATGTGTAGGTTCTACCCGTCTGTTTGCATATTTCAAGGGCATGGATAACACGCCGAGGATTGCTTTGATCAACTACAGCCCAGTGCTCTGGATCCCATTCATGAAGCAACTCGCACATCTTTGCTAAGCCTTCTTTCTCAAGGAGCAGCATCATCTCTTGCCGTACTTCTGGGCGTATGGTTGGAATGTCATCAATTCCTTTACAAACCGCATCAATGTACATCATCGAGCCACCCGACAGTAAGGACACCTTCGAAGAAGACTCATTAATGAACTTCAAAACGTCTTCTTCAAACAGACTTGCCGAATAGTAGTCCTCTAAGTGATGGTTCCCAACGAAGTAATGACGCACCCGTGCCTGTTGAGCAGCCGTTGGTGCAGCTGTTCCGATAGGTATTTCAGCAAAGATCTGACGTGAGTCTGCGTTGATAACAGGTACACCGAAGTGTTCGGCAAGGCGTAAGGTTGCCTCCGTCTTGCCCACCCCTGTTGGTCCCGTGACGACGATTAATGTCTTTTCCTTCAACCTCTTACTTGATCAAACCGCGTTGCGAAGCCTCTGCGAAGTCAATGATTCGCTGTACTTCAGGCGTCACCTGCAATTCACTCTTTATACGAGCTATATTCTCTGCACGCGTTCCTGTACCATAAAGGATGCGATAGGTGTTATGGATGAGTTCGATCTGCTCATTCGTAAAACCACGTCTACGCAATCCGATGAGATTAACCCCCATGTAGCGAGCAGGCTCCTTGCCTACTATAATATAAGGTGGAATGTCCATAGAGAAACGGCTTCCTCCTTGTATCATGACGTACCCACCAATACGGCAGAACTGGTGACAAAGGACATTAGCAGATATGATGGCACAGTCTTCAACGACCACTTCTCCAGCGAACTTAGTCGAATTGCCGATGATGACGCCAGACCCAACTACACAGTCGTGGGCTATGTGCATGCTTTCCATAAGGAGGTTGTTACTACCAACAACTGTCCTCCCTTTCGATGCTGTACCACGTGAGATTGTAACGTTCTCACGTATGGAGTTGTTATCCCCGAGGACGCAGATTGTGTCCTCACCACGGTACTTCAAGTCCTGTGGTTTAGTAGAGATACTTGCGCCAGGGAATATCTCGTTGCCATCACCTATTCGTGCTCCAATATGGATGGTAACGCCATTTTGGAGCACATTATTACTACCGATTACGGTGTTCTTGTCGATATAACAGAACGGACCAATAATGTTGTTGTCACCTAATTGAGCCTCTGGATGAACAAAGGCAAGCGGACTTATTTGGTTCATATCATTATGTTTTGGGGAGGAGTTCCTAAACTCCTCCTTACTTATTCTTCACTATCTGCGCCGTAAAAGTTGCTTCGGCAACAACGTGATCACCTACGAACATATAGCCTTTCATAGAGCTAATTCCATGGCGAACAGGACCTAACAGCTCCACACGGAACAGGAGAGTATCACCTGGAACAACCTTCTGACGGAACTTAACATCGTCTATCTTCAAGAAGTAAGTTGACCATCTCTCTGGCTCCTCAAGCTGTGATAGCACCAAAAGACCGCCACATTGCGCCATTGCCTCTACCTGAAGTACACCCGGCATAACGGGCTCTTGAGGGAAATGTCCTTGGAAGAAAGGCTCGTTACTCGTGACGTTCTTGACCCCTACTACACTATTGGCACCCATGGAGATAACCTTATCTACCAACTGCATGGGGTACCTATGTGGCAACAACTCACGTATGCGGTTGTTGTCCATGAGAGGCTCTTCATTAGGGTCGTAGATCGGTGCCTGCACCTCGTGCTTACGTATCTCTTTACGCATTAAACGCGCAAATTTGTTGTTCACAGTATGCCCCGGTCGAGTGGCAATAATGCGTCCCTTGATAGGTTTACCTATGAGTGCCATGTCTCCGATGATATCAAGGAGCTTATGACGCGTACATTCGTTGTACCACTGCAAAGGCTTATGTTGGATGTAACCAATGTTATTTGCATCCATGCGAGGCACTTTCAAGAGATCTGCCAGTTGGTCTAGTTTCTCTTGAGAAACCTGTTGTTCATAGATAACAATAGCGTTATCCAAGTCGCCACCCTTAATGAGGTTCGCCTGTAACAACGGCATAATGTCACGCACGAAGACGAAGGTTCGAGCTGGCGCAATCTCCTCTGCGTAGGTACCAAAGTCATCCAACGTTGCGAACTGACTGCTGATAAACTTTGAATCAAAGTTACACATGGCAGTAATAGAGAACTCGTCGTCAGGCAAGATAGTAATTACTGACCCGTTCGCCTCCTTTATCTCTATCTTTTTACGTATGATGTAATAGTCCTTTGGGGCTGTTTGATCAACAATACCCACTTCCTTGATCTTATTAACATACATCGCTGCAGAACCATCGAGGATAGGGAACTCCGGTCCATTAATCTGTATCAAGCAGTTGTCAATACCCATTGCATACAGAGCAGACATGCCATGCTCTACTGTACTTACACGTGCATCTCCCTTTGCCAAGACCGTTCCGCGCTGTGTATCCACTACATTCTCTGCAACAGCATCGATGATTGGCTGCCCCTCAAGATCTATACGTTGTATCTTATAGCCAGTATTCTCTGGAGCCGGATTAAACGTCACGGTAAGACTCAAACCAGTGTGAAGTCCCTTGCCAAAGAGCGAGAAACTCCCTTTTAATGTCTTCTGTTTTATTGTATCCATGAATGTTATCTGTTCTTTTTCAATTGGTCTATTTCTTTCTGCAAGTCGCTTAGTTGCTTGTACATCTCAGGCAGTCTGCGGAAGATGGCTTGCGACTTAAAGTATGAGCGTTGCTCCATTGGAGGTGTACCAATCAGTTGTTGGTTAGCCTTCAAACTTCCAGGTACACCTGATTGTGCGCCTAGGAAAACCTTATCTCCTATCTCTATATGCCCTGCAATGCCCACTTGTCCACCGAACATGCACCACTGACCCACCTTTGTAGAGCCTGCGATACCCACTTGGGCAGACATGACTGTGTTCTCGCCAATGTCTGTGTTGTGAGCAATCTGCACGAGGTTATCCAGTTTAACACCCTTACGAACATAGGTGCTACCCATCGTTGAGCGATCCACACAAGTGTTAGCTCCAATCTCAACATCGTCTTCTAAGGTCACAATACCTATCTGTGGTATCTTGTCATAACTATTTGTTTCAGCGTTAGGAGCGAATCCGAAACCATCAGCACCTACCACTGCGCCAGAATGGAGGATAACTCTATCGCCCAACTTACAGCCTTGGTAAATGCTAGCATTAGGATAGATAATGCAGTTCTTACCCATCTCTACGCCTTCCATTATCGTTGCATGAGGATAGATCTGACAGCCATCTCCAACCGTCACACCGTCCCCTACGTATGCAAAGGCACCAATATAAACATCCTTACCGATGGTCGCTTTGGGCGACACAAAGGCTAGGCTGTCAATGCCCTGGCGCTTAGGTTTCATGCTCTCATATAACTGCAACAACTTCGCAACACAATCACGTGCATTCTTAACACGTATCAATGTGGCTTTAACGGGCTTCTCCAACTGAATGTCCTCATCAACGAGAACGATCGACGAAGCCGTATTATATAAATAATGTGTGTATTTCGGATTAGCAAGAAAAGAGATTGCTCCCTCTTTTCCGTCCTCTATCTTGGCGAAAGTATGGATGGTTTTATTCTCGTCACCATCAACACGTCCTTGTATGAATTGCGCTATCTGTTTCGCTGAAAACTCCATGTATTATACCACTAATTGGTTATTATCCCTGCAAAGATAGGTAATTTTTATCAGAAACATTGCTTACATGGGTATAATTTGCAGATTTTTTGGGAGCGGAGCGGCTAATGGGAGCGAGTTAGGAGAGGCTCTTCTTTAATTCAAAATTCATAATTCATAATTCAAAATTATGATTACTACTGTTTAATGTAAGACTTTCTGCTAAAGTTAAAGATTAAAGATGCCCCTTATGTATGTTGTATTCGATAATGCAAACTATTTAAAGTTGATGCCCTTTATGGTATTTTCTATCATAATATCCGAAGGCAGCAGGCACATTTTTCGAAATCCTAATACTTTAATATTATGTCTTCGCCCTTTCGATATATCAACTCCAGCAGAAAGGTAAGCACGCCAGACTAATTCCGTGCAATAAAACTTTGTTGTGTCAGCCATATCGAAATTATCATCGAAAGGAAAGTTTCTTTTATGTAAAGCGTATTGCACCGCTTTTTCTGCAACACTAGCATCACAATGCGAACGGACGACTTTTGCCTTTACACATCTATCGGGTTGAAGAAACATGCCGAGGGGTTCCGACTTCACGATGTCTACGTTATTATCAGATTCTCCGGGAACAGCGTGCACAACGTTCCAGCCATTCTTTGTTTTAAATAGTAAGCCTACGTGAGAAAAGCTGTTACTGTCAATTGCTTTTACTAATGCGCTTTCAGCACTTTTCCCCTCTCTGAAAATAAGGTCGCCATTACGCAACGACAATGTATCAATATAGGCAGCAAAATGATTCGTTCTTTGCTGCCTATAACAAGAGGTGAACAAGAAAACTGCGGCAGACAATGCTGCAAACAGTCTATATTTCATCTGTCAAAGAATTGTTAAAGACCGAGTGTCTTGTTCTTCTTCTTCAAATCGCTAAATGCGTCCTTATCGAGCCCAGATGTAAAGACATGTCCTAAAATACCGAACGAAACTACCTTGCTTTTCGTTCCATTTTGTAAGGAACCTACGCTGAAAATAAAATAATTGCTTACATCTAACTTCGAAACGAGCACCTTATCTATGATACCTGCGCCCAAAGACGCATATACCGTCGCTTCGCTACCACCTTGTTGTTCTAAGGCCTTCATTAATTCCATGTGAATAGCCTCAACATGTTTAGTCTTACTTGGATTCGTAAAACATAACAACAGAAGAACAGCCACGGGAATAATAATGCGCCAAGCCTTTTTAGGAACGTTGAATAGCTTATCCTTACGTGATTGCTCCGTATAACTCTCATTATCGTCTTGATGTTGCGGAGTTCCACATTGAGAACAAAATTCAGAACCTTCGTTAAGCGGAGAACCGCAGTTTTTACAGTATGCCATAATTATATTATTTTGAAATTAGCCATTCGTTAATTTGAATCCGATATCTTAATATTAATAGCATCTTGAGCAAGAACGATAGCCCTCGCTTCGTGCGGAACTTAAAGATATGCGGGAGTAGTTTCCGCGCCACAATGCCGGACATGATGGCGTAGAATGGTAACAAGAACCCGTTGGAGTGATATACACCGTCTGTCCTACGTTGGCTGAGCGAGTTGATCGATTCTTACGAGTTCTATTCTTACGTGTCTTCGAACGTTTGTGAGTTTTTCTTCCACTATGTTTCTTTTGTTTCTGTATGCTGGTATATTCGGCATTGGTTGTAGAAGTTGTTTCATACGTGAAGCTGCTGGTTCCAATTAAAGTTACCGCAAGGAGAAGGATAGAAAGTAAATGTCTCATAACTTTGTTTATGATTGTTATTAATAAAGATTGCAGCTGCAAAGGTACAATTTCCCTTTTAGTTTTCCATCGTATGAGCGATACTTTTTGATATCAAATCTTGTGTAGATCGTCTTATCCAATCCCTGCTGAATGCGTATTGCGTCTCTGTTGAATGCGTATCTAACTGCTGGCGAATACGTATTCCCTTGCCGACAGATGCGGTGAGCATTGCTGACAGATGCGTATCTAACGGCGGCGCAATACGTATCTACGGGCAGTTAGATACGCATCCGCCAGCGCGTAGATACGGTGAGCGCAGCGACGGAATACGCATTCGCCGGCGAGCCTCCCCAGGGCAACATCTCATGTTATAAGACAAGCAAAAAATTGTTCGCGAACAAAATCAAAATTGTTCGCGAACTCTTTGCGAATTGTTCGCGAACTCTTTTATGGCTGTCTTAGCAGAAACGATAGACCGACTGATAAAATGGTTTTTACACGCACAAGAAGTACGATTGTATTGCATGGAATGTACCTTTGCCAAAGGGCATTTGAACCGGAATATAGTTTGCCAAAAATGCGGATGCGGTTTGCCGGAAATTTATATGCTGTTTGCATGAAATTTCTAACCTGTTTGCGTGAAATTTCTAACCTGTTTGCCATAGATTTCCAACCTGTTTGCGATAAATTTATATACGGTTAGAAATTTACGGGGAACAGGTTAGAAATAAGTTTATATCAAATAAAAATTTTCCGCTAACCGTATAGGCTTGGAACTTTAACCTTTCACCTTAGAATATTGACCTTTGAACTTTAAATTAATCTTGGAACTTTAAAAGCAAGTAATATCCCCGCATTTGACGAAATGTACTTTCGTGCTCGACAATATATACTTTCGTACCCCACGAAATGTACTCCCGTGCCCCACGATATATACTTTCGTCACTTCTAATCCTAAACCCCTTCTTTAATAATCTAATTCTTATCTATTTATTATATAAATTTTTGTATTACCTTTGCATCCATTATCTCGTATTATAAGTCATTGCAGGTGAAGTAAAAGGATTATAGCAATTACAGCGATCTTAGGCAGATTGTCAGGATTATTACGTATATATAAAATTAAAACAGTATGAAAGAAAGCATCGTCATCAAGTATCGCCATACGGCACTCTTCTATCTCTTAGCTACTCTTATCCCCTGGGCTTTTTGGTTTGCAGCCAGCTATGTAAGTCATCATGTGGTTTATTCACAAAGCACATGGGCGGCACCGTTGCTGGGACTGGTAGGACTTTGTTTCCCAATGATCTTGACCATTATGCTGGTTTTTAGCAATCAGACTCTGCGAAAGGATTACTTCGGTAGAATATTGAACCTATCTCCCAGCAAGTGGAAGTATTATCTCACAGCCTGCCTACTGATGCCTGCAAGTATTCTTTGTGCTATGACAATATCTCTTCTGTTTAGTTATAGCCCATCTCAATTCGTTATCACTGGTCATTACACATTCACCTCGGGCGTCTTTCCTGTATGGTTTCTCCTTATCCTTGCCCCAACACTCGAAGAACTTGCATGGCATGGCTACGGCACTGACAGCCTACGTTCGCGGATGAATCTCTTCAAGACTTCCATGCTTTTTGCTGCTTACTGGGCTGTTTGGCATTTCCCTCTTGCTGGTATCAAAGGCTACTATCATGCCAATGTAGTGCATGAGGGGTGGCTTTACAGTCTGAACTTCATTGTCAGCATATTTCCGTTTGTCATCTTGATGAACTGGCTCTATTACAGAACCAACCGCAACATCCTTGTGGCAATCGTATTCCATATTACGGCAGGATACTTTAATGAGATCTTCTCCACCCATCCCGACAGTAAGTGCATACAGACTCTCTTGTTACTTGTTGTCTCTATCATCGTTGTACTAAAGGATCGCCAGCTCTTTTTCGAGCGTGCATTGGTATGATAGCATTATCAACAAGATCAACCTTATGACCCAAGAAGAATACAACCAATTAGACTACGACTACGTACTCTGTGCTGGTTCTTACTGCAAAAAGATAGCCAGTGCCTTCGAGTCTGAAGTCTACTACAAGTTGAAGCAGCAGCGGCATACCATCATTGAGGAAGAGCAGGAAATGGCTCGCCTTTCATTTACCGAGATGGACTACGAGAGTAATGTCATAGAGTTCGATCGCTATGAAGAACAATATCCTGCATTGCTGAGGATAGCAAGATATAAGCAGGTATTCCGTTCTCCATCTTAAGCATATTCTGATAGTTTCTTGATACGTCTATTTGATTAATTTATTTAAATATGCACAATATGATTTATCTCCATCATATATGCAGCATATTATTTTTTCTTTATTCCTGATGTGAGTATTTATTTCTTCTTCTATTGATGTGAGCCTATCTTTTAATATCTTTTCTATGGGGTCATTATTTATATTATTGAAAATCAGGATAAACACCCCCCTAGAGAAGGGCTTCCAATCTTTAGATTGTTTAGTTTCTGAAGTAGAATCAATGTATAGTTGTAGCTTTTTTAGGTCATTACAAATTAGTTCCCCTGATAAATTATGTTCTCTTTTAAATTCACATACTATATAATTTTCATCACAATCTCCCTGCCCTTTATGTAAAACCATATCAGGATAGACATTATTATATATACACTCTCCTTCATTCTTTATTTTACATTTATCCAAGAATTGTTTAGGTATTTCTGCATCAATTCTAACATTCTTATCAATATTAAGGAGATCAGTACGCCATTGGTAATAAAATTCATAGGCAAATGTCCTTTCTACATATGTAAAGTCTTCACCACTATCATGATAATTATCATGTATATAACATTTGTTAACCATTTTCATGGAACGGAATAAGGACTTCAAATAATCATCTACTTTTTTTGATGGATCCATATCGTTATTTTTATAGTTTTGTTTGCGAATTTACATAAAAGCTATGATTTATAAGCCAGAAGGATAAAGAATTTACTTTTTTAAGAGGAAGATTTCTATTTCTCTTATAAAAGAAGACATTCTATTCAATTCTATTATGGAAAGAGGGAAATAGTATGAACCATTAGGGGTGACTGTTTTCTCTATTACAAAGCAAATGTTTCAACAACCCCAAAGTGGGACAATACCTTTTGGGGAGATAATGCTCCTGATGGCATTTTTTAACAAGAGAATATCAGCATTAATTTATGTATAGGTATGCCTAAAAAAACCATATTGGACTGTCGTTGATAGGGATATTGTCAACTCTTTGTTTCTTTTCCCTTATGTCTCTTCTACTCGACTAAAAAGCTAAAATCTATTAAAGGTAATTTTAAAATCTGCAAGAACTATGTTTTTTAATTTACAATAAGTTAAAAAACAGTTGCTGTCATTTTTAACACTTGATATAGTAAATTGATTTACAATAAGTTATAACATAAAAAGTGTGACGGGAGTGACAGCAAATTAAAAATAACTTGCGAAAGACTTGACAAGGGGTACTTCGGTTTTGTATCTTTGCAAGCAGATAACAGGAGGATAACGGCACGTCGGGTGTGAATTATTACAGACGGTCATCACTATCCTTTGTAACTTTAATTCTTTAAACTAATCTATGTATGTGTACAGATTTTTCTAACATGCCCAAAGATTGGGCAGTGTGCTTTATGCACGATTGTATTGTTAAAGAGCAGTGCCTGCGCTATCACACAGGTAAGGCTCTCCCGAGTGAACAACATGCAGCATTGACGATTCTCCCTGCCGCTCGTTCTGACAATAACTGTCGGGAGTTCCGTGCTATGAGAACAGAACAGTTAGCATGGGGCTTTTCTCATCTTTTCGATGATGTGAAGTGCGGTGACTACCGTCCTCTACGTCGCGCTCTGGAGGACTATTTCGGAAGTCGTTTTGTGTACTATCGTTATCATCGAGGCTTTAATAAATTGCATAAAGAAGAGCAACAATGGATAGACCAACTCTTCCAAAGTTATGGTTATTCTGCCCCACGTATGTATGAAAACTATCAAACGAGTTATGTGTTTGATGTATAGAAATAAGATGTGTTGATCCTTGACACCACCTGTGTTTACTATGAACACTATTCGTGTTGAGGCATGACACAAGAGATTTCCTCGTAATTTGGAGTTGTAATTTAGTACTCTCTTTGTTAAACAAAATAATTATTATGAACTATGAAAAGTAAGAATCTTAAAAATGTAAAGGCTGAAAATCAGCGTAATCGAAAGGCGGATAAAATGAAACATGATGTTACCCGTCGGCTTCTTGACTATCTTGAGCGGAAGTATGAGATGCGATATAATACTGCTTTAGGATGTACTGAAATCCGAAAAGCTAACAGCAGCGAACCATTCGTGCCTGCTGATGATCGAGTACGCAATACTTTGGCTATCAAGGCACGCCTTGATGGTATAGATGTATGGGACAAGGATATACGAAGATACACAGAATCGAGATTTGTCAAGACTTTTAATCCCGTGGACGCCTTTCTCAAACGACTGAAAGGAAAATGGGATGGGAAAGACCATATCGGTGCTTTGGCAGGCTGTGTGCCCAATGATAATGCACGATGGGGAGATTGGTTTCACACGTGGTTTCTTGCAATGGTAGCACAGTGGATGGGGCTGGACGCTACGCATGGGAACAGTGTGGCACTGCTACTCATCTCGCGACAGGGATATAAGAAGTCAACCTTCTGCAAACGTCTTCTACCTGAGGAGTTGCAGTGGGGATATAATGACAATCTTGTCATCAGTGAGAAACAGAATACGCTGCGTGCTATGAGTCAGTCATTATTGATAAATATTGACGAATTTAATGCACTGTCTGCCAAGACGCAAGAGGGATTCTTGAAGAATATCATGCAGCTTGCAAACATCAAACTCCGCCAACCTTACCGCCAACAACAGGTTACGCTACCACGTGTTGCCTCTTTCATTGCTACAGCAAATGTCTCGGATGTCTTCAGTGATCCCAGTGGCTGCCGCCGTTTTATAGCCGTTACTTTGACAAGCCCTATTCGTCTGCCCGAGCATATAGACTATGAGCAGCTTTATGCACAGGCTGTTGCCGAACTGGAGAGTGGAATGCGGTATTGGTTTAATGCGGTTGATACCCAAGTAATTATGGAAAATAATGTACAGTATCAGCAACATACTCCTATTGAAGCATTGTTCTTTGATAGTTTCACTATCCCTAAAGACCTTGCCAAGGGAGCTTATATGACTGCTTCTGCCATCTTCAACCTGCTTCGCCAGCGATATGGTAGTCAGTTAAGTCTGACGAGCCTTTCTCATTTTGGGCGTATGCTTGCCAATATTCCGAATCTCCACAGTAAACATTCTTCACACGGTACGGAGTATTTAGTGGCGATACGGGATAGTGCGAAGCTAACCTAAGGAGTGGGGAATGAAAGGAGTGAGAGGGAATAAAAGACAAATGTTTTTGTCTGGCACCTTATATTGAAAATCATTTCCACAAGTAGGAAGGACGCTACAGAAGTTTTGAAGTTGCTGTCACTGCTGTCATGTACTGCTACATTGTAAGTAGCTTATAATGTGGAGCTTGCATGAAGTGTTAAAAGTGACAGCAACTAAAAACAAAACTAAAACTCTTCTATTGATGTTCTATGTATAAGCTGCGTTCTTGATAAAAAAGTATTGCTATTCTCCTATATGTATTTTTTTTATACTATCTTTGTAGAATACTCCCATAAGTGTGAGCTAATAGCAGAGATTCTACTTATGAAAGAGTATAAAGGACAATATAGGAAATTAACCTGCTTCTTTAACGATTGTGAAGTGAGGGAGGTGTGTGTAGAGAAACAAAACAGTTGGTGTTTTTCAGCACAGATATTGTTAGTGCTATTAACAATAAATCTGAAAATACAAAGCAGGTAACTATTGTAATGGTTGAAAAGGAAGTTGAAGCAAGAAGCCTTTAAACTCGTGAGTGCCTCTCACGGAATCAAATTTGAAGCATCCGATGGAAAGTTTCGTGTTGCAGAAGTTCTTGATTGTGAAGTACACATATCAAGGCTTTAGCACGACCTACACTCACCACCAAGATTAATGACCGAGAAATGTTCATGAAAAGTATTGATTATTCATATTATTACGAACAAGATTAATGATTATGGCAAAAAGCGTACAATCAATAGAACCTAATATCGCAGATTTAGCTAATGGTTGGCTAAAATCATATAAGTTAGATTATAAACTTGAGCAAGAGTCTTTAAATACCGAAATCGATAAGGCTCTTGCAGACTACTTTAGTAAGAATGGTGGCAGTGGAGCAAATCGTCCAGATGCGAAGTTGCTTTTACAAGATAAGAAACTTAATTACTATCCTGTGCTTATTGAGTACAAAGGATATAAAGATAAGCTGGTAAAGTTAGATGCTGAAGGGCGGGTAGAAAATAAAAATGCAAAGAATGAGCCTAACTTTAAGAATATCAACTCATATGCAGTAAACGGAGCAGTACACTATGCAAATGCGCTTCTCCATTATACAAGTTATACGGAGATTATTGCTATTGGTATGACTGGTTATAAAGATGAGTTTGGAAAGATACAGCACGAAATAGGCGTTTATTATGTTTCACGAAAGAATTTAGGTATAGGACAAGAAGTTGGAAAATTTACCGACCTGTCTTTCTTAGCTCCTAACAACTTTGATGCATTCATCGAAAAAGTAGAATCGTTAAGCCTTACACAAGAAGAATTAGATAATCTTAAGGCAAAACGAGAGCAAGAAATAACGGCAAGTCTTGTAAAACTGAACAATCATATTTACCAAAACGAAAAAGGACTGGGTGAAAATGATAGGGTATATCTTGTTGCTGCATCTATTATTGCAACATTGGGAATAGCAGGCAAAGTAAGTCCGCTTGAGAAAGAGGATTTGAAATCGTCTGTTGAACAAGGTAATACTGATGGTGAAATAATTCTCCGCAAAATAATAGCTTTCTTAAAAGAAAAGAATTTGCCAGATGCAAAGCGAGATTTGATAATCCGAACTTTGCAGAATACGCTTACTGCAGAGAATGTGAATAAGGTAGAAAATGGAGAAAGCCAACTGAAACGTGTATTTACAAATATAGTAGATGATTTGGGAATATATTATAAGATTGGACTAACAACTGACTTTACAGGTAAACTCTTCAATGAAATGTATGGTTGGTTAGGATTCTCACAAGATAAACTTAATGATGTTGTACTAACTCCTTCATATGTAGCTACTCTTTTAGTTAAGTTAGCACGAGTAAATAAGGATTCGTACGTTTGGGATTTTGCGACTGGTTCTGCAGGTTTACTTGTAGCTGCAATGAACGAGATGCTCATTGATGCTAAAAACAATATTGATTCGCCTAACGAATTAGCAATAAAGGAAGCACATATCAAAGCCGAACAACTTTTAGGTATTGAGCTTTTGCCAAGTGTTTATATGCTTGCCATCCTCAATATGATATTGATGGGCGATGGTAGTTCTAACATTTTAAATAAGGATTCGCTAAAAGATTTTGATGGCAAATATGGCTATGGAAGACCAAAAGAACAATTTCCTGCTGATGCTTTCGTACTGAATCCTCCTTATTCCTCTTTGGGAAATGGAATGAATTTCGTAGAAAAAGCTTTGAGTATGATGCAAAAAGGGTACGCTGCTATTATTATACAAAACTCAGCAGGCTCGGGTAGAGCTACGGAATACAACAAGCGTATTCTGAAACGTAACACGCTTCTGGCAAGTATCAAAATGCCTATTGACTTGTTTATAGGTAAATCGAGCGTACAAACCAACATCTATGTTTTCCGCGTGAATGAGGCACATAAGAAAGACGATGTCGTTAAGTTTATTGATTTTTCTAACGATGGTTATACACGTACTAATAGAAAGAAAGCAAGTGTAAACCTAAGAGATACCGACCATGCAAAGGAACGTTATGAGGAAGTATTTAATCTTGTTCGCTTTGGCAAAAGCAAACTTAATTTCTTAACAGAAAAAGAATATTACGAAGGAACCATTGACCCCAACAGCGGAGCAGATTGGAACCAAACAGCACCCATAGATACAAAGCCAACACTTGCCGACTTTAAGAAAACAGTTAGCGACTATCTTGCGTGGGAAGTGTCTAACCTATTAAAACAAAAAGCAGACGAGGAGGATAGCTTGGGAAAATAGATGCCTCACTTAACAAACGTCTAAATGAAGTTAAGTGGGGCGAATATAAAATAGGAGAACTTTTTGCAAAGATAAAAATCAAGGCATTAAAGTATAAAACTGCTGATTTACCCAAATCTCCACAAGGGAACTATGTATTGCCAGCATTGACTGCTGGAATACAAAACCAAGGACTTAATAATTACGTTCCAAAAAATAATGCAACAATTTTGAAGAATGTTATTTCGATTTCTGCAAATGGAAAGAATACAGGAGCTACTTTCTATCAAAACAAAGAGTTTACTGTATTACAAGATGCATATGCCATTCGATGGAAAGATAAAAATGACATCTTGAATGATTGCCATTATCTATTTCTTGCAGGTACAATTAGTAAAGCCATTTATGGTAATTATGAATGGACTAATAAGGCTGGATGGGAGAGAATTAAAACAGATAAAATCTTTCTACCTATCACTTCTGCAAAAAAAATAGACTTCGATTTCATCGAAGAATTTATAGCGGAGCTCGAAGAGCGGAGCGTGGCGGAGCTCGAAGCATGGCTTCGAGCTGCCGGCTTTGAAGATTATAATTTAACCGAAAGAGAGCAAATAGCTCTTAAAGAAATAGATAAGTTGGAATATCAAATATTCAATGTGGAAGAGTTGTTTGGCAAGTCAACACGAGGAAAGCGACTTAAAAGTGCCGATAGGGTAACTGGTTCTTTACCTTTTGTTACAGCAGGTGAAACAGACGAAGGCATCTCCGCGTTTATTGGCAATCGTGTAACAATCTTTCCTGCAAATACTACAACAATAGACATGTTCGGTTCAGCAAAGTACAGAAACTATGAATACGGAGCAGACGATCATATAGCAGTAGTGCACACACAAAGATTGCAAGAAGATGCTGCTATATTTGTTACGTCAGCTATTCATAGATCATCGCACAATGGACAGTTCGATTATGGTAAAAACTTCTATGCCAAAGATGCAGATACTTTGAATATTATGTTACCTGCAAATGGTGTTGTACCTGATTATTCTAAAATGGCAACTATCATTTCTGCCGTCAAGAAGTTAGTTATAAAAGACGTAGCAGAATATGCCAATAAGAAGATTAGAGTTGCACAACAAGTTGCTGCAAAATGAGCTATCAATGATGACATTCAAGATGTTCTCCTAATTAATACTATTTAAATTGAACTTGTATTAAGGAAGAAAAGGCTTACAATCACACAAATATACTCTGCAGCGACCATTTGGTGGTTGCTGTTTGTTACTTTGTCTCATCCAATATGTACTTATCGCCTTACTGCTTTATCGTAATCAATACTGTTCAGTACAAGGCGAGAACGATGCTGATTGAATAGTGGAGAGATGATATTTCGCTCTGCTTTATAGTCTTTTGTTTTTATTCCAGCTAAATAGAATAGTAGGTGCGGGAGGTCATCAGTCATAAACTTATTGTTTCGAGCTTGCAGAGTTTCTATGAAGATTTTATGATGTTTACGCCTGTAAGTTGTTGAGCACCATATCCAGAAGGGAATCTCAAACTCCTCGTGATACTTTTTGATATCGATTTGTTCGGCTTCAGTTAGTCTGCCTGCCATCTGCGCATCTTTACCATAACAATCTTCTCCATGGTCAGACAGATAGATAACAATAGCCTCCTTGTCTTTGAATTGTTCGATTATCTTACTTAATACATAATCATTGTAAAGGGTTGCATTATCGTAATCTGCAATGGTTTGTTTCTCTTCCTTTGTAAGATCAGTACGTGGGTAATCATTTGTTCCGAACCTCTTCATATTACTTTTACAGCGTAATGAATATTGGAAATGCTGCCCTAAAAGATGAAAGATAATCAGTTGTGACTTCTCTTTAATACCTATGTTTTTATAGTCATTTAAGAGTTCCTCATCATATTCATGGATATTAGTATTCCTGTAATCAAACATCTGCTTGTTCAGTTGTGGGTGGTTTAAGAAGAAGCCACCAGAAAGATTATTCGTCCAATCGGGTGTGTAGTTGATTCCATACGGGAATTGGTTTGATAAGAAACTGACGTGATAACCAGCTTTCTTAAATACTGCTGGGAAGAGAGTGTAGTTGCTCCAATCGCCTTTTACACCAACAGATTGTAAAGAAAATATCTGCTTGAATACTCTACTTGTTAGATTCCAAGGGGAGACAACATCGGTAAATACAGCTAATGAATCCTTTCCTTTCATCAGAGTAAGTTGGCGAGGTGTTGTTGAAAGAGGGTAGCCGTACAATTGAGAATGGTGCCGATTGGCACTCTCACCTATGATAAGTACGATGATGGGGGACGTAAATTCGCATGAATTTACCCTTATCTGGCTATTAGCCATAATCACTCCATCCACCTGCTTTGCTATTAAACGATTGGAGTAAAGCCCATATACAACGCGTTCAACAGGATGGTAAATGTGTGCAAAGCCGTTAGTTACAGCTGCTTCCAGCTCCGACAAGTTCTTAGAAGAATAGAGTTGTACTTTATCATAAACGCTTAGACATGCCCCTATTACAAGTGTTAACATCAAAGCTGAGGCGATGAAAGGTTGCTTTAGATAATAGGTTGGAATCTTCACCTTCCTTATAACCATAACAGCATGGCAAACTGCGAGTAAGACGATTACGTCAGCTACAGAATATAACAGCTCTGGTTTAAGATATTGAGAGAAGAACTCTGTTGCCTCCCTACCAGTAGTTTCTTGAGCTAAAAGAACCATGGTCGGTGTAATAGGAGTATCGAAAAGGGTCTTGCAACAGGCATCTATTATGGCTATCACATAAACGATACAGCTCAACATTACCTGCAATCCGTGATGTAATACTCGTGGGGAAAGGTTCAACAAGAAGCAAATGAAATATACATCAGCCGTCAGTTCCACATAACCAAATATGTTACGATGGCTTACATTCATAATGGCTCCTACTAACAACATAAACACGAAGAAAAGAGAATTCCTTTCTATCGGCTTTATGAGATTATCTATTAAGGTGCGTTTCATACTTATTTTGCTTTGCTAAATTCCCTTATTATGATGCTCATATTGTTTACTAAGTGCAAAGGTACAAAATAGTAGCAGTATTTTCAAACAATCCGATGCCTCATCTATTTGCTTCAGAGGGATTTAGGGAGGCTTTGATCCGAACGTTGAAGGGTGTATTTTGAATTTAAAAAGAGCCTTAAAAAGAAAGGACACACTCGGTAGAATCTGAATGTATCCTTATTTTATTTAATTCCATTAAACGATGAGAAAGAGCTGGGAATATGATCTAAAGTAACAGTTGTACAAGCCAATAGAGCCTGGAGTATAGCGCACCTGATCCTTAGCCATCCCATGGATGGTAGCATGGAGAGCGTCAGAACCTTTCTTCTTAGACGACTTCTCACGATAGAGAAAACCAGTAAATTAGCTCCCAATAATCATTGAGTTAAGCACCTATTAGCTTACTCGTTTGTCCTCTTCCATAGCCTTTAGGCATGCTGGACAGATTCCCTTATAATATAGTTGAGTATCGTCAATGCGGAAACCTTTACCGATCTCACCCGTATAACGAGGCATTTCCATAGCTTCGAAGTCGAATACCTTCTCGCAACGCTTGCAGAAGAAGTGAGCATGAGGATCGGTCACTCCATCATAACAAACACGATGTTCATCAATGGTGATCATCGATGCGGCATGGTGTTCGGACAGCATACGAAGGGTATTGTAAACCGTTGTTCGACTTACAGTTGGTAGTTGCTTCTTCAACGCCAAGAACACATCTTCAACCGTAGGGTGTGTGTGATGAGCCTGCAAATACTTCATAATTGCAACGCGTTGGATAGATGGGCGAATGCCCAAAGCGATAAGTTTATTGTATGCAGAATCCACTTTCTTTGTCTTTATTAAATGATTATTAAATGAGAGGAAATCAGTCAGAAGCAATCTTTTTCATCGTCTCTTATGGTCTCCTATACGCTGTTTGCAAAGGTAATAAAATTATCAGAACTGGCAAGCAATAGCATTGGAAAAGATACAAAATATAGTTTTCTATAACGTGTATCATCGCTTATCTCCATTTCTTTTGATGCTTTTTTCACATCGAAGAGAGGCTTCCTTCAATATGAAGCAAGGCTCTTCTCGCATGGAGAAGAGCCTTGCTTTGATTTATAAGAATTATCCTATTAAATCATTAGAGGTTATTATTTTATCTATACTATACATGCTATATCGATTGAAAATAGGCACATATAATTTCTGATTGATAGGCTTATTTGAGCTAATTAGAAGCTATAACCAAGTCCAACGATTAGTCCATTAACACCATAGTGCTTAAAGGCTTGTCGATAAGCAATATCCAGTTTGAAGCCAGCCCATTGCCCTCCGGCACCAAAGGTGAACGCATCCGACCCTTTGTCAGCATGCTGATAGCCTACACGGGCAGACACTATACGGTTGTAAGTGTACTCCAAACCAGTTCCCACGAGGGTTTCGTGCGCATCTTTCGGTGTGAAATAGCGATACGAGAGGGCGTAAGTAAGCGCATGTTTAGGTGCAACTCCTACGCTCCAATCGCCTCCTATGACAAGAGAAGTGGGCAGACTTTGAGGAATACCAGTGTTGTCAAACTTCACATCTTTGCCGAAGTCCATCAATCGTGCGCCCACTGTTAATTTCGTTGGCATATCCTTTGCGAGGTTGAAGTCCGTTTGATAAGCAGCTCCCACACTGAAAGCTAAAGCGTTAGCACTCGTTTCGGCATGGGTACGAGCATAGGTTGCTGTGGCATAGACAGCCACTTCCTTTGTTATAGGAAACGAATAACCGAGATCGAGCGCAAGGTCATAAGGCTTTATCTCTTTAATTCCGCCCATTGCAGCTATCGGTTGTATGGTCAGTCCACCCATGTAACGTACACCCGCCATGAGTGCTGAATGGTTTTTAAACTGATACCCCGTAGCGAGGTTATATTGCATGAGTCGCCCCTCATCTGTCTTTGGCTGTCCTGCTATTGACGCATCAATGGAGAACTGCTTATCGCCATAAGTGAAGGCAGCAGGATTGGTATAAATGTGCATCTGGCTCGTGTTGCCAAGCAGTGCACCACCCATCGCCTCCGTGCGAGCGTTCGGGTTGGATTCGAGTACAGGTATAATCCTACTCTGTGCGGCTGTCTTCATCGTCATACCCGTACTCAAGACGAGAAGAACTATTGTTATCTTCTTCATAAGTTACCGATTATTTCTTTATAAAAACGTGCTTACTTGTTAGGCGATCCGTCGTTAGTAAGAGGTAATAAGTACCTGGTGCGAGGCGGTCGATACCGATCGTTATTTCATGAGTTCGGCTATCTGGCGTCATCGTCTGATCGATGAGTTTCTGCCCATGAAGCGATGTTACGATGGCTTTAACCTTAGTTACATTACTGCGCATAAGGGCTTTGATGTAGCTGTGTGCAGGGTTCGGATAGATGACGTGAACGTCCGGTGCATTCTTATCAGTTACTCTCACGAGAGCCGAAGTGATTGTTCGTCTACCGCCATCAACGGCTGTGATGGTGAGTTTCGTAAGTCCTTTCTGTCCCGGGGTGACGGTTAACTTGGTTCCATTAACAGCCACCTTTGCCACTTGTTCATTGTCGGAAGTAACGGTGAAGTGCATTGCTTGTCCGCTTGAAGCAGTGAATACGTGAGCAAGATCAAGGTTGAGTGCTTCGCCATTCGCAAACAACGAGATGTCACCGATAGGTCTTGTAAGTTCGGGGGCAGTGTGAGCAACGATCTCATAAGCGATAGTTTGCGTTGTTTTACCACCCAGTTGATCGGTGAGCGTGATATCAAACTGATATTTACCCTGTGCTCCTACCTTGATGAGCAAGTCGAAAGTATCACCGATACGCTTTAGCTCTACGCCTTGAGGAAGTGCTGTTGTTGTGTACGTCCAAGTGTGTCCATCCTCATCTTTCACGGGTAATATCTTATGATAGTAAGGCTGTGTATCAAGTAAGCGAAGGTTCTTTTCAATCATATCTGTGAATATTGGAGCATGGTTCAGACGTGTTTTAAAGCTCGTTGATACCTCTGCCGAACGATTGTTGAAGCGGTCGCGAGCAATCATCTTAACGACATAATCCATGTCAGTCTCCAGTCCTGTAAACTCTTGCTGCATCTCTGTTCCGACAGACATGTTATAAGAGAAGCGTGTAAAAGACTGAACAGGAGTGCTCAAGTCTGACTTCTTGAAGAGTTGAATATCGTATGCAAAGGCTGTGTGCTCATCGTTTAGAGCATCATTATCAGCCGTCACATTCCATGCGATGTTAGCATCGTAATAACCCTTTGTAGCATGTGAAGAGTAGTCGGTGACAGTGATAGTTGGGGCTTCAGGAGCCTCTGTCTCTGGGTCAGAAAGCGCATAGAGCGCATCGATGTAACCGAGTCCCATCTTTCCAGCTAAGTTCGCATCCGTCTTTACCTCATAGGGACTCTTGGCTTTAAGAGCACCTAAGATGCGACGCCGAAGATCCTCATTTGTGAAGTTAGGATTCGTCTTTCCGAACTTAGATACTACAAGAGCTGCAATGCCCGTAACGTGTGGTGTCGCCATAGAAGTACCTTGCGCAAAGGCATACTTATGGTCAGAGGGCAGCGTAAAGTCAGTATTGGGATAAGGACCAGTCATGCCTGATTCATAGTCAATAGGCACCGTGCTCAATACGCCCTGATTGACTGATCCAGCATCAGTTGTACCACCGGGAGCAAGTACATCGACCCATGGTCCCTTGTTCATATAGGCTGTTGGCACACCGAGACTATTGATTGCTCCAACCGCTACTACACGATTATAAGAGGCCGGAATCATATCAATGTCATATTGAGAGTCATTACCCGAAGCAAAGAAGATGAGACCACCTTTCATATAAGCATCAGGTTTCTTCTTTCCGTCTTTATCGCATCCAGCAACGTCAGTAAAGTAATTGATGCCATCTTTCAGTAGGTCGAATTGATTCTTGAAGATGGTTTGGAAGTTCTCATTATTAAGGTATTTCTTACGGTCGAAAGCGTATCCCCAAGAACAGTTCATTACTGATGCACCATTCTCGGCAGCAAATTCAAACGCCTTAACAATGTACTTTGTCGTTGCAGTCTCCGTTGTTCCGTCATGCCCATAGATCTCACAACTCATCAAGCGGACGCCCGAATTGGCATCACCATTACCACCGGCAATACCGCAAACTCCGATTCCGTTGTTGTTACGAGCAGCGATGGTACCAGCTACGTGGGTACCATGAGCACCTGCAATGATATGATTCGGATTGTCTTGACCGGTCTCTTCTGCCCAGAAGTTACGCCCATGGATGGTCTCTCCCGTTTTAGGGTCTTTACCTTGCCAAGCTGCTCCTTCAAGGTCTTCATGTGTGAAGTCTATACCCGAATCCATCACAGCTACGACTACATGTGGGTCTCCCGTTTCTTTCTGCCAAGCAGGGAAAAGGTCTATATCAGCCCCAGGTTGGAACATTTGATATTGTTCTATGGTCGTGCTGTAATGCCATTGATATTTCAAGTAAGGGTCACTGAAAGAGAGAGGACCTTGTCCGTCATTGGCATCACGAAGTCTTCTTGGATTGATAGGAGAGCGTGTAGCAGGAGTGTAAGTCACTTCTGAAGGGACAATAGGAATGCTTCCGTGTACCTTTTCAATTGCTGGGTCGCGCTTGAGTTCATTAATCACTTCGGCTACATCTTTATCTTTGTCGAACTTGACAACGAACCATCTATCCAAGCCACGAGCCCTCTTGAGGTTTGCATACTCATTCGTCATGTCAAACACCTGTTCGACTTTCACGGTTGCATCATCAAGTATGGCGGCACGTGTAACACTCTGAGTTGCTGTGCGTGTAGTGGGTGATACGCTTGCTTTTAACTTGATATAAGCCATGCCGGGTTCCCATGGGAAGCTGTCATCGGAGGGCTTTGTAGTTGTCTGTTGATTGCTTGGCTCAAGCATATCATCGTGACAGGACGTACAGAGTCCAGCGATGAGAGCCATGCTAATAACCGTTAGATATATATTTCTAAACTTTTTCATTGTGCGTAAAGTCTAATAGTTAAGGTTCTTCTTAATTAAGTCAACATAGTGCTTACTCTTGTAGTAAGTGATGACAGTACGGCTCTCTTGCGGGCGAAGGTCTATCAGATTCTCACTGCCGCGATAGAAGGTTGCGAATCCACCACTTGCCTCTCTGAATAGGCTGTAACCCTTGTCTTCAACCGCACGGCGTGTGCTGAACGGTATAGAATATTCATACCAAGTATATACACCAGGCGTTCCTTGCTCCTCACGATTGTAGAAGACATCACCTCCCTGATAGAACACTTGACATGAACCAACAGTACCACTAAGGTCTTTATCTTTGACTAATCCAGCATCAATATCTTCTTCCGTGATACCTTGCCAATTAAAGAAGTAGATAACATAAGCTAATGTTCCGGGCTCGTAACTCTCGTTCTCTGGCACAAATATTAAGCGTGAGTAACGACAGAGCGGATCCTCTGTTGTGGCTGTTACGTTCTCTGAATTAAACTGGTTGTTATAGTCTGGTTTCATACCACGTTGACGCTCGAACGCAACCACCTGATCGAGTTTGAACGCCTTATTATGTAGGTAATCAGAAGGGAAGACAGGGAATGTTTCCGCCTTACCATTACTATTGAGTTTCAAGCTATTAGGCGTTTCGAGATACTTCATGCAGGCACTTCTAAAGATACCACCAGCCATCTTGAAGTTGTCAACAGAGTTATAAATCGTAATGAGACGGGTCTTATCTATCTCTTCATTAAAATACTGTGACTCTGTATCAAGGCGTTGCTTGTTACCTAATTTGAAGTTATTTTGCTTTAACCAAGGCTCGTATGAGTCTTGTTGGAATAGCTTACCTTTGGGTGCTTTAAGCCATGCGCAATACATATCCGTACCACTGTTCTTCTGCTGATAGAGGATGTGTGGAGCTTGTTCACCTGGTGAATGGAATACCGTAAACACCTTCTTTTGATCCTGATGATAGGGTAAGAGCGAGTCAATCTCAAATGCTTTATCACGGAGATTATGCCTTTCTGCCTCCATTGCTATTACCTTATTGATATCGAAGTTATCGAAATCCCACACTGGTAACTGGAACTGAACGTACCCATTCTGCATAACGGTTAACTCGTAATGCTTATTGCCATTGGATAGGAATAGCTTCTCACTTCGGCTGGTCTGTGCCCATTGGCTGTTACGCTCAATAGCGGTGAGGTTGAGTGTTAACTTGCGTTGTTTGAGGTCAACGTCATAGCTAAGCCAGTTGTTGGTAGCCTTGTCTAACTGTTCAACTGTCCAATTATCTGAATTGGAGATAACCTTTACCTCCACTCCTGTATGTGCCTCATGATTGAGGATCAGCGTACCATTACCGCCCTCAACAGCAATCGTTGGGTCTGTTCCGAATTGTGTCACAATAATCGTCCGTTTGCTTGTTGGAGTCGCAATAGTAACCTCTGTGCGACGTTCGTCAGCATCATTATTGGCTGTGGCGGTTAACTCTAAGGTTGTGCCTCTTCGATTTGTTGTGAGCCAGGCATTGTGTGCCTCATTCTCAATCTGCCAATCATCGCCTAAAGAAGAGACATCAACAAGTTTCGTTTCACCCTCTTGTACAAGCGTTACTGCGGTTGATTCACCTAAGACAATACGCTCAGTCCCTCCTAAGACAAGATCCTTTTGGCATGCAACGGCTAAGACTGCTATTGCTAAGAATGCCCATATTTTTATTCTCTTATACATAGTGTTTCTTTTTTAATTATGCGTTATCTATTTATCTCCCCATCCTGGGTTAGGTAAGAGGTTGGTATTTATTAAGGTCTCATTCTTAGGTAATGGCCATACAAACATATAGTTGTCTGGTTGTATGTCGACCTTATATCCGCCTGCATAGAATGCTGCTGGTACCTTGTAATAATTCTCTCTTCCTTGGAAAGTACGCTTCTTTACGCCTTGTTTCCAGCGTCTCAAGTCCCAGAGGCGGAAGCCTTCATAAGCCAGCTCACGTGCTCGCTCATTCTTTATCTCTTTATATAGAGCATCGCCAGTGAGGGTTGTTGGATCTAAACCACGTGATCTGCGCAATTGATTAAGATAGTTTTGTGCATCACTGATATTGCCTAAGTCGTATGCAGCCTCAGCTACAATGAGATATTGTTCAGCAATTCGGAATGGCTTTGGAGCTTGATTCCCATTAGGCACATAACCACCCCAATGCGTGCTATTGAGTGTTGCGTAGTTAGGATTACCTTTAAACTTCGATATGACATAGAGCTGAGTTGAGGCATTCATATCATTGACTGTCGTATGGACGAACTCGAATAGAACCTGTGCACGGTGGTCGTTCTCGCCTGTAAAGAGATCGTTGATAACCTCCCGAGTTGGTACGTAGGCAGGCTTGTTGTAATCGCCTATCTTACTTGCATCATGTTGATTATCCCAATATGTGGCAGTAGACAAGTCAGCCCCGTAGAAACCTGTTGTTGTGGCAATCTCATTCTCTTTGTCCACGAAAGGTTGCCATATTTGTTCCATACCATTATCGTAGAACCACATCTGCGCAAAGGCATCTTTGCGTGAATCCACCTTATTGTTGGCATCCAATTGACCATAATAAGGAGTAATGAGAGGGTATATTCCGCGGTCGATTAGTTGCTTAGCCTCGGTATAAGCATTTGTCATGTCTCCCATATAAAGGTACACTCTTGCACGTAAAGCTTTAACTGCATCAGCACTAATCTCCGTATTTCCTTGTACGGCAGCAACGTCATTTAGAAGAGAATCAGCCTTATGCAGGTCTGCAAGAATGAGCTTATAGGTATCTGCATTAGTAGCTCTTTTCGGTTTATCAATTGATCCAGGCTCTGTCTCCAATACCACTCCAAGATCCTTGTCAGCCGTATTTTTATCGTAAATCATACCCCAGCGTAAGGCTAAATTGAAGTGATAAAAGGCACGAGCAAAGTAGGCATCACCAAGAAAATGATTCCTTTGTACCTGTTCATCACTGCTCACCTCCATCTTTGGTAACAGCTTCAAGACAACGTTTGCATCGATGAGTGCTGCATAATAAGAGTGGTATAACTCCTGTAAAACAGCACTCTCTGGCTTGATAGTCCACCCATGGAACTCACCATAAAGGTTGCCGAAAGCGGCGTGCGCATTAAGCATGTCTGCTTGAGCCTCTTGTGGAATAACATATCCACCACCGAACTTTCCACGTAGAGTTGAGTATATTCCATTATCCCACTTCTTGGCATCTTGCATGTTGCGATACGACTTTCCATAGTCTATGTAGTTAGCAGGATCACGATCCAAGTCGCATGCTTGCAACGTAAACAAGAGTGCGAATGCCCAAAATAATATCTTTGTTCTTTTCATATAGATACTCATTTTTTATGTTATTGTTAGAGACCAAGTTCCACTCCAACGCTCATCTGTTTTGTATTAGGGTTCACTCCATAAGAGACGTTGCGGTTTACTTCAGGGTCAATACCACGGAACTTCGTAAATGTTAATAGGTTACGACCTGTGAAGAATACCTTTGCTGAACGTATAACCTTTTGCTGTCCAAGCATTCTGCGAGGTAACTCATAGCCCAGAGTGAAGTTCTTTAAGCGCATGAAAGAAGCGTTTTCCAGCATCTTCGAGTCTAAGTATGTACTCTGGTGAGAAGGGTCACGAACCCATGCAAGAGATGGAAATTCCGTCTTATCTCCTGGTTGTTTCCAATAGTCGAAGAGTCTTCTTGAACCATTGAAATTATCTTTCTTGTCACGAACAAAGTAGTCATTCTCATAGAATTGCTTATCCATTGAGATCATGTGTTTACCTAATGCAAAGAAGAAGTCAGCGTTCAGATAAAAGCCTTTCCAGTATGCGGAGATGCCCCAACCACCAGTGAATGGAGTGTAAGCATCAACTCCTGTGTTCTGATTCAGCGAACTTGACCACTCGTTAACCACGTCCTTATCATCACGATGAGGCTTGTTTTTGTCTGCTCCCGGGCGATACCATTCAGGCACACCAGTATCAGGATTCACACCTTTATATAATGGTAAGACGAATTGAACAGGCTTTCCAACAACGTAAGAGAGCTGTCCGCCTGGTTCTTGCCATGATTGCCTACCCTCGAAGAGTTCGAGAACTTTATCCTTATTATAGTTGAGGTTCGCATTAGCTGATACTCCCCAGTCGCGTCCACGTAGGATGTCTACATTTAACTGGAGGTCGATACCTTGGTTCAGATAGCGTCCTGCATTCTCGTAACGAGTAGGATAACCAGCACTACCAACTGTTAAACCAGATGTATAAGGTAGAGGAACTTCAAAGAGCATATCGCTTGTTACACGATTATAATACTCCACATTCAAGTCCAAACGATTGAGAATACGAGTCTTCACACCCACTGTGAACTTGCTTTGATGCTCCCATCCAAGGTCGGGATTACCCAGACTTATGAAGCCAAGACTCATGTCTCCCTTCTTCTGACCGACCTTTCCTGCATAAGCTGAAGTGCTATATGGCGGAATAGAAGAGTTACCTTGAGTACCGTAGCTCGCCTTTATGTCTAAGTCATTCAACCATGCCACATCTTGCAAGAACTTCTCTTTCTTTGCTTTCCATAACAATCCCAATGACCAGAAAAGACCGTTTCGCTTGTTCTTGCCGAAGCGTGAAGAGGCATCGTTACGTAGGACAAGATCAACGAAGTAACGCTCGGAGAAATCGTAAGATAACTGTGTGAAGAATGACAAGAAAGCGTATTCATTCGTGTCTTCACCGATGTTCTTATTCTTAGTTGCATTGTTAAGCAAGTAGAGACGATCGTCCAGTATGCCTGAACCAGCAGCCGAGAAGCCATCATCCTTATAGTTGGTGTATTCATGTCCGAGCAGTGTTGTCAGGTGATGATCACCAAAGGTCATATTATACGAAGCCGTATTGGTGATGGTAATATTCGATGCCATTGAGAACGAACGTTCGGAACTTCCATTACCGTAAGCACGATAATAGCTTGGAAGGGTACGTGAACGACTATTACCATAATCGAGCTCCAGGCCTATTAAAGAGCGTAAGGTGAGGTTCTTAATAGGTGTAATAGTAAGATTACCATTGGTAGACAGGATGAAATTATTCGTCTTCGCAGGGTTCGTAGAGATAACATGTGAAGGTGTGGCGATGTCTAATAAAGGAACGCGCACCAGTTCTTTGCCTGTATTAGGATCGTAAGGTGAGGCAAAAGGAGCATTCATTGCTGCCAGTCCACCACCAACTGCATTGTTGTTACCAAAGGGAGATACGCGTGTAGCATCGTATGATACTTGGGTGTTAATATTGGCTCTTACCCAATCATTCAACTTCGCATCAAGGTTGATACGACCGAACACCTTTTTATAACTGGAGCCCATTCTCAAACCATCCTGACTGAGTGCTCCACCAGAAAGATAGTATCTTACGCCCGTGTTTCCACCAGATACAGAGACATCAGCTGTGTACATTGGAGCTGATTGATAAACGTATTTATACCATTGAAAGTCGGTTTCTTTGAAGTATTTCTCTTTAAAGGTTGCAACCTCTTGAGGCGTATATATGCCTGTTTCTTCATAGTATCTTAGTAGTTCAGGTCCCGTCATCAACTGATCGAAGTAATCGGTATTTGCAAGTGAAGAGACTGCATATTGCGCACGAACATTTATACTGGGACGAGTCTCGGTGCGCCCTCTTTTCGTAGTTACATACATAACACCATTGGCAGCACGAGCACCATAGATAGAGGTTGCAGCAGCATCTTTGAGGAACTGCACGCTCTCGATATCATTAGGATTCATTGCTTGCAACACAGCCATACTGACCTGCATTCCATCCATGATAACCAATAGACCAGTACCCGCACCAAGCGATCCTTGCCCGTGAAGAGCCATAGATAGGCGTGCAGAAGGTTCACCGGAAGAGGAGAAGACTTGTAGTCCGCTCACCTTACCCTGCACGGCATCCAAGGGGTTAGCAACAGGTTTCATCTCAAGATCCTTAGCACCGACTTTAATGACGGAAGCTGATGTGTTGGCAACTTTTCGTTCCATGTAACCAACGACAACAACGTCATTCATCATTTGCTCAGTGGGTTCCATCTTGATATTCATTTGTGGAGCTGCGGTGCGTTCAACGCTGTTGTAGCCCACAAAACTGAATGTTAACTTTTCACCACTACGCACGTTTAGGGTAAACGAACCGTCTATGTCCGACACAATACCCGACTTAGGTGCTGACTTAGGGATAATACTTACGCCTGGTAAGGCTTCCCCATTCTCATCTACAATGTTACCCTTTACTGTTATAGACTGGGCTAAGGCAGAGCTTAATCCAGTGAACAGAAATAGGATAAACATCCACATTCTTAGTTTCATAAATGTAATTATTCAGGTTGATTATTATCTTTGATACGACTTGGTTTGGCTATTAGAACGAGCTTAAAGCTTGCTTTCTTTGTGATATTGGATGGTTCTTAGTTTTCCTATGGAGGTTCATTACCACAGGTTAAACATGTTTGCAAATATAGGCATAATATTTGTTAAATAGGAAGTGAACGGTAATTTTTTTTTGATAAAAGCGTATTTTTATTACTAATTGCATATATCTTTTATATATATACTTTATAGAAAGGATCTCAAAAAATCCCTATTTATTTTTAATTCAGTTTGCTGTCAGTTTTAACATTTACGTTATTTCATTCATTATCAATGGTTTATACACAGAAGCACAATGACAGTAGTGACAGCAAAAATAAAACTCCTCTCTATTCCGTAAACACTTTCTCATCCTGAGACTATTTCTTCTTAACACTCTCCCCACTATCTTCCAGAATCTAAAATAACAGGAAAGAACTATGTGAGAAACCTCTATTCTACCTTTTTTAAGTCCTCTTTGGTATCAAAATAAACCAATAACAGCACAGCTCACAACTCTCAATAATAATCATAGCTATGGACTTTGAATGATGAATGATAAATTAATAATCTCCTTCTTGATGGTTATTATCATTAATTATTTATAACTTTGCAAATGATAGATATATAATGTTGAACAGATGATAACTATCTGGAGAAAGATAAAAAACAACTCTAACCAATTTTCAAGACCTATGAGAAAAGTCATTACTACCTTACTCCTCGCACTCTCCATGGGTGCCTTTGCGCAGGATTTCAACCATTATTTCGAGGATGCAACGCTGCGTTTGGATTATATCTTCGCTGGGAATGCGAAAGAGCAGACCATCGCTGTGGACGAACTATCACGTATCCCACATTGGTATGGCAAGCACGAACGACTCGCCGAAGTGCCTGTCGAGGGCAATGGACAGGTCATTGTGCGTGATCATCGCACGCAGAAAGTGATCTATCGAAACTCTTTCTCCACCTTATTTCAGGAGTGGCTCACCTACGACGAGGCGCAGGGTGATAGCAAGAAATCGTTTGAGAATGTCTTTCTCGTACCTTATCCAAAGGACACGGCAGATGTAACTATCGAACTAAGGAACAACCGGCGCGAGGTTACTAACCGCATGACGCACACCGTTGCACCACGGGATATACTCATCCGGCACATCGGTGAGCGTAATGTCACACCTTACGAAACCTTGCAACAGGCTGCCGATCCTTCGCACTGCATACACATTGCGTACATTGCGGAGGGTTACACCGAGACCGAAATGCCCATCTTTATAAAGGATTGTCGCATTGCGATGGAAGCCCTCTTCGCTCACGAGCCTTTCAAATCGCTGCGTTCTCGATTCAATATCGTGGCTGTCAAGGCTCCATCCGTTGATAGCGGGACGTCCGAACCATCAAAGGGTATATGGAAGAACACGGCTCTCCACTCACATTTCGACACTTTCTATAGTGACAGATACCTCACGACTCTCCACCTCAAAGACCTCCACAACTGGCTGGCGGGTACACCTTACGAGCACATCATCGTATTGGTAAACACGGAGAAGTACGGTGGTGGCGGTATTCTGAACTCTTACAACCTATCAATGGCACATCACGCTTACTTCAAACCAGTGGTCGTTCACGAGTTTGGACACTCTTTTGCGGGTCTCGGCGATGAGTATGCTTATGCCAAAGAGGAGATTAACATGTATCCAAAAGACGTCGAACCGTGGGAACCGAACCTAACAACTCTGGTCGACTTCCACAACAAGTGGGAAGGAATGATTGATAAGAAGACTCCATTACCGACGCCCGAACCAACCGACTTAGATAAGCCGAACGCACGTAGAGATAAGTGGAAAGTGGGTGCATACGAGCCTGCTGGCTATGCTCAACACGGTGTTTACCGTGCTTACCCAGACTGTCGTATGCGCACAAATGCCCATCCCGAGTTCTGTCCGGCATGCACCCAAGCCATCACCCGATTGATTAAGTTCTATACAGGAGAGGCTCCTCTTTAATTCAAAATTCAAAGTTCACAATTCAAAATTGTGATTAGGTAGAGTGGATAAGTAGACTGGTTAACAAGTTGACGAGTTGCTTGTTCTGTGGAAAACAATACTATTTACTCCCCTCTCCATTCGGAGAGGGGACGGGGGAGAGGCTTTTCTTAACACGGAATACACGGATGGCACGAAGCCGCAAGGCGACACAGAGTTCCTTACGGAACATGGGAATCCACAGAAGCTGACGCCCTTGTCTAATTCAAAATTCATAATTCACAATTCAAAATTATGATTAGGTAGAGTTGACGAGTAGACTGGTTAACAAGTAAACGAGTTGTTAGTTCTGTGGGAAATGGCACTATCTGCTCCCTCTTCTCCATTGGGAGAGGGGGCGGGGGATGCTTCACAGTAGGGACAGACGCCCTCGTCTGTCCGCCCCAACATTCCACCTTACATTACAAGTAGCCTCCCTTATGCGGACAGACGAGGGCGTCTGTCCCTACATAGTGGGGATGCTTCTGTTTAAAGAGGGCGTCTCTTCATATCGAAGAGAGGCTTTCTTCACATCGAAGAAACGCCCTCTTCAAAGCGAAGAAGGCGTCTCTTTGTTTTTAGTTCTGCTGCTCCAGCTAACGAGGTATAGCCTCGTTACACGGAAACTATAATACACGGGCATTACAGCAACCCCTTACTTCAAACAGAAGTAATCATAATTTTGAATTATGAACTTTGAATTTTGAATTAAAGAAGAGGGGTTGGGGGAGTCTTTCGGGGGGCTGGATTGACTTCTGTTCATCTGTTACTCTGTCTTTAAAAACCTATTACTCTATCTTATCAAACAGGTAAAAAATGTTTAAAAATAACTTTTTAACATACAATCATTTGCTTTTTACTTTTATTTTGTCTATCTTTGTGCATGTCATTTAACAACGATTCGACATACAATTTACTAATTAATCTAATTTACGGAGGTAATTACAATGAAAGAGACTAAGACTTTAGATTTCTTCGATGACTACAACTTCGAGAATCAGAGCTATCAGGAGAGCACCAATGCAGAGCATCTGCTTGGTGGTGAAATTTGGTATAATTAGTGTTAAGGTAATGTTTTGATTTTTATTAGGCGATTACTTTAATAATAAAGTAGCCCTGAGGGTTCTCTTAAGAGAACCCTCAGGGTTTTTCTTATTATCGATTGTTTCGATAAGAGAGGGATAATATTCTCATAGTCAGGTAATTGATAGACTGCTGTCGAAGAGACGCCCTCTTTGAATAGAGGAAACGCCTTTCTTGATGGAAAGAAAGGCTCTTCTTCAATCGAAGGGAGGCTTTCTTTAAAATTAAATTGTCGTGGTGGATAGGATTGGTGAGGCTTTTATAGGACGATAGGGAAGTGCGCAGCCGAATGTGAAAAGGTCGTGATGAGAAAGGTGCGGAGTATTAGTTAACTGTAAAGATAATATCATAATGATTAATCTGAAATATATTTTATGCTTGAATGGTTGCTTTTCTCATATATTCTTGTTATTTTTGCGAAAGAAATCAGACCATTGAGTACATTTATCAAAGTCACACTATGAGAAAGGTTTTGACAATTCTTTGCCTATTGCTAACGTGTCAATGCATTCAAGCACAGTACTCCGATCGCAACTCGATGATGCGTAAAGAGCTCGTGAGTTACCATCGTAACGGACTGGGATACTATGAGGTGGTGACGAATAGGATGGTGCGTGAGGTCAATGATATCGTTGAGAACTATGCTTATGATAAATCGACTAATTGCCTATATGTGCTTACAAACAACAGTAATGTTGCTATTGTTTTGGAAAAGGAGTTCGCTAAGTATATCAGGAAAAGCAAGGATATCCCACATTTGTCGGGCTCTGCTCTGAGGCAAGCCATTGATAAACGCAACCGACAGTTGGCTGATAAATATTATATGTTGAACCAACGTCGTGGTCAGGAGATTGCTGATTCCACAGCCAAAGCGCAACAGGACTCGCTTGATGAGGTATTGCGTCGACAGATGGCAGAGATTGATGAGGCTAATCAAAGGGAGCGGTATCGGCGCACCCATTCGGCTCATCGTATGGATCTAAGCAATTATTCTTTGTCTTGTTCAATCTGCGATGAGTTGATAGACGGCTTGAATGTGACGGAAGTAATCGGTATTAAAAACGATTCCATCTACTTCTTTACGGAAGAGGAGGGCGATCTCGGCTTAGAATATAAGGTGCCACATCAGGCAGAGATAACCGAAGGTATGCGTGAAGACTCCGCTTTCATGTATCATTGGAAAGCCTTTCAACGAGAGCTTGCAATGAATGAGCAGAAGGGAGTTAATGCCATGGCAGACTTTGCGGATAGGTATGCGAGTTATATCACAAGACTCCGTGAGATTGCACCTTACGGCTACGTGAAGGATTGGGATTGGGATGATAAGGACGGAAAGATCACTATGAGCCTTTCATTTGTCAATACCCGCAAGAGCACAATACGCTATATTCACTTCCATTTCGTTGTTTTGAATGATGTTGGTGATGTATGTTCTCAAGGTGTATTTAGGGCTACTGGTCCTGTAGAAGAGTTCGAATCGGGTTCGTGGGAGTGGAACAACTCTTATTATTATACGTATGGCGATGCAACGACAATGAAGTTTACTAAGATCGTAATAACCTATATGAATGGCACTCAAAAGGTGCTTATGGGTGGGAACATTGTCATAGATGATTAAGAATATATCGTTGATCTCCACCTACTTTCCTATTTAATGAGAGTCCACCAGACCTCCGAAAGCCTTCCTCAACTCCTCCGAAAGGAGGAGAGAGAGTCTAACGGAAACCAGTAAGGATAAGACATCCTTAATACAAAGAGGGCGTTTCTTCACATCGAAGAAACGCCCTCTTCGATGCAAGGAAACGCCCTCTTCAATGCGAAGGGAGCGTTTCTTTAATTTTAAAATATTATTACCCCTGTTTCTGTCAGGTATTGGCATACGTGTAAATGATAGTATTTACTCCCCCTCTTCATTCTCGGAGAGGGGTGGGGGTGAGGCGTCTCTTCGGAGGAGAAGGATTCCACCTATCATGCTCCACGCACTTCATTAGGTGCTTCTCACCCTTTGGAAGGCTTGAGCGAAGCACCATTTGAATGATAGAAAAGCCCCCTGTGCATGCACACAATCCAACAATTATTCGTAAATTTGCACTGAATAATGAAATTATTTAGCATCCTCTATGGCGGAGAAAATTAGAATCAAGGATATTGCAAAGCAAGCTGGTGTGAGTGTCGGAACGGTTGACCGCGTTCTTCATAAGCGTCCGAACGTGTCGAAATCGGCTCTTGAGAGGGTCGAGAAAGCCCTCAAAGAGATGGATTACCAGCCTAATATGTATGCCAGCGCACTGGCTCATAACAAGAGCTACACCTTTTATTGCCTCATACCAAAGCATGCCAGCGAGGCTTACTGGGAAGAGATTGAGATGGGCGCAATGAAGGCCGTCGAACAGAGAAGGGACTTTTCTATTGACATAGTCATCATGTATTACAGTCGACTGAACCCTCAGTCTTTCATCGATACCTATCGGAAATGTCTGGAGAAGAACCCTGATGGCGTTGTTCTCGTACCTACCACGTTGGACTTAACACGCCAGTTTACTGATGAGTTACACGAACGTAACATCCCTTTCATACTCCTCGATTCATATATGCCAAGCCTTCAACCTCTTGCTTTCTTCGGTCAGGACTCTATTCAGAGTGGGCATTTTGCAGCGCGTATGCTCATGCTCTTGGCTCGAAATGAGCGTTCGATCATGCTGATGAAACAAACGAAAGACGGCAAGATGGCGAGTAGGCAGCAGGAAAACAGGGAAGTTGGCTTCCGCAACTACATGGCTAAACACTTCCCGGAGGTGGACATCTTCGATGTAAACTTACCGCTTGACGAGGAGAGAAAACGTTATGATGGAATCTTGGAGAAGTTCTTTACAACCCATCCGGAGGTGCATCACTGCATCACTTTCAACTCAAAAGCGCACATCGTAGGCGAGTTCTTGCTCAAAACAAAGCGTCACGACATACAGATAATGGGCTATGATATTGTGCATAAGAATGCTGACTGCCTCAGAGCAGGGAGTATTTCCTTCCTCATCGCACAGCATGCTTACCAGCAAGGGTTCTTTAGTATCGACACACTCTTCCGTGCCATCGTATTGAAGAAGAAGGTTGAACAAACGAACTACATGCCTATTGACCTCCTTACAAAGGAGAACATTGACTTCTATTTGCGCTCTTGGGATCTGTAAGGGAGAGTATTTTATTAAATTAAAAACAGAATGATCAATCATAAAAAAGGGTTATTAGCACTAAGCCCGTTGCTTGTCTTTATCCTACTTTACTTAGTCACTTCGATCGTATCGGGCGACTTCTACAAGGTACCCATTACTGTTGCTTTTATGGTGGCAAGCATCTTTGCCATCATAATGTCGGGTGGCTACCCTCTTAATAAGCGTATCGAGATATACAGCAAAGGCGCAAGTACGGACAACATGATGATGATGTTGTGGATATTTGTATTAGCGGGAGCATTCGCAAATGCCGCTAAGCAGATGGGAAGTATCGATGCCACGGTCAACATGACACTGTCAGTTCTACCGAGCAATATGCTCCTTGCGGGCTTATTCCTTGCTTCTTGCTTCATTTCGATAAGCATTGGTACGAGCGTGGGAACCATCGTTGCACTCGCACCCATTGCTGCCGGCATAGCCAGCTCGACAGGTTCTTCCATGCCATTTGTCGTTGCTGTGGTCGTTGGAGGTAGTTTCTTTGGCGATAACCTGTCGTTTATCAGTGATACAACGGTCGTTGCTACACGCACACAAGAGTGTAAGATGGCTGATAAGTTTCGTGTTAATTTCTTCATCGTAGCCCCTGCTGCCCTCCTTATCCTTGCTGCTTACGTCTTCTTGGGATGGGATATTCACACATTGGCAGCCACTCCCTCGGTAAGTTACTATAAGATCATACCTTACATGGCGGTGCTTATCTGCGCCGTATTCGGTATGAACGTGATGGCGGTGCTGACCATTGGTCTTGTCCTGACAGGCGTTATTGGCATTGCAGATGGCACCTACGACGTGTACGGATGGCTCTCCAGTATGGGCAACGGAATCACCGGTATGGGCGAGTTAATCATCATTACGATGATGGCGGGCGGTTTGCTTGAGATGATAAGGGCTAATGGTGGTATTGAATACATCATCCGCATCATCACACAGCACGTTAGTAGTAAGCGAGGAGCAGAACTCACGATAGCCTTTCTGGTGTCTCTTGTGGACGTATGTACGGCTAATAACACCGTAGCCATCCTCACCGTGGGAGGTATATCGAAGCAGATTGGCGATAAATACGGCGTTGATAAACGCAAAGCAGCGAGTATTCTCGATACTTTCTCATGTGCTGCGCAGGGCTTAATACCCTATGGGGCGCAGCTCTTAATGGCTGCTGGACTGGCAAAGATAAACCCTGTCAGCATTGTACCTTACTTATATTACCCCTTCTTGATAGGTATTTTTGCCCTCTTATCCATCCTCTTCCGTTATCCAAGGAGGTATTCTTAATGTCAATAATATTCAATCATTATGGACGTCATACAGCGTAACTTCTTCCGTATTCTAAGCTCTGGTGCCTTCGGAACACAGTCGAGTATTGAACCTATGTCACCCTTCAAGTGGCGCAGACTCATGCAGATGGTGGAGGCACAACAGGTTACTTCCATTTTTATTAATGGTATTGCGGCTCACAGCATGGATGAGGGTCTGAACCTCCCGGACGCTATCATTGCCGAACTAAGGACGAAGATGGGGGATAACAAGACGCTGACAGCGAAAGTTCCAAAGGTCGTTCGCCTTAGTAACTCACTGTTGAATAGGAGGTTGAAGAAGCTCATCCACGACGAACTGCATAGTATAGACACCTCCGTTGAGGCTTTGGATATATTGAAGCTCATCGTCGCTAACTCGGATGCAATGCTCAATCGGGGCATGAATCTGGGGGGAATAATCACCATCGGACAGTACTTGAGGATGCGAGGAGACAAGGTGGACTTTGTGAAACTGGACTCTTGGTTGACCCACCTACAGCTTCAGTCGATGGCAGAACTGCAAGGGAACATCCTCATCTCGGTCTTTGGTTTTGAGGAAGATGAGCTTCCGTTCGTCAAGAAATATGATAAGAAAGCCTACGAACTGACGCTTCGTAGCATTTCCGACTTGGCTAAAGACACTGCACAGGAGTGGCATTTCAAACAGAACTCGGCAGGTTTCGTGCGAAACAATGGTGCCGTCTTGCGTCGTAACCTGCGTCGCAGCGTGCGTTATATGGGCTATGCTCCCGTGGAAACCATTAGTAACTTCGCTAACAACTTCGTGCGTAGTCTGTCGGAGATAGAGGAGTAGGAGCATCCAAAAGAAGCCCCTCTTTTAATTCAAAATTCATAATTCAAAATTCAAATTAGAGCCTCTCCCCCAACCCCTCTCCGAATGGAGAGGGGAGTAAACACTACTAATTGCAAACAAAGAGGGCGTTTCTTCGATGTGAGGAGACGCCTTCCTTAATGCAAAGGGACGCCCTTCTCAATTCGAGAAGAGCGTCTCTTCATTTGCTGCTTTATGGCTCGCGCTAACTAGGGATAGCTCCGCTACACAGAAACTATATGATACATCGCATTTAGCAAAGCCTTACTTCAAATAGAAGTAATCATAATTTTGAATTTTGAATTTTGAATTAAAGAAAGGGGCTTGGGGAGGCTTTAAACAGCGTGAAATTGACGCTGCCATAGCTTCGGTGCTCCACAAAATGGGGGTGCGAAGAGAAGTCGTTGTGCTTGCCATGCTCGAAGACAAGGAGCCCATCGGGTGCAAGGAGGTCTTGCGAGAAGATGAGATCGGGAATGGTTGGCAGTTCGGGGAGGGCATAAGGAGGGTCAGCAAAGATGAAATCGAACTGCTGATGACAGCTCTTTATGAATCGGAAGACGTCACCCTTGATCAATACATGTTCATCGGCACCTATCTTCTCCATGCACTGTGCGATGAAACGAGCGTGATCCCTGTCCTTTTCAACACTAACGACTTCCTTGCAGCCACGCGAGAGTAGTTCGAGAGAAATGCTCCCCGTACCCGCAAAGAGATCGAGTGCCACGGTCTCTTCCCAGTCCAGATAGGCATTGATGACATTAAAGATATTCTCCTTAGCAAAGTCTGTTGTAGGTCGTGCCTTGAATGTGCGAGGGATGTCAAAGTGCCTTCCCTTATATTTTCCCGTTATGATTCTCATTCGTTGTGAAGTATTGTTATTTTGTGATGTTGCTGTTTGTTCAATCCAGATAGATGGCTTTGATGTCGTAAGGAATGTCCTTTCTCTCTGCCAAGACATGGTGTTGTGCGAAATCATCTGCCTGATTTACGACCTTATAGAAGCGCAAGTACTTAGCCAGTTCATCGGTGAGCAGCTCTGCTTGTGGCATCTCCCCGATGAGCAAGAGTTCGTCTTGTTGCGCATCCATACCCGTCAGTTTCCATATATATAATAAGTAATAGAGGGCATCGTGGGCGTTGACAATCTTGTAAGTATTGGCAAATCGGAATCTATTCTGCTGAAAACTAAACACTTCCATACGCTTTTCATGGAAATAAGCATATAACTTTCGGCGCACACCAGCGTATGTTCTTCGATAGAGATGCGTCCAGACAGGACACATCAAAGGTTGTATGCGAATGTCTTCGAAGTGGTCATCGATAACGAGTTTCAGGTCTTTATTTATCGAGAAAGCCACCATCACGTTAAGTTCCATCAGTTGATGAGCCAAGACCTCCTCGTTTCCTTTGTGGTGAAAGGTGTGATAATAGAGCGTTTCCACATCCTGCGTCTTATACTCATCCACGGGCATGAGCATAACAGGAGAGTCCATTTGAACCAACACGCGTTTGTATCCACTCTGCAAGAGTTCTGATGTTTTGAGGGCTTCCCGTAGGTTAGCAGCCATGGAGATACCCATATTCATTTCATAAGGTTCGTATGCCAACACACCATTCTCTTGTGGGTCCCCAACCGAGAACGTCATATTACTACGACCAAATCTGACGATTAGTCGCAGCTTCTTATCCGTTATATTATTCTCAATCTCACTCATCCTGAGGTCTACATAATCATTATTAATTTACTTGCAAACTTACACAAATTATTTGATTAACGCCGTTTTGTTCTTGATAAATATCATCTATTCTCCCTTTATAGGCTTCTTTACGAACGATGGAGAGGGCTGATTGGTTAAAAAAGTATAACTTTGCAGCCACTTTTCTGCACTCAAACGGATTATAAATCAGCGTTAATGCTGTCACTGAAAATACATCTTTTCTAAATGGCAATACAATTCTTTGTGATCTTCGGATGCTTGGCATTGGGAGAAATTATCGTATGGGCGACTGGAATAAAGCTGCCGTCCAGTATCATCGGTATGTTATTTCTTACCTTATTCCTTAAGTTGGGATGGGTAAAACTTAGTTGGGTGGAGCACTTATCGGAGCTGCTTATCGCCAACTTGGGCTTCTTCTTCGTTCCACCTGGGGTGGCATTGATTCTCTATCTGGATCTGATTGAGAAGGAGTGGTTCCCTATTGTGACGGCAACTATCGTCAGTACGGTGCTCGTTCTGGTGGTTACTGGACACATGCACCAGCTTGTTATCAAGTTAGAACGTCGAATGATAGCACTCGACCTATTGCATCATCGGGCGCACAGAAGGCAGGCGGAAGAGATGAAGCAGATACTCAAAGAATATGCAGAATACACCGAGGAGGAACAGATTCTCACGACTGAAGCCTTGCAAGGAAAGGATATTATGGATGAAAAGGAGGCTAAGTTATGATTTCAATTGACCAAACCATCGATCAGACGGTGAACCTCATTCAGGACGGACGAGACATCTTCTCTAATCAATATGTCATCCTGACGCTCACCTGCGGGACGTTCTTTTTGATTAAGCGATTACAAAAGAAGACAGGCTGGATGCTGTTAAATCCAATCCTCATTGCTATCATTCTTATCATTATATACTTAAAGGTGACGGGTGTTCCCTTTCGAGTGTATAAGCAAGACGCACAGCTCATTGACTTCTGGCTGAAGCCTGCGGTCGTAGCCTTAGGGGTTCCACTTTATTTGCAGTTAGACGCTATCAAACGATTGTGGTTGCCCATTGTTCTGTCGCAGCTAGTGGGCTGTTTGGTCGGAATTGTGAGTGTTGTCACGGTCGCCAAACTATGTGGTGCATCGGATGTTGTCGTGCTGTCAATGGCGAGTAAGTCGGTCACAACCCCTATAGCAATGGAGGTTACGCAGAGCTTGGGAGGTATTCCTTCACTCACAGCTGCCGTTGTTGTCATCACAGGTATTATAGGAGCTTTGGTTGGATTCAAGGCTTTGGCGATAGGACATGTGCGTAGTCCGATAGCTCAGGGACTATCTATGGGCGCTGCTTCTCACGCTGTTGGCGCATCCACGGCGATGGCTTATAGCAGTAAATATGGCGCATTTGCCAGTCTTGGAATTACATTAAATGGTATCTTCACTGCGCTCTTCACCCCTTCTATCTTGCATTTCATCGGGGTTTCGTAAGGGCTGAACGAAATAAAAGAAAGTCTCACTAAGATTTCTATATACGATAGAATTCTTAGTGAGACTTTCTTTTTTTAATGCTTCGAAGGCGTTGCCTCGCCTTAATTCTTCACCTCAACAATCTTCGTTGGGGCTTGTTCTTTATTCCGTCTATTGACTACTGTCACCACAGACTGCGCCAGACTCAAGAACGCCTGACCGGTCACGGTGTCTACTTGAGAGGCTGCCGGTGTACCTTTATCGCCGTTTTCACAAATGCTCTGAACGATTGGTATCTGTGCAAGTAACGGACAGTTGAGCTCTTTCGCAAGGTTCTTACAGCCGTCCTTACCGAAGATATAATACTTATTCTGCGGTAGTTCGGCTGGAGTAAACCATGCCATGTTCTCTACCAAGCCTAAGATTGGAATGTTAACCTTGTCATTTCGGTACATATCAATGCCTTTTCTCGCATCGGCAAGGGCTACACTTTGAGGAGTGGAAACAATCACAGCACCTGTAATTGACAGTGTTTGCATCAGTGTCAAGTGGATATCACTGGTCCCAGGAGGCGTGTCAAGGATGAAATAATCAAGCTCTCCCCAATCGGCATCAGCGATGAGTTGTTTCAAAGCTGACGTCGCCATACCCCCTCGCCACAGCGTTGCTGTATCGGGATTAACGAAGAATCCGATGGAAAGAAGCCGCACGCCATACTTCTCAACAGGCTCTATTAGCTGTCTACCATCCTTCTCAATGCCATACGGACGGACGTTTTCTACACCGAACATCTTAGGCATACTCGGTCCGAAGATATCGGTATCGAGCAATCCAACCTTATACCCCAAGCGGGCTAAAGCGATAGCGAGATTGGCAGAAACGGTGCTCTTGCCAACACCACCCTTACCCGAACTAACGGCGATAATATTCTTCACTTGTGGCAACAACTTGCCTACCTCTGGGCGAGGAGCACTCTTGAACTCGGTTTCGATGGTCACTTCTACGTCCTTCCCCACCGAGTAGTGAATCTGCGCCTCGGCTGCTTTAAGGGTCGACTTGAGGAACGGGTCGGTCTCACGAGGGAATATCAACGTAATCTTTACCTTGTTTCCATTAATACTCGGAGTATCTGCCAACATCTCACTCTCTATGAGATTCTTCTTCGTCCCGGGGTAGATTACCTTCTCCAGGGCGTCTGTTATCAATTTTGGATATAGTGTCATAATCAATTAATTTACTTATTCTTACATTATTGATAATACCTTGTTATAAGCAACGGGTGATATCACAGTAGGGACAGACGCCCTTGTCTGTCCACCTATTTATCCCTTTCAAACACTCCGCTATGCGACGTCCCATCCTTCGAAAGGGGGTGTGGAGACTCCCTCTTAGGCTACCTTTGGCGGACAGACGAGGGCGTCTGTCCCTACTTTGAGGTGGTTTCTTGGTTGGAATACCCCCCCAAGTTAGCTACCGTTAGGCACTCCTCCCCTTTCGGGGAGGCTGGGTGGGGCTTCTAAACGAGGGCGTCTGTCCCTACTCGGTGGCGTTATTTTGATAGGAAACGACTATCTAACTGGTTTCCGCTAGGCACATCCCCTCCTTCGGAGGGGCTTGGGGAGGCCTCCCATTCCTCCATCGCTTTCCTCCAATCAGTCATCTCTCCAGCCTCAATCGCACGCCGTTCTGCCTCAGCCTTATCACGTTCCTTGTCTCGAGCACGCTTCGCCTTCATATCCTCAATAGTAGCATCATCAAGTATTTGGATGGCACCGCGGTCGATAGCCTCATAGAGTTCGGCTTCACCGAAAGCCTTTCCCGGAACGTTGAAGTCGGATATATTAAACTCAAACAACGTCCTAAGATCATGCCGGACGAGCTTTTGTTTCGCCCTGTTCCCCGCATTCTTCAGTCGAAGCAACTTCGCTATGTCTTTAATCTCAGCGTCTGAAAACTTATTCCTACCCATTGTTACGATTACTCTTTGACTTGCGAAGATACTAAAAAGATTATGAAATCGCAAGTTTTCTGCCATGTTTAACGACAGAGATAAAGCCTCACCCCCGTCCCCTCTCCGAATGGAGAGGGGAGTAGATAGTATTGTTTACAAACAAAGAGGGCGTTTCTTCACATCGAAGAGACGCCCTCTTCATGGCAAGGAAACGCCCTCTTCAAAATGAAGAAGGCGTCTCTTTAATTAATGATAATGCCAACCTGTAGGGACAGACGCCCTCGTCTGTCCGCTTTTTTACCCTTTCATGGCATCCCATCAGGCAACATCCCCTCCTAAAGAGGAGATTCGGGAGGCTTTTGGGGGTGTGTTTTGGCGGACAGACGAGGGCGTCTGTCCCTACTTTAAAAGCCTTATTCCCAGCCCCTCTCCTACAGAGAGGAGAGCTAAATACTACTATTATCAACATAACAAGTCACTCGTAACTTGTCTACCCATCAACTCGTCAACTCGAAGTAATCACAATTTTGAATTACACAAGGCTTTTTAAAAATTTCCGTTAATTATCTCCTCAATAAGAGGAAAGTCTTTTTTTTTGTTTACCTTTGTACTTTGATTGAGAATGAAAGATATAATATGACAGATAAAACACCAACAGAAGGGACACACAAAAACCCTTTCTTTCTACCATACGATACACCGCATGAGACGGTGCCATTCGATCGCATTCGCATAGAAGACTATGAGGAAGCTATGATGGAGGGCATTCGTCGTGAGGATGAACAAATAGAGAAGATCGTTAATAACCCTGAAGAACCAACCTTCGAGAATACTATCATACCCGAAGATGATGTACAGGGACGAAAGCATTACTACGATCTGTTGAATCGTGTGGAGGCTGTTTTCTTTAATATGCTAAGTGCTGAAACGAACGATGAGATGGATGCTCTGGCACAGAAGATGAGCCCTATTCTCACGAAGCATAGCAATGATGTGAGTCTGAACCCTAAGGTGTTCGAACGGATCAAACGCGTGCATGAGCACCATCGGGAGCTGACACCAGAGGAAGCCAGACTACTGGAGAATAGCTATGACGGCTTTGTTCGTAGTGGTGCGTTGCTCGATGAGGATGGAAAAAACCGCCTCCGCCAACTCACCGAAGAGGCTTCTATGCTCTCATTGCAGTTCTCTCAGAACCTTCTTAAGGAGAATAAGGCTTACACCTTACATATTATTAACGAGCAGCAACTCGATGGTTTACCTGATACGGCACGTGAGGCAGCACGCGAAGCAGCCAAAGAACGCGAGCTTGAAGGGTGGGTGTTCACACTCGATGCACCGAGTTATGGACCATTCATGATGTACAGTACGCAAAGAGACTTGCGTCAGGAATTATACATGGCACGCAATACTCTGTGCATAAAGGACAATGATACGAATAATCTTGAGGTCTGCAAGCGGCTCGTGAACCTACGTCGTGAGATGGCACAGTTGCTTGGTTACGATACATACGCTGATTATGTCATGAAATATCGCATGGCTTCTTCGGTGGAAAATGTATATAAACTGCTTAACGATCTCATAACAGCCTATAAGCCTACTGCACTATCTGAACATGCGGAAGTAGAGGCTTTGGCAAAGGAAATGGAGGGCGATGACTTCAAGATGGAGCCATGGGATGCAGCTTATTATACGCATAAGCTGAAGATGAAGAAGTATGATCTCGACCCCGAGATGTTACGTCCCTACTTTGAAGTAAATAATGTCATTAAAGGTGTATTCGGGCTTGCCACTCGCCTTTATGGTATTACTTTCAAGGAGAATAAGGCAATTCCTGTGTATCATCCAGACGTTAAACCATACGAAGTCTACGACAAGGACGGCAGCTACTTAGCGGTTCTCTACGTTGATTTCTACCCTCGTAAAGGCAAGAGGGATGGTGCTTGGATGACCGAATTCCAGGGTCAGTGGATCGATAAAGACGGCAAGAACGTGCGCCCGCATGCGTCTTTAGTGATGAATCTATCTAAGCCAACGGAGGACAAACCAGCGTTACTTCGATTGGGAGAGGTCGAGACTTTCCTGCATGAGTTTGGGCATTCTCTACATGGAATGTTCGCTAACACGCGCTTTGAAAGCATGTCTGGTACCAACGTTTGGTGGGACTTTGTGGAGCTACCCTCGCAATTCATGGAGAACTTCGCAGTAGAGAAAGAGTTCTTAAAGACCTTTGCCTTCCATTATCAAACAGGTGAACCGATGCCCGATGAACTGATTGACAAGATCGTTGCCAGTCGTAACTTCGGTGCTGCAACAGCCTGTTTAAGACAGGTGGCATTCGGTTTGCTCGATATGGCGTACTACACACAAAAGGATGAGTTTACCGATGATATCATTCCTTTCGAGAAGCAGGCTTGGGCAAAGGCGATTATCGGTGAACAACGCAAAGACACGTGTATGACGGTGCAATTCTCGCATATCATGGCGGGAGGATACGCTGCCGGATACTATAGCTACAAGTGGGCTGAGGTACTGGATGCCGATGCATTCAGTGTGTTCAAACACGAAGGAATCTTCAACCAAAGCACTGCGCAACGTTTCCGCGACAATATTCTCTCTCGCGGAGGGACGGAACATCCAATGGAACTCTATAAGCGTTTCCGCGGTCAAGAACCAACGATAAAGGCGCTGATGGAGCGTGATGGCATTAAAAACAACAAGCAGCTCGAGGCATGAACACCAAGCAATCTCTTCTTGACTACCGTTATCTACGGATGGCGAGGATATGGGCGGAGAACTCATACTGCCGTCGGCGACAGGTCGGGGCATTAGTGGTTAAGGACAAGATGATCATTAGTGACGGGTACAATGGTACGCCAAGTGGATTCGAAAACATCTGTGAGGACGAGTCTGGAACAACGTTTCCTTACGTCTTGCATGCCGAGGCCAACGCTATCACGAAACTGGCAAGAAGCAGTAATAACAGTGATGGTGCAACACTTTACGTGACGGCTTCTCCATGTATTGAATGCTCTAAACTGATTATCCAAGCAGGCATCCGTCGGGTCGTATATGCCGAGAAGTACCGTCTAACTGATGGTGTCGACTTGCTGGAGAAGGCTGGTGTAAAGGTTGAATATAAGGCTTTGGAAGACAGACAGGACTAATATAATAAGGTGTAGGAATGCCCGTTGACAATTTAAATGTTTATGAATCAAGATAGAAAAAATCGTTTCGTTCCATTGTTGATGGCTGCTTCAGTAGTCGTCGGAATCCTCATTGGCACCTTTTATGCCAATCACTTCTCGGGTAACCGATTGAACATCATCAACAGTGGAAGCAACCGATTGAACAACTTACTACATATTATTGACGATCAATATGTCGATTCGGTCAACATCGACGAACTGGTCGAAAAGGCTATACCAGAGATCCTTTCAGAGCTTGATCCACACTCTGTTTACATCAGTGCAAAGGATGTTCAAGCTGCTACAGATGACTTAAAAGGATCGTTCTCGGGCGTTGGCATTGAGTTTATCATACGTAACGACACATTGAGAGTACAGAACGTTATCAAGAATGGACCAGCCGACAAGGCAGGCATTCTGGCTGGTGATAAGGTCGTGAGTATCGGTGGTAAGCCCTTCGTGGGGAAGTCGGCTACGAACGAAGAAGCCATGCGCAGGCTCAAAGGACCTAAAGACTCTAAGGTCAAGATAGGCATTTTGCGCTATGGAGATCATCAACCGAGAGTGTTCACAGTAACGCGTGGTGACATCTCAGTTAAGAGTATTTCAGCAGCTTACATGTTGAATGACTCCACTGGATATATACGTGTTAAGAACTTCGGCGAACGCACTTATGCGGAGATGCTTGCCGCTCTGCAGTCATTGAATATACAAGGAGCTAAGCAGCTGGTAATCGACCTTCGCGACAATGGAGGGGGCATTCTTGATGCCGCCGTACAAATGGCTAATGAGTTCCTACCGAAGAATAGGCTCATTGTATATACACAAGGAAGGAAGAGCCCAAGGGTTGATTACCGCAGTGATGGGCGTGGAAGCTATCAGCATATACCAATGGTTGTACTCACAAACGAGAACTCTGCGTCCGCAGCAGAGATCTTCGCGGGGGCAATGCAGGACAATGATCGAGCCTTGATAGTGGGTCGCAGGTCGTTTGGAAAGGGTCTTGTACAACAGCAAATACAGTTCCCTGATGGCAGCATGATACGCCTTACAATAGCAAGATACTACACTCCGTCAGGCAGATGCATACAGAAACCATTCAAGCCAGGCGATAACATCGACTATGAGAACGACATCCTCACACGTTACAAGAATGGGGAATTCTTCTCACAGGATAGTATCAAGCATAAAGGACCAGCCTATCACACTCATAACGGGCGCACTGTTTATGGTGGAGGAGGCATTACGCCTGATATATTCGTGCCCGAGGACACATCGAAGGTGACGTCTTATTTCAAAGAAGCGGTGCTTAGTGGACTGATGATGCAGTATTGCTTCAATTACACGGACAAGTATCGTAAGAAGTTAAGTACCTACACCGAGATGCGCCCACTGGCTGCTTATCTGGGCAAGCAGAACCTTGTCAGCGATTTTGCTAACTATGCCGACCGCAACGGGCTACGCCGTCGTAACCTCATGATCATGCGTTCGCACACCCTACTGGAGGATTACCTCAACAGTAGAATCATCTATAATATCCTTGACGAGCAGGCTCTTTACGAGTATGCTAACCTCACGGACGAAACCGTAAAGCGGGCTTTAAGCGTCTTCAAGATGCCCCAGAGCCTTCTTCTAAAACCTCAAACTCATGCACGGGATACGTCTGTTTCGCACAGACAAGCCCGTCCTAATGTAAGAAAATAATGACATACAACCTGTCTCCCAACCCATCCTCTCCCACATGGGAAGAGGACGTTAGGGGGAAAACGAAGCCTGAGTTACGCCGTTATGTACGACTGCTCAAACAGCAGTTTACGGCTGAAGAACTCACAGAACAGTCACACCTCATTATAAATAAGGTGCAGGCTCATCCGCAATTAAGGGTTGCTAATACCATTTTCTTATATACCTCAATGCCCGACGAAGTCAACACACACGGGCTTATTCAGCAACTCTACGATGACGGGAAGCGCATACTGCTCCCCGTAGTAGTGAGTCCGACGGAGATGGAACTGCGTCTCTTTCGGGGATGGGAAGCAATGGAATGCAGTTCATTTGGAATCATGGAACCCACTGGTAACTACTTCGATGATTATGAAAGCATTGAATTTGCCCTTATTCCGGGCATGGCTTTCGATGCTGAATGTAATCGCCTCGGACGTGGAAGAGGCTATTACGATCGCTTCCTACCGCTGATAAGCCGTGCTTATAAGCTCGCTGTCTGCTTCTCCTTTCAGTTCTTTGCACACATCCCAACAGAAACAACGGACTTAAAAGTGGATGAGGTTCTGACGGGAGAGGCATTCTAAGCGATGCTAACATTGGGCTTTTCGACTACAAAGTAGTGGCTTCTATTATTTAAAACATTATTTAACCAAAAGCCAAAAGGATTTAACATCCTTAGGTAACAAATGTTATCTCAAGCGCAACTAACGATGAGTACCTTTGCAGCAGATGAATTTTAAGCAGTAACAAGTTATGGTTAACAAGATGAAAGACTATCTCCCAGAGATAGAAATGGATAAGATGAAGACGCTTCTTGACGTTGAGGAGCGTTACGAAACAGGTAAGATAACACTCGAGGAAGCACGTGAAATCATGCGAACAAAGGTGGGGAAGATTCGCCCCTATCACATTGCTTACATGGAGCAAACGCTTAAAGATGGTGCAGAAGATGAGTGTGTACGTGTGGATATGCGCAAGGTGAACGAGCTACTGGAGGGCTTCATGGACACGAGCCGACCAGAGTTACCAGCCGACCATCCGCTTACACATTATTATAAAGAGAATGATGAGATGCGCAAACTGCTGCTCGCTGCGGAGGACTTGGTGCAATATCCCGTCATAAAGAACCAATGGCTCGAATTGTACGATCAGTTCCGTCAATACCCAAAGCACTATCATCGCAAGCAAAACCAGCTCTATCCGCTATTGGAGAAGAAAGGTTTTGATCGCCCAACAACAACGATGTGGAACTTTGATGACATCGTTCGGGATGAGATCAAACGCTGTTATCAACTCCTCGAAGACGGTAAGGACGATGAGTTTATAGCTGCTCAAAAGGAGATGATAGCCCTTGCGCGCGACCTTATGGATAAGGAGGAACGCATCCTCTACCCCACTTCCTTGGCATTAATCAGCCCTGCCGAATTTGAGGATATGAAGTCAGGAGATCAAGAGATAGGCTTTGCTTTCTTCGATGTTAAGCATGAAGAAACGCCCAAGACTGCCACAACGTCCACCGCTGATGATAGTTCGTTTGCGGCTGACGTACAGGCTCTTTTGAAGAAACATGGCTATTCCGTTGGCAGCGACCAAGAGTTAGACGTGACTACAGGAAAGCTCACTTTGGAGCAAATCAACCTTATTTATAAGCACTTACCAGTAGACATCTCTTTCGTTGATGAGCATGAATTGGTGAAGTTCTATTCGGACACTGACCATCGAATATTCCCTCGTTCGAAGAATGTCATTGGTCGCGAGGTCTCTAACTGTCACCCTCGCAAGAGTGTGCATATCGTTAAGGAGATTGTCGAGAAGTTCCGTAATGGGGAGCAGGATAAGGCTGAATTTTGGATTAACAAGCCTGAGGTGTTCCTCTACATCGTCTATTTTGCAGTGCACGATGACGCCGGTAACTTCCGCGGTGTACTCGAAATGATGCAGGATTGTACGCATATTCGTTCGCTAACAGGCTCGCAAACACTACTTACATGGGCTAATCAGGAGCAGACATCACCCACTGGTAACAAAAAGGGAAACACCCCCAACGCTCCTGATAAAAGCCCAAATTTAACCGAAGAGACGGCAAAGAAACCTATTGCCATCACTTCCGAGACGCAGCTGAAAGACCTTTTTGCAGCTTATCCGACACTGAAGAAGGAACTTGCAGCACGTTACACCCCTTTCAAAATGCTAAATTCTCCACTCGGAAAGCTCATCCTCAAGAAGGCTACCATCGCCTCCGCTGGTGAGCGTTCAGGCTTAGGTGAGGAGAAGCTCATCGCTATGATCAAGGAGATTGTTGGGTAAGAAGGGAGAAAAGGAAGCCTAGCAAAACCTCACAACCAGCCTCATCACATCCCATCTACAGCCTCTCCCCCGTCCCCTCTCCGAATGTTAAACCCCACCCAGCCTCCCCCAAGGGGAGGAGTGCCTAATGATAACCTATTTGGATGGTTCTTTCTATCCAAAGGAATGCCACGCAGTAGGGACAGACGCCCTCGTCTGTCCGCATAAGGGAGGTTGCTTGTAATGTAAGGTGGAATGTTGGAGCGGACAGACGAGGGCGTCTGTCCCTACTTTGTGGTAATCTATTGCACAGAACAAACAACCCGTTTACTTGTCAACCAGTCCACTCGTCAACTCTACCTAATCATAATTTTGAATTGTGAACTTTGAATTTTGAATTAAAGAAAAGCCCGTCCCAACCAACTTCCGTTAGGCACTCCTCCCCTTCGGGGAGGTTGGGTGGGGTTTTAGGGGGAACTTAGGTAAGGTGATAGGAGGGGCTGACTGGGCTTCAACTGTCAGTAAAATTTGGTAGTATCAGTTGTTATTTGTATCTTTGCACGTATTTAGAAAATAAGCAAAATAACATAGATAATATGGCAAAGAGATTCGCCGAGCACAAGGGGCTTGACCTTGTTAAAACAAACCAAGACATGTTGAAGGAGTGGGAGAAGCATGACATCTTCCACAAGAGTATTGACGAACGAGAGGGAGAACCGCAGTTTATCTTCTTTGAAGGACCTCCTTCGGCTAACGGACATCCGGGTATTCACCATGTTCTTGCACGTTCCATCAAGGATACCTTCAACCGTTATAAGACCATGCAAGGCTATCAGGTGCGCCGCAAAGCAGGCTGGGATACACACGGACTACCCGTTGAGTTAGGTGTTGAAAAGGAGCTTGGTATCACCAAAAAGGACATCGACAACCATAGCTCGGAACGCTATATTTCAACTGAAGACTATAATCATAAGTGTCGTGAGAACGTAATGAAGTTCACTGCAGAGTGGCGACAGGTTACGGAAGAGATGGGCTACTTTGTAGACATGGAACACCCTTATATCACTTACGACAACAAATATATTGAAACCTTATGGTGGCTCTTGAAGCAGCTTTATAATAAAGGGTTACTCTATAAGGGATATACTATCCAACCTTATTCCCCAGCTGCTGGTACGGGCTTGTCAAGCCATGAGTTGAATCAACCGGGCTGTTATCGCGATGTCAAGGACACCACGGTTACGGCGCAATTTGCTATCCCCGAAGAAGATTGGAAGGCATTGGCTGAGAAGGCAAACTTACCTCAGTCGACTTGGGGTAAACCTTGTTTCGTTGCATGGACAACCACTCCTTGGACCTTACCATCTAATGTTGCGTTGTGCGTCGGACCGAAGATTGAATATGTTATCATCGAGACTTACAACCCTTACGATGCGCAGAAAGTAACCTTGGTAATGGCTGGCAGTCGTGTAGCTGCCTATCTGAAACCAGAAGGCGAGATAACTGATGGAGGCGAATTACCTGCTTTCGAGCGTGGCGACAAGTATGTTCCTTATCGTGTCGTAGGGCATGTGATGGGTACAGAACTTGAGGGTTTGCATTACAAACAGCTCATGCCTTGGGTGAAGCCAGTGGAGAAGACAGGCGAATTTGCGCCTCAATTCGTGAACAACTATGCGGCTGCTCACCCTGAGAAGGTGTTCAAGAGTGAGGAAGGACGCGATCAGTTCGTTGAGATGGAGAGCGAGGCTTTCCGTATTATCCTCGGTGATTACGTTACGACGGAAGATGGTACTGGTATCGTGCATATCGCTCCTACCTTCGGTGCTGACGATGCTAAGGTGGCAAAGGATGCGAATATTCCTGCGCTATATCTTATCTCAAAGAAAGGCGAAACACGCCCTATGGTCGACCTCCAAGGTAAGTATTACACCCTTGATGAGCTGGATAAGAACTTCATCAAATCGTGCGTCAATAAGGAAGCATACGCCCATCATGCTGGCGATTACGTAAAGAATTCATACGACCCACGCTTTAATCCAAATGGAGTATGGGACAAGAAAGCCTCTGAAAAGGCTGAAGATCTGAACATCATCATCTGTATGGAGATGAAGCAGGAAGGCTCTGCTTTCAACATCCAAAAGCATGTTCACAACTATCCACACTGCTGGCGTACAGACAAGCCTATCCTTTATTACCCGTTAGATAGCTGGTTTATCAAGGATACGGCACGCAAGGCTCGCATGGTGGAACTCAATAAGACGATACACTGGCAACCGGCATCTACGGGTACAGGAAGGTTCGGTAACTGGCTTGAGAACTTGAATGATTGGAACCTAAGTAGGTCTCGTTTCTGGGGTACACCATTACCTATCTGGCGTGATGAGAACCATGGCGAGAAGTGCATTGGGTCAGTAGAAGAACTCTACAATGAGATAGAGAAGGCAGTTGCAGCAGGTGTCATGGAGAAGAATCCACTGAAGGAAGCAGGCTTCGTAGTGGGTGATTATAGCAAAGAGAACTATGATAAGATCGATCTCCATCGCCCTTATGTGGATGACATCGTACTTGTTAACGACGAGGGTAAGCCTATGCACCGTGAGAGCGACTTGATTGATGTATGGTTTGATAGTGGTTCTATGCCATACGCACAGTTGCATTATCCATTCGAAGGAGAGATTAATTCTGATGGTCTCAAGGCTACGGGTATGAGCGAGGCAGCTTATCGTGATGCCTTGATACACTCTACCTACGAGGGAATAGCTGTACCTCCTGCATTCTTCCCAGCCGACTTCATCAATGAAGGAGTTGACCAAACGCGTGGTTGGTTCTTCACTCTTCATGCCATAGCAACCATGGTCTTCGACTCAGTTGCATTTAAGAATGTGATCTCAACAGGGCTTGTCTTGGATGCAAAAGGTAATAAGATGAGTAAGCATGTAGGCAATGTTACCGATCCATTTGAGATGCTTCATAAGTACGGAGCAGACCCTGTTCGCTTCTACATGATGACCAATAGCGAGCCTTGGGATAACCTGAAATTCGATCCAGAGGGCGTTGATGAATGTAGACGTAAGTTCTTCGGCACCTTATATAATACGTATAGCTTCTTCGCTCTATACGCTAACGTCGATGGTTACGAGCCAACAAACTGCAAGGCTATTAAGGCTGACGCACCAGAGATCGACCGCTGGATTATCTCTAAGCTGAACTCTTTGATTAAAGGTGTTACAGCCGAGTTAGAAGACTTCGACCCAACACGTGCAGGTCGACTCATCGACTCTTTCGTTAATAACGACCTCAGTAACTGGTACGTCCGACTGAATCGTAAACGCTTCTGGGGCAAAGAGATGAGTGCAGACAAGCAGAGTGCGTATGACACCTTATATACTTGCTTGATGACAGTAGCACGTCTCTTGGCTCCGTTCGCACCATTCTATGCGGATCAACTGTATAGAGATTTGGGCGGAGAATGTGAGAGTATTCACTTGGATCGTTGGTCTGTTGCTGACGAGGCAGTCATCGATACTGACCTTGAAGCACGTATGGACATGGCTCAACGCATTACTTCTATGGTCTTGGCATTGCGTCGTAAGGTCAATATAAAGGTTCGCCAACCATTAGCACAGATAATGATTCCAGCCATAGACAGCACTCAGAAGAAGCATATAGAGGCTGTTGCTGATCTTATTAAGCATGAGGTGAATGTGAAGGAACTCTCTTTTGTTGAGGGACAAGGTATCTTGGTAAAGAAAGTAAAGTGCAACTTCCGTGTCATGGGCAAGAAGTTTGGTAAGCTGATGAAGCTCGTTGCAGCACGTATGGATACACTGTCTCAAGATGAGATAGCTGCTTTGGAGACTACTGGTGAGTTCAACTTCGAATTGGAAGGACAGCCTATCAAGGTCGAAGCAGCCGATGTTGACATCATATCAGAGGACATTCCGGGCTGGTTAGTGAGCAATGAAGGCAACCTAACTGTGGCACTTGAGGTGGAACTAACCGATGAGTTGCGTCGCGAGGGAATGGCTCGTGAGTTGATCAACCGCATCCAGAACCTCCGTAAAGAGGCTGGGCTCGAGATCACCGACCGCATTTCTGTTATCATCGAACCTAATGAGGAAGCCGCGAAGGCAGTAGAGTCTTTCGGTGAACTAATCAAGACACAAGTATTAGCTAACGCCATTTCACTGGCTAAAAACGCTGGTACAGAGGTTGAATTCGACGACTTTAAACTTCATATAGACATCCAAAAAGACTAAAAAACATAGTGGGGTGCACCCTTACGGATGCCCAGAAGTCTGACGGGATGGCTGTACCAACCGTGCAACCATCCCCTCTCGGGACTTCAAATCCCACCTCACTATATCTCAAATAATGTTTAATAACCTAATTCACTTTATTCCTTATGGAGACAAAGAAGCGTTATAGCGATGAGGAACTCGAGGAGTTTCGCGCTATAGTAAACAACAAATTAGCCATAGCTAAGTCTGATTACGAAGAGACGATGAAGATTCTTACAAACAAGAACACTAATGACGTCAATGACACATCACCCACTTATAAGGCATTAGAAGAGGGTAGTTCGAATCAAACAAAGGAAGAACTCGTGCAGATGGCACAGCGTCAACAGAAGTTCATAAAGGGTCTTCAAGCCGCACTCGTGCGTATTGACAATAAGACCTATGGTATAGATCGAATCACAGGAGAGCTTATTCCGAAAGAACGACTGCGTGTTGTCCCTCATGCAACACTAAGTGTAGCATCTAAGGAAGCTAATAAACATCATTAATGAATAGTAATAAGAAAAAGGGCTTGATGGCTGCTTCTCTGATTGTATCGTTGCTTATCATCGATCAAATCATTAAGTTAGCTGTCAAGCTAAACATGACCTTAGGCGAGTCAATTCATATATTTGATTGGTTCCAGATAGAGTTTGTTGAGAACAATGGTATGGCATGGGGAATGGAGCTCGGAAGCAAGTTGTTCCTCAGTCTCTTCCGTATCTTCGCAGTCGTTGGATTGATATGGTATGTCAGAAATCGCATCCAGCAGGGAGCGAGAACGGCGTATATTGTAGTCTTATCTATGATATGTGCAGGTGCAGCAGGCAATATCTTCGACTCGTTGATATATGGTCAGATATTCACTGCCTCTACACCTTATTATATAGAGGGAGCCGTTCCTTCAACTCTTACAGCATGGGGAGAAGGGTACGCACCAATGCTTATGGGCAAGGTAGTTGATATGTTTTATTTCCCCCTCTTCACCGGTACCTTTCCTGATTGGATGCCGTTTTGTGGAGGCGAATCATTCGTCTTCTTCTCCCCTGTCTTCAACTTTGCTGATGCCTGCATAAGCGTGGGTGTCATCACCATTCTACTGTTTTTTAGAAAGGACTTCAACGGTTGGAAGCCAGAGAGAAGTTAGGAGTTAGGAGTGTTGAATGAGGAGTTTTGAGAGGATCAAAAGCCTAATGAGAATGAGAGATAGATATATAACTCACTTGCTTACAGCCCTTTGTGGATTACTACTCACAACCTTTTTTGTGGGTTGTAAACCATCTATTCCATCCGAATACATACAGCCATCGAAGATGGAAGACATACTGTATGACTATCACATAGCGATGGCGATGGCAAATAATGGTAATACTTCTGCGGCGAAAGCAAAGGCTTATAAGCTGGCAGTAATGAAGAAGTACGATGTGACGGAGGCGCAGTTTGATAACTCCCTGAAGTATTACATGCGTCACACCGAACATCTTCATGACATGTATGTAGACATCTCCAAGCGTCTTGAAGACCAAGCTCGTGCAGAGGGCGCATCGGAGTCTGAACTATCACAATACGGTGCTATTACCTCCAAAGGAGACACTACTGATATATGGAAAGGCGGTCGCTCGCTCATTCTCTCCCCTTACGCACCTGTCAACAAAGAAACTTTTGAAATCAAAGCAGATACCGCCTTTCATAAAGGCGACCGCTTAATGCTCAATTTCGATTCGCAGTTTATCATACAAGATGGCGCACGCGATGCCGTAATTGTTATGGCGGTCACCTTCACCAACGATAGTATTACAACGCAATACACGCATATCTCCTCTGATTCTCATCAAACACTTATGGTGGACGGGGGCGACTCTTTACGGATAAAGAACATCCGTGGCTACTTCATGATGCTAAAGGGTCAAGAGCCAACTACCACCTTTAAGATGTTAATTCTTAATAACATTCAACTCGTCCGAATGCACGTTCGCAAGCAAGAGAACGTCAGTTCAGGCGACTCAACGAATACTTCTGACCCGATAAGAACGATCGGTGGAACACCAGTAAACCCCAGTTCGGCACCTGCACAGGGTGACCGTCCCCCTCGCACACCCACTGATGCTATGCGTGAAAGGGGCTTACCCGTAAAGAGGACACGATAAACTTGAACAGATGCGACGCATAGCAGCGAACTTCATCCACACTCCCAACGAGACAATCGAGCAAGGAATCGTTGTCATCGAGGCTGGAGTTGTCACGGAGATATACCCCTTCACACACGAAGAGGCTATGACTGAATGGATGAGCGGAACGATTGATGTGCGCAAAGACAGCGATGGGACGTTCCGTGCCTATCGACAGAATACACCCATAGAATAACCTTTGAACAGATTAAAAACATAAAAACTACAGCTTATGAAGAAGTCATTTGCAACGCTCGCAATGCTTTTTATGATGTCATACACCTATGCGTGTACGAACTTCATAGCCACTAAGGGCGCAACAAAGGATGGTTCCGTCCTCGTTACTTACAATGCTGATGATTACGGCTTGTTTACTAACTTATGTCATTATCCGGCTGGTTTTCATGACAAAGATGCGCGTCGTGAGATCATTGATTACGACACACACGAGAGTCACGGGTACATTCCTGAGGCGCAAGTAACCTACAATGTCATCGGAAACATCAATGAATACCAGGTCAGCATAGGTGAGACTACCTACGGCGGACGCGAAGAGATGGTGGATAAAAACGGCATTATCGATTACGGATCACTGATGTATCTGGGCTTACAACGCAGTAAGACGGCAAGAGAAGCTATCAAGGTGATGACGACACTGGCTGAGACTTACGGCTATAACTCCGAGGGGGAAACCTTCACAATAGCAGATCCTAATGAAGTGTGGTTGCTTGAGATGCAAGGATGTGGTGGTGATAAGAAGCAGAAAGTGGTGTGGGTTGCAGTGCGCATACCCGATGGGATGATTTCAGCTCACGCCAACCAGAGCCGCATTGGGCAATTTTCTACTTATCCAACAGAGGTCATCACGTCTAAAAACTGCATTAGTTTCGCACGTTCAAAAGGCTGGTTTACTGGAAAGGATAAGGACTTTAACTGGAAAATGGTGTATGCAAAGCCCAACTTCGGAGGGCGTCGTTGGTGTGATGCACGCGTTTGGAGCTACTTTAATCACTTCAAAGATATGTCGCACTGGTTGCCTTGGGCACTCGGAAAAGACGCCAACGCCGAAGACATGCCACTATGGATTGCACCAGACAAGAAGCTCGATGTAGCTATAATGGAGGCTTGTATGCGTGATCACTATGAGGGTACTCCACTCGCACTAGACAATGACGTCGCTCAAGGGAATTGGGATTGTCCTTATCGTCCAACCCCTCTTCAATACGAGGTTGACGGTAAGAAGTATTTCAACGAGCGTCCAACGTCTACCCAGCAGACGGGTTTCTCCTATGTAGCACAGCTCCGTTCATGGTTGCCAAGAGAGCTTGGTGGAATCCTATGGTTCGGTAACGACGATGGCAATATGATAGCTTATGTGCCTATCTATTGTAGTAATACGGAGCGTGCAGAGTGCTTCAATACACCTGGCGCAGACGCTGTTACCTTCTCAGATAAGAATGCTTTTTGGGTTTGCAACTGGGTAAGTAACATGGTTTACCCACGTTATTCGCAGCTCTTCCCATCGCTGAAAGCAGTGCGCGATTCGCTTGAGAACGCTTATTTCGCAGCCCAACCAGAGGTGGAAGCAAAGGCTCTTAGCCTGTACAAGACGGATAAGTCCGCCGCAGTGAAGTATCTTAACGACTACTCCATACAGAAGAGTAACGAAATGCTTGCCCGTTGGAAGCAGCTTGCCATCTACCTGATTGTGAAGTACAACGATATGGCTGTGAAGCCAGAAAAGGATGGTAAGTTCCTTAAAACACCAACTGGTCTTGGTGAGCGTGTGGCTCGTCCAGGTTATAGTGACTATATGAAGCATGAGATCGTCAAGCAGACTGGCGATAAATATGCCGTACCAACAAAGTAAGGGAAAGCCTCACACACAACCCAACTACAGCCTCACCCCCGCCCATCTACAGCCTCTCCCCCGCCCCCTCTCCGAATGGAGAGGGGAGTGGATAGCATTGTTTGCAAACAAAGAGGGCGTTTCTTCGATGTGAAGAGACGCCCTTTTCATTGCAAGGAGACGCCCTCTTCAAAGCGAAGAGAGCGTTCCTTTAATTAATGATAATGCCAACCTGTAGGGACAGACGCCCTCGTCTGTCCGCCAGAGCACGCCAGATCCGCAACCAACTTCCCCGCTTTATGCGGACAGACGAGGGCGTCTGTCCCTACTTTGTGGCATCCTTTTGGATAGGAAGAACCATCCTCACTTGCTTCCGTTAGGCTCTCCTCCCCTTGGGGGAGGCTGGGTGGGGTTTCCATTCGAGGGCGTCTGTCCCTACTTTGTGGCATCCTTTTGGATAGGAAGAAAACTCCTTCTCCACCTGTTCCAACCAGCTCCCGTGAGGCACTCCTTCCCTTTTGGGGAGCTGGGTGGGGCTTAGGGGGAATGCTGGCAGGACTTCTCTTGTAGGCTGGGTGGGGCTTCCTCCTTTTCTCGGAACCGATTACAACCTTTTTTATTGAGGCTCTTTGTTATGTCAAAGGTTTGTATTATCTTTGTAAAATAATGATTGACAGACCAACAGTAGATCGAATAATGGATGCTACGAATATCGTTGAAGTCATCAGCGATTTCGTATCTCTACGCAAGGCAGGAACGAGCTTTAAGGGGCTATGTCCATTCCATGACGACCGCACACCATCGTTTTCTGTAAGCCCCGTAAAGGGAGTTTACAAGTGTTTCGCATGTGGGGCGGCGGGCAATGCAGTGAAGTTTATCATGGAGCATGAGCAGATGACCTACGTAGAAGCATTGAAGTGGCTTGCGAATAAATACCATATTGAAGTACACGAACGCGAACTCTCTGCTGAAGAAAAGCAACAGGAGAACGAGCGCGAATCGATGTTTCTGGTAAACGAGTGGGCAGCGAAGTATTTTGAAAACATCCTCCACAATGACGTGGATGGTACTGCTATAGGCTTGCAGTACTTTCGTAGCCGTGGTTTCAGGGATGATATCATCCGCAAGTTCAAGTTAGGTTTCTGCCTATCACGCCGCAATGCCTTCTCTGAAGCAGCCTTGCAAGCTGGGTACAAACGTGAGTTTCTGGTGAAGACGGGACTTTGCTTTGAACGAGAGAACGGCGAATTGATTGATAGATTCAATGGTCGTGTGATGTTCCCATGGGTTGGCGTGAGTGGAAAAGTAACCGCTTTCGGTGGTAGACTATTGGATGAACGCACCAAGGGAGTGGCTCAGAAGTATGTAAACTCGCCCGATAGCATTATATATCACAAGGAGCGTGAGCTTTACGGGATATTCCAATCGAAGAAAGCAATAGCCAAACACGACCTTGTCTACATGGTGGAAGGATACACGGATGTGCTTTCTATGCACCAATCAGGCATTGAGAACGTTGTAGCTAACAGTGGTACAGCATTGTCGGTGTACCAGATTCGTATGTTACACCGCTTCACTTCGAACATAGTTCTGCTCTATGATGGTGACGCCGCAGGTCAACATGCAGCCTTGCGAGGTACTGATATGCTGCTTGCCGAGCGTATGAACGTGAAGGTTCTACTGCTTCCTGACGGGAAAGACCCCGATGAGTTCGCCCGAACTCATAGTGCGGAGGCATTCAGACAATATGTTGAAGAGAACCAAACAGACTTCATTGTCTTTAAAATTAACCTCCTGCTTAAAGGCGTAACAGACCCTATTAAACGTTCGGAAGCCATCAGCTCCATCGTTCAGAGTATATCGGTTATCAAAGACCCAATACTCCGTGACACTTATATTCGTGAGTGTTCCAATCGCACGGGAGTGTCCGAACGCACGTTGATGGAGCAGATGAACCGCAATATACATCAGTATCGTGAGCAGCAGACACGCGAACAGCAAATTCAAAAGGAGGCTGCTATTCGTGAGCAGCAATCCGTTGCGCAACCTGCTGCGAGCACTGTTTTGCAGGTGTCGAAGGTGGAACGAATGATCATGCAAACCATTGTGAAAGATGGAGATAAGATCATTTTGCGTGACATCAAAGATGAGTCTACGGGGCAATTACTCAATATTACAGTGGCTCAATATATAGCTTATACATTGATGGAGAACGGTCTTTCGCTTACCAATCCACTGTATGTTAAGATGCTGCAAGAGGCTGTTGAACATTGTGCCGACCCACAGTTCAAAGCCGAAGAATACTTCACTCAACATGTGGACATCGATATTGCCAATGAAGCGGTACGCCTAAGTGTTGACCGATTCCAGCTCTCTGAGAGTCTACAAGTTAAGGAAACGGAGCACAGTCTGCGTGAGCGTGTGTTGCACATTATGACCGATTACCTGTTAGACTACTATGACTCGCATCTCAAAGAACTTGTTGCAAGGATGAAGCAAACCAAAGATACGGACGAGATGATGGGTATGTTGAAGGAAATTAACGCTATGCAAAACAAGAGGAATATCCTCGCTAAACGCTTAGGAAGCGATATTTTGATATGATTGAGAAGATAAAACGACTCTTTACACAGCCCCTCTCACTGGGCGATATTACCTCCGATACTAACAAACAGATGGTGACTAAGGCACTCAAGGAGCTTAATTGTGAGGTGGAATGGACTCAAGAAAAGTCTGGAGTGCGGTTCGTTCAGTACGACTTCCAGCGTGGGCACTTCGGAATCCACCTCTTTCCGGGTACGAAGATGATAGAGTTAACCTATCTCTATATCGCTGATACAGATTTAGCTAACGTGCATCTTGTTCGCCAACTGTGTAATGAGATGAACATAAACTCTGATGGTCCGCGCTTCTGTTACACGCTGAATGAAGCGAAGAACAACGTTAATATTCACCTATTCTTTGACCTTCTCTTAGACAGCGATCGTGCGAAAGATATTCTGTCGGCGGCTATGTCGAATCTATTTGGGAGTCAGAACGCTTTCTGCCAACGCTTTGATACGGTGGAAAAGGAGGCTAAAGAGAACGAAACAGACGACTTGGAAGCTGCAAAAAGCGATGTGGAGAGAAGCTGCTACATGATTCGTGAACAAGAGCTAACGCATCAGAAGATTGCACCGGGATGGCGACAGAATGATAATAAACCTGCTTCTCTAATGCAGTGGATGGATGTCGCCTTTGGGATGGCAAACTTTGTTCCGTCTGAATTAACCATTGTCACGAATGAAATTCATCACTTGGCTGATAGGCAGGCGATCGAAGTATTCGACCTCTCCACACCGCTGATTGAAGGTGGAAAGTTCGTGCGACAACATGCGATGTTAGACCTGATTTTCTTCCTTCCATCGGCTCCTGACACCCGACAACGCATGACTATCAGCTTGCAACAAGTAGGGAAAGCGAAGGACATATTATATTACAGGATTACAGGAACGCTGCTCCCATTGCCTGCAACGCCCTCTCGTTCATTGTCATCTGTCGAAACCAACGTTCGCATGGAGAGTGCTCTTATAGCTTACGACTTGCGTACTGACAAGCAACTCAACGATGAGTTCATCTACACATGGAAAGAGGCTCAAAGCAAACTCGCCAATAGTCAGGAGGGAGAACTTACTGATGAAGAACACTTACTGGCTACTGTTCTGTTGCAACCAGTGGCTTCTTATCTCTATCGAGGGCGTCGGCTCTATCTTCAAAAGCGTTACGTGGAGGCGATACCACACTTGTTTAATGCGTTCTATCGGCTCTTTTACGACTTTACAACGCTGAATAACAGTGCCAAAGAGACGTTCCTTGAAATCTGTTTCATGCTCGGTTCCTGTCACATGGAGATGCTGCAATATGACAGGGCATTCTTCTTTCTATCGTTCACAGTGGGTCGGAATAGCATAAGATACGCCGAAACGTATATCAACTGCTTAGTGAATATGAATGATTTTCGTGCTCTTGCGACTATTGAGGATATGCTGAATGACGTGTATAACAGCCTCCGTGACATCGAAGATGACCAAGTGGAAGAGCCCTTGCAGGACTTTCGTCGCTTCTTATTACGCCGTAAGTCGTATGTTCTCATTGGTCTGCAACGACTCAATGAGGCTGAAAAACTACTGCGAGAGATGCTGAAGAATCAAGAAGATATGGATTACGCGAAGCAGGAACTGGCATATATTCAATACTTGCGAACTGCTAACCAGAATGAAAAAAAGGCATCTGACACATCGCAGGGAGCACTTATATAATAAGGTGAAAAATAACGTTAAGAGGCGAAACGATGCTGAATACAAAAAGATAATACAACGATGATATACGTACACTGGCTCTTCCTCGTAGCTTACTCCATCATTGTTATCATGGCAATGGTTCGAGTTCTAATGGACAACCGGCAGCCTGCCAAGACCATGGCATGGATGTTGGTGCTAATGTTCGTACCCCTTTTAGGAATCGTTCTGTATATCTTCTTCGGTCAGAATACACGCAAGGAACGCAAGATATGGCAGCAGAGTCTCGACCAGTTAACGAAGCGTTCTATGCTGGAGTTCGTCGAACAGAAGGACTTCAATATACCTGAAGAATACCGCAACATCAGTAACCTTTTTATGAATCAAAGCCTCGCCTTGCCTTTCAAAAACAATGAGGTTGAGATCTACACAAGCGGTTATGACTTCTTTCCCTCACTACTGATGGAGATTGGAAAAGCCGAACATCACATCCATCTTGATACGTTTATTATCTCTGACGACCCACTCGGTCGAATCGTTGCCGATGCTCTTATCGACAAAGCGAGACAAGGAGTTGAGGTGCGACTCATCTATGATGACGTAGGCTCATGGCGTACCCCTAACAGCTTCTTCACACGTATGCGCAACGAAGGAGTGGAGGTTTATGCCTTTATGCCAGTGCGTTTTCCAGCCTTCACAAGTAGAGTGAATTATCGAAACCATCGTAAGATTTGTGTCATTGATGGAGAGGTTGGCTTCATCGGAGGTATGAACATCGCCCGAAGATACGTCCAAGGGACTGTGCGACAGCCGTGGCGTGATACGCATGTGAAGATCACGGGTGCCGCAGTCTACGGTCTGCAACGTGCCTTCTTGGTAGACTGGTACTTCGTATCGAAGATTCTTATCACCGAACGGAGCTATTATCCGGAGATCATCATAGGGCAGAATGACAACTTGGTACAGGTGGTTACGAGTAGTCCAACAAGTCTTTGGCCAGAGATCGAACAAGGGTATGTGCGCATACTAACCAATGCGAAGCATTATGTCTACATGCAAACGCCTTACTTCCTACCAACAAATCCCATCCTCTTTGCCATGCGTGTGGCAGCGTTGTCGGGTGTTGATGTGCGCCTAATGATACCTTATGAAACCGATACAAAGGTTGTTGAGTGGGCATCAAGGTCGTATGTTATGGAGGCAGCAAAGGCTGGTGTGAAGATACTTCTGTATCGCGAGGGCTTTAATCATTCGAAACTTCTGGTCTCAGATGACGCCATGGCGACCATAGGATCTACCAACGTCGACTTCAGGAGCTTTGAGAATGACTTTGAGGCAAACGCTTTCTTCTATGATAAAGAGATTGCTCTGCGTGTGAAAGAAGTATTTTTAAAGGATCAATCCGGCAGCCTTGACTTAGAAGATGTGCGCCGTTTGATCAAGAGACCTTTCTTGCAACGATTGTGGGAGTCGGTTGTTCGTCTGCTTAGTCCGCTGTTGTAAAACCCCTCCCAGCCTCCCCCAAGGGGAGAGAAGGAGCCTCACCCCCAGCCCCTCTCCGAATGGAGAGGGGAGTAAATACTACTATTAGCAAACAAAGAGGGCGTTTCTTCGAGATGAAGAGATGCCCTTTTCATTGCAAGGAAACGCCCTCTTCGATTGAAAGAAGGCGTTTCTTTCATTTTAAAATACTATTACCTCTGTATCTGTCAGATATTGGCGTACATGTAAATGGGAGTATTCACGCCCCTCTCCATTCGGAGAGGGGAAAGGGGGTGAGGCTTCAAAGTAGGGACAGACGCCCTCGTCTGTCCTCCCATTTACCCCTATGTATCATCCCGTCAGGCAACATCTTCTCCTTTTGAGGGGCTTGGGGAGGCTTTCGCTGGTTGTGTTCTGGCGGACAGACGAGGGCGTCTGTCCCTACTTTGTGACATTATCTTTAATTAAAGAAACGCCTTCTTCGCTTTGAAGAGGGCGTTTCCTTGCAATGAAAAGGGCGTCTCTTCACATCGAAGAAACGCCCTCTTTGAATTAAAGTAAGCCTCCCCTGCCTAACTTTCGTTAGGCATATCCCCTCTTTCGGAGGGGCTTTAGAAACCCTGGAGGAGGTTAGGTGGGGTCTAAAAATTACTTGCGATCGCCTAACTTGCTATCGATGTGTGCAATAGCATGGCTTGACAAGTGAGAGAAGGAATCGAGTATGTCTTGTACATTACGCTCTTCTTCAACCTGCTCATCGATGTATTTTGCGATGAAGTTCTGCGATGCGCGATCCTTTTCCTCATCTGCTACATCAGCCAAGCGATTGATAGATTCGGTTACTTTCTGCTCATGTGCCAATGTGTCAACGAATACTTCTTTAGGATCAGACCAGCTTGTCTTGACTGCATCTATCGCTGTCAACACAACTTCACCACCACGATGTAGAACGAACTGAGCCATGTCCATGGCATGTGAACGCTCCTCTTCTGCCTGCTTGTACATCCAACTGGAGAAGCCTTTCCAGCCCTCTTTACGGAACCAGCAAGCCATCTGGAGATAAAGATTAGATGAATAGAGTTCTGCTATGATCTGCGTGTTGAACGCATCTTGCATCTTACTTGTAATACTCATTGTAATGCCTTTCTTTATTATAAATAAACTTTGTTTGTGTCAGTCTTTACAATAATTCCATCTGCAAAAGTACCACTTTATCACCACAACACCAAATATTTTATATACTAAATGTTGCTTACGATGGATCCTATCAATAGACTGATTATATTCTAAAAAACGCCCTCTTGCTTACTCAATAACGACGGTTGTCCATCCATGTTTGTCTTCGATCGTACCATATTGTATGCCACGAAGGGTCTCATAGAGCTTCTTTGACCAAGGTCCCGGTTGATCTCCAAAGTTGTAAACCTTACCTGTCTCTAAGTCATCAAGGTGTGAAATAGGTGAGATAACAGCTGCAGTACCACATGCGCCAGCCTCTTCGAAGCTGTCTAACTCATCCTCCGCAATAGGTCGGCGTTCGACTTTCATGCCCAAGTCTTCGGCTATCTGCATGAGACTCTTATTAGTGATTGAAGGTAAGATAGACGTTGACTTCGGCGTAACATAGGTGTTATTCTTGATTCCGAAGAAGTTAGCTGCACCGCACTCATCAACATATTTCTTCTCTTTAGCATCCAGATAGAACTCCGAAGCATACCCTTTTTCATGCGCCATCTTATTGGCTCTCAATGAAGCGGCATAGTTTCCTCCCACCTTAAACATACCTGTTCCCAGTGGAGCAGCACGATCGACGTCACGCACAATGACGTATGGATTGGAAGAGAAACCACCTTTGAAGTAAGGACCTACTGGTGTGGCAAAGATCAAGAAACAATATCCTGTTGCCGGACGAACGCCCACGCCTGCTGTAATACCAAACAGTAACGGGCGCAGATAGAGCGTTGCTCCACTCTCATAAGGTGGGATGTACTCTTGATTGAGGCGTACCACCTTCTTCACCATATCAACGAATAGCTCGGTCGGAACCTCTGGCATGACAATACCACGGGCTGTGCTCTGCAAACGAGCGGCGTTCTCTTCTGCTCGGAAGACGCGTACCTTGCCATCAGGACAGCGGTAAGCCTTTAGTCCCTCGAATGCTTCTTGACCATAGTGGAGGCATGTCGCAGCCATGTGTAACTTCAAGTACTCATCCGAACAGACCTCTACTTCGCCCCACTTACCGTCTCGGTAATAACAACGAACATTGTAGTCGGTGCGCAGATAACCGAATGTCAAACTCTTCCAATCTATATCTTTCATATCATATAAGTATTTAATTGCATCTTGCCATAGCCTAATGCAAAAGTAAACAAATTTATCTTTCCCTGCAACCCATCGTTCGCTTTATTGCTACTGATTGGCTAACAGCTTCTGAATCTCATCATCGGTGTGCTTGAGCTTCTGCTTACACAGCTTCACAAGAGCCTGTGCTTGCTTCAGTTGAGCAGCCATTGAATCAACATCGAGTTCGCCTCGTTCCATCTTGTCAACTATGCTCTCGAGTTGCTGAACGGCGTCTTCATATTTCATTTCTTTCATCTTCTTGATTGTATTAAAGGGTTTAAAGGGTTCCTTTTAGCTATTTTTTCACTACACTCTCCACCTCTCCTTGCTCAAAGCGAGTGGTGATAACGTCTCCAGCCTTCAGTTGTGAGGCATTGCGAACAGCCTTCCCATTGTGTAAGGTAATGCTATATCCTCGACTTAAAAGCAACTTCGGATCCATCAGTTGGGCACGTTGAGCGAGCATATCTATGCGACGTTGCTCGTTAGAAAGGCGTCCTACAAGGGTTGGAATAGCATATCGCATCATCGAATCAAGGTCGTATCGGGCTTTAGAAAGCCTTTCCTTCATCCTATTCACCAACCTTTGTGAAAGACTATCGAGCCGTGCTTCCTGTTGAGTACGTACCACGGAAAAGAGCATGGGGATGTGAGTTGCAATGTGTTGTATGTGCATCTTCTCCCGTTCTAACCTGCGTTGAACAGCCTCCACAATGCTTGCTTGTGCGTTCTCAACCCTTGCCAGCGTCGCAGCCAACTGATTGATGAGATAAGCGGCAGCTGCTGTTGGGGTTTTCACACGCATGAATGAAACCATATCCAGCACACTCTCGTCACGTTCGTGGCCAATTCCTGTGATTATCGGGAGTGGGAAGTTCGCCACATTCTCCGCCAAATTCAAGGTGTCGAAACCACTCAAATCGGCTGTCGCACCGCCTCCTCGGATGATAACAACGCAATCGAAATCCTCTTCCCGTTCGTTAATTAGGTTCAAAGCATTGATAATGCTCTGTTCAACCTGGTCTCCTTGCATCACTGCGGGGAACAGTTCTACATGAAAGGCAAGCCCAAACTCGTTATGAAGTAACTGATTGCAAAAGTCGCCATAACCTGCTGCTGTCTCGGAGGAGATGACGGCTATGCGTTGAGCAAACATCGATAAGCACAATTCGCGTTGCAAGTCATAGACGCCTTCTGCCTTTAGCTGTCGGATAATCTCCTGTCGTTTGCGCATCATGTCGCCCATGGTAAACTCGGGATTGATGTCATCTACAATCCAAGAAAACCCATATTGAGGATGGAACTGAGCGTGTACAAGCAACATAACTTTCATACCTGCATGGATCGTCTGACCCGTTATTTTGATGAAAGAAGGCTGTATCTCCGCCCACACGTTATGCCAACACTTGGCTTGAGCACGTGCAATGGGAACATTGCCACGAGCGTCCTTCTCGATCAGTTCCATATAACAGTGTCCACGGCTCTCACGTGCTTCGGACAATTCAGCCTCAACCCAGTAAGAATGCGACAAGGTGCTACTGATAACATCCGATACCAATGCGTTCAGTTCATAGAGGGTGAGTGCTTTTGTCGTCATGTGTGCTTCTATATATATAATGAGGTGTGAATTACATTACTTACCATTGGGCAATACCACTTGGCGATACGCCTCCATGAAATCGGGAACACCATAACCCATGATGTTATTGGGCTTCAGATGATTATCAGATGTCTGCCGAATCACCTTTATCAAGTCCTTTGCACACGTGTTAGGAGCGGCTTGCCACAAGCAAGCAACCATCCCTGCCACCAACGGACAAGCAAAGGATGTGCCCGTATCGGGCGTGATATAACCTCTACCCGATACCACATTTGTTGGACAACCATACGCCATCACGTCTGGTTTCACTCGATTATCTGCCGTTGGACCAATCGATGAGAAAGCTGCATTAATGCCGTCTGGTGCAATCGCACCTACCGTGAGTATGTCATGCGCATCGGCTGGTACATTGATCTTCTTCCACGGTCCCATGCCATCATTCCCCGCACTGTTGACAAGGATAATACCTTTAGATGCAAGCAAGGAAGCCGCCTTTGAGATGGGTGCCGTCAGTCCATTGAGGTCGGAATAATGATAGTTTAGACTCTTATCATCGAAGCCGTGATAGCCTAAAGACGAACTAATGACATCGACACCGACGGAGTCAGCAAACTCAGCAGCGGCTATCCAGTAGTCTTCCTCCGCCGAACTCTCTGTAAGATAATCCTCTGAACGCAACAACCAAAAGCTCGCTTTCGGTGCAGAACCTACGAAGGTAGAGGGCTGATTGACTGCTATAACGGACAAAGTCTTCGTTCCGTGATCCATTTCCTTGTACACATCAGCATCATAACCAGCAACGAAATTATGCGTTCCAACGATGTTGACATTCTTAAAAGCAGCCATCTTATCCACGTTCATGAAGCCCGCATCAAGCACAGCGATGGTCATTCCCTGTCCTTGAAAGCCCATATTGTGCAACTTCCGACCATTGAGATTCTCCAACTGTGCCTTTCCCATACCATAATAATCATGTATGGTGGAATCGAGAACCTGTAAGTCTGGACGATAGCGAACGCGCTGTGATAACGGACGAATGGAGTCGGGAGAGGTGAAAACGAGCTTGCTATCTCTCACAAAAGGTAACACCTTGAGATCTTCTAACGTCTGCCTGTTATTGCCACGCACTAAGACAGAGTTGTTCCACTTGCTTATTGCGACCACATTCCCACCTTCTTTGCGTATCTTCTGAATGTATGTTGGTGACACGGGGAGGTCAGTTGAGTCAAGTTGAAGGTGCTGCCTCTCACGCCGTTTCAGTGCAGCTTCGGATAAGAAAAGCCTCGGTTTATCCAAAGAATAAGGCGATTCAGCCTTGTCGCGAAGCGTTACTCGAAACATATAACACTTCCCGCCGGGGTAACTAATGAAGCTTTTCTCATCATTACTGGCTCCTACTACTGCCGTAATGAGAGTAAATAGGCATATAAGATATATCTTTCTGAGGTTCTGTTTCATAACATGCAAACTTACACAAAATAATTGAATTATAGATTGTATGATGCCCTTTTTCTATAAATTAATCTCTTTCTACATTGTAGGATGGTATTCCCTTTGATACCAAGGAACACCCTCTTTCTATCAAGGAAACGCCCTCTTTGATACCAAGAGATGCCCTCTTTCTATCAAGGAAACGCCTTCTTTGACACCAAGAAACGCCTTCTTTCTATCAAGGAAACGCCCTCTCAAATTTAAAAGGTTTTCCCTAACGATCTTCCGTTAGGCTTTCCCATAGTCTGTCAGACTATGTTTGAGGAAGCATTCAAATTATTTTTGCTGTCATTACTGTCACAAATTAACTGAGATTAAACTTCTGATAATAAACGAGTTATGGTAATTGTTAAAAGTGACAGCAAGTTGAATTAAAAATAAATTAGGTTTTTAAGGGGATAAACGGAGACGATTATGTTGTAAAATCATACGACAAAACAGATGGAATCAAAGTGGATGTATATCAAAAGAGTGTATGGATATAGGAAATAAAATATCCTACAACTCTGTGATAATATGAATAGTTAAAGGTAAATTACATATAAATACTGGACGTAATAATTCTTAAAAAAGAGCGAGAAAATAGTTGTAGGTTTATGAAACAAATATTACCTTTGTCTCTATAAAACGAAAGAAGGTGAGTTGCCCCACCTTGTTTGTTTTCACAACGGAATAATCCTTATTGTGACTTGCTTGAAAATATCTGAGTGCAAATATAGGAATTAAATAACTAAAAACCAAACAAAACAAGAAGAAAATGAAAACAATTCTTGGTTTAGACTTGGGAACCAATAGTATTGGTTGGGCTAAAGTCTGCGTTGATGACAACGGTAATTACTTGAGAGACATTAAACTTGGTAGTCGTATTATCCCTATGAGCCAAGATGTTCTTGGTAATTTTGATAAGGGTGTGACGGAGTCTCAGACCTCAGTGCGTACTGGGTTTCGTGGAGTACGAAGGATAAGAGAACGCTCTTTGCTACGCCGTGAGCGTTTACATAGGGTCTTGCATGTCCTTGGATATCTACCTCCTCACTATGATAGTGCCATAGGTTGGAATAAGAATGAGCCTTCGACTTATGGTAAGTTTTTGAATCATGGTGAACCAAAGTTGGCTTGGGAACACAAAGAGGATGGGTCTATGCGTTTCCTTTTTATGGAATCTTTCCATGAGATGATGGCAGACTTTGCTAAAAGTCAACCATCATTGGTTTCTGATGGGAAAAAGATTCCACTCGACTGGACTATTTATTATCTTCGTAAGAAAGCCCTTAGCCAGCCAATTCGGAAAGAAGAACTTGCATGGTTACTACTAAATTTCAATCAGAAACGTGGTTATTATCAATTACGTGGAGAGGAAGATGACGATAATCCTACGAAGTGTGAGGAGTATTATGAGTTAAAAGTCGTAGGTATCGAAGCTGATGAAGAGGGTAAGAATGGGAATACTTGGTACAATGTTAAGTTAGAGAATGGTTGGATCTATCGTCGTCAGAGTAAGATTCCGTTGGATGATTGGATTGGTAAGGTCAGAGAGTTTATTGTCACGACAGAATATGAAAAAGATGGAATAACTCTCAAAAAGGATAAGAATGGAGACGTCAAACGATCTTTCCGCTCTCCAAGTGAGGATGATTGGGGACTTCGAAAAAAACGAACGGAAAAGCTGTTGGATTCTTCTAAAATGACAGTGGGGGCTTTTGTATATGATCATCTCTTGGCAGAACCATCTGATAAGATTCGTGGAAAGTTTATTCGTACGATAGAGCGTAAATATTATAAGAAAGAACTATATGCGATTCTTTGTGAGCAAAGTAAATATCATGAAGAATTACGTAGCGGAGATTATTTGAATAAATGTGCTGAAGAATTATATAAGAATAATCAACCTCATCGCAATAGTCTGTTGACAAAGGATCTTGCCTATCTACTTCTGGAAGACCTCATCTTCTATCAGAGACCATTAAAGACAAAGAAATCATTGATAGCAGAATGTCCATACGAAGCCTATAAATATGTAGATAAAGAGACAGGGGAGATAAAACGACAGGGAATTAAGTGTATTGCGAAGTCGAATCCTTATTATCAAGAATTCCGTTTGTGGCAGTTTATATCCAATCTCCGTCTCTTTAACAAAGCTGATGATAAAGAAGTCACAGCTGATTATCTTCCTACTCAGGATGATTATGTGCGTTTGTTTGCCTATCTTAATGACCGAAAGGAAATAAATCAAGAAACATTACTGAAAGAGTTCTTCAAGTTGAAGAAGATAACAGTTAATTCGGAGAAAGTTTTCCCTATTCGTTGGAACTATATAGAAGACAAAGAGAAGAAATATCCTTGTAATGAAACACGGCATGAATTACTGCTTGCTCTTGATAGAGCAAGAATCGATCATTCTTGGTTAGAGAAGCCTGGGCAAGAATATCGGTTATGGCATTTACTTTATTCAGTTGAGTCGAAAGAGGAGACAAAGGAGGCATTGCGCAAGCTAAAAGATGATGATGCGTTTGTTGAATCCTTCTTGAAAGTTAAGCCTTTCAAGAGAGAGTATGGTGCTTACTCAGAAAAGGCAATAAAGAAACTCTTAGCTGTTATGCGAATGGGAAGTCTTTGGCGAGAAACAGATATTTGTGATACAACAAAGGGGAATATCACTAAGATACTGCAAGGAGAGATAGATGAGAAACTTAAAGAGAAGATAAGTGCTTCTGTTTCTTCATATAATCAATTGTCAGATTTCCAAGGGTTACCAGTATGGTTGGCTTGTTATGTTGTATATGGACGTCATTCAGAGGCTGCAGAAATACAACATTGGAAAACTCCTGAAAGTCTTTTGGCATATATCAATGGCTTTAAACAGCATTCTCTTCGTAATCCGATAGTTGAACAGTGTATTTTAGAGACGCTTCGAACAGTACACGATATTTGGAAAGAAGTAGGACATATAGATGAGATTCATGTGGAATTAGGTCGAAATATGAAGAGCACTGCCGACCAACGTGCCCGTATCTCTGAGAATGTTCTGCGTAATGAGAATACGAATCTCCGAATTAAAAGTCTACTATTGGAGTTGAAAAATGATCCTAATATTAAAGATGTGCGCCCTTATTCCCCAATGCAACAGGAGAAGTTGCGTATCTATGAAGAGGGAGTTTTACAGGAATTGACCAAGGATGATAAGGACTTTACAGAGATAACAAAGATATCAACCATGGCTCAACCTTCTGCGAAGGAACTCCAACGATATAAGTTATGGCTTGAACAGAAGTATCGTTCACCTTATACAGGTAAGTCGATTTCTCTTACAAAACTTTTTACTTCAGCATATCAAATAGAACATGTTATTCCACAAAGTCGTTATTTTGATGACTCCTTTAGCAATAAAGTTATTTGTGAATCAGAGGTAAATAGTCTGAAAGATAACATGTTAGGATATGAATTCATAAAGAATCATGGTGGAGAGATCATTCATTGTACAATGTTGGGTGATGTAAAGGTTCTCAGTGAAAGTGAATATAAGGCTTTTGTAAATGACCATTATGCGCACAATAAACGTAAAAGAGAGAATCTTCTACTGGAGGATATACCACAAGAATTCCTTAATCGCCAGATGAATGACAGTAGATATATAAGTAAGGTGGTAAAGGCTTTGCTCTCTAATATTGTTCGCGCAGAAGGAGAAGAAGAAGCAACATCAAAGTTTGTCGTGTCTTGTTCGGGAGGTATTACAGATAGATTGAAGAAAGACTGGGGATTAAATGATGTTTGGAACAAAATAGTATATCCTCGTTTTGAGCGTTTAAATAGACTTACGGGTACGGAGGCTTTTGGACAATGGGAGAATAAGGATGGTAAAAGAGTCTTCCAAACAGCTGTTCCATTAGAGCTACAACGTGGGTTTAATAAGAAACGTATCGATCATCGTCATCATGCAATGGATGCGCTTGTGATTGCGTGTACCTCTCGCAACATAATAAACTATCTAAATAATGAGTCTGCAAACAATCCTAAGAAGCGTGAGGACTTGCGGCAAAAACTTTGTGATAAGAACAGAACTATTCGTAAACCTTGGGAAACATTCACACAAGATGCTACTGCAGCATTAGAAGATGTGATAGTTAGTTTCAAGAATTATGTTCGTATTATTAATAAAGCAACGAATTATTATGAGCGATATGACGTAGAAGGAAAGAAGGTTATAGCAGAGCAGAGAGGCGATGATATGTGGGCAATAAGGAAGCCTATGCACGAAGCAACATATTATGGGCGCGTTAATTTGAGACGGAAGAAGAAAGTTAATTTGAGAGTTGCCTTGGAGAATATATCCTCTATCTGTGATAATAAATTGCGAATATATATAAATGGTTTAGTAGAAAAAGGATTTAACACAAAGCAAATATTGGACAAATTTAAGAATACGAACGACCATTTTTCTATGCAAAAGATAGACAAAGTAGAGATATGGCAGTTTACCAATGAAGAAGAAAAATTAGTTGCAACAAGAAAACCTCTTGATACATCATTTGATACTAAAAAGATCGCATCAATTACTGATACTGGCATTCAGACCATCCTACTGAACTATCTCGAAACAAAAGGTGGAGATTCTACTATTGCTTTCACACCAGAAGGAATTGTTGAGATGAACCAGAATATCTCTAAATATAATAATGGGAAAGAACATATGCCAATATTAAAAGTTAGGTTATATACTAAACTTGGAAAAAAGATCCCTGTTGGACAGACTGGGTGCAAAGCTAAACAATTTGTTATCGCAGAGGCTGGAACGAATCTTTATTTCGCAATCTATGAAGATGAAGAAGGAAAACGTAGTTATAGAACGATACCTCTAAATGAAGTTGTTGAACGCTTGAAGCAAGGGCTTAGTCCTGTTCCAGAGAAGAATGACAAGGATGTACATCTTAAGTTTTACCTTTCACCGAATGACCTTGTATACGTGCCAATAGAAGACGAGCATGAGAGCTTAGCTAAGGATCATATATATAAATTTGTTGATTCTAGTGGCACAACAGCCAACTTTATTCCTCACAGATCCGCGAATGTCATTTTTGAACTGAATAAAAAAGATGCTGAAAAGTTTTGTAGTGGCTCTATTATTCAAAATGAGTATGGTGTAGGGAGTTCTCAGTCTAAGAATCAAAAAGCAATAACAGGTGAGATGATCAAGGCTGTCTGCAGGAAACTTGAGGTAGATCGTTTAGGGAATGTCATCAAAGTTATTTAGTAACAATCTTATTTGCTTATGATAAAGAAAACGCTTTGTTTCAGTAACCCTATCTATCTGAGTCTCCGTAATGAGCAGTTAGTATTGCATCTACCAGAAGTAGAAGTTAACGGAAATTTGCCCGAAGTTATGAAGAAGAAAGCTGAGCGCACCATCCCGATAGAAGATATCGGGGTGGTGATACTTGATAATCGGCGTATAACAGTTACCTCTGGTGTACTTGATGCTCTCTTGGAGAATAATTGTGCTGTAATAACATGTGATTCAAAAAGTATGCCTGTTGGATTACTACTTCCTTTATGTGGTCATAAAACTCAAAATGAACGATTCCGTTCCCAACTTGACTCTTCACTTCCATTGCGTAAACAGTTATGGCAACAGACTGTGAAGCAGAAGATCCTTAATCAAGAATGTGTCTTACGAACTAATACTAACAAGGAAACGAATTGTATGTGTGTATGGGCAAATGATGTGCGTAGTGGTGATCCTGACAATCTTGAAGCAAGAGCTGCCGCTTATTACTGGCGTAATCTTTTTCTTGACTTTCCTGATTTTGTACGTGATAGAGAGGGGACTCCACCCAACAACCTCTTGAATTACGGGTATGCCATTCTACGGGCTGTTATTGCAAGGTCTTTAGTTGGGAGTGGATTATTACCGACTCTGGGTATACACCATCATAATCGTTACAATGCCTATTGTCTTGCTGATGATATTATGGAGCCTTACCGTCCTTATGTTGATCAACTGGTTATTGATATTCTTCATCGATTTGACAATGTCTCTTCTCTTTCAAAAGAGTTAAAGATGGAGTTATTGAGTATCCCAATGATAGATGTTGTCGTGAATGGTAAACGTAGCCCATTGATGATAGCAGCTCAGCAAACTACAGCTTCGCTTGCTAAATGCTTTTCTGGGGAGACTCGTCGTATTAGTTATCCAGAGATGTAACATTTATTTATTATGGTCAGCTTTTACCGCTTTAGTGAATATCGAATTATGTGGATTCTCGTATTCTTCGATTTACCAACAGAAACAAAGAAAGAAAAGAAAGCATATATTGACTTCCGTAAATCATTGATGAAAGATGGTTTTACAATGTTTCAATTCTCCATTTATGTCCGTCATTGTGCAAGTGTGGAGAATGCAGAGGTGCATATAAAGCGTGTGAAAGCTTGCCTCCCTAAACACGGAAAAGTCGGAATATTGTGTATTACTGATAAGCAATTTGCTAATATCCAACTTTTCTATGGTGAGAAGCCTAAACCACCCAATGCTCCAGGACAACAGCTAGAACTATTCTAATACAGAATTTATAGAAAACGAACGAGGGTGTGTCAAAATAGCCACACACTCTTTTTTATGCACAAAGCCCCGACTTTCTCAAGCCAGGGCTTTGCTATTTCCTAAAGTTTTTGTACCTTTAGGCATACAAAAAAATCTCATTATGACAAAGGTACACTTTCGTTCTTACATACACAAGAAAATGATTCTTTTTCCTCAAAGAATCGATAAGGATATCGCAGAAGATGATCCTGTTCGTCTTTTAGACGCCTTGGTGGATAATCTTATGTTGGATAATGTCTACAAGCTTTATAAGCCCAGTGGTCGCAAGCCTTATCATCCACAAATGATGCTCAAGGTGATTCTTTACGCCTATATGAATAATATCTATTCCTGCCGTCGTATAGAGTCGCTTCTCAAGCGTGACATTCATTTCATCTATCTGGCAGGATATGAGCAGCCTGATTTTATTACCATCAATCGTTTTCGTAATCGTGTGAAAAAGGAAATCAACAATATCTTCACACAAGTGGTATTAGTACTTGCAGCCAAAGGTTTGATAAGTCTTGACGTTGAATATATTGACGGCACAAAAATAGAATCGAAAGCCAACAAGTATACCTTCGTTTGGAAGAGAACCGTGGAAAAGAACCGCGCCAAGTTGCAGGAACAAATACGCACACTCTTGCTCCAGATTGATGATGTCATAGCGCAGGACAATGCTGCTAAAACAGAAGGTGTCGAGTTTACTGCAGCTCTGCTCGATGAGATATCCGAGGAATTGAACAAGTCTTTGGAATCAGCCCCTGAGCCTAAGACAAAAGAAGAGAAGCAGGCTGTTAGAACCAAGAAAAAACAGCTTAAAGAGCTTGAGAAGAAACGTAATAAACTCCAGGAGTATGACCAACACCTTGAGATTATGGGAGAGAGAAACTCCTACAGCAAGACCGACCCTGATGCCACGTTTATGCACATGAAGGAGGATGCTATGCAGAACGGACAGACTAAGCCTGGATATAATCTGCAGATAGCAACTGAGAACCAGTTTATCACCAACTTTGCACTCTATGCTAACCGTACAGACACGCTCGCACTTCCTTCTTTCTTGGAGTCTTTCAAATTACGCTATCATCGTTATGCCAAGACAGTCGTAGCCGATTCAGAGTATGGCTCCGAGGAGAACTATCTGTTCATGGACGTACATAATATGGAAGCCTATGTGAAGTATAATTACTTCCATAAAGAGCAGCGTCCACGCTACACACCTAACCCATTCAGTCCTGCAAGCCTTTATTATAATAAGGAACAGGATTTCTACGTCTGCCCTATGGGACAGCATATGAAGCGTATAGGCATGAAGCGTTCCCTAACCTCTAATGGATTCGTTACTTACAGTGTACGTTATCAGGCAGAACGCTGTGATGGTTGTCCGTTGAGAGGCTCATGTTTTAAGGCAAGAGGGAACAGAATTATAGAAGTAAACCACCAACTACAGTACTATAAACAAAAGGCACGGGAACTACTGACCTCGGAAGAAGGCATCAAGCATCGAGGACGAAGGTGCATAGAACCTGAAGCTGTTTTTGGACAAACAAAATACAATAAAGCCTACAAGAGGTTTAGGCATTTTGGAAAAGACAAGGTCAATATGGATTTTGCCTTCTTTGCTATTGCCTTTAACATAGGAAAAATGTGCAAAAAAAATAATCTCAAGGAGCTAAAAGCTATTATGGAGGTACTTTTAGTCACCTTCAGATGCTCTATAGAAGTTTATATAAGCTATTGGAAGCCCAACAAATCATTTTATATGAAATTAGCGGCATAGCTGCAGTAAATAACGAATTATGCGGTAGATGAAGTAAAGAGGAGTAGAAAAGAGGATGTGTCCATTTTGACACACCCTCTTTGTTTTGTGGTATTACTTTTATTTTCTTCTAACAACTAACGATCTTATTGATATTCAGAAACTTATGAATAGTCTGTTGTTGTTGCTACCACAAAGGTACATATTTTCAAGCAAATCACAACGACAAATAGCGTGGTTCATTATAAGAAACGGTTGTTGTTGCTACCACAAAGGTACATATTTTCAAGCAAATCACAACTGATGTCCATTCTGGTATTAGAGACTTTCCGTTGTTGTTGCTACCACAAAGGTACATATTTTCAAGCAAATCACAACTGGTCTGAAGTATAAGAAAAATCTACTTAAGTTGTTGTTGCTACCACAAAGGTACATATTTTCAAGCAAATCACAACCTGCTTTTGAGGCACTCATTAGTCATCAAAGTTGTTGTTGCTACCACAAAGGTACATATTTTCAAGCAAATCACAACGATTGGTTAGTGTGTACGGTAATTATACCGTTGTTGTTGCTACCACAAAGGTACATATTTTCAAGCAAATCACAACGAAACAAGCAAGGAAGTAGATTGCGACAAGGTTGTTGTTGCTACCACAAAGGTACATATTTTCAAGCAAATCACAACCATAGTTCACGTTATGAGCCTATCGCATAGTTGTTGTTGCTACCACAAAGGTACATATTTTCAAGCAAATCACAACGCTCGACCCACTAAATAGTAATCGTGTGTGTTGTTGTTGCTACCACAAAGGTACATATTTTCAAGCAAATCACAACCATTTTGAACGGGTTAATACTATCTCCATAGTTGTTGTTGCTACCACAAAGGTACATATTTTCAAGCAAATCACAACCAGTTATTCAAATTAAAAATTAAATACTTAGTTGTTGTTGCTACCACAAAGGTACATATTTTCAAGCAAATCACAACTTCGTGGAGAATACACCGGGAAAGAATTAGGTTGTTGTTGCTACCACAAAGGTACATATTTTCAAGCAAATCACAACGTGTCGCGTTGCCTACTGCACTTCAGTTCGGTTGTTGTTGCTACCACAAAGGTACATATTTTCAAGCAAATCACAACGGATTCCACCTCGATAGGCTAATTACCGAGTTGTTGTTGCTACCACAAAGGTACATATTTTCAAGCAAATCACAACTCACCTTTCGGCAATGTAGTACAGCATGCAGTTGTTGTTGCTACCACAAAGGTACATATTTTCAAGCAAATCACAACCGGTCAACGACTTGCCATTTTAATGTTAAGTTGTTGTTGCTACCACAAAGGTACATATTTTCAAGCAAATCACAACAATGTATTATAATCATCCTTGACAGATTCGGTTGTTGTTGCTACCACAAAGGTACATATTTTCAAGCAAATCACAACACACAGGAGACGCTAAAGGAAGTTGACCAGTTGTTGTTGCTACCACAAAGGTACATATTTTCAAGCAAATCACAACCTTGGTAAGGAAGGCTGGGATTTGTCTCCTGTTGTTGTTGCTACCACAAAGGTACATATTTTCAAGCAAATCACAACCAAAGGATGGTAGTGTAGATGTCGTGGCTAGTTGTTGTTGCTACCACAAAGGTACATATTTTCAAGCAAATCACAACAAGTTTATGGTCAACATCATTCACAATTTTGTTGTTGTTGCTACCACAAAGGTACATATTTTCAAGCAAATCACAACTCAATCGCTTAAAAACTCGCTTCTCACGTGTTGTTGTTGCTACCACAAAGGTACATATTTTCAAGCAAATCACAACCTAATGTATTGTATTGTGTACGCTTAAATGTTGTTGTTGCTACCACAAAGGTACATATTTTCAAGCAAATCACAACAAGATGCAATATGATAAGTTAAAGCAAGAGTTGTTGTTGCTACCACAAGGTACATATTTTCAAGCAAATCACAACCTAATTTTGCCACGCCGAACTCAAATGTTGTTGTTGTTGCTACCACAAAGGTACATATTTTCAAGCAAATCACAACAATGCAGGTGTTAATGCTGCTGGTGTTGCTGTTGTTGTTGCTACCACAAAGGTACATATTTTCAAGCAAATCACAACTACTAAAGGTGATCATTATGATCAACAGAGGTTGTTGTTGCTACCACAAAGGTACATATTTTCAAGCAAATCACAACGCAAAACCTCGTAAAGCTACTAAGCGTGAGTTGTTGTTGCTACCACAAAGGTACATATTTTCAAGCAAATCACAACAAATCTTCTGACCCGTCCTTTCTGTCTAAAGTTGTTGTTGCTACCACAAAGGTACATATTTTCAAGCAAATCACAACAGCCTTTTTGCTATTCCATTTTGCACTATCGTTGTTGTTGCTACCACAAAGGTACATATTTTCAAGCAAATCACAACCCTATTCACCAAACAAAAGTACTGGTGCAGTTGTTGTTGCTACCACAAAGGTACATATTTTCAAGCAAATCACAACGATCTCTTACGATAAAGGTTTTGTTGACGAGTTGTTGTTGCTACCACAAAGGTACATATTTTCAAGCAAATCACAACTAAAAGTAAAACCAATTATTATAATTTTATGTTGTTGTTGCTACCACAAAGGTACATATTTTCAAGCAAATCACAACCTAATTTTGCCACGCCAAATTCAAATGTTGGTTGTTGTTGCTACCACAAAGGTACATATTTTCAAGCAAATCACAACCTAATATATTGTATTGCGTACGCTTAAATGGTTGTTGTTGCTACCACAAAGGTACATATTTTCAAGCAAATCACAACCTGCATCTGCGGATTTTCGTTTCACAAGCAGTTGTTGTTGCTACCACAAAGGTACATATTTTCAAGCAAATCACAACTTCAGGAAGAAAGAGAAAATAAGTAAAACAGTTGTTGTTGCTACCACAAAGGTACATATTTTCAAGCAAATCACAACGAGGCGCAAACTCATAAAGCAGAAGAAGATGTTGTTGTTGCTACCACAAAGGTACATATTTTCAAGCAAATCACAACCTGCTTCTGCGGACTTTCGGTTCACAAGCAAGTTGTTGTTGCTACCACAAAGGTACATATTTTCAAGCAAATCACAACAGTACCTTTCTCCAAACGATACGGCAAAAAGTTGTTGTTGCTACCACAAAGGTACATATTTTCAAGCAAATCACAACCTAACTTTGCATCGCCAAATTCAAATGTTGGTTGTTGTTGCTACCACAAAGGTACATATTTTCAAGCAAATCACAACCGATGTGTGCTTACCCTCCTTTGTCAATCCGTTGTTGTTGCTACCACAAAGGTACATATTTTCAAGCAAATCACAACTGAATCAAGGACAAGTACTTGATGACAAGCGTTGTTGTTGCTACCACAAAGGTACATATTTTCAAGCAAATCACAACCCGCTGGGAGGTTGCCGAGTATATGCGGAGTTGTTGTTGCTACCACAAAGGTACATATTTTCAAGCAAATCACAACAATCTTTCAATATCTCTTTTTAATCTCCTTGTTGTTGTTGCTACCACAAAGGTACATATTTTCAAGCAAATCACAACCCCTGATAAAGCTACCGGTGCTGACGGTAAGTTGTTGTTGCTACCACAAAGGTACATATTTTCAAGCAAATCACAACAATCAAGGTAATGTGTTCAATGATGATAACGTTGTTGTTGCTACCACAAAGGTACATATTTTCAAGCAAATCACAACTCAGAACTCGTAGCCGTGTACGGTAATTATGTTGTTGTTGCTACCACAAAGGTACATATTTTCAAGCAAATCACAACCTGTACTGGACTTAAGCGAATGTCAAAAGGGTTGTTGTTGCTACCACAAAGGTACATATTTTCAAGCAAATCACAACATATTATATTAATTACAAGCTTAATTCGCTGTTGTTGTTGCTACCACAAAGGTACATATTTTCAAGCAAATCACAACTGCCTCTGAGCATCGTTCTGTAACCGCTGGTTGTTGTTGCTACCACAAAGGTACATATTTTCAAGCAAATCACAACGATTTGTCTGTTGTTAATGCTGAAAAGACTGTTGTTGTTGCTACCACAAAGGTACATATTTTCAAGCAAATCACAACTGGATTAAAGTATAAAAAGAATCTACTCAAGTTGTTGTTGCTACCACAAAGGTACATATTTTCAAGCAAATCACAACCTGCTTCTGCGGATTTTCGTTTCACGGCTAGTTGTTGTTGCTACCACAAAGGTACATATTTTCAAGCAAATCACAACGACTTCCGAAATCTCAAAATGACAAACTAGTTGTTGTTGCTACCACAAAGGTACATATTTTCAAGCAAATCACAACCATGCTCTGACATTTTTCCCGCATTCGAGGTTGTTGTTGCTACCACAAAGGTACATATTTTCAAGCAAATCACAACACGGTGATAGGGGAAGTATATATCTTCGTGTTGTTGTTGCTACCACAAAGGTACATATTTTCAAGCAAATCACAACTGGTCTGAAGTATAAAAAGAACTTACTCAAGTTGTTGTTGCTACCACAAAGGTACATATTTTCAAGCAAATCACAACTATGACTTTTATGACTGGACAAATTCCGTTGTTGTTGTTGCTACCACAAAGGTACATATTTTCAAGCAAATCACAACGTATCTTAGCCCAAATGATACCGCAAAGAGTTGTTGTTGCTACCACAAAGGTACATATTTTCAAGCAAATCACAACTGAATCAGGGACAAGTACTTGATGATAAACGTTGTTGTTGCTACCACAAAGGTACATATTTTCAAGCAAATCACAACCTAATTTTGCTACTCCTAACTCAAATGTTAGTTGTTGTTGCTACCACAAAGGTACATATTTTCAAGCAAATCACAACTGGATTAAAGTATAAAAAGAATCTACTCAAGTTGTTGTTGCTACCACAAAGGTACATATTTTCAAGCAAATCACAACCTGCTTCTGCGGATTTTCGTTTCACGGCTAGTTGTTGTTGCTACCACAAAGGTACATATTTTCAAGCAAATCACAACGACTTCCGAAATCTCAAAATGACAAACTAGTTGTTGTTGCTACCACAAAGGTACATATTTTCAAGCAAATCACAACCATGCTCTGACATTTTTCCCGCATTCGAGGTTGTTGTTGCTACCACAAAGGTACATATTTTCAAGCAAATCACAACACGGTGATAGGGGAAGTATATATCTTCGTGTTGTTGTTGCTACCACAAAGGTACATATTTTCAAGCAAATCACAACTGGTCTGAAGTATAAAAAGAACTTACTCAAGTTGTTGTTGCTACCACAAAGGTACATATTTTCAAGCAAATCACAACTATGACTTTTATGACTGGACAAATTCCGTTGTTGTTGTTGCTACCACAAAGGTACATATTTTCAAGCAAATCACAACGTATCTTAGCCCAAATGATACCGCAAAGAGTTGTTGTTGCTACCACAAAGGTACATATTTTCAAGCAAATCACAACTGAATCAGGGACAAGTACTTGATGATAAACGTTGTTGTTGCTACCACAAAGGTACATATTTTCAAGCAAATCACAACCTAATTTTGCTACTCCTAACTCAAATGTTAGTTGTTGTTGCTACCACAAAGGTACATATTTTCAAGCAAATCACAACTGAATCAGGGACAAGTACTTGATGATAAACGTTGTTGTTGCTACCACAAAGGTACATATTTTCAAGCAAATCACAACCTAATTTTGCTACTCCTAACTCAAATGTTAGTTGTTGTTGCTACCACAAAGGTACATATTTTCAAGCAAATCACAACAATCGTTTAAAGGTGTTGTTTTCCCGTGCGGTTGTTGTTGCTACCACAAAGGTACATATTTTCAAGCAAATCACAACATTGTCTGTCGCATCTATTGCGGTAGTCTCGTTGTTGTTGCTACCACAAAGGTACATATTTTCAAGCAAATCACAACCTGCTGGTTGAATGCACGGCGGGATGCGTTGTTGTTGTTGCTACCACAAAGGTACATATTTTCAAGCAAATCACAACTTATAATCAGAAACAAATTGTTCATTCATAGTTGTTGTTGCTACCACAAAGGTACATATTTTCAAGCAAATCACAACTATTATTAGGAATAAAGAAAAAGTAGATAAGTTGTTGTTGCTACCACAAAGGTACATATTTTCAAGCAAATCACAACGAAATGCTGTTATGCCCTCGCCTACATTCGTTGTTGTTGCTACCACAAAGGTACATATTTTCAAGCAAATCACAACGTCGTATAGCTCATATAGCACTCTGGCGGGTTGTTGTTGCTACCACAAAGGTACATATTTTCAAGCAAATCACAACTGCCAGTAGATACAATTAGCACGCGACTAGTTGTTGTTGCTACCACAAAGGTACATATTTTCAAGCAAATCACAACTGCCAGTAGATACAATTAGTACACGACTACGTTGTTGTTGCTACCACAAAGGTACATATTTTCAAGCAAATCACAACTACATTCCAAGCTGATAAGTTTGGCTATTTGTTGTTGTTGCTACCACAAAGGTACATATTTTCAAGCAAATCACAACTTTTAGTCACCGTGTACGGTAACTATACCGTTGTTGTTGCTACCACAAAGGTACATATTTTCAAGCAAATCACAACGAAGGATTGGCTTACTTCTATAAAGCCTACGTTGTTGTTGCTACCACAAAGGTACATATTTTCAAGCAAATCACAACACATCCTCATCATAGGTATCGAATGACATAGTTGTTGTTGCTACCACAAAGGTACATATTTTCAAGCAAATCACAACGCACCATTTGGCAACGTGGTTCAACACGCAGTTGTTGTTGCTACCACAAAGGTACATATTTTCAAGCAAATCACAACAAAGGATTGGTTAACTTCTATCAAGCCTAGTTGTTGTTGCTACCACAAAGGTACATATTTTCAAGCAAATCACAACAAGTAGATGATGTGATAGATGATAACTTCAGTTGTTGTTGCTACCACAAAGGTACATATTTTCAAGCAAATCACAACCGTCGATTAAATGTAACCCCGTTAATGGTGTTGTTGTTGCTACCACAAAGGTACATATTTTCAAGCAAATCACAACTGATGTACATTCTGGTATTAAGGATTTTCCGTTGTTGTTGCTACCACAAAGGTACATATTTTCAAGCAAATCACAACACAGCAGATGTGCTTTATGAAGAACTTATGGTTGTTGTTGCTACCACAAAGGTACATATTTTCAAGCAAATCACAACCGATATACAGCAGAATATCCGTCAAAGTGAGTTGTTGTTGCTACCACAAAGGTACATATTTTCAAGCAAATCACAACATCGGCATGTGTGCTATATATCCTAACTCGTTGTTGTTGCTACCACAAAGGTACATATTTTCAAGCAAATCACAACTCAAAATTAGTAGCCGTGTACGGAAATTATGTTGTTGTTGCTACCACAAAGGTACATATTTTCAAGCAAATCACAACCCTGATTTCGGACTTCAGACCGCAAGCAAGTTGTTGTTGCTACCACAAAGGTACATATTTTCAAGCAAATCACAACTGTCTAAAGGTGTTGATTTGTCAAAATTTAGTTGTTGTTGCTACCACAAAGGTACATATTTTCAAGCAAATCACAACTGATGTTCATTCTGGTATTAAGGATTTTCCGTTGTTGTTGCTACCACAAAGGTACATATTTTCAAGCAAATCACAACTTCTCGAATAGTGACCGTGTACGGTAACTAGTTGTTGTTGCTACCACAAAGGTACATATTTTCAAGCAAATCACAACATATACGTTTAATCGTATTTATGAGCAATCGTTGTTGTTGCTACCACAAAGGTACATATTTTCAAGCAAATCACAACAATAACTCTTGAGCCTTTGCATCCTCTTCTGTTGTTGTTGCTACCACAAAGGTACATATTTTCAAGCAAATCACAACTATACCACGTGTGGTTGGGAATGCTGACGGGTTGTTGTTGCTACCACAAAGGTACATATTTTCAAGCAAATCACAACAACAATCAGATATATAATTACAGCACGAAAGTTGTTGTTGCTACCACAAAGGTACATATTTTCAAGCAAATCACAACTGGGTTGAAGTATAAAAAGAATCTCCTTAAGTTGTTGTTGCTACCACAAAGGTACATATTTTCAAGCAAATCACAACAGAACTGAATATACCTGCACGTTCCACCTGGTTGTTGTTGCTACCACAAAGGTACATATTTTCAAGCAAATCACAACGCACCCTTTGGCAACGTGGTACAGCACGCAGTTGTTGTTGCTACCACAAAGGTACATATTTTCAAGCAAATCACAACCTAAGATTAAGACGGCTATGCAAAAAGACCGTTGTTGTTGCTACCACAAAGGTACATATTTTCAAGCAAATCACAACTGCTACTCCAGCCATTCCACCCATAACATCGTTGTTGTTGCTACCACAAAGGTACATATTTTCAAGCAAATCACAACACGAGGAAGTAGATAACAATTCTACTACTAGTTGTTGTTGCTACCACAAAGGTACATATTTTCAAGCAAATCACAACGCCCCATTCGGCAACGTGGTACAGCATGCTGTTGTTGTTGCTACCACAAAGGTACATATTTTCAAGCAAATCACAACCGGACAACGACTTGCCATTATAATGTTAATGTTGTTGTTGCTACCACAAAGGTACATATTTTCAAGCAAATCACAACCTGCTTTTGAGTCGTTAATTAGTCACCAAAGTTGTTGTTGCTACCACAAAGGTACATATTTTCAAGCAAATCACAACACGTCCTCATCATAAGTATCAAATGACATAGTTGTTGTTGCTACCACAAAGGTACATATTTTCAAGCAAATCACAACGCCATCATTCGTAAACCCAGACAATAACGAGTTGTTGTTGCTACCACAAAGGTACATATTTTCAAGCAAATCACAACTGCTAATTTCGCGTCGCCAAATTCAAATGTGTTGTTGTTGCTACCACAAAGGTACATATTTTCAAGCAAATCACAACGGAATGTAGGACGGTAGGACGCTAAAAACCGTTGTTGTTGCTACCACAAAGGTACATATTTTCAAGCAAATCACAACTGTTGTGAATACGGTAAGAATACTAAACGGTTGTTGTTGCTACCACAAAGGTACATATTTTCAAGCAAATCACAACCAAATGCTATAGTATTTATATCATCTTTATGTTGTTGTTGCTACCACAAAGGTACATATTTTCAAGCAAATCACAACTACTCCTGCTGCTCAACGTCAAAGATATGAGTTGTTGTTGCTACCACAAAGGTACATATTTTCAAGCAAATCACAACAATTTATTATGTGATATGAAAAAATTTGATGTTGTTGTTGCTACCACAAAGGTACATATTTTCAAGCAAATCACAACCATTACTTAGGTTATGGTATTAATGCTGATGTTGTTGTTGCTACCACAAAGGTACATATTTTCAAGCAAATCACAACCATTCAGATACTCTTGAGAACTCTCGTGAAGTTGTTGTTGCTACCACAAAGGTACATATTTTCAAGCAAATCACAACAAATAGGAAAATTTATCAACTTTAAAACCGTTGTTGTTGCTACCACAAAGGTACATATTTTCAAGCAAATCACAACTCAATAGCCTGCCATGCTTCACCGTCCGTGTTGTTGTTGCTACCACAAAGGTACATATTTTCAAGCAAATCACAACTAGAACTCACCACGAATCATATTACCCATTTTCACGCTCTTAATTCTCTCTATATCTTCATGCGTATAACCAGTTCCATCGGTTGAAGTACGAACGTAAGATAACTCTGGTCTACGAGAGGGGTCGACTAAATCAAGTCCTATTCCATGCTTTGGATAAATAGCTGGGAAAAGTGCAGGGTTGAAATCCTCTTCCCATGACGGCAACGGCTGCTGCTCTGTCTTTACTGAAGCCAATTTCTTCCTATCCTTTCTATTCCAAATATTTTGCGCCCATGCAGACATTTTTTTAAGGATCTCCAGAGCAAATTCGGGGTCGGCTTCTTTACTACCAGGCTTTAGTTCGTCCATACAACCACGCAACTCTAGATAAGCGTTTAAGCCAGGAATCTTTGCCACTGGGCGCGGTTCGTCAAACTCCTCGTCATATACACGTCCAAGGATAACTTCCACATACGTGCGCACCGACATATTTCTCTTTGCAGCCTCTTTTCCGTTCTCTATAGCTAGCAAACGTTGACGCAAATATTCCAATCGTGCCTGCTCGTCTCTTTCCGAAAGTCGTTCGTTGTTAGATTGTGTTTTAAAAGCTACGAAACGTGCAACAAAACGTGGGTACGTCGTATTGATAATATTACTTCCTAAATCTGTCCTAGGCATATCTTTCGTAACGATGAAGGGATAATTTTCCTGCATATTGTCGTTAAACTTTGCTTTAGTCTCAGGAATCCAAAGCGACAAAGCCTGTACCAATGTATCATTTCTATAAGGCATAATAAATAGCCCGTCATGCCGATAGCACAGCTTTTAGTTTAATCAAGGGGCAAAGTCAGAAACTTATTGTTGTTGTTACCACAAAGGTACATATTTTCTTTGAATTTCGCAAGTGTTGTTATAGATAGAGTGGTGTGTCATCGCCCTATTAACACACAAATAGCTTTGTTGATAGCAAAGGCTTTGGACATTGCTGCCGACCCCTTGCTTCGGTTACAAGCAAGGTATGAAATTATCATGTCTAAGCGTAACCACTCTTATATGGAACGCATGGATAAGATTAGGAAGATTGTGGCAGTGCTCTGATAAGGGCTAAGGATTTGGTGGCGAAAAGACTAAGTAAGGCAATGCTAGTTTGAAAGTTGCTGTCACTACGGTCATATTTTTAATGGATACAATATGCTGTTTATAAGGGAGTTGTCGTAAATGTTAAAAGTGACAGCAACTGTAACAAAAACTAAATTACAGTATTAGAGAGGGATAGAGAGTGTGTGTTTATGACTTCCAGAAACCTCGAAATCCAACAAATCGACCATGCTATGGAATGTAAATATACAAGTATACGTGAGTTCGGTTTAAGAAAATTCTTCTAAAAGAAAGTCTGTTCAGTCAAGGTATTCAACTTGTTCATTGTCTTAAAGCAAAGAAGAAGCTTATGCCTATGTGGATAAGATTATGCTAAGGAAAAGAATATCATCGAGTGCATTAATGAACTGCTAAAGAAAAAAGCGAACCTCGTACATTCACGACATCGATCGGTACATAACTTTATCATGAACTTATGTTCAGCCCTTACGGCATATTGCTTTTTTGAGAATAAGCCAGAGGCACTACCTGTATATGTAGAAAAATCACGACAGGTAGAACTATTTTCATACTAAACTGACAGGTTCGCCCAGTTTTTCTCACCTGTTTGCGAATCGTTTTCCACCTGTTCCAGCATTCTTTCTCACCTATTCCCCATTCCTTTCTAACGTGTTGCGCATCATTTACACACGCATATAATGTTAGTCTCATCGTGATGAGACACAAGTTTCATCGTGAAGAGACACTGGTTTCATCACGATGAGACACTGGTTTCATCATGATGAGACTAATAAAAGATACGGATAAGAAAGACACAAGAAGCATGAAAAAGGAATGAGGAACTGGTGAGAAAGAATGCGGAAACCTATTAGACAAAGAGTGCGAACGGGGATAATATTATTCTAACACAAGAGGTAATATATGGCTTCCATTCTATTAAAAAAAGTACTATGTTGGGGAGCTGGGGGGCATCCTTTGCCTTTTAGCATTTGTTTTTAATATTGAGGAACTTGGCAATTTTGAGCCTTATAAGCAAGTATGCTACACATGTGCGTTTAATGTAAAAGTAACTTTTCATTATTTTCTAATCACGACTTTGGAGTGATTAGAAACATATAACTAAATTATGATTTTTATCTTGTGTTGATTATTACGGAACTCAGTGGGAGAGCAACCCTTTTTTCTTCTAAAAATACGGTTAAAGTTACTCAAGTTGTTATATCCACATTTAAAACTTATCTCAGATATGGTGTCTGTTGTATCTATCAGCATACGCGTGGCATATCCTAAGCGAATATCTATGATATAATCACTTAATCTACGCCCAGTATGCAACTTAAAAAAGCGACAGAATGCACCCTCACTCATATTTGCTAAGTCAGCTAATGTCTTTAAACGGAGTTCATATTTATAGTTCTCAAGGATGTACTTCTTTACACGTAGAATACGCTTACTATCGTCCTCAACATTTACCCGTGCATAGCTTGTTGTGGCAAGTGTTCGTGCACCAGTAGTCAAGGAAAGGGTATGCAAAATATTAATAAATTCCATCAACGCAGTGAATCGGTCGTTGATTTGACTAAGTTCGCTCAACCTTTCATACACTTTCATGATTGCAGAAACAGGGAAAGCCAGTCCCATTCTCGCTTCTTTCATCATGCGTCTGATACTTTCAAACGGGGTCTTCCCAAAGAATTGGTCGTAAGCATTTGTCCCTTCTCCGAAATTAAACTGAATGGTTATCTCCCGAATATCTGTGCTTTTACATTCATGTTGTAGCCATGCATGTTCAAGTGTAGGATTAGTGATGAGCACTAAGTCATAGTCACTAATCACTTCATTACTGTCTCCAACTATTCTTTCCACCCCAGCGGCATTCTCTACGAAGTTTAGTTCGAAAGCCTCATGATTATGCACAGGATAAGAAAAGCTCCCTTTACGCCTATCTGCAATATAAAGGGCATCCGTCTCCATCAAAGGTGTAATTTCGTGTAACACACATGTATCCATAAGAATTATTTTTTTAGATAACGACTCGGTGTAATACTTTATTGCACGTACCACACTGTGGAAGAAAGAAGAGATTTATGCCTTGTTGATTAGTGCTTCTCGCTCTATTATCTCTAAACACATTCTTGTATTATGATATGGACATTTCCAAAAGCCTGCCTTATCGTCTATTATGTTTGGATGTGTGTTCTCGTCACAGCCCCAAAACCATTCTCCTTGTTTATGGTCGACGATATACCGCTTAGTATAGTCCCAGCATCTTTGTGCGATACAGAGAGATTCTGTATTACCAAAATATTGATAAAGGTCGACATGCCCAATGATACACTCGCACATCACCCACCATTGACGTTGGTTGTCAACTTTTGCTGTGTCGGTCCATCGTTCATATATCATAGAACCATCATCTTGTAGACCTTCATCAGCAGCTATCGCAATACGTTTTATAGCAGTCTCCACTTTTGTCAGCAACTGTCTTTCACCTAACTCCAATGCAGCCTCATGCAAAAGCCATACAGCTTCAATATCATGACCAAAGCTTTGTATGTTACGCTTGCCTTCCCACTCATCATTAAAGAAGAGGTCTAAATGGTTTGTCTTGGGGTTATACAACCGTTGTAAGAATATACTAATTAGATTCTTAATGCGTTCAGCCAGTTCTGGGGATTTCCACACACGATAGAGATTTGTGTAAGGTTCAAGAATATGCAAATGTGTGTTCATTGTTCGTGAACCATTCTCATCTTTATCACTCAGTCGCATGTCAGCAATAGGCTGCCAGTTACGTGTTAAAGCTTCAACATACCCATTGTTTATAGAGTCAAAAGCATGTTGCTCAATGTCATTATACAGTTGTTTTGCATACATCAAGCATTCTTCATCACCCGTTGCACGTGCAAATTCGCTTAATCCGTAGATAGCAAATCCAATAGCATAAGTCTGTTTCTTGCTATCAAGTATATTCCCTTTCGCATCTAAGCTCCAGAATACACCTCCCTCTTGCTTGTCGATGAAATGAGAAATAAAATAGTCCTTCGCCCTTATTGCACCTTCAAGATACTCTGGCTTATGTAGTACTCTATATGCGGCAGCAAAAGCCCAAAGGATACGAGCATTTAGTACGGCTCCTTTTTCGGCTGTAGGTATGGGATTACCATTCCCATCTATTCTACCCAGAAAACCGCCATTATGTTCATCAACCATCTTATTCAACCAGAAAGGGAGAATATTCTCTGTAAGTTCGCTTTGTAACTCTTTCTTCAGTTTATACATAATCATTTTCTTTTTTCTTGTAGTTCAGTAGTTATTGATTTCATCTTTGTTTCTGAAAGAGGATAGAAGAAGATAAAAGCTAATGATAACAAAGCTCCAATAGCAGGCAAAATAGAGAGGAACATTTTTATACCTTGTATCGTTTCAGCCGACTGAACAGCATTAGCTTGAAATCCAAACTGCGCAAGCATCCAGCCTGTTATAGCTGTACCAAAAGCCCAACCGAATTTCTGACTCATCGAAGAAGAAGAGAATATCAGCCCCGTTGCCCGATTCCCTGTTTTCAGTTCACTATAATCAGCACAGTCAGCATACATGCTCCAAAGCAATGGGAAGATACTACCCGCACAGATGCTGATAAGCGTTTGTAGCAAGAAAATAAGGAAGAGTTGATCCTTATTAAGCCAAAAGAAGCCAATACTCAGTAAAGCAGCAATAGCCATTGCTCCCATAAAGGTGTGTCTTTTTCCTATACGATTACTGATAGGAGCTGCAAGAATTATTCCTAATATATTGGCAGCTTGTCCAACAGCTAAGTAAAGTCCACTAAGAACAAACGGAAGCCCTAAAAACGTAATACTACCAACAGAAGTCTCGTCAACATAATACTTAAAATAATAAACGGTGGCTCCATCACGTATAGAATTAAAGACCAGCGAGGCAACACCTGCACCAAGCAGAATCCACCATGGTCGGTTATGCAATAGGTCGCAAATATCAGTCTTCAAGGATGTTTTCTCTTTCTTTACAGATTTCACACGTTCCCTTGTCAGTGCAAAACAACCTAAGAAAAGCAGAATGCACACAATAGCAATTACTACAACAGCCATTAGCCAACCAAACTGTGGTGCAGTAAGCCAGCCATACACAGAGCTATGGCTATCATTACCGCTGAAAGCGTTTACCAATGGCATAAAGAGTAATAAAGCTAAGAACGAGCCTATATAAGCAAATGTCATGCGATAAGTGGCTAACGTGTTTCGGTCGGCAGAATCAGGACTCATTACTCCCAACAATGAGGCATAAGGCACATTGATAGCCGAATAGACCATCATCATTAGTGCATAGGTAATAAAGGCATATACTATCTTTCCTGTCTCGCCAAATGGAGGAGTCAGAAAAGTCAATATGCCAATCAACCCGAATGGCAAAGCAAGATAGAGCAGATAAGGTCGAAAATGTCCCCAACGTGATGTGGTTCGATCAGCCATAACGCCAACAATGGGATCAAAAAAAGAGTCCCATACACGCGTAATGGCGAACATGGTTCCAACGACTGCTGCCGAGATACCAAACACATCAGTATAAAAAATCATAAGATAAGCTCCAAACAGTTTCCAGAACATGGATGACGACATATCGCCCAGTCCATAGCCTATCTTTTCGCTAAGATGTATCTTCATAATGAACGATTTTTAGCAATGAGTTTCTTAATTGTTTCTACACTTGCTGCTGTAGTAAAGCCATCTTGCGGTGTGTGTAAACAGTAATCAACTAATTTTTCCACAGTTGATGTTGCCACGTGCATACGTGTATCAGAAGAAGCATAATAGATAAACACACGCCCATCCTCATCAGCAATCCAGCCATTTGAGAAGACTACATTCATGACGTCACCTATATATTCGCCCCCCTCGGGTACAAGGAGATAACCTCCTGGCTGTGCTATCACACGTGTAGGATCATCCAAAGCAGTCATATACATATAGAGAACATAGCGCAATCCACTGGCGCAACCTCTCACGCCATGTGCAAGATGCAACCATCCTTGTGGAGTCTTAATAGGGTGGGGACCTTCACCATTTTTTTGTTCCATGATGGTGTGGTAATGGCGTGCATTAATAATTTTCTCTTCACGCACAACAGCATGTGTAATATCATCAACTAAAGCCCAACCAATGCCACCGCCAGAACCAGTATCAATAAATCCATCTTGCGGGCGTGTATAGAAAGCATACTTCCCATCTACAAACTCAGGATGAAGTACAACATTACGTTGCTGGCTCGGTGAGATAAGATCTGGTAAACGTTCCCATGTTTTCAAATCCTTTGTACGTGCTATTCCTGCTGTAGCGGTAGCTGCAGAAAGATCACCAGGCTGACTATCATCGTGTCTCTCTGCGCAGAACACACCATAGATATATCCGTCCTCATGCTGTGTTAGACGCATATCGTAGATATTTGTCGCAGGTGTCTCCGTATCAGGCATAGTGATTGGTTTCTCCCAAAAGCGAAAATTATCCACACCATTCGGACTTTCTGCCACAGCAAAGAAACTCTTGCGATCAGCCCCTTCCACTCTGACGACCAATAGGTACTTATCTCCCCATTTCATAGCTCCAGCGTTGAGAGTTGCATTTATCATGATGCGTTGCATCAGGAAGGGGTTAGTTTTCTCGTCCATATCATATCGCCATTCCAGCGGTGTATGCTCTGCGGTTAGAATGGGATTAGTATAACGCTCGTAAATACCATTACCATTCTCTATCATGTGGTTTGGCATAGACAGTAAAGATTCATGTCTATCCTTAATCTCTTTTAATTTTGAATTAAATATTGACATATTCGTTTTGATTATTTTTGTGACTATTACATTTCCTTTTTTTCAGTGTATTTCTCCAAATGACTACGAAATAGGAATGCACCTTGTTTATAGATCTCTTTAAAATCTTTTGCACATGCCTTCTCTGGAGCTGGTCCGAAATTCTCCTCTGCATTATCCCACGCATTTCGCCAAAGTAGAACATAACATGGTTTGAATCCCTTAATACCTGGTAAGAGCGTTGATGTGTACCACTTCTCATCAGGTGTATTCCGGTAGCCAGCCTCTGTTAATGCATACAGCTTATTATGACTCTTTGCATAGGCTGACATAATTTGCATCTCATTCTGACATTGGTTTATAAAGTCTTGTCTGCCATTATTCTGATATAAATCAACACCTAACACATCAACATATTTATCGCCTGGATAAAATCGGAAATAATGTTCAGCGGTGTCATCAGCCTGTGCATTGGGCGAATAACTCCAAACAATGTTAGACAGACCAGCTTGTCTCATCGTGTTATACGTAAGTTGATATAAAGCCTTATACTGTTCAGGGGTGCATTGTTGATATCCCCACCAAAACCAGCTGCCACTCATCTCATGCCATGGACGGAAAATAACAGGGATGCTATTACCCTTATTATCCTTAAGTGACTTAAAGAAAGAGGCTAATCGTTTATGCCACAACTTCATCTTCACATTCTCCTTACCCCCAGGAAGAACAGCTACCACAGCATCACCCTCTGTGTTCCAAGCATTCTGTCCTGTTACAGGGTTATAAGGATGCCAGCTGATGGTGATAATGCCTCCTTTCTTGTAATGTTCTATAATTTGTTGGCGCATTTTAGCGAATGGGACACCGTCCAAATTCTTCTCATTGCCCAACTCCAATCCTCCCAGTTCACAACCGAGTACTGCTGGATAATCACCACAAACATCATTTACATCGCTTCTTCCATACTCCCATTTCCATGTTGTTCCATAGAAAAGAGCATCTTGATGACCAAACATTATACCATACTTTCTAAGTTGTTGTAGACATTCGATAAGTTGTTCTGCTGGTGTCTTCTGCATATTCTTGCGCGCTACTGCATTAATTGTTAGCAAAGCTATTGCTATAATAAGGATAACTTTTCTCATTTCACTGAATTGTAAAGGTTGCTTTTTGTAAATCTTCATCACGACTACTTCCACCTATCATAACCTCAAACTCACCAGCTTCTACTATTGGGTTCATATTGAGATCATAGAAAGCCAGTTTATCTGGTGTAATAGTAAACTCAACAGTGCGCTTCTCTCCTGCCTTTAATTCCACACGTAGGAAATCCTTTAACTCTTTCACAGGACGAGAGACCGATGATACAAGATCGTTAATATACAATTGACAAATCTCCACACCATCACGTTGACCAGTATTCTCAATGGTCACACTCGCTATTATCTGAGTTTTACCATCGTTTGGAATAATTTGTTTGCTAAGTTTCAAATTACTATATCGGAAACTTGTATAACTCAGTCCATATCCAAAAGGATAGAGCGGCTTATTATCTGTACACACAGCGGGATGGAAGAAAGCAGAACGTTTATGGTTATACCATGTTGATATTTGTCCTGCACTTCGTGGTATAGTCATAGCAAGTTTAGCCGAGGGATTTACCTTACCATATATTATCTCTGCAATCGCCTGTCCTCCAAACTGTCCAGGTTCCCACGCATTGATAATAGCAGGAACATGCTCTGCTGCATAACGAAGGCTGAGTGGTCTACCACTGATAATAACAACAATAGTAGGTTTTCCTGTTTCATTCAATCGTTGTATCAGTTGATTTTGTAGTCCTACAAGGTCAAGATTGTCACGATCAGTGTCTTCTCCTGAAGTACGTTCATTCCAGCGGAAGCGCATCATATATTCACCACAACAAACAATATTAAGGTCACAGTCTTTGGCTGCAGCTACAGCTGCATTAACTTGTGCTTGCGACATGTTGCGTGGATCCCAGCCTTGATCAACGAACTTGAAATCCGTAGTTGGTGAGACACTTTTCAATCCGCGTAAGACAGTCCAAACCTGATCCTCTGGTTGAAGTTCACTCCAATCACCCATAATATTTTGGTCGTTAGCATTGATACCAGTCACCAATACTTTTTTATATTTCTGTGCATCGAGTGGTAATAGGTCATTCTCATTCTTTAACAAGACGATACTATTACGTGATGCTTCCAAAGCTGTGCGTTTGTGTTCAGGGTCGGTGATAACACGGTCACGTGTTTTTGCATCACTATAAGGGTGTTCAAAGAGTCCCAGTCTAAATTTCACAGTCAATATTCGTCTGACGCTTTCATCTATTCTGCTTTCAGGTATTCTACCCTCTTTCACTAATTCAACTACAGCTGTTTGCCATTCTGGTCCATGCATGTGCATATCCATTCCTGCCATAATACTCTGATAAAAAGCCTCTTTATTGTTGGCAGCAGTGCGATGTTGGTCCACACAATGCTCAATATCCATCCAGTCACTTACAATGAAACCTCTGAATCCCCATTCTTTACGCAAGACATCAGTCATAAGCCAACTATTTGTATGGCAAGGTACACCATTCAAATCATTATGTGACATCATCACATTCCAGTCTCCTCCTTGTTGAATAGCTGCCTTGAAAGGTGGGAAGAATACTTCCCGTAAGGTGCGCTCAGAGACTTCACATGGTGCACCATTTGTTCCATTGATAGAATATGACCCTCCTACGAAATGTTTTACACAACCTAATACGTCCTGTACATTATCTAAATTACGCTGATAACCTTTGTTTGTTGCTACCCCCATTAAGGTTACCAGATAAGGGTCTTCACCAAAGGTTTCACCACAACGTCCCCATCGTGCATCACGAGCCACTTCAACATTCGGGTTGAAATTCCAATGCATATTCATTGCACGCATCTCTTCAGCTGTTTGTCGAGCTATTTTATAAGCCATATCCACATCAAACGATGATGCCAATCCAATATTTGTTGGATAAACAGTATTGCCTTTACATTTTGCATTACCATGAATTGCATCAATACCGATGAGAAGAGGTATTTGTAAACGGCTTTGCATACTGAGTTTCTGTAAGTAGTTTGCCTCTTCCATGGTTAACACATGTAAGAACGATGAAACAAGTCCACGTCGTGTCCAATCCTCCATGTCCTTTACTGTAACGCCAGGATAGAAGGCACTTGCTGTGTTTGTTGCCAACTCTTCTGCCGTCATTGAGGCTGAATTCTGCTTAAAATGCTCAATACCCACAAGCTGATTCATCTGTCCTACTTTCTCTTCGAGCGTCATTCTGCTCAAGAGGTCATTGACACGTTGCTCAATACTTGCTTTCGGGTTCTTATAAATAGGTTGTTCCTTTATTCCTGCCATTGCATTCATTGTTATTGCCATAATGGCTATTGTCAATAGTTGTCTCATCATTCATTGATTATTTAGATTGATTTGTAATTGCTGTTTTGATGACTTTAAGTGTACTCTTATCCGTAGAGAATACCGAGTTAAGTCCTTGGGGTTCTTGTGCAGGGTCACCAGTATAGTCGTCACCAGCCTGCCATTGTTCATGCCGTGGCTGTGCATGTCCACCCCAACCCCAGAAATTACAACCAGCAAAGTATCCACTTCTTGAAATATCAGCTTTCATCAGTGAGAAAATGAAGTTATAATAGGCGTCACGTGCCGTCGTACTTGATTTTTTTGAGAAAGAAAACCTATCTCTTGGATATCCAAACTCTTCCACCACAAGGGGTTTATTCAGTTGCCTGCAGATTGCCAAGTGCCGTTCAATATACTCTTTTGACATTGCTTCAGCATTCTTCAGATGTTGCGTTAGCGAATCTTGTTTTGCCCACCCCCAATTATAGGGCCATATATGTATGTTACAATAATCGATATTTGGATCTGAGCAGATTCGCTGCCAAGCATCGTAATCATCTTCACAACCCCATGCACCTTCTGACCCGACACTTACCAAGTGGTTCTTATCAAGGCTCTTTATCAAAGCTGCAGCCTTAGAAAGCCAACCTTCAAAAGCAGGGAGGAGTGCCTTATCAAAAGCACGAGGCTCATTCCCTATCTGCCATGACATGATGGATGGATCATCAATGTATCGTTTACCAGTATAACGATTGATACGACAGACAATAAACTTCACATGATTGAAGAATAGTTCTTGTGCTTTGGAGTTAGTGGCAAATTGTGAGGCATATTTCATATAAGCTGGATATCCGGCTACATTAGGTTGCACTGCCTTCCCTGCACCAGCATTTTCCAGATAGAAGCCATAGCCGCCACTCCACTCCCATGAATTATTCAGGTAGAGAACAGCTACCATATTGCGAGCCTGTAGCTGTAGCATAAGATAATCAAGTCCTGCAAGGAGAGAGTCATTATACACACCTGGTGCTGTCTGAAGAACTGGCTTAACTTTCCATTTCGAGTCATCATCCCCATCACTACCCACTAAAATACGGAGGTTTGTGATGCCAAGCCGTTTCAATTCATCAAGTTCTTTATTTAGTCTTCTCCGATTTCCGCCCTTTCCTGTTGAACCTAAAATAGCTGCATACCAATAGTTTGCACCTATGAAAGTATAGGGCTTATCATTACAACAAAACCTTCCGTTCTCAACAGTGACAAAAGACTGTGCCTTTATAGAAACTGCACAAAGAAGACAAATGACTAAAAGGAAATATCTTACACTTCGCATAACTTCTTGAAGTTACATGATTATAGTTTCAATTCTTTGGCTATCCACTCCTCCCATTCGTCCCATTGTTCTTGGAACCAATAATGACCTGTCTCCTGATAAACACTTAACGTCTTCATACTCTTTATAACGTTATAAGTGGCATAGGTAGTGTTCGGTGGGACAACCTCATCGTTATATCCAAATGAAATCCAGCATGGAACTTTCAGCCTACGTGCAAAATTTACTCCATCAAAGTACCCACTATTAACTACTTTCTTACTGTCAGGATTCTTCTGACCATAGAAATAATGTGGCCAACCGCAAGCCTTACCATGTAGAGAGGCTGTATGGTCGCACATGGCAGCATGAACAGCACCTATAAAACTGACCTTTGGGTGCAGGGCTCCACATACCAATGATAACATTCCACCTTGGCTTGAGCCTGTTACACCTAACGTTTTCCCATCCCATTCAGGTAACTGGGTAAGATAATCTACAGCTCTCAATGCTCCAATAAATATACGTCTATATGGCATTTGATACAAGTTATCAAGATTAGCTTCCCAATAACCATTTAATGCACCATGCAGGAGATCATCGTACACCTGCTGCTGCATCGTGACAGGTATGCCATGAACACCTATTTCGAGTGTAATAGCTCCGCGGTCAGCCATATATATATCACCTTGATAAGGTCTAACACCTGCCCCAGGTACACGAAGTAGTGCAGGACGTGGTTCCTTGAATGCTGTTGGAATACAAAGGATACCATAGATTCGGCTACCAGAATTAATCCCATTGAAACTTACTTCATAAACCGTTACACGATCGGTGCAGCGCTCAGGTAAAAGACGACGATGAGCATCAAGTGGATATTGACTTGCCTCTTGATATGTTTTTGTCCAGAATTGATCAAAGTCTGCAGGACAGTTGTCTGTTGGCTGGAGCGTCTCTGGTGCAAAACCAACTGTACACAAGCCTTCATGTGTCTTATTACCGATGTGCGCCACAACTTTCAGCCGATAGAAACCAGCTGTCTTCATAGACGCTTTCCAAGTAGTCGTGCCATCCCGCAAGACAACATCCTTTTGTTTTACATCAGGATACATAACTGGTCCAGCCTCTATATCAACTTTCGCTTGGGGGAGAGGACAGCCCTCTTTCAGTACAGTTACCTTAAAGATAGCATTCTCCCCTAAACGATAGTTCCAACTTGCATGATCGGGTTGAACCATTACTGCAATCTCACTTCCGCGTATCTGTGCACAGAGATTAAAACTTATCAGCAATAGAAAGCTGAAGATAAATATTAACCGTTTCATTATCTTTATTAGTTGTGTAGGTTATGAATGTGGAGAGAAAAAACATAAATGCTTCTCTCAGACTTAAACTATTGTTTTATTAAACGATAAGTTATCACATCTTGTGCAGGAACTGACACTTTACGTTCAATTTTTGATTTGAGCGTTGTTTTCCCTTCCATTCGTCCAGTCCATAAATTCTTTATCTTATAAACATGCTGATCAAAGGCTGTACTTCTCTTGCTTACTTCTTTATCTGTAAGATTGAAGTCTTGCCAATTGAGTGAACAAGAGAGCGATTGACGTGTAGGATTAAAGATGGTCATTGCCCAATCTCCATTGGATAAAGGCTTGAACCAATATTCGAGTCCCTCACGAATGAGGAAACGAAGTCCCTGTACTCCAAGTTTATCTTGATCAATAGCAATAAGGTCTCTATTAGTTAAGATAGCTTTCGTCTCATCACTCATATTGCGTACATCATTTCCAAGAATAAGTGGACTCGCCATCATACACCACATAGTGAAGTGTGCACGGTCTTGATTGACTGATAAACCATTTCCTACTTCTAACATGTCTGGGTCGTTCCAATGTCCAGGTCCTGCATAGCTCCGCAGGCTGTCATTACGATTGATACAGTCTATGATGCTACATTGTATATACGTTGGGAATACGTGCGTAGAATCAAACGAACACCAAATATCTGGTCCTATACGCCATGAGTCGCCAATACCCTTTGCCCAGCGCCAAGGGTGGTTATCGCCCCACTCACACATAGAGAAGAAAATAGGTCGACCAGCAGCCTGAATGGCATCACGCATTAGTTGGTAAGCACCTTGTGCATTAACATTGGTTGTATTACACCAGTCATACTTCAGATAATCAATCCCCCAACGGGCATATTGCAAAGCATCTTGATACTCATGACCTAATGAACCTGGACGACCTGCACATGTTTCAGAACCGGCATCGCTATAGATACCTAACTTTAGTCCACGTGAGTGAACATAGTCGGCAAGAGCCTTTATTCCATGTGGAAAATGCTTAGGGTCAGCCTGTATAAATCCATCAGCATCACGTTTACCATGCCAGCAATCGTCTATATTTATATATGTATAACCAGCATCTTTTAGTCCGCTTGCCACCATGGCATCGGCTATGCTCTTTATAATATCTTCATTAATGTTGCCTTGAAAATTGTTCCATGAGCTCCACCCCATCTGTGGTGTCAGTGATAGACTCTCTCTTGTTTGTGCTCTTCCAATTACAGGGAGAAGTAGAAGTAATAGGATTGTTAAAAGGAATCTTCTATTCATCTTCATTTATCAATTTTAGTTTTTAGATATTTACGATGCAAAGATAAGACTTAAAAGACGAAACTAATCATACTATCTTAACCAAAACTGACACTTTATGAGATTATCGGAACACTGGCTCTTTATTTCATTTTGCGAGAAAGATGTTTATATTCATCTTCCGTTCTAACTATTTGTTTTTTCTTGTCTCACGATCTCCTGTTGAATAAACAAGCCTCTTTGGGCGTGGAAGATACCATCTCTTGACGTGCTATTAAGCATAAATGGAAATATAGAAGGTCGAAAATTATTTACAGTTCTATGAGGATAGAAAAATGGATTAGTAAACAGACTGATGAGTTGCCAAGTTTATTCTTATTATAATTAGGTATTCCCTCTACTTTCGAAGTAAGGTGAGGATTTTGCTTATTAGATGTTAAACCCATGTTATTTTATGTTTTTCTTTTGCTTTTATAAAAATATCTTTCTACTTTTGGCATCGTAAAACAACAGATTGCAAATCTTCCTCTTCTTCCAAGAGCAAGACTGTTTAACAGCCGTACAGAGGGGACTTCAAGAAGTTGTTGAGGTTTTCTCTTTTTTGTTTTCTGGTAAAGGAGATGATAAGGGTGCCTCGTTTATCATTTTTTTCTAACAACTTAAAACTTTTCAATTATGAGTTCATTTAGAGCAACTTTGGAATTGGGTGGTAAGGAGTATGACGTACTCTATTCTAACTACGAGTTTAGCCGTACAACTGACAAGAAGGGTCAGCCTGCATCAAGCATCTCTGGCGGTCGTATCAGTGTAACTATCGAGTCTACTGATGACACTTCTACTATCGAGGCTATGCTTAACAGCCAGTTCAAGCCTGTTGAGGGTAAGATCGTTTACAAGAAGAGCGAAGAGGATGCTAAAATGAAGGAGATTTCTTTCAAGAATGCTTACATCGTTCACTACAAGGAAACACTCGACGTTAACAACGAGGCTCCTATGACCATCGCTATGACTTTCTCTGCTGAGAATATCACCGTGGGCAATGCTGAGCTTGACAACCGTTGGCCTCGCACATAAGTCTGAGAAACATCAGGACTATGCTGAGCCTTCGTACTCGGCATAGTCCTTTTTCGTTTCTTACTCAAGCGAGGGGGAACTTTACTATCCTACATACTCCGATTGCTTTCCCTTGAGATTCTAAATGTAATGCCGTATAAGCCAATTAGCTTTTAATTTTCAAAACAAACAACCCATGTCAATTCCTTTCAACCCCATTACTATCAGCATAGGAAAGAAGTCTCTTTCTTCTTTTATTTCTCTACAAATCGAACAAAACATAGGTACACATCATCGATTCCAAATGTCTGTTGAATTGGAAACGGGTAGTAATAGATATGTACATAATATCAATAGCAGCAAGGACTGGCTCGGAGAAAGCATCGTTGTGAAGGCTGCAAATACTCCTATCTTCGTAGGTGTGGTGACAAATGTACAATTACACCGAGAGGGAAGTGACTTTGGATGTATCATCGTTTCTGGCTACTCTGCTACTTACAGAATGGAAACGGCTCATAGCTGCTTCTCATGGAATGATAGAACCATTGGGGATGTAGTGAAAAAGCTGTGCGAACAAGCTAAGGTGCAATTAGAGTTGAATCCTGCATTCAAGGAAACCAAAGACTTTATCTGCCAGTATGAAGAGTCTGACTTCGACTTTATCCGTCGTCTTGCTCATCAGTATCAAGAGTGGATGTATTTCGATGGAACTAAACTCATCTTTGGTAAACCAAGGAAATTGGCTGACCCTATAATATTGGAATATGGAACAACACTGTCCTCACTTGACATTGGTTTACAGACCCTCGCACGCTCTGAGCAGGTGTTCTCTTATCACTCTGGTGCTGACCGTGAGATGCAACGTATGACGCCAGACTTGGCATATGGTCATGACAAACTTGCGGGTGAGGCTTTCCGTGCATCATTAGGTATGTTCTCAAAACCCGCACGACAGCATGCACTGCCACGTGTCAGCAATGAGACGGAGCTTATTAACTACATGGGGCGTAAGCAAGCGGCTGAGACTGCAGAGACACATTATATCACAGCTGAGAGTCAGGTGCCAACCCTGCGTGTAGGTTCCGTTATAAGTCTCTACAGCTCATTCTTGGAACGTGTAGGAAATATATCTAAGGAGAGTTTAGGTAACTTTATCATCATCGAGATAACACACGAGGTGAGCCAAGGAAGTTATTACAAAAACCGCTTCAAGGCTATCCCTGCAACGATAAAAGTACTGCCAAGTCCAAAGGTTCGTATGCCATTAGCTGAAACACAGATGGCAACTGTGCTCAGCAATGCTGACCCACAGGGCAAGGGTCGTGTGCGCGTGCGTATGAATTGGCAGACGGATGGTATGCAGACAGGCTGGGTACGTGTGATGACACCAGATGGCGGTAGCAGTAGTGACGTAAAGAGCAACCGTGGTTTTGTATTTATCCCAGAAGTAGGCGACCAAGTCCTCCTCGGTTTCCGTCATGGAGACCCTGCAAGACCATACGTTATGGGTAGCCTCTTTAACGGAGTTACAGGTAGTGGAGGCTTTGCTGCCAACCACAAGAAAAGCCTTACCACCCGAAGCGGCTCGACCGTCACCTTTGACGATACTGCCCATACCATCCTCCTACAGACAACCCGTGCCAACAAAATCTTCATTGATGAATTAAATGGCACCATCACCATATCTTCTGCCGAAGAAGTAAATGTCAACACAAAGAATGTCAACATCAACGCATCAGAGAATATGAATGTAAATGTGGGCAAGAACTTTACAATGCAGGTGGGAGAGGATTCTAATGTAGCAATAGGTGGTAATAGCTCCATCGGAGTTGATGGTAATGCTACTGTACAAGTTCAAGAAAATCTATCTACAAAAGTGGTTGGCGACGTTACCCACCGCATTGAAGGTTCTATGAATCAGGAAATAGTAAATGAATCGTATTTGCTTTCTCATGGGAATCTGAGTATAGAAAGTGATGACATTATTAAGATAAAATCTATAAAAAAGATGAATCTTACCAGTAAAGATAAAGTTTACATAGCAAAAGATTAAATAGTGGTGAAGAGTTTTTGTTTTTCCATTTTATTTTTTTTATTGAGTATGACAATGTTTTCTTGTAATGAAATGAGAAATAGTACAAGGACAGAATTTCCTTGGGAGGCTTGCGGTGCAGCACCAAAAAACTATCCTGTAGAAACTAAAGATGTTTGGGTTAAATTTGGTAAGGAAGGGTATGAGCAGGATGTGATGGAGAGCAATATGCACAACGGAATAGGTTACCCCAGTGCTGGTAGAGGTGTGTTAGAAAGCGACCCTGGATTAGGAATGCCTACTCATGTTCGTGCTATATGGCTTTCATTTACAGAACAAAAGTTTTATGAAATTGATACACAGATTCCAGACACGGTACAGAAACGTATATTGCAATTATTCAGGCAAGGTTTCATGACTTCAGATCACGGTTCCTCCACTTTCTATCATACGACCTATCGTAATTTCGTTGTAAATTTTCTTCCCCATGGCAATGTATGGCTTTCCTTGTTCGGCATAGGTAATAGTAGCATCGTTGTATGTGACAGCTTGAAGGGAAAGGAAATCAATATGTCATTAAAGGAGTTTGACGAAGATGCATATAATGCCTTTGGCTCTTTGGATAATTATTGTAAGGCTGCGCTAAAAGAATATGAGGGAGTTAGCGAAAATCTAAAAGAACATGGTGTACCCGATGAAAGCTTATGGAATAGCTATAAAGAACGCTTCAGATATGACTTTGAATTTAACTTTGAGGACAAACAGACAAAACCTGGTGGTTTTTTATACTATGAATATACAAATGGAGAATTTGGTAAACTTACTGATGGTTATAACTTTAGCATGCGAAGTCGACCAAAGGAGATAGCGTTTGATTGGAAGGTCGGAGATGTCTATTATGACACTAAATTTTACTTTGATGAAGACGAGGTTCTTGATGTCTTCAAGACGGCTTATAGTGGTAATCGGGACAAGAAAGGAATTATGGTTATCAATATAAGTAAGTATAATAATCGGTTTGATATTTATTTGTCGGTAAATGGGAAGAAATACGCATTAAAGAAGACACAGATACTGGTATATAAGAAAAAGCCTGGCGATGAAGCACGTTTGTTATATGACAACAGCCCTAAGGAAGATATAAGAATGTTTATAGGAGAATAAAGATATGAAAGAATATAAAGCGACGAGAAAGTGTTTAGTGAAACCAGAAAAAAAAGATAACAACAAGAATTATAAATATATAGATGTTGTTATAGGAGTATTTTTTGATGGTACAAACAACAACAAGTATAACATTGCATATGGTAAAGATAAAAGCCACGCAAAAGAGGTAAAAGAATGGCAAAAAAAAGAAACTCATGACAGTTATACCTCAGACTATACAAATATAAAGCATCTCTGGAAAGCTTATCCTCAGAACTTATCTAAATACATTGATAAAGTTTATATAGAAGGTGTAGGAACCTATAAACCCGAGGAGAATGGATTATCTTCAGGGAAGGATGATAGTGGCATGGCTGCAGCAACAGGTCGTGATGGTTTTAGCAACACAGGAATAGATGCAAAAATAAAAAGAGCACAGACCCTGATAAAAGCCAGTATTGACGCAATGATTAGCCAAAATAGTGATTCAAGAATAAAATCATTGACTTTAGATTTCTTTGGATTTAGTCGTGGGGCTACAACAGCTCGTAGTTTTATATATAAAATATGGTATTTCTATTCTTATTTCAACTTGAGAACAAATATACATGACAAGCCAATATTTGTTCCACGCCTCTACTACATGTTGGGAATTCCATATGCAGTAGAGATAAATGTTCGTTTCTTAGGTTTATTTGATACAGTCTCTTCATATGGCTTAAATCACAAAAATGATGTAGACTTCCTTAGATTAAAGATACCAACAGGTTTTGTGCGTAAGACTGTGCATTTAGTTGCTGCAGATGAATATCGTTCTAACTTTTCTTTAACCAACATAGCTTCTGCAGGCAAAAAAGGAACTGAAATTATACTTCCTGGAGCCCATAGCGATATAGGTGGCGGATATGCTCAAGAAGAACACGAGTATTTATATATGGGCTATATGCCATCAGGGTATGAACTAACTTATCGCCCAGTATTCAGAGGATACATGACATTCGAACGGTTACATAATGATAAATGGATAAATGATTACCTATATAATTATGCTTCTGATCAATATTGGCGTAGAAATCATTCTAAAGCATATAATTCTCCTCCTCCATATCGAAGAGTTAGGAATGATTATGCACGAATACCGCTTAAAATAATGTATAATTTAGCAAAAAATCAGATACCATTATTTGATCAACGCCTTATAATGAAAGAAACAATTTTAATAGATCCAAAACTGATTGAACTGGGGAAAAAATTAGAGACTATGGCAAATAATGGCAAAAACATCTATAAAATAGGCGCAGAATCAGGTATTTATTATAATGCTGACCCTAAAGGACCTATGAGAAAACTCATTTTAAGTATTAGAGCTAAATATCTCCACCTTTCTGCTCATAATAAAACGGTAATGGGCTTTATTCGACCACATACAGCTCCATTTAATCATAAACGTGATATTATCCAAGGATAAAAATTGTAATTGGATGAATAAAATACATGACATATAGATTTAATAATGATAGTTAATAAAAAATCTTATCAGTTATTTTCAGAGATGTTATTTCCAAATGGAGACAAATCAAGCTACCAAGATATTGTTACAATCTTTTATACTGGAAACTTAATTAAAACATCTTCTTTAGAAATAAATAAGAAGGGACAAAATCTGATAGATGGAGAATCTTCGCAAGAATTCGACTTTATAATGTCATGGTTGGGCAATGCGCTCTATCCTATGACAGTATGCATGGATGACTCGGGAGAAGCGAAAGGGATTGAGAATATTGACGAGGTGAGGGAGCGATATACTGCTGAGGGACAGAAAATCATAGATTACTATGAGCAGGATGCACTGGTTACAAAGTATGTCAAAGACTGTATTGAGAAAGTGCAAGACGAGAAAGAAGTACTGCAGTGCATTTCGCAGAGTAATATCTATCAACTTGCAACACTGTTCATGGCGATTACTGACCGTGAGTACAGATTGGTTGATTTCCCTTTCATAGGAGATGTAATAACCTTTTGCCTATCAATAGAGGACGAAGACGAACAAGAAATACTGTTGAGCATTCCAGAGATAAAAACAGAGCGGAAGGTTCTTTCGCATGTGGGGAAAGCATACGTACATAAAACAGAAAAAGGAATGTTCGACCATATCCAGATTATGTTAGAGGTTGAAATAGAAGACGAGGGGTATTACACGCGAAAACTTGAATTAAAACAAATCAACGAGGAAGAATGGAAGACGAATATGTAGTAAACAGAGCTATATGTAGCTGTCAGTTTGGAACAGCACCTGGCTTTCTGAAAGTTATGGACAATGATGCCGTATGCATGAACGGTAAGTTGGTTGCAACAGACAAGACGCTTGGTAACGTGTTTGAAGGTGTAGGTTTTACCATGTGTAACAAATCCTACCCACTAAAAACTTGTACACCACTTGTTACAAGTTGGTCAGGAGCATACGACGGAGTGAGTATCAATGGCTCGTCATCTCCTTTACTTGGAACTTGTAAGGGGACTTGTGCCTTGGGAATGAAAGATTGTATTACTTTCCAAACTACAGGACAGATTGCTATACCAAGCATCATGCAAATAAAACAAGCTGCCCTCTGCCTTCAATCAGATATTAACCCATTGGGGAGGAATATGATTGAAACCTAAATAAAACCTAAGCTATTACGAGGTGAGTCAAGGGAGCTACTACAAGAACCGCTTCAAGGCTATACCTGCTACAATTAAGGCACTGCCAAGTCCAAAGGTTCGTATGCCATTAGCTGAAACACAGATGGCAACTGTGCTCAGCAATGCTGACCCACAGGGTAAAGACCGTGTTCGTGTACGTATGAACTGGCAAACAGATGGAATGCAGACAGGTTGGGTGCGAGTGATGACACCTGATGGCGGTAGTAGTAAGGACGTAAGAAGCAACCGTGGATTTGTATTTATCCCAGAGGTAGGCGACCAAGTCCTCCTTGGTTTCCGTCATGGTGACCCAGCAAGACCATACGTTATGGGTAGTCTCTTTAACGGCACCACTGGTGGTGGTGGTCTTGAAGATAATCACAAAAAAGTTTAACAACCCAAAGTGAACATACCCTATCATTCAATGATAACGTAAATGCTGGTTGGAGTATTATCTTCAAAGATGTTGTTGGCAATCGTATTTGCTTAAACTCAGCCATATAGAACTTTGACCGTCTGCTATCTTGAAATATAATTACAACATAGATGAATAAAAGTCAGGTAAAGAGCAAGAAAACCTATACATTTGTAAGTCACTTTATATCAGCGTATTACAGGATTACAATGCAAAAGGTGCTTAATTAGCCGTCAAAAGGGCGTTAGTAAGGGGCTTAAAGGGCATCTTTAGCAAGACAAGATAATTCTTAAAATACAACTTATTGAAAATAAAGGAGTTACCTTGTTTGTACAACTAAACTGGTAACGATTTGGAAACGAGCGAGCTACTTGGCTTCGCTGTTTTCTGCCTAACAAAGAACGCTTGTTATTCTGTTTGCAAAGATAAGACTTTGTTACCGAATAACAAGCGTTTTTGATGAAATATTCTTCTTTCTGCATTTTTGATTGATTGTCTGGTTGTAGGTTATATTCCTCTTCCTCGTCTTTTCTTTCTATTGGCTTGGTATCTGAGTTTACGCTGCCATGCTGCTTCAGCATAGTCATTGCCCTGTGCGGTTGGTGTAATCAAATCGCCCAGCCCCGCCACCACTTCATCGGCTGCGCTAACGATGGTGCCTGCCACTGCACCAATGGGATTCTGCACTTGTGAGGTATCATTGTCTCGTGAGATAGAGGAGCGGCTTGGAGGTACAAGTTGGTAGCCTGTATCAGATTGTTCTTTCTTTTCTGTCGGCTCTTGTACTGTTAGATGTGGTTTCCTTGATTCTTCCTTGTTGGTTGTTTCAAAGTTCTTCTGCAAGGAATGGTAGCCGAACTCCCTGCCGATTTCGGAAGCCTTGAATGATAGTCCTCCGTATGAGAACTTCAAGCCATATACCTTGCCCTGCTTGTTCTTCATACGCTCTATGGAAATGCCGTTCTTGTGAAGTTCGTAGAGAAACATAGAGTGTCCCGTGATGCCTGTACCTTTGTATTTGTCAAGCAAGGCATAGCAGATTTGCTGTACCTGCTGTTTTGTTTGCTCTCTCGTGGGATTAGCCTTTGTCTTTTGGTGTTTCCTTTCTGCCTTGACCTCTTTTGCAATGGTCAAGCCTTTCTCCCTGCTGATTTCCTCTGCCACCCTTGCAGCCCTGTTGCTCACAAAAGTGGTATCATAGACCTCTCCATATAGGCTGATGCGGTTGGCAATGATATGAATGTGTCTGTTGTCGGTGTCCTTGTGCGTTACTGCCACCCATTGGTGGTTGTCAAGTCCCATTCGCTTGGCAAACAAATGAGCTATCCGCATCAGTTCGGATACAGGCAACTTTTTCTCGTCCCGCGGTGCAATGCCTATTTCGATACGGAGAAACTTGTTCCTGCAACGGTTGTTATAGTCGCTGACGACTTTCATTTCCTCATAGATGCTCTTTGGCTCCCTGCTGCAAAGATTGTGGAAGGCAAGCCGACTGCCGAGTTTGCCTTCTCTGAAAATATAGTCCAGAGCCGTACTTCCGTGTGCTATCGCCTTACATTTCCCTATCATCTCTTGTTAGATTTAAGACCTTATATACCTCATCATCCACACGAAAATGCGGGTCGTAAAACCGCTTAAATGCTTCTTTGGCACATAAGGAAAGGTTCTTTGTGATGAGTACCCATCTTTCGTCCTTGACCTTGATGAGATTGGAAACCTGCCCGTAGAATCTTCCTGTATGTTGGAGGATGGCAATGGCTTCCCTCTCATTGTCTGTCATCTTGGGAACGGCAGTCACTTCTCCATTAAGGAGTATCTCACGGCAATAATCGGAGAACTTCCGTTCCGTGCTTTCCGCCCTTGATTTGATACGCTGCTTCTCCTCTAAGGTGCATCTTACCTTGATGAACTCCGTTTTGTTCATCCGCTGTTCTTCTTTATCCTGTTGCTGCCATCGGGCAGCTTTTCCCTTGTATCTGCTCATATAAGTTTCCTTGAAAGTTTATCATTGTAGATGATTCATTGTTTCTTAATTCCTGAATACTGACCGATGAGAACGGAGTGATTACGGTCTAATCTCCCCGACAGTCTAACGAGGGGAGCAAGGGCAGTTTGTGGGTACAAACTGACGTCTTGCAATGTCAGCTAACGAAACGTTTACGCACAAGGCGTTTTGTAGTCAAAAAGTGAATGCCGTGCATTCTTTGACTCATTACGTTCGGGACACTCCGGTCATTCGGTATGTTCAGCAAATGTCTGTTGTCCTGTTCTCTGAAAAGGGTCGAGGGTTTTGAGTGAAAGGGGCGTCCATTTTCAGGAAAACCCTCGACCTTTTTCCTGTGGGTTCAAAGCTTCCTCCATTTCTCTATGTCCTCACCGTATTCCTCCAAATGGAGGCGTACGATGTTCTCCACAAAGCTTGAAAGGTTGCTGCCTCTGTCGCCCAACCTGCGCACGATGAAGTCGGCACGCTCCTGTGTCTCCCTGCTCAGATAGACCGCCTTACGGTTGTTCAGTCTTGTCGGAACAAGGTAGGCTTGCTTGTAGGCTTCGAGCGTCTCCTTTCTCATCTTGGCACTGATGCGCCTTTGAACGGTTGCATTCTCAGTATTCAGTACAGGTTCAGAGTGCGTGGTATTCTCTGTGTCCTGCTTGTTTGGGTCTTGAGTAAGTCTGGCTCTCCTTGCCCGAAGTCCGGCAATGAGATGTTCAGACGGACTTTCGATTTGGTTGAGTCCTAAATATTGCTTGGCGGAATGGATGGTATTCTCCATTCCCTCGTTACTGACTTTTTTCTTTTCCATATCTTTATCTCATTTTATGTTTGACTTGTTTTGATTTCTTACTTTCCTTTTGCTCCGTAACCGACATCCGTGTCCGTTCCTGCACTTTCTGCTGCTCCTGCTTACGCATACGGCTGACATGAAACTCGTTGAGGTCTTTGAAGCCCTTGTAATGTACGGACATATCCTCCACCTTGAAACCTGCCTTTACAAATTCTTGCACGGTTCTCCGTCCTGCATCGTCATTGTCAAGGAAGGCACGGATATGGGTCAGGTTGTGGTCGTTCAGATAGCGGACAGTTCTTGCCACATTGCTCACCGAGTTCATCACAAGGCAGTGGTTGATAATTTTCTCTTTCATTGAAAGGAAGGATAGGAAGTCCATGAAGCCTTCAAAGATACATACAGGCTCCGCTCTGTCCGTGAATATCGGAGTAATGTCTTTCGGGGCTACTGTTCCCTTGAACGATTGATTATCCCGAAGCTCGTACCCTCCCGATGAGTTGACAAAGCCGAAGGCTTGATATCGCCTGCCCTTTACCTCGTAACTGATACATTTGAGGAATGGCTTTGCATTTTCCAAGTTGATGCAGCGTACTTTTGTAAGGTACTCCTGTAAATGTGGCGGCAAGGTGTCTGATATACTTATCAGTTTCCTTGCCCCATTTGCAACCATTGAAGGTTGGAAATAGTTTGATGCGAAGTCGTTGCGAGAACTATATGCAGAATCATCGGGAGCGTTCCGTCCCAAATGACGGATGGCTTCCAATAGCGTGCAGCTCTCCAAGCGCATACAGAGGTCGATGATACTTCCGCCCCTGCCTTCGGCATAGTCTATCCAGAGGTTCTTCTCTGTGTCCACCTTGAAACTCGGATGTGTTTCCGCACGAAGCGGTGAACGGTACAGGGCATAGGCAGGTGTCCTGCGTACAGGCTTGATGCCTTTCCTTTCAAGATACTCCACGATAGAGTATCGCTTGATGAGTGATAAATCTTCTTCTTTCATTGTTCTGCCATTTTAATTGATTGAAATATTATGGTTTACTTAAATGCTATCAGGGAGCCAAATCGTATCAGCCAATGCTTCTACGATATTCCTCTTTCCAAACTTTTTCCTTTCCAAACTTTTTCATCTTTCTTCTTACTACATACTATTTTGTTGTAAGTTGTTGATAATCAACACTACATTGTAGTATATAACAATACTACACACCCTACTACATCAGACTACTACAACTATCAAGCAAAGGGCAGGGCAGTATCTTCCTTATTTTATACACATAGACAGGACTGCTGCCGTCACGCCTTTTGCTCACTTTTTCAAAGCCTGCCCTTTTAAGGGCTTCGCCCATAAGTTTGGAAGTCAGGGGATGTCGGGTATAGATACCCAGATAGGTAAGAATTTCCGTAGTGGTCATATAGGAGCAATGGGGATTATCCTCTGTCGGTTTTTCGAAGCAGCGCAACAGCAGTTCCATCTCTGCGGTCTGCACTTGAAAGTCCTCGCTCTCCCTGTATAGCTCCGCTATCTCTTCATCGTCAAACCAATAGCGGAAACCTGCGTTCAACAAGGCTTTGGCTTCCGCATAGACACTGTCCATAGAAATTGCCTTTGCCTTGTTGATGTCGATGGACAGCACCTCAAAGGGCAGGAATCGTCTGCTTCCTGTGGGGTCTGTAAGAAAGTCGTTGCCGTTCACCGATGCCACGAAACTTGCCAAGTGGGGATGTTCCTCCACATACTTGTCGTAGGGCATGCGGTACTTGACCATCGGGCAGGTGATGAGATTCTTGAGTTCGTTCTCGTCCCTCTTGTTGAGGGCCTTGAGCTGGTCGTCGATGTTCACAATGAGGTTCTGCCCGATATAGGTGAGCGTATCCTTCTCCTGAGGATATATCTTGCCCGTATAGCTGTAACCGTGCAGGGCAGGCGGACAGAGCAGGTCAAGGAAGGTGGTCTTGAACTTTCCCTGCTCGCCTGTCAGCACGAGGCAGGTATGGTTACAGCACTCACGGTCGTCCATTACGTTGGCGACCACTGCCACGAGCCATTTGGTGAGATACGGTAGCCATTTTTCGTGATTGCGCACCACAACGCAACTTGCCAAATCGGAAATGGCTTTCATTGAATGGGAAGAAGTATTGCTGCTGCCACAATCGCTGCCTATATCTATCAAGGGCAATGCCTTGAAATACTCCTGTATGGGATTGATACGTGGAGAAAAACTGCTCTCGATGATAGAGTATAGATTATCCGACGAGGTTATTATCCCGATGTCGTTGTCTATCTCCCTGCGGAGCGTGTTGATTTCATAGCGACCCACCTTTGTGAAATCGCTGTTTGCCCTGTTTCGGTATTCGGTTCTCCCCAATACCGTGTTGTATCTGAAGGTATAGTGCATGGAGAGGTAGGCTTCTATCTCCGAGTTCTTGGAGGAAGTCTTTCTCTGTCTGGACGTATTGTAGTAGCCCTCCGATTTTCCTTTATCTGCGTTCTTTTTCATTATATGCTTGTTTTTGTTTTCAAGAACGAAGTTATCAAGAGAATGGGTAAGTTCCAAGCATTCGGAGAGTGCTTGCATAATGTTGCGCTCATTGGCTGTGAATTTAGCACGGATTTCTGACAGAAAACAGCAGAAAAACAAGGATTTAAGCCAAGAGCAAGAGGATAGGTATAGAAAATGGGTAAGAAAAGTACGTGTTTATCTGCTCTAATCTGCGAAGTATTGCATTGACTAAAACGGATGTAGAAAATGAAAAACCAGACACGGAAAAAAGATAAGAAAGAGAACCGTTTTTCTTTCGGTTTCCCTATTCTTCCTCGCTGTTCCCCACTGCTTTGCAGATGGGAAAGAACCGCATACTTTTGCACGCAGAAATATGCGACGGAAAGCAAATCGCAAAAGGAAAATATAAATAAATCAATATAACACTATGGGATATTTTATCATTACCGATAAGCAATGGGCAATGCTGAGGGACGAGATACTTGCCCTTGCCCAGACCTGCCACAGGGCATTTGGAGAACAGAGTAAACATACCGAATGGCTGCACAACGGAGATGTGTGCCAACTGCTCAACATCAGCAAGCGCACCTTGCAGCATTACCGTGATACGGGCATACTGCCGTTTACCCAAATCGGGCACAAGTGCTATTACAGGGCTGAGGACGTGGAACGGTTATTACAAACGAAATCTGTGAGATCAAAAAATAACAAATAAACTGAAAAGGCAATGGAATCAGTAAGAGATTTGAATATGGATGCGGACGAGATGCAAGTAGTGTTGTCCGCCATCAGCAGTGTGAGCAAACGAATAAAGGAAGTGGCACAGACACACAAGCCGCTCTTTGGCGGTGAGCATTTCCTTACAGGCAAGGAAGTGTGTGAAAGATTGTATATCAGCCCTCGTACCTTGCAGGACTATCGAGACAGAAAGATTATCCCCTACACGCAGTTTGCAGGGAAGATTCTCTATAAGGCTTCAGATTTGATAAAGTTACTGGAAGAGAGTTACAGGAAATAGGACAGTATAAATAGTTTTATGATATTACAGCTTTATGCATTTTTACTTTCTTCTCTGTTATGCAGGATAAGATAGGTACATAAATGTTTGATATAACTATCCTTTACGGCATGCCACAGCAATATTTTCTTCATTATTTGGATTTCTTCTCCAAAAGAAGTACTTTTGTGGGAGCTTAATAGTGGCTAAATAGCTTAGCAGTACTTCTTAATATGAAAATAATTATACGACTCTTATATCTTTTCTGCCTGCAGTCCCTACTTTCCTGTTCTGTTCGCAACGAGCAGAAAACATTGGCAATTACAGACTCGCTGCTTACAACTCGTCCGGACAGTGCTTTGAAATTGTTGGATGAAATGGAGAATGTAGGACAGATGAGTGAGGCCGGTGTAATGCATTATGCGTGGAATCATGCTATGGCGCACTATCTGATGGGAATTTCGTTGGTTGAAGATAGTCTAGTATCTCATGTCGTGGATTATTATAGGCAGCAGGGGGATGTGGCAAAGTTACTTGACGGTTATCTGCTAAAAGCCTCCTATCTGCAGTGGACAAGGCAAGACAGGGCTGCATTGAAGGAGCTAGAGGAGGGTATTAAGATTGCTCATGAGCAAAGTAATGCTGGAAAATGGGCGCAGTTGGTAGAGCAGAAGGTTCTTTTGTTGAATCACTCTGGCAATTACGCTAAAGCTGCCAAGACAGCACAAATGGTGCTCAATGGGCATTACAGTCTAGATAGAAATATGCGAGGACGGTTACTCTACGCTCTTGGCATCAGTCTGTCTCATGTTGGCGACATGGCAAGTGACTCATGTTTTAAGGAAAGCATCAGTCTGTCTATGGAAGGTGGCGAAGAAGAAAAAGCTGCGGAACGTATCCTTAGTTATGCTGATGTGCTGGCTGCTCGTGGCGATTACGTGCAGTCTAATCGTTACTTGTTCCATTGTCAGAGGTTTGTTCCGAAGTACGCAGATTCTTCTGCCATCTATGTTTCGCTTGCCAACAATTATATAAATCTGCACCAGTTGGATTCAGCACAGATATACCTTGGCAGAGCTGAAACGAATAATCGTGGAGTAAGATGGACAAAACAGGGTAACCTCAGCCATAAGGCAAGCATAGAGCAGCTGCGTAACATTCTGAATTTCGGAAGCGGGAAGCCTGTTTCGTCACATGCTTTTCAACATTACTGCGACTCTGTTACAACAGTTATGATAGAAAATGAGAATCTTTCTCTGCGCCGCTTGGAAGCACGGAATCGCTTGCAGGCTGCTAATTACGAGTTGCATCGCTCCCGACTTCTGATGCTTTTGGGTGTTGTTCTCCTATTCTTGGTCTTATTGGGTGGTATAGGACTTGCTTATTGGCTCTATCGACGGAAGTACCAGCGTTTAGCTGAGGCAGAGGAGCGTATCGGCATCCTTACTGATATGCTTGACAAGGCGCAACAACTGCCATCAACAGAAAGAGGTGATGAGAACGATGAGGTGTTATTTAGAAAGGTACTGTTGCAGCAACTGGGCATCATTCGCCTGGTTGCCAGTACACCAACTCAACAGAATCAAGCTTTGCTCAAACGTATTTCTGCCATCAGTGGTGGTGAAATTCCTACGCACGACTTGTTGGTCTGGCCAGACCTTTATCCTGTTATAGACCGACTCTATAATCAGTTTTATACTCGCCTAATGCACCACTATGGCAATCTGCTCACGGAAAAGGAGACACAGATATGCTGTCTGCTCTGCGCCGGCTTCTCGACCAAGGAGATTAGTGTTGTTACCCAGCAGACGAGCGCGACTATTTATGTCCGCAAAACTTCTATTCGGAAGAAGATAGGTGTGCCGGAAGGGGAGGATATTATTGCATTCATCAATGTTGTTTAGTCCGTATTAAGAGACAGCAGGTTCTGATTAAGACTTTTTAGAAGCGTAACCATTGATAGTCTGATGGTTACGCTTCTTCTATTAAGACTTTTTTATTAGCTGTTAAGTCGTCATAAGATGTCTCTTATGACTAACTTTGTGCTGCTGATAGAGGAGTAGAACGACCTACTCTTGAGTTTTAATTTAAATAGTTGATAAAAGATGAAACAAAAGATGAAACAGAAAATAACTGCATGTATAGCAGTTGCGTGTTTTCTTTCTATCTCAGTAAATGCACAAATTTTCAAAGGTAAAACTATCAATGCCTTTGGAGAACCTTTACCCTATGCAAATGTTTGCCTTCTGAATCACGCTGACTCTTCTTTTATACAAGGTGCTGTTAGTAATGACAAGGGAGAATTTGTCATCAACTCTGAACAGAGAGAAGCTATCCTTAAAGTCTCATTAATAGGTTATCAGACCATCTATAAAAAATGTACTGATGGTCATGTCGGTACCATACTCATGGTTGAGGATACGACCATGCTTGGAGAAGTGATAGTGAAAAGTTCCCGTCCCATAACTCAACTCAAAAACGACGCTTTAGTTACTCATGTTCAAGGATCATCATTAGCCCATTCTGGCAGTGCAAGGGATGTGTTAGGTAAAACACCTGGTGTGATTAAGTCAAATGATGGGATAGAAGTGTTGGGAAAAGGAGCACCAATCATTTACATTAATGGAAGATTGATGAGAAATCAAGCAGAGCTGGATCAATTAACTTCCGATAAAATTAAGGATGTAGAGGTAGTCACCACTCCTGGTGCAGAATACGATGCCTCGGTAAATGCAGTCATTCGTATCAAAACGCTCAAACCTGTTGGAGAAGGCTTTAGTATGGATAGCCGTACCCAAATGGGACTGACACATTATTTATATGGCAAAGAAGAGCTAAACTTCAACTATCGCCTTCATGGGTTAGATATATTTGGTATGGTAGGGTATGACCGTAACAAGTTCCGTCAGCAAAATATCTCGCAGCAATATACCTATGCCCCGTCAAATTTGTTATATCAAACGACTGATGCAAAACGTTATGCAAAATCCAACATGCTTACTGGAAAATTAGGTCTCAATTATGTGTTCAACGAAAATCATTCTGTTGGTATTCTCTACGACTTTTCGTATCTGCCTTCAAAGACGAGGAATAATTCCTTTACAGCTTTGGAAGTCGACAAGATTTTAAATAATGAGCTTAGTACCGAAAGTGAGGAAAAATCTCATAACAGAAGACATTTAGTATCTGGATATTATTCGGGCAAGATGGGTAAATGGGGAATTGCCCTCAATATGGATGCTCTTTGGAATAACGCAGATACACACCAGCATGTAGCAGAAAAGGCAACTTCGCTTGAAAACCGCACAATATCCACTCAAAATGACATTAATAACAAGTTGTATGCAGCAAAAGCCGTTGCTACCTATCCTGTTTGGAAAGGACAGCTTGCTTTTGGAGCGGAGTGGAGTTTTCTTCATCGAACGGACGAATATGAGAGCGGAGTAGAATATATCAATGATTTCCACTCGAAAATCAAAGAAACTAATGGCGCCGGCTTTGCGGAGATACGACAAACTTTGGGCAAGCTTAATGTATCTGCTGGATTACGCTATGAGTATGTGGTAAGTAATTATTTTGAGAATGGAGTGAAGATGGACGAACAAAGTAGAGAGTATCATCATTTTTTCCCTTCGGCCATGCTGTCCATGCCCATTGGACACGTGCGTACACGGTTATCATATTCTCGCAAGATTACTCGCCCAGCTTTCAGTCAGTTGAGTAGCAATGTCCAATATATCAACAGATACACCTATCAGTCAGGCAATCCGAACTTGCGTCCTTCTATTCGTGACTATGTGGAATTAATGGCTAACTATAAATGGCTTACATTGATGGCAAACTATACACACGTGAAGGATTATATGATGTCCGTATATAACCAATATGGTGAAAGCCCTGAAATAGCTTTGATACAGAAGCAAAATGTTAATGGATATAGTGAACTCTCTGGAATGATTAACGTGTCTCCTTCTTTTGGAAAATACCATCCCAGCTTGATGGTAGCCGTCAGGCAGCAATTTCTCTCCATCAAGTACCGAGGTGAGGATTTGAAGTTGAATAAGCCTATGGGCATCCTCAGATTCAACAATGCCTATAATCTTCCCTTCGACGCTTGGCTGAATGCAGACTTTTCATGGCGTACCAGTGGTAATGCGGAAAACATGTATATAGGTAACACATGGCAGTGTGACCTTGGTTTGTATAAAGCATTCGCACATGATAAATGGAGTATAAAATTGCAATGCGAAGATTTGCTCAATACAGCAAAATCTACTATGACTCTTAAAAACGACATTCGTGAAATGTCATTGAGAAAATTCTTAAATACTCGTAAATTCTCTATTACAGTTACCTATAAGATAAATGCTACCCACAGCAACTACAAGGGGACAGGTGCTGGAGAGGACGTTAAGAATCGACTATAACAATGTGGCATTTTCCATATTATAAACAACATGATTCTATGGAGTGTGGAACTGCTAGTAGGTGCATACTTTATTCATACCCAAAAACAATTAGCGCAAAAGCGCAGATAACAAATGCCCATCAGGGCACGATAGACATTCCCTATAAATACGTGAATACAATAGCGAGAGGAATGACTGCAAACATCGAAGTTGAGGGCTACTATGCAGGAACATACGGAGCAGCCAATGGTATTATAACAGCTACATTGCATACACCCCGACAAACGGCAGCAGGCAGCGTGTTCACGGCACAGGTAAGGACAACGGATTGCAGGTATAAAATTATCTGCGGAATGGCGGGCACGGCATATATACTTGTAAGCAATGAAAGCGTGCTTCAGAGGATAGTCAGGCAAATAACAAATAGCATATAATTCCCTTTTTAACCGTAATAAAGCGGTGAAAGAAGAAAGGCAAATGTAGTTATTGCGTAGTATAATTATTTTGAGCACCCAACTACACGTTAATCCTTTCTCTTTCACCGCTTTAACTCCTATTGTAGTAATGTAGTAAGATATAATCGGTGAAAGAAAAAGGAAATATATCCATCAGTTCTTGGTATTGCCCAACAGGAAGATTGGCGTTACAATGGCAGCCTCTGTCTGCAATCTTCTACTGATGTATTTTCTGAACAAATGCGCTTCCGTGCTGTCCAACAGAAAGGACAGGGCGATGATGACAGGAAGCGGATAGAGCGGTGCATAACCTTTGAGTTGTCCGTTGATTATGACTTCCTCCTCACCTGCAACTCTCTCATCGGGATGCAGGTCGGAGGTTTTTATTATTGTTTGCAGCCTATGGTTGAGTTTCCTCCATGTTACACCGAAGAACCTCACAAGTTCACTCTCTGTCATGGCAATCTCGCCTTTGCCCTTGCGGACAACCTGCATATTACTGCCCCAATCAAAGTAACTACGATGATTGTACGTGCTATTTTTGCTCTTTGAATTATTGCTTGCTCTCATGCCGTTTCCTCCATTTTACAGGTTGGTATATCCGAAAGTTCACAAGCCTCTCTCTCCGCTTTAGGTACTCTGAAATGAACATCAGAGAGAAATCTAAGAAAATCGTAAGTATCATAGCTACAAGTAGTTATGATACTTTTCTTTTATACCCATCCCAAATTTCAGAGTATGCACGGAGGGGGCAGAAACTCCCAAAATGCTCTAAAAAGGCTACAATCAGGCTACACATTTTCAAGGCAAAATAAAAATGTAGCCAAGAGTACATACAGAGTACATAATTATGCTGATAATAATCCTTTTCCACGATTCTGGTTATTGTTGCTTCAAACATTTCTATCTTGAAAAAGTATGCAAGCAGCTTCGCCATCTGTTTCCAAAAGTTGTTTCTTATAACCGTATAGTAGAATTGGAAAGGGATGTAGCCCTACCCTTAACCTTGTTTATCAAGAAGGTCCTGTTGGGCAAATGCACGGGTATAAGTTTCGTTGACAGCACACCACTGCGTGTCTGCAAAAACCAAAGAATACATATTCATAAGGTTTTCAAAGGCATAGCTCAAAGAGGAAAATGCTCTATGGGTTGGTTCTTTGGCTTCAAGTTGCATTTGATTTGCAATGAGAAAGGAGAACTTCTCAACTTTATGATAACGCCAGGAGATATTGATGACCGTAAGCCTTTGGAGTACAAAGCATTCATAGATTTTATATATGGTAAGCTATTCGGTGACAAGGGCTACATCAGCAAGAACCTTTTTCAAAGGCTTTTCGTTGACGGAATACAGCTTATTACCAAATTGAAAAGTAACATGAAAGGAGCGTTAATGAGTGTTTCAGAAAGACTTTTACTCAGAAAAAGAGCCATTATAGAGACGGTGAATGATGAACTAAAGAACATTGCGCAGGTGGAACACTCCAGACATAGGTGCTTTGACAATTTCATCGTCAACTTATTAGGAGCCATTGCCGCCTATTGTCTGTTTCCAAAGAAGCCTTGTATTAATAATGTACAAAGGACTATGGACACACAGCTTGCATTGTTCTGAATTCGTCGAACTCACGTTAATTTATTGATAAGGATATCATACCCCTGACGATCGGTTATTAATGTAACATCATCATAAAAACATCTTAGCTGATTGCTACTAATGATCCAACTTAAGTAATTAAAGATAGGGGAAAGCCAACCATAACTATCTTTAAGGCAATTTTTATTGCCAGTCCAAAAACTTTGAATAATTTTCATCTCTTTTATTTTTATTTCTTAATATCCGGCAGGCGATTCATTTCGCTGTTATTGATATTTACATCCGTTCGTTTGGCTTTATGCTTTCCAAAATTATACGTTAACCCTACACGTAACGAAGTATTGTCATTATCTATGTTATTTCTGAACATATAATCGTTGTATGCCACTCGGTTATGAGCTTTGGTACCTCCAAAGATATCCTGCGCCAGAACATTCAGCAAGAGCTTATTCTTTAGGAGATTAATTTTGCAGCCCAAACCTAAGCAATCGATATTCCCAGTATGAAAAGATTCTTCCACTCCCGGAAATACATGATAATAATTTGCAAAAATGGTCATAGCCTTGTAGCGATAACTAAGATTTGCAGAGAGAGTCGTGTTCAAACTCTTCAAATCCGAATCATCCAGTTCTTCTGCCATAGACTTGGCCTTCTGGTAGTACATAGAAGCACTTGTATACAAGTTGAATTTACCCCACGAGAAATTATAACTAACATCTCCGCCGTAGGTGTTTATGGTTAGGCAGTTCTTGGGATAATACTTGGTATATAAATCATCAACCACTTGTATCAGGCTCTGTATGGCATCAGAAGTGTGATAGTAGTACAAATCTACATTAAGGTTTCCCTTAAAGACATAGTTAAACTCTAAATTATCCATGATGGACGGAACAAGCCTGTCGTTTCCTTCCGAGTAAGAATAAGTGTCGCGATAAACCTTTGTGGGATTCATATTGTTCATACTTGGTCGGTCGATTCGCTTGCTATATCCTAAGGAGAAGGAATGGTCGTCGGAAGGATTATAGGAAAGCTCTGCGAACGGAAACCAATGATGATATTTATTGGAAACGGTTAAACCGCCAAGCGTTATCCCATTATTGCTTGTATGCTCATAGCGCAACCCTGCCTTGGCATAAAAAGGACCAAAGTTCCGGTGAACATCTGCATAGAGGGCCGTTATTGTTTCCTTGAACAAGAAACCATTGCTGCCTCCGTAATCCGAAATGTTGTTCGTTTTGAAATGGGAGTACTTGCCACCCACCTCAAAGTTCAGCCACGTAAAGGGAAGGTTTAAGTCTGCGCTGAGAGTATTCACCACATTGCTGTAATTGTCCCAACTGCTCGAAAAGGGGTGAGCCGAGCCAGAATCGTACACCTGGTTGACATCATCGCTTAAATGAATGTAATTATAATTCAGCGTTAGCTTCTTACCTATGCTGTCCAGCTTCCATTCCACATAAGGGGAAATTGTTTCCAAACGATACTTGTCGTGAGTCTGCTCCGAATAGGTGTTCGACGGATAAGAACCATCACTGAAGTTCATTTCGCCCTTGTGAAAGCCCTTATTACGGGAACGGTTGAGAGTGGAAAAGAATCCTATTTTTACATGCCCTATTTGATAGCTGCTATTAAGATTCTGGCTCAATATGTCATAGCGGTTAAGAGTATAATCGTTAGTAACACGTGTGTATGTCGGATAGATGTAAGAGCTTTTCATCTTCTGAGGGCGTTTCTCGTTGGAGTTGTCGACTTTGTACTCTACCGAAAAATTACCTGATGAGAACGACAAGTCAGCTCCCTCCTCGGCTGCAAAATGAGAGCGTTGTGTCAGCAAGGTGTGAATTTTTCCATCAAAACCTACCGGCTTGCTCTTTAGGATAATGTTCAGCACTCCGCTGTTACCCGTAGCATCAAATCCGGCTGAAGGATTTGTGATGAGTTCTATTTTACTAATGTTCTCAGAGGGTAACGTACGCAAATACATATCCAAATCCTTTCCCTCCAAATTAATCCTGTGTCCGTCCACCAATACAAGAACATTGCTCTTGCCTATTATCTTTATCTCTTCGCTTGTCGGGTCTATGCGAGGGATATTATGAAGTAAATCGCGTGTACTGAACCCCTGGGCAAAAGGACTGTTCTGAACTAAATATACAAGTTTTCCGGCTTTCTGACTAAGCATTCTGCGCTGAGAGGTAACCGTTACCTCCTTCATTGTGTATTTCTTTATTTCTAAAGGAATATCACCCAAATCGGTGTCGGCTTGCACATCGAGGGTGTCGGTCTTAAGAATATCGCCCAACTGTCGGTATCTGAACACATACTTGCCCGAAGAAAGCGAAAGAGCAAACCTGCCTTCTTCATCCGATAAGCTGCTGGAAGTGACATCCCCGCCAAGAGGGCTTACTAATATCTCAGCGGCATCCAAGGGAGTAGTCCTGTCGACCTTCTCCACCAGCCTCCCCCTCAGCTGCCATTGTTGGGCATACATAGGCTGGCTCGATAGTAAAAGAAATATAAAACTTATAGGTGTGAACTGCAAAATTGAATGTAAAGATTTTACCATTATCATATTACATAGTATTTAGGTTTATAATGTCTTTTCAAGATACAAATGCACAGCAAAGGTACAAAATAATTTCATTATTTCAAATAATCGGCGATCTTTTTTTGGTGTTTTTCGTTTTTACCATATACACCATATTCTTACATACAAGTATTCTTTATATCAATAGTCCGTTAAAATTTTGTGATTTGCGAATCTTTCGTCCCTAAGCTAACAGGTATTGTGGCAGAAAGAAAACATGACAGGTCTCTAAAAAAGAGATAATTAGATAACAAAATATAACATAATAAAATCGGCTATCTCGTTGAATTTCAGTAACTTTATAGATGTAAAAAGACAATAAAGTTTATGCTGATAACCAACTTGATTAGCCGATATATGAAGCTCTGCAAAGCAGCATTTAGTGCTGGAGATGGAGCAAAGTTAAACAAAAGTATTCAAAAAAAACGTCATGGAAATGCTTTTTCTTTTGATGGTCATCCCAAGGAAATGCAATTTCACGCAGATGGGACGCTATGGAAAGCGTGGCGAACAATGCTATCGGCAGACGGCAGAGCGCAGCGTGAACTGGCTCGAAATGAATATGTGGCTGAGTGCTTTCGCCTTCAAAGAGGGCAAGGGTCGCAATGCCATCGTTATTGATCCAAGCTTCATCAAGAAGGCTGGGAAGCATACCCCATACGTGGGTACGTTTTGGTCGGGCTGTGCAGGTGCTGTAAAGCACGGTCTTGAGATTCTCGGCATCGGTGTGATTGACGTGGACTTGCATGAGTGTATGATGCTGAAGGCTGTGCAGACCACATTGGAAAAAGACGAGGAGAAAAAAGAGATGAGCCTATACGACTGGTATGCCAAAGTATTGGAGGACGACAAGGTAACCTTACAGCGTATTGGCAAGGTTCTTGTCGCCGACTCAGCCTTCTCCAAAAGACCTTTCATCGACAAGGTAATGAAGATGGGCTTCCATGTTGTGAGCCGCTTGCGTCATGACGCAGCCTTGTTCTACACGTGGGACGGGGAACCTACAGGAAAGCCTGGCCGTCCTCGTGTCAAAGGTGATAAGATTGACGTAAGGAACATCGACGTTTCCAAGAGGAGTTTTGCTTTCGCGACGCAAAGCAGTTCCTAGGTCTTACCGATTGTCAGGCACGCGACAAGAGAAAACTTGAATTTGCTTTTAACTCTTCATTCACAGCACTCAATGTGGCGAAAATTATGTGCAAGGAACTTGGTACGTCCATCGGTCGCCTTAAAGCGAAGATGATCAATGCCTATTACGCGCAACGAATTATTGACGTGTTCGAGAAAAGCCCGAACACGCCATTAAATAAAGAAAGGATAAATGATATATTTAGTTTCGCTGATGATGCAGCATAATATTTAACGGTCTATTGTATATAGATAAATCTGATAAAAAAAAGACGAGAGGGAGGCTGTCACTATCTCTTTTCGTGAAGTGCATTCAGGGTGATATATACACTATATTCCTTCTTATTTCCACACCCAGAGAGGCAAAGAAATGCCACGGAGCCCACAAAAGCAATTCCAGAATGAGCAACATGACAGAGAGTCCCTTAGTCCTTATCATCGTCCCTAATTATTTTATGCGGAAACTATCTTTTATCGTATCCACCATGTCTAATTTCTCCCATGTAAACAATTCCACCTGAATGTTTTTTGTTCCATGATACCTGCTTGTAAATGTTTTGTTCATAACTTCATTTTTCCGTCCCATGTGACCATAGGCTGCCGTTTCCGTGTACATCGGCTGGTTTAGTTTAAGCTGCCTTTCAATGGCTTTAGGGCGCAGGTCGAACATTTCAAAAATCTTCTGTGCAATTTCTCCGTCCGACATACCAACATTATTGTGTCCATATGTATCAACCGATACGCTGACAGGAGCAGCCACACCGATGGCATAAGCCAGCTGCACAAGAATTTCGTCCGCAACCCCTGCTGCTACCATATTTTTGGCAATATATCGTGCCATATAAGCAGCACTGCGATCTACCTTGCTTGGATCCTTTCCAGAGAAAGCACCTCCACCGTGCGCTCCTCGCCCTCCGTATGTATCCACAATTATTTTGCGTCCAGTAAGCCCTGTATCCCCATGCGGACCTCCGATAACGAATTTCCCCGTTGGGTTTACAAGATACTTTATGTTACTGTTGAACAGCTTTTGTATCTTGGAGCCGCATTGAGAAATGACACGGGGCATCAGTATATTAATCACATCACTCTTAATCTTGTCCAGCATCTTCTTGTCGTCCTTGTCAAAATTGTCATGCTGAGTACTCACTACTATTGTATCAATGCGCAGAGGTTTCTTATCCTCAGTGTATTCTATTGTTACCTGACTTTTTGCATCTGGGCGTAAATAAGTCATTTCCTTGCCCTCCCTGCGTATATCAGAGAGTGTTCTCATGATGAGATGTGCCAAATCAAGAGAAACAGGCATATAATTTTCAGTTTCATTGGTAGCATAGCCGAACATCATTCCTTGGTCTCCTGCTCCCTGTTCATCCGTATCTTTATTGGAAATTCCTCTATTTATATCATCGCTTTGCTCATGAATAGCTGTGAGAATACCGCATGAATTACCATCAAACTGATATTCAGCCTTTGTATAACCAGCCTTGTTTATCATCTCACGGGCTACATTCTGAAAGTCGATATATGTATTGGAGCGAACTTCACCCATTATGACAACCTGTCCTGTCGTTACAAATGTTTCTATTGCACAGTGGGCTTTACCATCATAGGCAAGGAATTGATCTAGAAGTGCATCTGAAATTTGGTCTGAAACCTTATCGGGATGTCCTGCTGAAACCGATTCCGATGTAAATAAATGTCGCATATATTTTCTTGTTTTATCATTAAATATTACTCTTTGAAAGATGAAGGAGGTGTCCCATTCTCTTTTTTTTCGTCTCTAAATAGAATTTATTATATTTATTTGGACTCGTCTCTAAGGGAATTATCTTCCTTACATTTATTCCATTCCTTATTAAACCCTGAGACTTTAGCAGATTATTTGTCAACAGATCAATTTCTGAAATTCCTAGCAATTTAAGTATAGCTGCACCTATGGCATAATCCCTCTCATCAACAGAGTGCCCGATTTGCAAATTAGCATCAACAGTATCCACACCTTGCTCTTGCAATTTATAGGCTTTCATTTTATCCATAAGCCCAATACCACGCCCTTCTTGATTCAAATATATAAGGAGTCCTTCTCCTTTTTGTTCTATAAGTTTCAACGCTTTGTGTAATTGTTCGCCACAATCGCATCGTAATGACCCCAAAATATCTCCACTACTACAACTTGAATGAATACGGACAATTGGAATGTTTACGCTGTTTAAAACATTACCTTTGCCAACGACAAAGCAATCTTTTCCATCATCTTCGTTATGAAATGGAATCATAAAAAAGTCTCCCCAAATAGTTGGCATATGGACTTTTTCTCCCTTTACTACTTTTATATTGCTCATACCGAAACTTACTTGCTTGTTGAGGAGTCTGATTTAATAGATTTTTGTGCCTCATGCCAAATTCTATTAGTTTCCATTCGACCAGCACACATAGATCTATTGAATCCCTTCAGTTTGTCTTGCCAGTTGTTATCAATAAATCTATAATTCCAATTTCCATCATCATCAAAAATTTCCCCGATTTGGTATTTTTCCCCACTAACCATATTGCATGGGTAGATTTTACCTTCTGGATCCATATATAAAAAATCTAAATATTCCCATCTGCCTGCAAGACAAAACCTTTTACAGCGAGAAGCTTTTCTATAATGATCTTCATTATATGGATTCAGACCAAAAGCAGCCATTTTACTGAACTTAATCTTTTGTGTGTACTCGGAATCGTTTAACATCTGCCAATATTTCCAAAAACATTTTATGTCTTGTGGACTTAACACCTGACTAAACATATTGTTTTTTGGATCAATGCAGAAATAATACATGAAATAAATCTCATGCACTCCTAATTTTATAGCCTCTTCGACAAAACTGGGGATTGTATGAAGTGTACTTTTCATCACGACATAATTTAAAGTAACCCTAAAACCATCTTTTAGGGACAATTTTATTGCCTGAATTACATTCTCCCTTTTTCGCCCAGTAATATACTTATGGCATTCTTTTGGAAAAATCGTAAACTTGATATCCGATATATTATTTTCATGCAACAAAGGAAAAAACTCCTTATATCGACTTGTTATAAGAATACCATTTGTAGTAATTTCTGTTGAATGACATTTCTTCTTGATTCTTAGGAAATCCCAGTAATGAGGTAACCATTCATTAACTATAGGGTGTACGATATAACCATCTTTGAGAAATAAGTCAGTGACAGCATCTGCTTTTGCATAGTCCCATCCTCTTCCTCTGGGATCTCCCTTTTGATAACAGTGCTTGCATTTTGAGTTGCATTCTCTGGACATCCATATGGTTATGTATTTCTGATGAAAATTGTCCGGTAAATCTTCTGAACCTAAAAAGGAATAAGTTTCTTCAACAAATCCTTCTTGACGTCCGTCATAATTGAATTCATCTAAGTTTATCATAATTTGCACAATTATCTATTTTAATGATTGAGTTTTATTTCTTCAAAAAAAGGTTTATTTACCTGTTCTTTTTCAAATATATCTTCATGTTCAATTGCGCGATAAATAAGAAAGGTATTTGCCAATGTTTTTTTATTAGATACTCCAACCATCACTTTTATAAGTTCCACAATAGCAGTGGCACATACAATGGATATTATTGGCGCAAAATACGGTAAGTCCTGTTCTTCTGTGTCAAATTTTCCTTCATTAACATTTTTATCAAAACCTACGCTAATGGCGTTTTTTATTGTAGAAACGCTAATTCCAGGTATATATGTATACACAAAACCTTTATAGCCCAATTGTGCAATATGCACAGCAGGAATATTGTGATTTATACAGAAATTGTTTATCATATAATGCGCTTCAAACTTATCAACAGCAACAAATATTGAGAGATCTTTGTATCTGCTATACAAATCCTCTAAGATTTGATTACTTATTGGCTTTGAAATGGTTTCTATCTCAATAAATGGGTTTATCTTTCTTAACGCTATTTTAGCAGAAATCACTTTATCTATACCCAATGTTGAATGGCTATGTAAAAATTGTCTGCCAAGGTTTGATTCGCCTACGGTATCAAAATCACATAAAACCAATCTTCCAACATTAGCTGTCGCTAATTGTAAACTTGCAGAGCATCCGCCACCACCAAGACCAATAACGACCACAGTAGAGGCTTTTATTTTTCTCATACCATCTTTCCCCATAAAAGGGAGAATTTCTTGCTTACGAAATCTCAGAGATTCTTTTTCTTTCATTTTTTTTAAGTTTAAAGTATAAATTATTTTCCTAAGATAATTCTGTCTGCCCATAATTTACTATACATATTTGAAAGCTTTAGCATAGTATTGGAGAATTTGCAACATAGAAACATTTCTGCATTTTGATTGTTTATATTTGCAAGTTTGTAATATGGAGAATCTGACACAGGAACACAACCAGCAGTTTTGAAGATTTTATCCGTTCCAACCTTCAAAGTAGCAGATACAAAAAAGGGGGTTATATCAGAATCTAAATGTAAGTTTACCCATAGAGAAAGTACCAATCTTAAAATAGAAGAAATGTTATTTTTCTGCCTCTGTTCAGGAGCAACCGTCCAAGATGAGTCGTAAAGAATATCGTTCCCATGTTCCAAAAGTTTTTTAGCTGATTTTTGAATTTCTGAAGATAGAACATGGTTTCCACCTGTCATCGTTAATTCTATGGGTGGAAACGATATTTTGAATTCTTTACAAGTACTATACCGTAATGTTTCAAACATTGCTATTGGGTTCAAGTCCCCATTCGACTCTTTAGTACATATAGCAATGTGATCGCTAAGAAAATCATATGCGCCTATAGGCATAATGGAATTACCATATTCATGTTGGTATCCCATAATTTTCAACTTGATCAGCTTGTTAAACATTCCATAGACTTTTGAGTCATTGATGTTTAAAACTGGGTTTTTAATCTCAACTACTTGATAATCCATCTTATTTCTTTGTATTTGTATTATTTAATTCAAGTATTATATACTTACACATAAGCAATATCTTAATTCCAAGAAATGGAAAAGGCTTATTTTTTTAATATTTGTCAATTGCCATTTTACAACAAATTTATAAAAGGGCTTCATAGAGAGGGTATATGCGAATATATCAGCAAACATAAAAATGTTTGCATTAGATAATTCTTCATACCATCCAGACTATAACTGTCGGTTTTGGAATTTCACCAAATCAGTTCTATTAAAAATAGAAGTCGCGGACTATACCGCCGGTAAGGAATTTCACCCTGCCCCTGAAGAATCCAATTATTTTTTTAATAAAACATAGGGAAAGATACAAGAAAATACATGGCAAGAATTGCAATGTATAAAACCTCGTACCATCCAGACTATAACTGTCGGTTTTGGAATTTCACCAAATCAGTTCTATTAAAAATAGAAGTCGCGGACTATACCGCCGATAGGGAATTTCACCCTGCCCCCGAAGTTCTTTGCAAAGATATATATAAAGTATAATACCACCAAAAAAAACGCATAAATTTTACACTACCCTCAAATCCGTAACTAAGCCCTTGAACGTCCTTATTGCGTTTACACGTCCTCTCATTACTGAATTTGCAGATAATTTGAACTTGAAGCACCCACTTCTGCCTACAATATCCCCTTACCCCACAATGTGACTTGAGGCAATACACAATATCATTCCCATAAGTTGTAGGCATTATCCAAAATCAGTCTGGAAAACATCTGCGTAAGCATTATTACAGGTATATCAGCTCTGAAGCGATTGATAGTGAGCCCATTCTGTTCAAATCTCTCAAAGAACCTCTTCAGCGTGTCCTTCTGATGGAAACGAACATTTGTGTTACCATCGCTATTCTCTATACCGACTATCAAATCGCCAATAACCGCCACGCCCGGTCGATAACCAAGGAACTTCTTGTATGTAGGCTTTGCATCATACTTCTCTGTCTCTATGAACTGATGGTCGAAATCAACATCATACATCTCACCCTCTTTCAGTTGGCCAGATGCAAATATACAATTGAGCAATAAAGTATTGAGAGTGTCAGCCGTATTGAAATCGTAGGTCTTGCCCATATCTGATGTGTATGAAATGTTTTCTCGCGTCAACTCCTTTATCGCTCTGAGGATAGTATCAGAGCTACAAGTGCGAAGTGTCGGATGAAGCGAGAGGTGGTTCATCAAATGAGTAGTGACATCCTGGGGTACATGAACCACCACAGAAGTAGATACTCATGAGAGAACGGATGATTTCGCTGTACTGATAACCGAACGATCTACACCTTAGACCGAGGGTTGAGTCGATTACAGATGATAATCTGGAGTCAAATTGCTCCATGATTGAAAATAATCCCCCAAAAGGAGTGAGTCTCTCAGATTTAATTTGTATCTTCGCCATGTCTATCGTCAGATTCTCTTGTTTTTTTTGCAACACTAATATAAGTGAAAATTCTGACATGGCAGAATCCTGAGCAACTTTTTGTTGCTCAGGTACTTAAAAAGTTTAATTTATAATAGTGTTGCGGAATTAAGGTTCTTATGGTTTTCATGAAACCAGTTTAGTATAGCATCTGCTTCTGGATGTAATATAAATTCTCCTCCTTCCAAATCTATAGTTGTCCTTTTCGTCACACATTTGCTTGACATTATCCTAATAATATCATTTAATGACAAATGTTCTACAGGTCTCTTTTTCCAAATAGAACAGTGTTTACAACGAGACTGACAAAGTGGAGTTGAATAAATCATAAGCGATGTCAATTCCTTGTGATGTGTGCAAGTTATATTTTTGAGGAATGTTATTCCGTTTAAAAGGTAATCTTTTATGTTATACTTTGAAATTAATGTGTGAATACAAAGCAGGAGGGCATTTAGAAAATGCCCTCCTGCTTAACTGTTGAATTAATTTAGTCCTTTATAATCTGCTTTGAATCATAAACTTTCCCAGAGACAATGAGAGACGCGATGTGTAGTCCAGAGTTCAATGGAGATAAATCTACTTGAATAGAGGACTGATTGTATGGTATCTCAATCCGTTTTTCTTGAACACCTGATAAATTGCAAATGACAAGATATACATCAGATTTATTCTCTTCCACACTAATCGTAAAAGTCATCATTCCTTTTGTGGGATTTGGAGTGTAATTCAAAATCCGATTCCTTTTTGCTTTTTTAGCTAAAAAAGAAATATCTGTAGTATTTTCATTCATACTTAATTCTGCAATTAAAGATTTTTGCTCTTCTATTTGTAATGTTAAATCTTGTACGGATTGAACTAAAAGAGGAATAAGGACAGTATAATTAATCATTTTATGTCCCTCTTCATCAGTCTTTACAGCATCAGGTATAAAACCTTTTTTCATCGTACATCAACTTTTATTAGTTTCATAATAGGGTTCTTAGTTTTGCAAAATAGCCTATTTCTTTTGAACTTGCAAAAAATCTGCTAAAAAAAATGATAAAACCACTTTTTTTTATTCCTGCGGGGTGATTTCTGTAAATTAAAGTTCATATTGCAATAAATTTCTGTCTTTATCTTAGTATATCCTGATTTATCCCTCATAGTTAATTAGGAAGATTTTTCACTATAATTTTGTTGTTCGAAACTAAATACATATAAAAGTAACAAATTATGGAATCGAACAGCAATGACAATTATGTGCTGGTCTTGGAAGACCGCACGGAAGTGAAGAATGCTAACGAAACGGGAAAACTCTCCGTAGTTTCAGGTATTGACGACAAAGGAAAGCTCCAAACAACGGAAGCCAAGGATGTGCATCAGGCTGCCTTCTTGAAGTTCAATAACAAAGATGGCTTGCTGAAGAACTTCATGACTAATTTCCTCAAGCAGTTCAACGAGCCCACTCGTTTCGGACTCTACAAGGTAGTGGCTAACAATGTGGAGCAAGGTGTGGCATCGCTCCATACCATGCTTCAGAACCGTGAGAAGCCGGAGAACAAGCAGCAGTTGGCAGATAGTCAGGTGCGCTTTGACGACTTCCTACCCAAGCAGAAGAATGCCACCGCCATTGACGAGTCGAAGATTGATTGGAAGCAGCTCGACAACCTCGGACTTACCCGTGAGCGATTGGAGCAGAGTGGAGAGTTGGCAAAAATGCTCAACTGGCAGAAGAGCAATCTTGTAACCATCGCCATCCCGATGGGTGATACTACCATCTATACCGATGCCCGTTTGGCATTTCGTACCGATGGCGAGGGTAATATTGGCTTGGCAGTTCACCCGCTTCGCAAAGAGCCACAGCTCGACTTTCCCTACATGGGACACAAGTTCTCTCCAGAGGAGAAAGAACAGCTCCTTGCAACAGGCAACCTTGGCAAGACCATCGAGATTACGCCCAAGAATGGTGAGCCGTTCGCAGCCTACGTATCCATCGATCCGCAGACCAACGAGCTCATCGCCCTTCGTGCCGACCGTGTGAACATTCCTAGGGAAATCAAAGGTATTACCCTTTCCGATGCACAGTACAAAAGCCTCGTGGAAGGTAAGGCTGTGAAAGTGGAGAGCATGACCGCCAAGAGTGGCAAAACATTTAATGCTGTATTGCAAGTCAATGCAGAGAAGAAAGGCATTGAATTTATCTTTGACAATAATCGTGGATTTAAGGAGCACCAGCAGCAGACACTGCAGCAAGGCGTCCCACATAAGCTTTGCGGCTTAGAGTTATCAGATAAACAGCGTGAAGCATTGGATAGCGGTCGCACACTATATTTAAAGAATATGGTGGATAAACAGGGACAACCTTTCAACGCATACGTCCGCATGGATAAGGAACAGAATAGACCACGTTTTTACAAGTGGAATCCCGATAAGAAGCAGGAAACTGGCAAAGAAAAGGTGGTTGCCGTAGCCGAAGAACACAAAACACAGGTAGCCGTGAATAACCACGGTAAGACTAACGAAGCCACCAAGGATGTGAAAGAGCCACTCAAAACGGGACAGACACAACCTACTGCCGAGCAGAGGCAAAAGAAGGACGAAAACAAGCAGAAGAAGTCCCGTGGACGTAAGATGTAACCCTTAATTCTATTATCGACTATGACAACTTGTATTATCGCCGAGAAACCCTCGGTAGCCAGAGATATTGCCCGCATCGTTGGGGCAAACAGCAAGCAGGACGGATACATGGATGGCAACGGTTACCTCGTTACGTGGGCAATGGGACACCTCATCGCCCTTGCCATGCCCGAAACCTACGGTTTTTCTGCCTACAAAGCCGAGGACTTGCCCATCCGTCCCAATCCATTTCAGTTAATGGTACGACAAGTACACAAGGACAAGGAGTATATATCAGACCCTGCAGCATTGAAGCAACTCAAGGTGTTACGTTCCTGCTTTGACAAGGCAGACCGTATCATCGTTGCCACAGATGCAGGGCGTGAAGGTGAACTCATCTTCCGCTATATCTATCAATATCTTGATTGCAGAAAACCTTTTGACCGCCTTTGGATAAGTTCTCTCACAAACAAAGCTATCCGTGAGGGACTTTCCAATCTCAAACTAGGAAGCCATTACGACAACCTCTATCATTCTGCCAAGGCAAGAAGCGAAGCCGACTGGCTCGTGGGTATTAATGCCAGCCGAGCCCTTTCCATTGCCCGCAGGGGTGGCTATTCCTTGGGACGGGTACAGACCCCGATACTTGCTATGGTCTGCCGTCGGTACATAGAGAACCGTGATTTTTCTTCCGTACCCTATTGGAAATTATCCGTTCACACAGAGAAAGAGGGCGTGCCGCTGAAAACCGTTGGCTGTAAAGACTATGAGAGTGAAGCATCGGCACAGACTGCTCTCGCTGTACTTCGCAGTCAGAGCCAGCTTACAGTGGAATCGGTCGTAAGAAAGGTGGCTGGTACACCGCCACCACTCTTGTACGACCTTACTGCCTTGCAAAAAGATGCCAACAGACGCCACGGCTTTTCTGCAGACAAAACCCTCTCAATAGCCCAAAGCCTCTATGAGAAGAAAATCACGACCTATCCCCGCACAGGCAGCCGATACATCAGCGAGGATATTTTCGAGGAAGTACCCGCCCTGCTGCGCAAGATAGGCAAGACACTTTCAAATCCACTTAACCGCCATTCGGTGGACAACGCAAAAGTAACCGACCACCACGCCATCATCCCCACGGGGGAGACGCCAACGGGCTTATCTACGGACGAAGCAAACATATATAATATGGTAGTAACTCGCTTTTCCGAAGCCTTTTCTTCTGATTCCGAGGAAGAGCGTATGCAGGTGCGGTTTACGGACGGCACCAACACCTTTACTTGGAAAGCATGTAGGCAGATTTCCTTGGGTTGGAAAGCCGTACAGAAAAGTAAAGAAGCGGAAGCAGATAAGAAAGAAGATGGTGATGAACATATTTTGTCTTCATTGCCGAACTTAACAGAAGGTGAAGTCCTGCCACTTGTCAATGCAGACATCACCGAGCATAAGACCAAACCTAAACCTCTCTACGCAGAAGCGACACTGCTTTCTGCTATGGAGAACGCTGGAAAAGAGGTTGAAGATGCTGAAAGTAAGAAAGCGATGGCAGAATGTGGTATCGGCACACCAGCCACCCGTGCCAACATCATCGAGACGCTTATTCTCCGTGATTATATCCGAAGGGACAAGAAAGCCATCATTCCTACCGAGAAAGGCCTGGCTGTCTATGAGATTGTCAAGGACAAGAAAATTGCCAATGCGGAGATGACAGGCAGTTGGGAACTTGCCCTTGCCGCTATTGAAGCAGGAAAGATACCATCTAAAAGGTTCGCGCAGGGCATTAATTCATACGTGGGGACTATTTGCGAGGAACTCCTCTCGCTTTCTTCAGAGCAGAAGTCCTATCCTGTCTACCGCTGTCCAAAGTGTGGACAGCAGAGTGTCGGCATATATGCCAAGGTAGCTAAGTGCAGGCATGAAACCTGTGGATTTCACGTGTTTCGTGAAGTCTGCGGCATACTTCTCTCTGAAGATAATATCCGTGACTTGATAAGCTCTGGTCGTACGCCTATCCTTAAAGGGCTGACCAGCAAGGCAGGAAAGAAATTCAATGCCCGACTTGTTCTGGGTGAAGACTACGCCACTTCCTTTGAATTTGAGAACAAGAAAGGAAAACAAAGAGGGAGATAATTCCGACAGAAACAGAGAGGAGCAGATATAGGTCGGGAGATACAAGTATTACCTCCCGACCTTTTTACCTCCACTTTATTAAAAGAAAACACTATGGCATACAATAAGAAAGAAGTCCTGCAAGCCAATACGGAAGCTATCCGTGTGGTCTTGCGATTAGAAAAAGAACGCCGCGAAGCCACCGAAGCTGAGAAAAGTATCTTACGGAACTATCAGGGCTTCGGTGGCTTGAAATGTGTACTCAACCGCACAGATAACCCCGATGACATACGCTATTGGAGCAAGTCTGAGCAGAATCTCTTTGAGCCGACACAGCAGCTCAAGCAGATGATTTATCGTGAAGCCTTAGATGCCAATACCGCCAAGCGGTATTGGGAAAGCATCAAGGCAAGCGTACTGACCTCCTTCTATACCGATACCCGTATCGTTTCTGCCATCTCTGATACTCTCACTTCTGTAAATGTACCCATACGTCGATGTTTGGATCCTTCGGCTGGCATGGGTGCCTTTGCAGAGACCTTTGCAAGGCAAGCTGGAGTTGTAGATGCAATGGAAAAGGACCTGCTCACTGCCCGCATCAGCCAAGCCCTGCACCCCTATGGTAAAGGCAATGTGTTCGTTCGCAACGAGCCTTTTGAAGCTATTGGAGAACTGGAAGACAAGGACAAGTACGACCTTATTACAAGTAACATTCCTTTTGGAGATTTCATGATCTATGACCGAGAGTATAGCAAAGGCAAGGACACTCTTAAACGTGAGTCCACACGTGCCATTCACAATTACTTCTTCGTGAAAGGTCTGGACTGCATCAAGGAAGGTGGAATTTTGGCATTCATCACCTCACAGGGCGTATTAGACAGTCCCCGCAATGAAGCCATACGCCGTTACCTCATGCAGAACAGCCGCCTTATCTCCGCTCTCCGCCTACCATCGGGTATGTTTTCAGACAATGCAGGAACTGACGTAGGCAGTGACCTCATTGTCCTGCAGAAGCAAACAGGTAAAGAAATCAGCAAGGGGATTGAGCAGCAGTTTGTAGAAGCCGTTTCCGTTCCTAAGGAAGAAGGCTCTTCAGTCGTCTTCAAGCATAACTCTCTTTTTGTAGGAGATTGGAAAGACATATCTCATCGCACCATTGCTACAGAGCGCATAATGGGTACAGACCCTTATGGAAGACCTGCATGGGAGTATCGGTTCACAGGAGGAATTGAGGAAATGGCAGAAAGTCTCCGAACACAACTCTCCCTTGAAATGGGACAACGTATCGACCGTAAGCTATATGAAACAGGTATACCGATGACAGAGGTAGAACGAGAGGCTGAAGCAGAGAAACAGCTTCGCAAGTTGGGTATTACCATAAGTCGGGAAGAAGAGACAGAGAGGACAAAGACTGAAGACAAGGGTATAAACGATGCCTATAACCTCATGCCCGACAGTATCAAGAAGCAACTGCCAAAACTTTACAGCACGGAAAAGGAACTCATTGGCGATAAGGTTGCCTATGCACGCTATTTCTTCCCTATGGGAGCATACACAGCCTACCTTCTGGAATATGACCCTAAGAGCCGCATTGGCTTCGGTGCCGTGACAATGGGTTATGGTTGGGAGCTTGGCAATATGTCCCTTGATGAGATGGAAGGCGTGAAGGTAAGAGGACTGGGGATTGAACGCGACCTGTATTTCTCTCCTAAGAAATTGCATGAGATAGCCGAACTGGAAGAAATAGTCAGGGGACAATATACCAAAGAAGAAGTGGTAGCAGAGGAAATCAAGGAAGAAGTGATAACAAAGGCAGAAACAGAGAATAAGGTTAAGGAGACTGTAACCATTGCTTCTGAGAACGATACGCAGATAATGGAAAATATCGTTCCTAACGGCGAGACAATTCCATTACAGCCGTCATCATCAGAGTCCGCCCCACAACAATTAGTATCAGAACAGCCTTCCATAACTGTTGAACCTGCGCCCGAAGGCGTACCCGCCTTGACACTTCATCATCAATACGAGCAAGAACCACAGGAAATCCGTACGGATATTGAAGCCCCAAGAGAGATGAATGGGCAGACAATATTCTTTGACGACGATCATCATCCAGTGGTGGATAATAATATGGAAGACATCGGACAACCGGAGCAGCTGTCACTGTTTGCCCCGGAGGAATACAGTCTTTGGACAAGAGAAGTTACCCGTGTGAACCATGAAATCAAGGATAATCCAGGAACTTCACAGGCACGCCGTCCTATAACACAAACTGCTCCCCCAAAAACATCGGTCAGCAAGGTACAAAAGGCAGCGATCATTCCTCAACGCCGTACCCGTAGTAGCAGGAAAAATGCTTCTTCCTCTTCACGTGAGCCGTCGCTTTTCGACTTCATGAACGAAGCCGAAGAGCGCAAGCCAAAACCTATAGCGGAAGTCAGAAAAGAGTTTGACGCTTCCCCGCGCCCTTTTCTCTCTTCGCCGGACTCTCACCTGAGAGACGGCTCCATTGTCGTACAGAAGGGACAGATAGGCTTTCTTTCTGACTTAAAGCGACATCCAACCTTTAACCCGATGGACTTGCCGTATGCGCAGCTTTCCCGTCTCAAAGCCTATATCGAGATACGGGAGTGCTATCATCGTCTCTATGACTACGAGGCTGAGAACCATGCAGAAGACAGGGAAGACCGCAGCAGACTCAATCACCTTTATAATGACTATGTTGCACGCTGGGGCTACTTCAACCAGAAGACAAACATCGATGTGATAAAAATGGATGCCACGGGTGTGGAAATGCTCTTCTTGGAACGCTCCGAAAACGGCAGGTACGTCAAGGCGGACATCTTCGACCATCCCACGGCATTTTCTACCACGGAACTGACCGTTGCCACAGACTCGATGGAAGCACTGGGTGCATCGCTCAACAAGTACGGCGCGGTGGAACTTGACTACATGAGTTCACTTTTACCTGATATGGAGGAAAGCGACATCATTTCTTCCTTGGAAGGTCGCATCTATTACAATCCCGAAGAGAATGCTTACGAAGTGGCGGATAAGTTCATTTCGGGCAATGTAATAGAAAAGGCGGAGCGCATCGAATCGTGGCTCTTGGACCATCCTGGACACGAGGAAGCAAAACAGAGCCTTGCTGTCCTGCGTGCAGCCACGCCAACACCCATTCCTTTTGCGGACCTTGACTTCAACCTCGGTGAACGCTGGATACCTGCTAAAGTCTATGGCAGGTTCGCTTCGGAATTCTTCGGGACAGACATTAGCGTATCCTACCATTCCAACATGGACGAGTACAGCATTGTCTGCGACCACAAAAATGCCAATATCTGGCACAAGTATGCTGTACAGGGAGAGTTCCGCCGTTATGACGGCATCAACCTGATGAAGCACGCCCTGCACAATACCATTCCCGACATCAACAAGAGCAAGGAAGTGACGGATAAGGTTACGGGAGAAACCAAGACCATTAAAGTAAGAGATGGACATGCCATACAGATGGCGAATGCCAAGATTGAGGAAATCAGACAGGGCTTTGTTGATTGGCTCGGACGGACACCTGACACGTTCAAGCAGCAGTTATCCGACCGTTACAACCGCCTTTTCAATTGCTTTGTGCGACCCAACTTTGACGGCACGCATCAGACTTTTCCCGACCTTGACCTCAGACGATTGGGCATTGCCGACCTTTACAAGAGCCAGAAGGACGCCGTGTGGATGCTCAAAACCAACGGTGGCGGCATCTGCGACCACGAGGTGGGAGCGGGAAAGACACTCATCATGTGTACGGCTGCCTACGAGATGAAGCGATTGGGACTTGCAAACAAGCCGATGATTATCGGACTAAAGGCAAACGTCTTCGATATTGCCGATACGTTCCACAAGGCTTATCCCAATGCCAAGGTGCTCTATCCGGGCAAGAACGATTTTAATAAGCAGAACCGCCAGCGTATTTTCAACGACATCAAGAACAACGATTGGGACTGTATTATACTTACACATGAACAGTTCGGTATGATACCGCAAGCATTGGAGATACAGGAAGCGATTATGCAAAAGGAACTGGACTCTGTGGAAGAAAATCTCGAAGTGTTGCGACAACAAGGAAGAGACATCTCCCGTGGGATGCTCAAAGGACTGGAAAAACGCAAACAGACGCTTGAAGCCAAGTTACAGAACATACAGGACAGCATCGCCGAAAGAAAGGACGATGCCGTGGACTTCAAGATGATGGGTATTGACCACCTCTTTGTAGATGAATCGCACCAATTCAAGAACCTGATGTTCAACACCCGCCATGACCGTGTATCAGGCTTGGGCAATCCTGATGGTTCACAGCGTGCCTTAAACATGCTCTTTGCCATACGCACGATACAGGAACGTTCGGGTAAGGACTTGGGAGCAACTTTTCTTTCGGGAACGACTATTTCCAACAGTCTGACAGAATTGTATTTGCTCTTCAAATACCTCCGTCCGCAAGCATTAGAAAAGCAGGGTATCAATAGTTTTGATGCTTGGGCAGCAGTCTTTGCAAAGAAGTCTACCGACTATGAGTTCTCCATCACAAACGATATCATTCAGAAAGAGCGGTTTAGGACGTTCATCAAGGTACCTGAACTTGCCTCGTTCTATGCGGAAGTATGGGAGTAGAAAGCAGAAAATGGCATAAAAGTCATATCTGACTGAAATACAGCGGATATTGCTTGTTTCTTCTTAGGGTTGCATCATAGAAAACAGGCAGAAAAGGGAGCGAAAAGGAGGGAGTTCAGTTACCAAATCGTTCGAAAAACGATGAAAGGAAAAGGAGGGCTGAAAGTGGTAACTAAAATGGTATTTTCTCTTTCATTATCAATGTTTTGCATCGCTCAAAGTTCCTCGAAGAAGTGTAATTTTGCAAGCAAAAAACAATGGAAAAAGAAAAATTCAAGCTGCTTTTCTACCTCAAGAGAGGTACGCAGGACAAAAACGGAAAAAGTCCCATCATGGGACGCATCAGTATCGGTCACTCGATGGTCCAGTTCAGTTGCAAGTGCGCCTGTACCCCAAAGCTTTGGGATAGTCGCAAACAGCGACTTGTGGGTAAAAGTGCCGAAGCTGTGTCGGTAAACAAGGAACTTGACCGACTGCAAGTATGCATTCATCAAGTTTATGAATCGCTTTCGGGCAAGTTAGGCAACACAGTTACAGCAGGGCAAGTAAGGGAACTTGTATTCGGGTTAAATAGCGAATTGCAGGGGCTACTCCATTTCTTGGACGAGTATATAGACCGTTTCCGTGATCGTGTCGGCATAGACCGCAGCGAACGCAGACTGAAATGCCTGCTACTCTTTCGTAGACACCTGTCTGAATTTGTAAGATACCGCTACCATGTGGAAGATATTCCCGTGCAGAAAGCCGACATCGCCTTTATCAAAGACTTAGAGGACTATTTTGCCAAAGAAAAGGGTTTTAAGCTCAATACATCGGCAGGCTATCTCACTATGCTGGCATCTCTGCTCAAAGACCTGCACAAGCGACACATCATAGACACCTATTCTTTTATTGGTCATTCCATTCGCTGGGACGTGGGAACACCTCGATACATCACAAGGGAGGAAGTAAGTCGAATAGCTGCGTTAAGCGATAATGAACTGCAAGGCTACGAGCAGGTGTCAAGGGATATGTTTCTCTTTTCGTGCTATACCGGTCTGTCTTATACGGACGTGTACCACCTCACGGCAGAACATATCATCCACGAGTCCGATATGGATTGGATACGTAAGCCGAGAGTAAAGACGGGCAATATATGCTACATTCCGCTATTGCCCGAAGCGTTTGCCATCATTGAGCGGTACAAAGGTATTCATACAAGGGCATTCCGTCACGAACCGCCCAAAGGGTATCTGCTACCCATACCAGGCTGCGATACAGTGAACATACACCTCAAAAAGATAGCTCGGCTTTGTGACATCAAAAAGATATTGACCTTTCACATGGCTCGCCATACCTTTGCATCTCAGATGACCCTTTCAGAAGGCGTGTCTATCGAAAGCGTATCGAAAATGCTCGGACATAGCCAAATAAAGACCACACAAGTGTATGCAGAGACTTCTCCAGAGCGTGTCTTTCGGGATGTGGAGAAGATTCTCCCTCTCATCGCACAATATCGTTTAATCAACTAAAAGTCCAAGAACAATGAAAAGTACATTTTCAATACTATTCTATATAGACAGAAGCAAGACAAGCGAAAGGAATGAATGCATTATCCGCTGCCGTATCACCTGCAATGGTGCGTCTTCTTCATTCTCAACAGGTTTGTACACCTCTCCCGATGATTGGCAATCAAAGAAAGGGCGCATGAAAGTGGTGGCAAACAGAGCGAATGCCGTCAATCTGCAACTGAACTCAATAGAAGAGTGCTTGCATTCACTCTATGAACGTACATTAAGGGAAGAAAACTATATCACGGCGGAATACCTCAAGGAGCGTTATATGCAGCAAAGTCGCCCCATGCCAACACTTACGGAGCTATATCAATCCGTTTGTGAATACAAGGAGGAATTGCAGGGCAGAACATTAAGCAAGGCAACTGTCAGGGCTTTTAAGGATAGCTACAAGAGTTTTGTTCATTTCCTGCAAGTAAGGGACAGGGCAGACTGTATGCCCACGGAGGTGGACAAGACTTTGCTTGAGGACTATCGCCTTTTTATGCTTCGGGACTTGGAAAACAAGGAAAGCAGTGTCGGCAACCGCCTACGCCACTTGCATCAGGTCATTCGCAAGGCATTGCAGGAGCGATACGTTCGTGAAGACCCTTTTGAACTCATAGACATAGAAACGCCTACCTACGAGCGCAATTCACTTACGGTGGACGACCTGCAAAAACTTTTGGCTTACCGTCCGCACCGCTCGACAGACAACCATTGCAGACTTATTTTCCTCTTGGGATGTTTCACGGGGCTGGCATTCTCAGACTTAAAGAAACTCCGAATGGACGATGTTTATACATTCGGGGATGGGCGTAGGTACATATCGCTCTGTCGCACAAAGACACAGAACAGGAGCATTGTCCCCTTGTTGCCCATTGCCGAAGAGATACTCACCATTGTCAGTGACGGACGAAAGGAGGGTTTGCTCTTTCGTGAGTTCCCCACGAATAGCCATTTCAACCGCAAGATAAGGGACATCATCATCAAGGCAGGACTCCCACCTCATACCGAAGCCAACTCGCACACGGCACGACATACTTTTGCGACAACTATCTGCTTGGAGAACGGTCTGCCGATAGAAACCGTCAGTAAGATGCTCGGACACCGTTTCATTTCTACCACCGAACTTTACGCAAAGGTCAGCAAGGGTAAGATTGCCCGTGAGATGCAGCCACTCATGGGCAGCAATATCACAATGGAACTGCGAAAGGCTTTGCGTGTCTGCCCGCCCAAAAAGCCAAGCGGAGAGCAAGCAGTTTTTCTTTTGGCTGCAAAGCAACCATCATTGGATATCAACGCTAAATGAAGATGAAGATAAAGATGAAACAGCACAACAAACAGGAACTTTCCTATTTTCGATTGAAATTAAGAAGTTACATGAGTGAACATCACCCCGAGTGATTGGGAGACAAGGAGTTTATCACGGCAAGAGCCGACATGGCACTGACCGCCTACTGCAATGCTGTGGCGCAAGGTTTTAATCATTTAGAAGCAGAAAGAATAGCAAGTGAAGTGCTTTTCTGTGGACTGCATTTCTCAAAGTACGATACCCTTGTTTCTGTCTTAGAGGACGAGTTTGAGAGGGAACTTCCTGCACCGCTCCCAGAGAAACTCGTACCTATACTGTTGTCGAACAAGGCTATTCAAGCCACATTCGACAAATTCGGTTTGACGGACACATTGGCTTCTGACGAGCAATACGGCCGTCTTTACACCGAACTCACAGGCACGATAGTGCTGCTCATTGAGAGCAATAATCTGCCAACGGTCAGACTGACGGAGGAAGCAAGCCCGAAGGCGTTGTAAGCAAAGGCGCACGCAAAGTCCCTGATGCCGTTTCTTATCGTGCAAAGGTACAACGGCAGCCTATCTGCCCTGACAAGGTCGAGTCTTGCAGATGGAGAGAAGAATCTCCACCGCAGGATTTTTCTGTTTCAAGGCGGTATTGCCATTTTCTGTATTCGTGCGGTCGTATTCATCTCTCCCAACCTTGCAGGGCTGGGCCGCCGTAGAGAGTATAGGCACGACAAGAATACGGCATACTCAGACTCTTTGGACGCAAGGCGTAACAACCAACAACAGATAGGACTGACGATAATACGGACAATCTGTTGTTTGTACAATTTGTTGTCATGACTATCTGTTGTCAAAACTATATATCGTCAAAATAATCTATCGATAAAACTATCTATCGACACTTCGACTTCTCAATTTGTCGAACTATCGAACTGTCGATAGACCAACAAATATGCAATAAAAGGAAAGAGCCGGCACCTCATCTCATTACCGCAATAATGCTGAGGAATTTCCTCGTGAGCTTTTCTCTTGTTTTCCTAACATTTCTCTGCTTTTCCTCATTCCTTGCAGCGATGCTCTTGACCACTTACTTTTGCACCCGATAAGTACGGCAACGGGCAGCATAACAGCTCCATTGCCGAATAACAATAAAGTAACCAAAACAGAATTAAGGCAATGAAACTCATTATCATCGACCGCAAAGCGTGGGAGCGGCACCGCTCTGAATTTGCAGACTTTATCCACCACGTGGAAAAACTCATCGGCAATCCGCCTGAGACCGAGCAATGGCTCGACAACGAAGCCGTGTGCAAGCGTTTAGGCATCAGCAAGCGTACCCTACAATCATACCGAGATACGGGCAAAATCCCTTTCTCCATGATTGGACACAAGTGTTATTACAAACAGACCGACATCAGTGAAATGCTGAATGCAGTCAAGGATTGAAATCAAAGAATGAATGAATTATGGCAGAGAATGAAATCATTACGCGGGAAGACCCTCAGATGCAGTTGTTTTCACAACTGATGGAGGGCATCTTAAAGAAACTGGAGCGTTATTGCGCCACAGCTCGTCCGATGTTAGATGGCGAGGTTTACCTTTCGAGCGAGGAAGTGTGCAGCCACTTATGACTCAGCACACGCACGCTCCAAGAGTACAGAAATGCAAGAATACTTCCTTTCTACAAAATCGGAGGGAAGATACTCTACAAGCAGAGCGACATACAAGCCATGCTTGAAAAACACTATAACCCGATACCCAAGAAATTATGGCAAGAATAGATGAAAAAAGGAAACAACGCTTGGAACAAGCCATTAGAGATATGGGAAATTATGGCGTTAAGCTCCGCAAGCCCGAAGAGTTACCCGATTTTGACCAGCCCTCCGATTATGAAGAGGGAAAGAGAAGGTTTGAGCCTGTTTATAAAGTTGAGGAACAAAATGACAAGGAGAGTAACAAGGATTTTTCTCAACCGTCCTATCAAGAAACAGCGTTGTCGCCAACAGAAAGGGCTACTTCTACCGAAGAATTTCATCAAAGAATGGGAAAAACAAAGGACAGAAAGCAATTATCCGAGTTTCAGGGGAAATATCTCCAGCCCTTTCGCAACAGCCACCGCAAAGCCGTGTATGTATCAGAGGAAACCCAACGAAAGTTAGACTTCGTGGTGCGGAGAATCGGTGAGCATGGAGCGAGCGTTTCGGGATATGTCGAACAGGTACTGCGGGAACACCTCGACCAATACAAGGAAGATGTGGAAAGATGGAGGAAACTCTGAATTACTGCATTCCTCGAATGCAAGCCTACGCCGAGTTACTGTATTCAATGAATGCAGTAACACAGCAGGGGCTTATAATCCCATTTTCTACATCAGCAAGGTGTGTCTTTGTACCACAAATTACCATTTGTACCACAAAGACCCTTGCCCCGAAAGGGAATTAAATCACTCCGAAGTCGTGACTTATTGTTTTACAAAATAGTACTTTCCTTTTCTAATATAACGCTCGTCCTCGTATCTGCCAAAGTGATAGATAAACTTCTGTTGAGGTCTATCAGTATATCTAAGTGTAAGTTGATCATTATTTAATACATATATACCTTTTAAAATCTCTATAGAATCTTTGATTGAGTTATAATCATGAAACTCAAAAGTAGAGTCATTTTTGAAAACAATTCGTATATCAGCTGCATGTGGTATTATCCAAATACCTTGTAAATACTTGAATGCTGTAGATTTCTCTGTTTTTATGACTCTTACTTGATTTTTTTGTACAATACACTTCTTGTTAGGTGCTGATGTACAACTTACGGTGATGAAGCCAATTAGAATTAACATTTTCATTCTCATTTCTAGTATACTCCATGATTAAACAATTCAACCTCTTTTTTCCTTCTCCCTATTATTTCGCTTGGACGTCTCCAACGGAGCATCAGTGTCCCATCATAGTGCCCTTTATTTAGTTCTTTCAAAAACTCGGAAGAAGGAAATCCTCTTCCAACTCCGATATTAAATGCAAATGAGCAAATGGCATCATATTCATTTTGTGATAGAGGTACTTTTACTAAAGCGCGAATTTTAGGCTCAAATGTTTCTTTTAAATCTTTCATTAAAAGTTTTTTTGCATCGTTTTTCGTAAATCTTGTCCATGCCCTTCTATCAGCATCTGTTACTTTGCTTTTATGAAGTAAGTGTCCAACTCCAATTGTTGCAAATCCTTTAGAGTCATTATATGGATGCGTTATCATTCCTTCTCTTGCTATCAAGAAATTTATGCCTTGTTAACTAATAGACAATTCAGAAACATTTCTCCTTTGTGAAGAATTTGGAATGCTTTGTGAAGATTTACTTTTGCCATAAACAACGACATCTGACAAATGAAACGTTCCGTCGAAAATTTCTTGCCCTTCCTTTAAAGACAGAATTCCATTGGAATTTATTGTCACACCATTAGCAAGTAATATAGCAAGTGCTTGATCGGTAGAATACCCTGTGTATTTGGCATATGAAGCAGCATTATCACCTCTTTGGGCTACTAAATTGCCATTGCTGTTTCTTTCCCAATTTCCATCAGGATCTATTAATAAAATGGGATTACCTAGACAGTAAGTGTAGCTTGAAACAAATGGTTTCGCTTCTATTAATGCATCAGGAGTATTCCATATACTTATCACAGGATTCATGTATCTTGCACCATAATAATACAAGCCTGTATCAGAATCCATCTCCTTGCCATTGAACTTGTAAGGCATGTCCTCGCTACTACTATGTTCATCGACAAGTAGCTCGCCATACGGCAGGTAAGCGTCATATTGTGTGATGTTACCCTTGTCATCAGTGATGTAAGAAGTTGATCCAAGATGATCGCTGTGATAGAAGAAGGTTTCCTCCTTGGTTGTGTCATTAGGGATATAACCATAGCCTGCCTGCGGGTCATCGGGGTTGTCGGGTCGTTCCAAGAGATGGGTGCGCCCAGCTCGATGTTGGGCGTGTCGTTGTGTTTCGGTATCTGCACCCAGCCTTCGGGCACAGTGTGGTCGCCAAGGTTGGTGATGACCGTGTTATAGCCCACACCTGTGTTTTCAGGGTCTCCGTAGGCACCTTTCTCGATAGGTACGCCCGGAGCAACGCCCAGCTGCTTGTAGTATTCCTCCTTCTGCGCCTCTATCTGGTTCATGCGCTCGGCATAGTCCTTTTCACCAGCTGTTACATAGCTGCCGCTTCTGCCATAGACATTGTTGAACAATCCATTACCGATACAGATGTATGAGCAAAGATAGTCCTGCATATACTTATAACGTACTGTTAATGATTATATTGCACATAGCTCAAAAAAATGATAGTGGAGGTAAACCGCCACTATCAAGTTCGGTTTATGATTTTAGTTCTATTTTATTTTAAAGAGTAGCATTTCCCCTTTACCATCCTTATCTTAAATTTTCCTTTACAAGATTCTATAGTAGATATTTTGTCTGATTCGATTTCTACACTAAGCCTTAAAGGTTTGTATAGAGTCTTATCCAAGGATGATATTATCTTTATTGGCTGATTATTGTAAAAGAACAAATAGTACTCTACGGAGCTGTTTCTATTTGAGCATAATTCCATTTCGTACACACCTTTTCTAATTTTACAACCATTCAACTCATAAACCGTTAGACGACGATAATTAACTGATTCTCCATTAATAAATATTAAGCTCTTCTTATATCGGCCAAAATATTTTGGTAAATACTTTGAATATGGAACACCTTCCACAAATAAGAATGAATCTTTATACGCATGACCGTTAATTGACACGGTCATTACTAAAGTAGAATCATTCCGCTTATTATATTTTACATTACATGTTTTATCCAATAATATATTATTGGGTATATTATCTTGTGCAAACGTTTCTGCAAAGAACAAGCTAAGAAGAAACACTATTACAAAAAACTTACTATTCATATTGATAAACTTAGTATGTATGTTTGTATGTCTCTATTTTTCCAGCGACTTTTCTTGTCGCATTTAAATTGGCCTTCCAAAACATAGTCCTACCATAAGCAGCCGAAGATGAATATAGTACATACCCTTTATTCGATCCATATGTTGCAGGATGACTTCCTGAATGGAAATTAGAAGAGAAACTCGTATACTTTCCAGCACTATAGGCCTTAATGAGCTTTGCTGGCCACGCGGCCTTAAAATGCATAAAATCTGCAGGACTAATTTCTACACCAGCAGTTTTAGGCTTAGGATGATTAAAACCTTTCGCAGCAAGATCAAAGCCATCCCACCTAATTGCGCCATTAGAGTAATCCTTACCATTAGTTAAGGCATTTATTACAGCCTCCATACTGTATTTGGCATTACCTTCATAATCCGTTTTGTATCCACCATCTCTAAACCCGTAAATACCTTCGGTTTTTAATGTTGCAAGAATGCTCTTTTTCTTATATTTAGATAAATTAGATATGGCACTTGCCAAGGCATACGACTCCTGTTTATTACCTGACGATTCTTGTGCCACTGTATTCGCGTACTGATTTAAGACATCATTAGTAACGGGTAATAAACTTTTATCCGTTGCACTTGTGACAACACCCTTTTTATCTATTAGAACGGAAGTGGCAAGATAAGCTTTATTATTTTTCACTCCATCATTTCCTAGCAACTTTCCACTTTTATTGTAATAATCGCCTTCACCTGTAGGATCTATCAACATAATAGGAGAGCTATGACAATAAATGTAACTACCAATGTTAACGTATTTCTCCGTCAACGGATCCACCCCATACCAAATACTTGTCACAGGATTCATATACCTTGCACCGTAATAGTACAGACCTGTTTCTTCATCCATCTCCTTGCCGTTGAACTTATACGGTAGTTCTTCACTGCTGCTGTGCTCGTCAACCAACAGTTCACCGTATGGCAGGTAAGCATCATACTGAGTGATGTTAGCTTTGTCGTCTGTGATGTAAGACGTTGAACCAAGGTGGTCACTGTGATAGAAGAAGGTTTCCTCTTTCGTTGTGTCATTAGGAATGTAACCATAACCAGCCTGTGGGTCATCAGGGTTGCTTGGGTCATTCCAGCTTACAGGTGGACCGGGGTTAGTATTCGGTGTGGTGTTGGGGCGTGGAGTCTGAATCCAACCCTGTGGCACATCGTGGTTGCCGAGTGTGTCAATGATAGAGTTATACCCTCGTTTTGTATTCTCTGGGTCACCATACGCACCCTTCATTGTAGGAACACCAGGGGCAATGCCCTGCTGCTTGTAGTATGCCTCTTTCTGCTTCTGAATCTGATTCATACGTTCAGCATAGTCCTGCTGACCAGCGGTTACGTATGATCCATTGCGTCCATAGACGTTGTTAAACAGACCCGTTCCTATCCTTGAAGCAACTCGTTTGTCACCAAGGAAGTAATGCTTTGTGAAGCGGTTCTTGTTGATGCTGATTATCGAAGCAGGGTAGAGCGTGAAGTTATCCGTCTCGTGGAACGTGATTCCCTGCGGCGCACCATTGATATACACACCTTCCATCGTTCCGTAACTCTTCATAATGCGTTCACCAGCAGCATTGTAAGTATAACGACTCGTCTTCCCGTTATCAGAGAGTACCATCAGGCGGTTATCTTCATCCCAATACATCTCACGAGTAGTATTCGTAGAGTCGTTCGTTACCAGTGTTGGATTACCGTTGGCATCGTAGGTGTAATGGTCATGACCAATCTGCGTCGGAGCCGTCGGATGGTTACTGTCCTCATACTTATAAGCAAAGTTATAAGACTTAGCTGTTGTCGTTGAGTCCACCTTCTGCACCTTCGTCAGCGGTTCACTCATCCGTCCGAACGACATCACCATATCATACGATGCACGCTTAGCCTTGCCGCTTGCATGAATAAGGCGGTTCAGCTCATCATATTCATACGTATGCGAACTCCTTCCTCCCAGCTTCGCCCTATTGAGTTTTGTCAGCGACGTTGGGTTGGCGGCATTCGTAATACCGAGGATATTGTCCACGGCATCATAACGATACCTGTTCTCCATGACAGTCTGACCGTCCGCTGTAAGGTTCATCACCTGCAGACGTTCACGCTGCTTGTCGTAGGTATAGGTAGTCTCCGTGCCATTACCGAGTTTCGTATAGACCGTATGACCCTCCTTGTCGTAACCTATCCTGTCAACAATAACGCTCTGACGTCCCTGTTTATTGCTCGTAAGACTCTCCACCTGTCCTGCAGCATTGTAGTGATAAGTAACCACTTCACCGTCAGGATAAGTCATCGTCTGCACCCGGTTCCAGCTGTCATACGTAGCACCATAGACATAAGTCCTGATATCCGCCACGCTCGCCATGACCGTACGGACGGTCTTCGTCACCTCACCCTGCTTGCCATAGTAATAGGCTTCACCGCCACTCGCATCCTCTACGAGGGCAAGACGAACGGCACGGTTATACTTATCGCCAGCCTTACCATAGGTGTAGGTAACACGATTGAAGAGATTTTCAGGATAAAGCACCTCATGGAGCCGTTCGAAGTCGTAAGTGTAAGAGATATAACCCTTGTCAGATATCGACTTCCTAAGCTCTGCCGTGAGCTTCGTCAGGAGGTTACCCGCTGCATCATAGGTCATATCCGTCTCACCTGCATCAGGATGATTCACCATCAGCTTCCGACCAAGCAAGTCGTAGGCATACTTCGTCTCCTTACCGTTAGGATGCTGAACCGTCATCACCTGTCCAACAGGGTCATAGCTGTACTTCACCGTGATATCCTCACCACGGGCATGCTGCACCGTCTCACGGTTGCGTCCCTTGGCATCGGTATAGCTCTCCGCATGTCGTCCCAGTGCATCCGTGACCGTTGTCTGGAGCATTGGTTCACCGTCATGGCTACTGATAGTATAAGCCGTACGTGTCACACTACCGTCAGCAAGCGTAACACTCGTGGTACGGTCGTGTGTATCATACTCCGTCTTTGCCTGCAGATCACCCGTAGCGTGGTTGTAAGTTCCGATGTTACCATAGCTCTCCGTCATTGGGTAATAAGCTGTAATGTTACGTCCGAAGGCATCGATGACAGCCCTTCCACTGACGATAGAGACTTTCTGATTACTACCACCAGACCACACCACACCCGTCTGCTTCGTCTGAACGGCACGCATCAGCGAGTCGGCGAAGGTATAGGTGTCAATGTTTCCGTCCTTAGAATAATGGATAGTATGTGCCTTACGCTCTGCAGGGAAGTACTCAAAACGGATAGTAAACGGCTGACCACTTTCTATCTCATACGGAGCACGAATCGTCTGCTGACGTCCTAAGGCATCGTAGGTGTATTCCATCTTCTGCCCGTTGAGGTCGGTCGTTACAGAGGGAGCATTCCAAAGACCATCATAAGCCGTGCTGGAGCTATAGCCGTATGCATCCTTGACACTTGTCACAAGACTATGATAGCGGTCGTCATACGTATAAGCATAGAACATACGCTGATGATTGTAGTTCTCCGGCTTCGTCATCCGTGTGATGTTACCATAACCATCGTAAGTCATGTTATAGACAGAAGGCTTGTCACCGTTATACGTTGTTAAACGGAAGTGTACAACTGCAAATATACAACTTTATTTTGTAAATGGAGCTTTAGAGTATGGGAAAACAGGAGAAAGATGAAGGGCGTTGTGTGCGTAAATGTAACCAAGAGAAAAGCATCAAAACCCCCAATTAAGTTTTGTTTTTAGTTGCTGTCACTTTTAACACTTCGTGTAATTGGCTTATATTCAGACCATTAAAGATACAAACGGAGTGACAGAAATGACAGCAAAATCAAAAATGGTATACGGTAGGCTTTTGTCGTTGGGAGGGAGAGGGGAACTGGTAGTTATAAGATACGCCTGTTTGTGGCAAAACGCTCCGGCGCAGATCCTTGTAAACTTATCCGTCTTGACGCATATCACCGCACCATTACGGTCTAATCAGAAATATGTTTACAGTGATTTGAAGCTGCATGTTCGCAAAATCAAAAGAAATGCACAGTATTCAGACTTGTATACCATTCTCTATCAAAGACTTACAAATGCCTTTCTAAAAGGTGCCCTTTTACCGTGCAAAAGGGCGTCTTTCACACCTCAAAAGAGCATCTTTTACCATGCGAAAGGGCATCTTTTGCCGTGTCAAAGTCCATCTACTATTCTCAATTTATGAATCTTTATTACAATCCTTCTTACGCCTTGTTCCTTTTCATAACAAGCAAGTACCTCTCCCCTTGCATTATTATAACAACACCATAAAAACGACCACCTCTCAATTTTCCTGTCACTCCCTGTCACTCCTCCCCACATCACAACGCATTGACAACAAGACTTTTACACAAAATGTTAAAAGTGACAGCAACTAAAAACAAAAACTATGTTAGGGTTTTAGAGTAACTATGAACTATGCAATACCAAAAACTGCATCCGAGGAAATGGGTATCTTCCTCATGATTCTAGGCGTTCTTTACATTGAAACAAAGAGAATAAAAAGACTGAACCCCTATTAAGGAGTTCAGCCTTAAATAATATCTAATAAAAAGATTTAGCGGACAACGATTTTATTTCATCCTATTGCGGTTATACGTCCACTCCAGCGTGTCAAGGTCCTATAGGGTTTGCTTATCCTCACTAATATTATATCTGGGGGTATGTGTCTAATTATCTTTTCTTATTAACTTCAAAGTATCAGCATTATCTGTCATAGCAGAATATTCTTGCTCTGTAGATAATCCATAATCTGACAGTAGCTTAGCACCTATTTTTGTTTTTACAAATTTATATTGTACATTCTGAATATTGTGTATAATATATTGTTTATTCTTTGCACTTAACCCAATAAAATTACTTTATGAATTTTAATCTACCGACTTTATTATTTCTCTCAAGTAACATTTCTTTATTTGTAATACGTTTTATTATAAACTTATGACCACCTATAAAGATAACACTATCTCCTATTAACTTCCATTTCTCGTATAATATATTATCACCAGTGTCTAATTTCCTAAAGTTCCCATCTATATCCTTATAAAGTATAAACCAACTTCCATTTGACCAAAAACTATAATAATAGCCTTCTGGAGACATATTCTCACAACACTCCCATACTTTATATTTGGTACCAGAAATCTTTTTATTCAAGTCTTGCTTACAAGCTGACAATAACAAGAGGCAACTAATTAAAATAGCATTTAAATACTTCATTATTTAATTATCTTTTTCTCGATTCTACATATCTTCCAGCCACTAATTTATAAGGAGTATTTCGTATAGCTGTATTAATTTTTTTTATTGCCTCTGGAACTTGCCCCCTTGTATTACTATCGCGTAAAGCTGCTGTCAGATAATCTGCAGCCTTATCAATAATTGCATGTTGGAAATCTTGTGTTGCTGATTTAAAATGTTCATTCTCAAACTGCTTAATATGAACTTTCAGCACATGCCCCAAAGAAGTATTATCACTATAGTCACCTCTCAAGCTGAAAAACTTATGAATACTTTCATGATATAATGAGCTTTGAAGATTTTCATAATCATTCATGAATCTTGAAACATGCCCCTTATATACACTTATAGTAATATTTGCACCGCGTGTTGCTGCTAATTCAGTTTCATCTTTTGTATCAGCAATTCCTACCATACCTTGTGGATTCCGTCCGACAGCCATTTTTCCCTTTCCCCAATATGAGATACCAACTGCTGTGGCATAATGTCCAACAATGTTTGCCATTACTTGCCTATTACGCTTTATCTTTAAATCTAGTTGAGACGGTAGAATATTCTTACCATTAATTGAGATATAAATATTGTTTGTTTTTGTCTCAGTCCTCCGAATAAACTTTCCTTTACTATTAAAATAATCATCTCTCCCGTCCGGGTCTATCCTCATAATAGGATTATTTGAACAAACTACATAAGAAGAAATATGAGAATTTTTCTCTGCCAACGGATCCACCCCATACCATAAACTCGTGATTGGGTTCATATACCTTGCACCGTAATAGTACAAACCTGTCTCTTCATCGAACTGCTTGCCGTTGAACTTATAAGGCAGGTCTTCACTGCTGCTATGCTCGTCAACTAACAGTTCACCATACGGTAGGTAAGCATCATACTGTGTGATGTTACCTTTGTCGTCTGTGATGTAAGATGTGCTACCGAGGTGGTCACTATGATAGAAGAAGGTTTCTTCTTTCGTAGTGTCATTAGGAATATAACCGTATCCAGCCTGTGGATCATCAGGGTTGCTCGGGTCATTCCATGAGACAGGAGCACCGGGGTTGGTACCTGGTGTCGTGTTAGGATGTGGAGTCTGAATCCAACCCTGTGGCACATCGTGGTTGCCGAGAGTGTAGAGGATAGAGTTGTAACCCCTACCTGTGTTCTCGGGATCACCATACGCACCCTTCATTGTTGGAACACCCGGTGCAATGCCCTGCTGCTTATAATACGCTTCCTTCTGCTTCTGAATCTGATTCATGCGTTCAGCATAGTCCTGCTGACCAGCGGTTACGTATGAACCGTTTCTTCCGTAAACGTTGTTAAACAGTCCCGTTCCTATCCTTGAAGCAACTCGTTTTTCACCGATAAAGTAATGTTTTGTAAAGCGGTTTTTGTTGACAGAGAGGATACTTGCTGGATAAAGCGTGAAGTTATCAGTCTCGTGGAATGTGATACCCTGTGGTGCACCATTGATATACACACCCTCCATCGTACCGTAACTCTTCATGATACGTTCGCCGGCAGCGTTATAAGTGTAACGACTTGTCTTGCCGTTGTCAGAGAGTACCATGAGTCGGTTATCCTCGTCCCAATACATCTCGCGGGTAGTATTCGTTGAGTCGTTCGTTACCAGCGTTGGATTACCGTTGGCATCATACGTGTAATGATCGTGACCAATCTGTGTTGGAGCCGTCGGGTGCTTACTGTCCTCATACTTATAAGCGAAGTTATAAGACTTAGCTGTTGTCGTTGAGTCCACCTTCTGAACCTTTGTCAGCGGTTCACTCATCTGTCCGAACGACATCACCATATCATACGAAGCACGCTTAGCCTTACCGTTTGCATGAATAAGGCGGTTCAGCTCATCATACTCATACGTATGCATACTCTTTCCTCCCAGCTTCGCCCTGTTGAGTTTTGTCAGCGACGTTGGGTTGGCAGCATTCGTGATACCGAGGATATTATCCACTGCATCATAACGATACCTGTTCTCCATCACAGTCTGACCGTCCGCTGTAAGGTTCATCACCTGCAGACGTTCACGCTGCCTGTCGTAGGTATAGGTAGTCTCCGTGCCATTACCGAGCTTCGTATAGACCGTATGACCCTCCTTGTCGTAACCTATCCTGTCAACAATAACGCTCTGACGTCCCTGTTTATTGCTCGTAAGACTCTCCACCTGTCCTGCAGCATTGTAGTGATAAGTCACCACCTCACCGTCAGGATAAGTCATCGTCTGCACCCGGTTCCAGCTGTCATACGTAGCACCATAGACATAAGTCCTGATATCCGCCACGCTCGCCATGACCGTACGGACGGTTTTCGTCACCTCACCCTGTCTGCCGTAGTAATACGCTTCACCACCCGAAGCATCCTCTACAAGGGCAAGACGACCGGCACGGTTGTACTTATCGCCAGCCTTACCATAGGTATAGGTGACACGGTTGAAGAGATTTTCAGGATAAAGCACCTCATGCAGCCGTTCGAAGTCGTAGGTGTAAGAGATATAACCCTTATCAGATATCGACTTCCTAAGCTCTGCCGTGAGCTTCGTCAGGAGGTTACCCGCCGCATCATAGGTCATATCCGTCTCACCTGCATCAGGATGATTCACCATCAGTTTCCGACCAAGCAAGTCATAGGCATACTTCGTCTCCTTGCCGTTAGGATGCTGAACCGTCATCACCTGTCCGACAGGGTCATAGCTGTACTTCACCGTGATATCCTCACCACGGGCATGCTGCACCGTCTCCCGGTTGCGTCCCTTGGCATCGGTATAGCTCTCCGCATGTCGTCCCAGTGCATCCGTGATCGTTGTCTGGAGCATAGGTTCTCCGTCATGGCTACTGATAGTATAAGCCGTACGTGTCACACTACCGTCAGCAAGCGTCACACTCGTGGTACGGTCGTGCGTATCATACTCCGTCTTTGCCTGCAGATCACCCGTAGCGTGGTTGTAAGTTCCAATGTTACCATAACTCTCCGTCATTGGGTAATAAGCTGTAATGTTACGTCCGAAGGCATCGATGACAGCCCTTCCACTGACGATAGAGACTTTCTGATTACTACCACCAGACCACACCACACCCGTCTGCTTCGTCTGAACGGCACGCATCAGCGAGTCGGCGAAGGTATAGGTGTCAATGTTTCCGTCCTTAGAATAATGGATAGTATGTGCCTTACGCTCTGCAGGGAAGTACTCAAAACGGATAGTAAACGGCTGACCACTTTCTATCTCATACGGAGCACGAATCGTCTGCTGACGTCCTAAGGCATCGTAGGTGTATTCCATCTTCTGCCCATTGAGGTCGGTCGTTACAGACGGAGCATTCCAAAGACCATCATAAGCCGTGCTGGAGCTATAGCCGTATGCATCCTTGACACTTGTCACAAGACTATGATAGCGGTCGTCATACGTATAAGCATAGAACATACGCTGATGGTTATAGTTCTCCGGCTTCGTCATCCGTGTGATGTTACCATAACCATCGTAAGTCATGTTATAGACTGATGGCTTGTCACCGTTATGGAGCATGATCTCCGTTATCTCACCGTTGCCGTCCACTTTCGTTGAGCGTTCACGGTAAGTCTTACCGCCACTGCTGACAGTGATATGGCTCGGAACACTGACAATATACTTATCGGCAATCTTATGATAGTTAATGTTTGCCTCTAAGCTATAGGCTGTTGTCGTCTCCTTATATCCCTGTAGGTTACCATAGTCATCGTAAGTATTATTGACCGCAATCGCCAGGCTATCCCCACTATTTACATCAAAGTTACTCTGAACGAGTGTCTTTAGGGCAGGGAAGACAACAGCGTCAGCCGTGTTATGACCAACGGCAAGTGTCTTCAGGTCGTAGTCATATAGAGATCCCTGCAGCTTCTTTCCATCAGCGGTATAGAGATACTCACTCGTAACAAGCCCATGCGTATAGTAATCCCTGTTCTTACCATAGGTCTGGACGGAGTAACGATAGAGTCTGTCACCGTTCTCGGTGTCTATCTGATTGGTACGTACCTGCTTGAAACCATAGAAGTCACGTTCACGACGGTCACGATAGCCACCACTATATTCGAAGGTATTCCTGCTTCGTATTGCTCCGTTCTCCTTGTATCCACCCGTCGTCTCAACAGATGACATCACCCAGCGACGTCCCGGCAGGTCGTAGCTTGGAGTTGTCTGCTCATAGCTGATATGGATATGTCCGCCGAAAGGAAGTGTCACAGAGCGTAGCATGTTCGTTCTGCCCGTAAGGTTACGGTAGACGATAAGCTGCTTTGCCCCGTCAGAAACGATAAGGTCAGGACGACCGTCACCATCAATATCTCTCAAGGCTGCACTTGTGAAACTAACACCACTTGACCAAGATTTAGTAGCCTTAGCTGTAAATCTCAGTTTTAAAAACAGAATGTGTATTGGAATGGAAACAGCAAAATTACCATATTGAGAAACAGACGTTGCCAATGACTCATTGAAACGACCTTGTTGCTCTTCGGAATAAGGAATAAATCCAGATCCCGTATTCAACATTATGGTGAACTTGTCAGCATTACGAGTTACCATATCAGGTAAACCGTCGCCATTAACATCTATAAAAGACACATTGTACTTTGTTGTTGTCTTCGTTCCATTGACACCGAAAGAAATATCAGCATTACCAAGTACCCCAATGGATGTACCAAGTCCTGCACCCCATGTGCTATTTTCAGAAGACTCCAACGACGTTACCCCACTACTCTCTTCATTTGTAAAGTTATATCCAAGACCAAACTTCACCTTGTCGCCCAAGAGCATATCAGGTAGTCCGTCACCATTGAGATCTATCCAATCACTCTCTGTATGAGACGTTCCTGATGTAAAGTTTCCGCTAGCGCTCACAGACACACTGGAGATAGCATTACCATTGGATGAATTATGTGTATCACTACCGCCTGGAGTTTCATCGTCTTGTGGTTTAGGGTTGATACTGATAGCTAAAGCACTCTTTGACGAAGCCTGTTTTGATAGACTTGCATCTGCACCAATAGTAGAGGAACTTGCTTTAAATTTTGGGTGCGTGACATTTAGTTTCATGCGATCTTCCCCAAGTGTACCCGTTGCTTTTGTGTATTGAGTAACAATATTGCCATCTACCTCTTCTAACCAATCAGGATAGCCATTACCATTGATATCCATTAGAGACACCTTGCTATAAGAAGTTTGTGTACTCTTGCTGCCACTGAGTCCTGCATAGGAGATTCCACCGCTTACACCATAGCCATTACTCTTTGACTCACTCATAAGTACAGGTGCAGACAATTCACCCGCATTTTTAGCATAATGCACACTGTCTATTATAATAGCATCCTCGCCGATACGAGAACTACAGATTGTATCTAAAGAGATAAAGACATGTTCAGAGCCGCCAACATACATCCTCTTGTTAGTGTCATAGCCCATCACAAAGAAACGCTGCTCATTGACAGGAGTAAGACTCTTTGCAAGTTGATTGCCATCGTGTGTGGATTTATAATGCTCAGCTATATTCTTATATTTGTCCCTGTCAATGGTCAGTGCTGATACTTCTATTGGCTGGGAGGCATAAGCTTTATTGCCGTTATAAGCAAATTGTCCCCATCCTCGGTAGAGCCTCCCATAATCAATAGAGTTATACCCAGAGAACACACAAGCCTCTAATGTATCAACAAGTACACGTTGTTCACCTGTTACTACCATTGATGTTGCACTCTGATAAGAGAGACTGTCTCGAAGGAAGTTTACTTTAGCCTGTCTCACACTTGCCAATTCATTCTCTATGGCAAAGGTTGCCGTTATCTTGCCTAAACTCAATCGTTTGATCAGTGTGGTATCTGTAATAGTGATGGTATCTGGCTTGAGCGTATTGGATGCGTTCAACCTACAGGTATGATGCAACACAGGAGTTCCATCCTTATCGTGTAAGGTCAGATAGACAGTAGCTGTATCTATATCATTTCTATTGTCCTTGCGTACGACAGAGAGCATAGGAACAATAGAAAGCGTTGGTCTATACTTTCTACTCCGTACCGTTACATCCTGTTTTAGGTCTTTACGCTCTGCGATGCTGACAGGCTTGTTGAACATCCTACGAGATGCCACAAAACGTACACTGTCTTGGTCCGTCTCATAGAAATAGTTACCTGCCCATTGTACCTTAGTCCAATCGAGGGGAGAAGTGGTCTTGATTTCGAAGAAGAATGAAACAGAATCTTTCTCATCTATGTTACCGGTATAGTCATAGGAGTCATTGACGATACTGTCAGCAGGAAGTTTAAGTCGTTTTACAATCGTTTCACCATGATGATCCAATCGTGTGACGATAAGTGTAACATCATCAGAAGTCTTTCCTTTCATATAAGGAGCATGGAGCGTTACCTTGCCAGTACGATTAAAGATAACTACATTGTTTTCACCCTCTATATAATCAGCCTTACTATTATATGTTTTTAAGTCTTCCGACAGATACCTATCCTTGCCGACAGGCAAAGAGGTATAAGTAATTATAGGATTCCAAAGAACCCTGTCGTCCTCACCATCATATCGAGACTGAAGACGGAAGAAAATTCTGTCTCCTACGTTTACATCACAATTAAGATTGTTGGTTTTGCTACCAGCTTGTAATAAAGAGTCGCGGACCATGAAGCCATCACTCTCATGTTGAATGCTGTAGATGATGCCATCACCTTGATTGCTAAGCTTCTTTATAGTACTTTGTATGTTGACCCTGCCAGCAAAAGGTGCGCACCACATACGGACGGCATCATTCAGGGGATATTCCTTTTCCAAGGAGTCACGAATAACCTTATAGTCTGGAATAAAATGTTTATCAATAGGAGCCCCCTCACCAATAATAGGATTGGCAGTTACACTACTTGCTGGACTAAATACAGGTTTCCCGTCTACAATATGATTGAAATATACCTGACCATTGACGGCTATATCTGTAAGTCCATCACTGTTGAAATCATAAAGATAGGTAGTTGTCTTGTCCTGATCCTTTGAATGGGTATAGGAAATTCCAACAGAAGCACCAAGTTTATTTGTAATACCAACTTCAACAGCAGCATCTGCATTAAGAGAACGACTGATGCTATTACCTTCAGAGAAAGAGTTTACTCCTGGTATCAGTAACGCTTTACCAAAGAGTAAATCCTTTCCATCTGCACTCATGTTTTTACGATAGAAAAGTTTGTTACCTCGTTTGAAAAGCTTATCAGGTAGTCCATCACCATCAATATCTACAAAAGCAACTTTACCTGTATTTGAACTTTTGCTAGTAGAGAAAGATGGACCGACGTTTACTGTTCCACCAGTGAAACCTACACCTATCATTGTTCCCCTTCCCGTAGTACGGCTTTTCGAAGCTCCACCACCAAGGAGACTAAGATAGTCGTCACACCCATGAACCGAATGGCTGAGGAATGACTCATAGTCGTCAGATTGAGCCTTCCACAGTTCTGCCTTAGAAGAAAAAAGACCATTTTTGAGGTCATTGTAATAGTCAAAGGATTGTGTAGCAACCTTACCATCCCTGCTGTCATTCTGATTAATGCTCTTTAGCAGCATTTTACCAAACGGTCCTTCTTCATAGTTTAAGGTATAGCTGCGGAGCTGCTGACCATTATTCTTCACCGTGACCTTACGGAGTAGCCCTTTGTCCTTTTGCATAATGCCAAGTCTTCCGCTACTCGTCACATCTTTTCGGTCTGTGGCTATAGAGTCAATATTGAATTCAATGCTATACAGTCCTTCCGTCTCCCCGAATCCTGTCCATGTATAACGTTCAGGATAAAGGTTATTGCCAGACTTCATGTAATGGAATGCGGCAAAGTTTCCGTGGACATCGGTAACACGATCAAGTGCCCATTTGACACGGTTACCATTGGTATCTGTAAGAGAAGTAGCATCACTGACATGACCACCATGACCACCATAACTGTAGACTGTACCATCCTTGCCAGTCACTTCCCAGTAATAGTTCTTCGGGCTGTTACCCTTTCGGATAATCCTACTGAAACCACCTTCAGTCATTGGATAGAACTGCTTGTCAGTCTGACGTGACAAAGAATCAGTCCTACGATAGAGTCGGTCACTGAGCTGCTGTCCCATGAGAAGATAGCTCTCAGTCTCTGACTTATCATCAAAACGTGGTACACCCCATCGGGTCTCTATGTCAATGCTCTGTACAGGAAGACTCCATCCATAGCCTACAAAGCTACTACCGCCCTCACTGCTGTACTGTAAGCCGGCACTTACACCAATATCATTACGCCCTGCAGGAACTTCGAAAGGATAGGACAGTGACGCCGTACCATTCTGATTAGCTGATGGGGCTTCGATCTGCTGAATACCCGCAGCTGGGTCAGCAGCCTTCAGTTCACTGATACCTGTAGGGACATAATTCTGTGTTTCGGGACTCTCTGGAACCTTGATGATACCGTTGATGACATCCGTAAAGTGTGATGTCTCTGCCATTGCCACCTCACGTTTAGTATCAATACCTTTTGACTGGAGCATTGTCCAGCGTTGGTGCAGTTCATCATAATAATAGGTGTGAATATCATCTACAGTATAGCCTTTCGGTATCAACGTGCTGTCGTAAGGTACTGCGATACTTGCCAGATGATGGACGAAATGATTGCCATGAGGTAAGAAGCGATAACCTGACACCGTATCTGTTCTTGCCATCAATGTATCACAGCCACCTGTAACGTTTACCATACCAGTAGGCAAGGTTGGTAATTCACCTTTTCTAAGTGGTGTAATACTAAGAACTTTACCCTTTGCCATAGCCTCACGTGGTACGGCAAGCTGGGCTCGTCCAACATTGAGCGTATCGCTGTCGGAGTTAGCAAAGAACTTGCTGACGGTATGTTTGCCTAAGTCTGCAAAAAGTCTTGCAGGTTTCTTGTTCGGCTTGTGAGTATCTACACGATTCAACTTTTGATTTCTTGCGATTTCTTTGGAGAATCTCTTCACAGGTGAGTTCTGTACACTGTCCTTGACTTGTTTTCGTAAGGAAGTAGCCTTTCGGAAAATGCTATCTTTTTGGACAGAAGAGACTGTACCAGTACATGTAGAATCACTGATTACTGTTTCTTTAGCAGAACGACTACTCCCACCATTACAGGAGTTTAGTATGATTCCTGAAAGCAACAGGAACGGAAGGAGGAGTGAATGTGTAGAATACTTCATTATTCTTGCTATTTTGTTTCAGACCTAAAGGTCCTCAATATATATATACTTGCGTTGGAAAATTTTATAAAAGATAAAAATGAGATTTACTTCCTCACCAGTTTAAATGTCTTTTCTTTGCTACCACTTTGCAGTGTCAATAAGTAGACACCTGTCTGTGGAAGATAGACTTTGGTAGAGAAATATATATCAGGCATATTGGTCTGACGACTGACAAGAGCTCCACCCGTCGTATAGAGTGCCATATCCAATGGAGCTACTTCGCTCAGTTCCACCTGCACACTGACATATCCATTCACTGTTGGATTAGGACTTACACTTACATTTGCAAAGAAGTCACTGTTTCCGTCAGAAGGGTTCATGGAAGGAATCTCTGTGATACCTGTCTTCGAAATCTGAAACTCATTCTCAGCCTTGTTACCCACATGGTCTGTCGTCGTAAGAAGGTATTTTCCTTCTATGAGTCCATCAGCAGACTGTATGCTGTCGCTTGTAGTACGATTGAAAACAGACATGTGTTCTCTCTGTAGAGTCATCTTGTAAGGGGCAATACCGCCTGTTACTCTAACAGAAAGTGTTCCTGTGCTGCCGCTCTTCTCCTTTGGCTGCACTACTTCTATCGTTGTAAACATATCTTTGGCAGCTCGTAGCGTGAAGACATCACGTTTACCTAACGGTATATTCTTAAAGACAATACTGTCACCAACTGTCATGTTTGCCTTATGATAGCTCAGAGTTTTGACAGGAAAGTCACCCGTTCCTGTAGGATCAACGGCAAGATAGTAGCTCTCACCTTCTGCAAGAGGCTGTATCTGGCGTAGTTGCTTACCATCAGCTACAACATCAACATTAGGCTTGTCAATCCGTGTTGCTGTATCCATCCATCTTCTACCGAGCCACTTGCCGTAAGCCTTACTCTGATGGAAAGAAAGTTTACCATTGTTGTCACCCCAAAGAAGACTCTCACCATCTTCAAGAGGCTTGCTCATACTGATTGTAAGAAAACCGTCTTCCTCACAGCTCTTGGCTCTTGTCTTATGTAAGGCAGAAGCCTTGTCTGAGATAAGGCCAGCTATACGGTGACTATAGGCTTTGTTGGTATAACCATTCCAAATAACCTCACTTCTTGAATTAAGGTAACTGCTGCGAAGGCTAACGTCATATTTCAATGCAAGATAGCTTTCCACACGGCACCGTTCAGTATCAGAAAGGCGACGATCGAAGACGGTATACTCAACAGTTCTACCATCAAGGTTCTTTACAGGCAACTTAGCGTTCCCATTCCGGCCGATATGCAAAGTCTGACCATTACCCATATTGGAAGAAGTAGTATAGCTGTAAAGTCGCATTTCAGGCAGCGAGTCCTTGGCATAATTCATGAAAGTACCATTGCCAAGGTTTGCAGCACGCTCAGTTGTCTGCATACGAGTAATAGCTTTTCCGCTGCCGAGACTCCAGATGGCCTGTTCCTTCTCGCCATATACCTTACTTACGCCTATATAGGTAAGTCCAGCACCAGCAGAGACACGGACGGAGACAGAATCGTGTGACCAGACCATTGGCTTATCTACACCACCAGGAGTCTGGGCTGTGGCAGAAAGAGCGGATATAAAGAAGGAAACTGCTGTGAGGTATTTATGTTTCATACAGAGACTGTTTTAATAGGATTGCAGGATGCTGTTTATTTGGCTTTTCCGAGAGGAAGACTGTACCCGATGGTAAGGCTGACGGTCTGCAGATTGTTCGTACGTTCCTGATACCCGTAGTCATTGGCGCAGGTGCGGAGCATGTCATTGAATCCGAAACCGTATTCCAGTCCTGCCTCCAGACCGTTCTTTGCATCAACATAGCCGATCTTTATGGCAGGAACGAACGCCACCCGTGCCTTGACGGATTCCCTCAGGTGGTCCTGCGTACGTTCAGCCTGCTGCCGGTACACCTCTCCAATGTGGTCATTGGTGAAGTCGATGTTACGGCTGCCGAACGGAATGGCGGCACTGATGCCGGCCCCCATATAGAACTTTGGGAAAGCATAGAAACGAAGCAAGATTTGTGGAGTAATGAAATTATAATGAAATCGTGTAGCCTCGGTTACTTTATCCGGTATCTTGCGCTCCGTCAGCTTGCTGAGAATACGGGTGTAATCAATGCCAAGCTCAGCACCTAACCTGCGATATTGCCATGTTCCAAAGACACCAATACGAGGACTGATGCCACCACGTTCACTCATAGTGAAAGTAGGACGTATATCATAGTTCTCAATAATACTGCTTAATCCTGTAATGCTAGAACAACCTACTCCTGCTCTGAGTCCTATCCGAAAAAGATGATGGTGAGGAAAAGAATAAGTTATCAAAGATGGTGTATCTTTCGGAATTTCCTCTACTATGGTGGGCTGGTTATTCATAGAGTTGTCAAGAACATGTTCACCTGTTTTCTGATTAGTAGGTTCATTGTCTGGTTCTTTCGTCTCGTGTTTTATACTGGCTGTTTTATCGTTTAAAGATGAAACGTCAGTTGATAATGATGGAGAAAGGATTGGCTGCTCTGACGAAAAATGTTTGCCATTAGCGGTTTTCCTTGTCATGCTTGATTTTTTAATTCTCCTTGTATTGATACTTGTAACGTTTCGGGACACATTCCCCAGCTTATTATATACACAATCTGAACGTCCCGAATCCTTCTGCACTTTTGTCTTGTCTAAAGAAGAAGAGACATGCGGTGTAGTAGATTGTGATGGTGCCTTGTCTGCTTTCTTTTGTTCTATACGCTGCTCAGCCTCTGGCTCGTCATTAACACAGCGTTCTATACCCAAAAGAGCAGCTATGCCAAGAAAGATTCCTGCCAGAATATAACGTTTTTTTCTGTTGCTCTTGTCCTTCATAGATAAACTCATAAGGGTTAAAGTTTAAAAAGATAGCTGATACTAAGCTCTATGTTCTGTCCATGGGTTGAGTGTTCTGCCCAGTTATAGTCATTATGCTCTGTCTTGATAGTAGAGTTTAAACCATAAAAATAACGTAGGTCCACAGCCCAATGATGGTCTATTTCATATCCGAAGCCACCTCCAACAGCAATGTCTGGCTGTCCTGTCAGCTTCTCTTTCATCAGACGTTCCGTCTCAGCGACAGTGGCAAAATGATAGTTTGCAAACTTACTTTCTTCTTGATTACTCTCGTAAGATATGTCCTTACCATTAAGATTAGCTCCCGCACGTCCACCAATAGAGATATTGAAGCCTTTGCGCCAAGGATAAATCTTCAACAGAGCAGATACACCAATGTAATTATAACGAGGTGTTACCTTATAGTTTAACTCCTTATTATCATTATAGACAAGCTGTGATGCCTTCTGCCAATAGCTAAATCCACCTTCAACACCTATGATGGAACCATCAACATGATACTGAGCAAATACACCAACTGTTGGAGTAAACTGCCACTTGTCTTTGAAACTGTAATTGGAATAATAGTCTTCTGGAACAAGAATCTTATCCAGACCAGTAGTGACAGACATGCCACAACCTAAACGGACACCTAACCGGATAGGTGAAACCTGCGCTGACAAGTTTCCCCCAGAAAGGAATAATACTGAAAATATTGCTGCTTTCAAGACTGTCTTCATCATACTCATACACTGTGGTTATATATTGTTAAGATGGGGCAAAAATACAAAAAAAGAAAGAAAACAAATCCGAAAATGCACAGATTTAACACTTCCTGTGGTAAAATAATACCGAGGATATTGTAATATTCAGTTTTTATCTTAACTTTGCAATGGGATTAAGTGTTCTTTGAAGTAATGCAGAATAAAGAATGGAAAAGAAACTCGCTCGTTTCCAAATCGTTCACCTTTTATTATTCTATATTATGTTTTCCTTTTGTAATCAGCCGATTACATTCGCTCCTATTACTTTTATGCGGAGATATGTGACTTCCGTACAGCCAAGGACATCGGTATCGACCGCCCCGAGAAGAATGAGATACTGCACAACATACCACCGACACCCGAGCAGGAGGTTTTTATCGGCAAGCTGATGGAGTTCGCCAAGAGCGGCGATGCCACAATCTTAGGACGTGCACCTCTGAGTGAGAGTGAGGAAAGGGCGAAGATGCTCATTGCCACAGACTACGCTCGCAAGATGAGCCTTGATTTACGCATGATTGATGAAAATGCGTACTCAGATCATATTGACAACAAGGCAAGCCATTGTGCCAAGCTGCTCAATGACTATTACCAAAAGTACGATGCACAGAAAGGTACACAATTTGTTTTCTCTGACTTAGGTACTTACAAGCCTGGCGAATGGAACGTCTATTCGGAAATCAAGAAAAAGCTGGTGGAGGACTATCATATCCCCGCATACGAGATACGCTTCATTCAGGAATGTAAGAACGAGAAGGCAAAGAAAGCGATGGTCGATGCTATGAATCGTGGAGACATCCGTATTATCTTCGGTTCTACCTCTATGTTGGGTACTGGTGTGAATGCCCAGCAACGTGCCGTGGCGGTCCATCATTTGGATACGCCCTGGCGACCATCTGACTTGGAGCAGCGCAATGGACGAGCTGTGCGCAAGGGAAATCTTATTGCCAAGGAGTTTGCGGACAACAAGGTCGATGTGATTATCTATGCCGTCGAACGGTCACTGGATAGTTACAAGTTCAACCTGCTGCATAACAAGCAGCTCTTCATTAATCAGCTAAAGACAAACACGCTTGGTAGTCGTACCATTGATGAGGGTTCGATGGATGAGGACAGCGGCATGAACTTTTCAGAATATGTAGCAGTGCTTTCAGGCAATACCGACCTTTTGGAGAAAGCGAGACTTGACAAGAAGATTACCACCTTAGAATCAGAGCGCAAGAATTTCCTCCGTGAACGTGATGCAGCAAACGGCAAGTTGGCAGAGATAGATAGTTCCGTGTCTTTCCATTCGGACAAAATCAAAGAGGCACAGTCAGACTTAGCTCTATTTGAGCAGCGTGTAGAACGTGATACCGATGGGCAGCCCATTAACAAACTGACTATCAAGGGCGTGGAAGACTGTACGGACATCAAGGTCATTGCCGCACGCCTGCAAGAAATTAACGACAAGGCACGTACCAAAGGCGAGTACAATAAAATCGGTGAGATTTATGGTTTTTCCATCATGGTGAAGACGGAGAGTACCTCAAAAGATCTGTTTGACTGCTCCGTGAACCGTTTCTTTGTTAAAGGGCATGAGAGTATTTACTACACCTATAATAATGGTAAGTTGGCTGCGGACCCGAAACTTGCGTGTGAGAACTTCTTGGGTGCGCTGGGGCGTATCCCCAAGGTGATAGAATCGCACGAGAAGGAGAAAGAAAAGGTTGCAACCAATAAGGAAATCTATACTGCTATTGCTAATGGAACGTGGAAGAAAGAGGACGAGCTTCGTTCGCTCAAAGGGCAGTCGGCAGAGCTGGACAGAAAGATTGCCCTTACACTTGCACCATCGGAAGAGGAAAAGGAAGAAACGGAGGGTATGAAACAAGAAGAGGCTTTATCCGGCAATAGTCATTCTGTCAAGGTAAGCAATGAGCCTTCTCCTGTTCAAAATAAAGAAGAGGATAGCCATTCACAGAGTTTCAGACCCAAATGGAGACACTAAATATGTATTGGTTATCCAAATGAAAGTCAAGCACTTGTTCTTGTGCTTGACTTTCTATTTTTGAAAAATTTTTATCTTTGCATTCTTATATTGTGTATGATAATTGGTTGAATTATCTCCATAAATTCATTATTGCCAGATAGGTTCTTTATTCCAATGGTTAGGGAAGCCAATCTTGTAAATTGGAATATCCGGACGTTCTTCTATCAATGAGATAATTTTCTTTTTGTAAGTGTCTCCGGCATTGATAGCATTGCACAGGTACAACATAGAGGTAATTATCAGATATGGCTTTTTCTTGGCAAACTCCGAAAGAGGATTTCTCAGCCATATACCTTTGGGATTGTTGATGTCCATAGGTCGTTTTACCATATTCCGACTCCAAACTCTGGAATGATGGGCTACAATATTCCTCAAATAGGATATAGCTTCGAGCCAGCTTGAGAGTTCCGTGTGTATGTTAAGCCCGAAGTCATTGGCAATTCTCGCCTTTTCCGGTAACTGATGACAGAGATTCTTGTATATCTTTGAAAGGGTACCGAAAGTTGCCACCTCAAAAATCACCCACGCATCAGGCTGCTGGGTAAATGATGTACATTTCCCGTCTCGCCACACTCCGTATTTGCGTTTGTATTCTTTTATAAAGACTTCACCACTGCGCATAAATTCGCTCATCAAATCCTCTATATGCTGTTGATGGAAAGATTCATTTACAAAGAGTTTTTTGTCTGTATAGAATAGCCCGCCAAAAGATTGTGAGAGATGATAAATCATTTTTGTTCGCAACGCTATCTCTATCGTTTCAATGGCATCAAACAGTATCAGGCGTAATTCCTTGTCGAAGAAATAACGTGAGATAACATCCTCAAATCTGGACTCCTCCATAAATATATGCCGGTCTTTGTCCTTTTGCATATCCCACCAGTACCCCTTTAATCGGTAGTAGCTGACATGATTCAAGTGAAGACGGGCAAACTCCTCGTCTTCTATAATCATGCCCCTATCTTTCAGTAAATCGATTTGTTCCTGAATGGAACGTGATTTTTTATTTGCCATAGTATATATAAAAAAATGACTCGCCGGCAGATCTTACGGTATGCCAAGCGAGTACTGTTATCTTCATGTGCGGTAAAGCCGCAACCAACTTTCTGCTTGCAAAGGTAAGTATTATTTTTGTTCCAGCAAAATAATTGCGGATAAAAAAATATAAGCAACAATAATTACCATCCCTCCCGCTTTCGGAGCATCTCATCTATCTCTTCTCTGAGAAAGAGTAATCGTCCATTGGCTTTGAGATAAGGGATTTTTCCTGCCCAAACCCAGTTATAGATGGTCTTCTGCTCCACTTTGAGTATCTTGGAAACGTCGATAATGTCCAAGTATTCAGGTTTCAATGGAGGGTGTACGGTCGTGTCGATGGATTGTTCCTGTAAAACCAGCAAGCGATCAAGTTTGTCCTCGACATTCATTAGCTTGTCAAACAGGCGTTTTTGCCAAATATCTTCAGTTTTATAATCTATGTACGGCATAGTTCTCCTTTTTGATAGTTACCATTGGTATCTTGTGCCAAGATACGTTGTTCTTTCATATAGGCGATGTATTTCTTTGCGGTCCTGTCCTTGATTTCCATCTCTCGCATCAGAACCTCACAAAGCTCTTGGTAAGTGAGCTTGAAAGAACTTCGGAAAGCTTCCTTGACAACGCCAATCAGTTCATCGGTCTTGCGCTTTTCCTTGTCCTCCTTTGACTTCTCACCACGGTAGACGTGCATGTCCTCAGCCTTATCCCAGCCGAAAAGCATCATCGGAACGTCCAACGGACTTCCGTCACGGACTTTCAAAGCCTTGACGACCGAGTATTCTGGATTGTCATCTTTCTCGATGGAGAGAATGCCCGCAGCCTTGCGTTGCAGTTCCGACCCGATGTGTCCCCTTAGTTTGATACCATTAGGTACAAAATGGAGTACACAAATGATACAAGTATTGTAAATGCCTGCCAAGCGGTAGAGTTCATCCACAATGGCTATACTCTCCGTTTCGTCGTTGGCGGAGCGTATTAAGTCTGCTATACCATCAATGACCACAAGGTGTATTCCCCCGTGCTTGTGATGGAACAAGTCCATACTTTCACGAATAATCTTCAGTCTGTCCTTGCGTGATAGCGATGCCAGATAGAGGGAATGATAAAACTCTGGCACGGACTTGACACCAGCCCTGCGAAGTGTCTTCTCCAAGTTCTTATAGAGTTGTGCCTCCGATTGCTCTGTATCGTAGTGAAAAACTGCCAAACCTTTGGAGTTGGCGGTTACCTCCAATCCCAAGGTTTGCTCTGCCTGTAATCTTTCTGAACCAAGTGTGCCAGCAAGGATAGCAGCAATATAGTTACTCTTTCCTGTTCCTTCTCCACCTGTGATACAAAACAGATTGTCCTGCGTACCGAGCGGAACACCATTTACTGCCACCACCGACTTTGAAGCGTCTGGCGGATTATCGTAGTCGATTTCACAAGATTGCAATATCATCATCGTCTGTGCATACATATTGGTGAACATATCATTAAGAAGCACTTTCAAGTCCTTTGCTTCATTGCCCAAGGCAAAGAAGTCCGATATATCCTTCTCCGACTTACCCCCTTGCAATGGTAAGGTTAGACTCAACACCTTGTATTGAGCAAGTGCATCTGTCTGCCGTTTAGCTTCTCTTATGCCTGTCTCATCAGAGTCGTACAATATAATAATGTGGCGAAAGCGGAGCTGTAACCCTTCGATGATATTCTCAGGAATCTGTGCCGTCTCGCTGTTGAAACAGATGGCGTTGAAACCATGAGCCGAAAGTGAAAGCACGTCTTTCTCCCCACCTGTGATGAAAACAACATCCCCTTTGCTGGGCAGCTGCTGGAAGCCAAAGACATAGTCGTTCACTTTCTCACCCCCATAAAGAAAGCGCAGCTTACTCTTAGGGCGATAGACTTTTACAAACTTCCCCATACTGTATGCAAACATCGGATCTTCATGTGTTGAACCAAGTGTAAACGGCTTACCCTGATTGGAGACAGACTCATAGCGAGCAAGCGACTTTACATGAAAACGTTGCAGAGTCTTAGTATCAATACCATATTGCTCCCAATAGTCTAGTTCTTTGACATTGAAAGATTGCTCAATTAGCTTGTACCACTTTTTACCTTCCATCTTCTTGAGCTGGTTAGGTGGTTGTACTAAGGTTGGTTTGCAAGGCTTCATCATCATTGTGTGGGGATTACTATGTTCTTTCCTTTCAATGCAAATATTCAGCTGCAAGTCCCGATTTATGGTTTCAAGCACATTAACAAAGTCTTTCCTCACGTCCAGTCCGAGCATTGTGGCTGCAAACCAAAAGCAGTCGCCGGAGTAGGCATCGTTGCCAAAGTCCTTCATTCGGTAGCAGCCGGACTTGTTGTCAAGATAGATATTGCACGATGCACGCCTGTCGTCATACAACGGATTTCGGAAATTGCGCTTTGGCACAAAGTCGATGGGCATATAGAAGCAGAACACATCTAGTCCTTTGTTGGTTCGGCTCAGTATTTCTTCTTTGATGTTCATAGCTTCTCAAATAAAGTTTGACCATCACCCATATATCCTTTAAGGACACCATCCTTGTAGGCGTTGAGCCGTTGTAGGGCTTCCACTCGTCTGAAACCCTTGAATGAGGCACGTCCGCTCTTGACGGCGACGTAAAGTCCCTTGAACGGATAGGCAACGTGGTTGCATGACACATATCTGAACGGGATTGCGTTGGTGTCCCTCCATCGGGCAAGGGATGCCCGCGAAATGCCCAAGAGTCTGATGACGTCGGAGGAACTGAGTTCCATCTTATCCTCCAAAACGGAATAGTCGCGTCTCATTTCCACGATAAAGCCGGCTATCCGCTCCATGTCGTTCCTTAGTGAGCGTAACTCTGCAATTACCGTCTTTTGCAAATTGTCTTCTTCTGTCATATGTCACTTCTCTTTTCAGTTTAGGATTGAATTGTTGCTCTCCGTGGATTATCATCCGTCTGGAAATTCAGAGTCCTTCCCAAATTGGTGCAATAACTGCATAAGATGCTGCTTAAATCTTCTACTGTCTAGCTTGCACAGCCGATTGAGAATGACGATGAGATCTTCCTGCTCCATTGTGGAGAAGCGAAGGCTTTTATGGGGCGTGGTTGTTATCATGGACTCAATCATACCCTTGGGGAGATGTATCAGGAGCACGTCCATATCGAAGGCTGCCGCACATCTAGCATAGGTGTTGATGCGAAGGTCAGTCTGCATCTTACAATGTTTCATAAAGTTGGAATATTCCATGCCGGCATGATCTGCCCTAAGCTTGCAGTTGTTGCAGGCGGAGAGCAAACTCTCAAGTGTTGGAAGTACAATGTAGAATTTTGCGTTACTTCCGGAGTTTCGTTTGTTTGTCTTCATATGTATCCGTCTTTTTATTGGAAATAATGTCGCAAAGTTCCTAACAAATAAGGCTTTAGAAAGAATATTAAATTGCCAATGTTGGCATTATATTGTCATTTTGCTTTTTTTACATTATGCATTATTTGTGTAACTATTCAGCAATCGTCAGCATTGAACATCAGTAACTTACAATTGGGATATTAGCGAAAAACTCTTCTGAATGCCAGAATTTGTCTAAATTCACAGAGGTAGAAGACTGTAACTTATTGAAAACCAATGATGCTTGTTTTTCAGTATTGCAGAGTAGTTACTTATTTGTTGCCTTGATGCTCATTGCATAGACGAAAATATTGAGCCTGCCATATCAATCAATCACACCTTTGGGACTGTCAGTGAGGGTGTGTCAAAATGCAAATTAATAACTTGACAACTTTCAAACTATAAGTAATTTTTTTCTAAAGGCAAAGAAAAACCATTTCTTTACTCAAAATCGAGTACAGAAATGGTCTTTTTTAATGAATTGTTTCAAACTGTAAGATTATCAAAATGGTATTTGCATTTTGACACACCCTCACTGAAAATTGTAGCCAAAAGATTTCTAAAACATTTTCCCACAATAATTTGGAGAATGTTCTACTTTTTTGTACTTTTGAACCCAAGAAATGCAAGTGCGCATTTCGGGTAGCAGTATCTGCGTGTACTCTCAAAATACTCTGTTGTGGCTACAATATGGCTACAATTTAAAAGGATAAAAAAATAAAAGACTATGATACAAGGAGTTGCAGCGGAATGGTCATTTCCCTCTCTCTCCGCAGTTTCCTTTCCCTTTACCGTTTGTTTGGCTATGAGCCTGTCCATATCCTCAGAAATTTTCTTGTCCGTCACCTGTGCGTAAATCTGTGTGCTTGATATAGAAGCGTGTCCCATCATCTTGGCTATGCTCTCGATAGGTATTCCTGCACTAAGGCTCATCGTTCCGAAGGTGTGGCGAGCCATGTGAAACGACAACCGTTCCTTTATGCCGCAAGCCTTGCCTACAATACACAGGTTCTTGCCCATTACACTGCGACTGCAATCACGGGGGAATACAAGGCTGTCGCCTTTTTCTTTTATTGCTTGATGCGCTTTGTTCCCTTCTTGTTCATTCCTACAATAGTTGATAATGGCTTCCGCTATCGGATGCAGCGGCACAATGAACTCCCCCTTTGTCTTTTGGCGTTCTTTTCGGATATACTTCCTTCCGTCCGCTGCCGTTTGGATATGCTTATATAGCAAGTGTTCCATATCAGCGATTGCCAGTCCCGTAAGACAGGAAAAGACGAACATCAGCCTTGCCAATTCCGCCTCGCTGTCATTCATTTTCATTGTCGCAAGTTTAGCGACTTCACTCTTTTGCAGGAAGCGTATCTTCTTTTCTTCTTTTTCATACTTGGCATGCTCAAAAGGATTGTAGCGGATAATCCTTTGACTAACTGCACGGAACATCAACCTGCTCAGCCAGCAGAGATAGTTGTTGATAGTCGTTCCCTTCAATCCACGCTTTTTGAGAAAGAAGCGGTATTCCTCAAACAAGTCCTCCGTGATTGCCCCAATAGGTATATCCTGCACTCCTTTATCTTCCACAAACTCACGGAGATTTCTCTCAGAATGGGACAGGTTCAGATAAGTTCCCGCAGCTCTTGACCTTCCAACGCTTTCCTTGATTGCTCGCAGTTCCGCCTTGCTCATGGCAAGGAGAGTTGTCGGATTCTCTGATATGCCTTGCAGGTGATTCTTGATAAGTTCTGCACTTACCACTCCGTCTCTTGTCAGTATATCCCGATAGGTCTTTTCCACAAATTTCCTGTACTCATGGAGTCTTTGATTGATTTTCCTGTCTGTCGTCAAGCCCTGTTTGGCATTCCACTCGGAGGGCTTACACTCTTCGCCTGTGCTAATGGCTGCGCTTTTCCCGTCTATGGTGATACGGCAGAGAATGCCTGTCTTTCCGTCCGCCTTTGTTTTCTGTCTGTTAATATAGAACAGTATCTTGAATGTACTTCTCATTGTCTTGATATTTTGATTGAATGAATAAGGAATAAAGTAATTTGATAAGGCTTATATAGCCAACTGCATATCATCGGTGAAAGAACGGAAACGGTCAAATTCCTCAAAGAGTTTCTGTGGTGTTACCTTTGCGTAGCGTTCGGTCATGCTTATGTTGGAATGTCCCAGCATCTTGCTCACCGTCTCAATAGGCACGCCCTGTTCAAGCGTGATGAGCGTTGCGAAAGTATGCCTTGCCGTGTGCGTGGTAAAGGGAAACGAGATGCCAGCACGAAGCCGCAGGGCTTTCAGACAGGTCTGATAGTTCTTGTACTTGATATAGGGGAGCAATGTTTCCCTTTCACCGCTGTGGAGCTTCTCCATCAGCCTTATGGCTTCGGGTAATAGCTTGATACGGCAAAGTACACCGGTCTTCTGACGATTGAACTTCAGCCATAGGTTTCCATCATCATCACGGACAAGATGGGATTTCTTCAGTTCCATCAAGTCGCAATAGGCTGCACCTGTATAACAGGCGAAGAGAAAGATGTCTCTTGCCGTTTCCATTTCCTCCTCCAAATCATCAAAGCGGAGAGCCTTTAACTTGTCCAATGCTTCCCTGTCCAATGCTTTGGGCAGTTTGTTGTCGCCTTTGCTGATTTTGGCTTTGTCAAATAGTAGTACATCTGCCAATCCCTCACGGTATGCCAATCTGCATACCGTCTTTAAATGCGTGGCTACATTATAGAACGTGCTTTCCTGAAAACCGCACTCACCTAAGAAATACTGCCGGAACTCATTGATAAAATTCTCTGTGAGTTGCGAGAATGCCAAGTCCGAGACCTTGTACTTCCATTGAATAAATTTCTGTAAATGTATGCGGGCGGAGTGGTAGCCGTGTATGGCTCCTTCCTTGATGTCTATACCTACATGGCTTTCTTTTTCCTTGATGAGCATATCCAACCTCTCGATGAGCATGCACCGTGTCTGCACGCTGCCCTGAAACTGCTCTTTTATATCGGTTGCGTCAAATGGGCAGCCTTTGGAGAGCAAGGACTGATAAGCAGACTGAACGGACAACAACAGATTCTCCAACCTGCCGTTTATCTCCACTGCCTCACGGCTCTTTCCGTCCATTCGGCTCTCACGTGGGTTCCATAGGTCGGGATCGCAGGATAACTTGCAACTGAACTGTGCGATGGAATGCCCGACGGTGATGCGTCCCATAATCGGAGCTCTGCCCGACTTGTCAAGACCGCTCTTTTTAAGGTAGAGCAACACCTTCATTTTCTCTGTTTTCATACGCTTTAATATTTGTGGGCAAAGTTACCCGAATTAAAGCGTTCCTCACTTATGCAGAATACTGCCGACCGAAGCAACAGCCACACGAGCGAAAATAATTCAGTTACCCGTATCTTCTTCATTGTTACCTAAGTCATAATCGGGTAACGCTTTGGTAACTGAACTTCTGCCTAAATCTGCATAGTACTGCCTTTTACGAACGATGCAGTTTTACGCAAATTATTCCATTTCCTCCTCATTATCAGTTAGTTTACACCAACTTCGACCTTTCTTCATTTTCCTTGATTAGTTGCAAGCCAAAAGGGCGTCTTATGACGTGCAAAAGGGCGTATATTGCTGTTCAATATACGCCCTTTTGATAACATGAATGTAATGTGTTGAATTTCAAAATATTGCAGTGTACAATAAAGAAACTAAAAAGTGAAAAGTTTCGGGAGTCTAAATTTATGGATCATTCACACTATAAAGGCTACTTCAATCAGTTTGTTGAGAAAGGAAGTAGTGGTAATCCTGCTTGATTCTTGACCGTTCCCAACTGGAAATTATGGTAACAGTAACGTACATTAACGGGGTTTGTAATGCCAGGTGATGTCAGTACAAACTTACCATTATGGAGGTATTGTGCTTGGGCAGGATGGTAAATCCCATCGTTACCAGCTATCTCAAACCCTTCATACGAAGTTGCTGCAGCTATTCCGTTGTAAGTATCTTTGAGATATACATAGCAGCTGTCTTGATGTATCTCCACTTTGTCAAGGCTTGGACAACGATAGTAGATGTTCTCAAATCCATAATCACGTGCAGCCGCAGTCATGGCAAGACGCTCACCAATCTGTCGTTTCTGGCAGGGGTGTATCTGGTCAGTTTCACTTGGATAAACCAGGTCGTTTGTCCCTATAAGCACCGTGTTGCTGACGTTCTGTGCAACACGTTGTTGCTGCATACGGAGCAAAGCGGCTTCAGTACCATGAATATTACCAAAGCTATATGGCGTTATCTCGACAAAGTAAAATGGAAGATTAGGCGATCGGAATCCCTTGCGCCATTGACTGATGAGCTGTGTTAGTCGTTCGCCATAAACCTCTGTCATGTGACCAACGTTGCTTGATCCTTGGAAAAAGAGGATGCCTCGCACGGTGAAATTTAGAATGGGATGGAAGGTTCCATTGCCCCATAACAAAGGGCGTAACCACGCTGTAGGGTACTGTCTTACGATGTCAGCGGAATCAGTAGGCTCATTGGTATGCTGTTTGAGATAATCCTTTTCAAGCCAGCTCTCTACTCTTGTTCCCCCTTTATTGGCAAGAATAAGTCCGATGGGCATATCAATCATTTTATGCAAGCGGCAGGCAAAGAAATAACCTATAGCACTGCACTCATTAGCTGTATTTGGATTGACTATTTCCCAATGGCATTCTGCATCATCTTGAGGCATCGTGCGCATTGTAGCAGGGATTTTCGTATAACGTATTCCTTGAATGTCTCCTGATTCGGCAATTGCCTCTTGATAGCCTTCTACAGGGCAGTCATTGAAGCCTTTCAGTGGCATCTCCATATTGCTCTGTCCTCCACAAACCCATACTTCACCAGAGAGGATATTATGAAGTGTTATAGAGTTTCCCTCACTAAAAGTAATACTCAAGGGTGTATAACCACCTTTTGGAGTTCGCACACGAAGATTCCATCGTCCATTTTTGTCGGCTTTCACGACCTGCTTATTGCCCCATGATGGCTTAATACTCACACATGCTTGTGGAGTAGCCCACCCCCATAACTGTACGTCGGTTTGCTGTTGCAATACCATATTGTCACAAAGAATATGTGGCAATCGAACCTTGGCAGTAGCCGAGAAGCTTACCATTAACATAAGCAGAGAAATGAAAATACTCTTTTGCCTTATCATCCTTAATTCGTATTTTTATTGTTAAAGAGTTAGGGAGAAGCTAACAAGATTTACCTCATTAGAATCTCCCCAAACTATTATAGCTATTAGTTACGTGTTATAACATCTTCAGAGTTCATGGCAGCCTTCCACCAATCGTCAGTAGCATGTGTGCCTCCATACCATGGCATGAACCAACTCCACTGTGCATCACCCTTCCACTGTGCAGGAATATCGGTCACTGTACCACACTCCGTGAGCGAAATCATCTTCGTAGGATAACGGTAGGCGAGGGAGTTGAAGCGTTCAGCCATTTGTTCGGCAGAGACGGCAACGCCATCTTTCCCATATACATCAGAGCCAATGATATCAACATATTCATCGCCTGGATACCATGCTGCATCATTCCCTTCGGATGTCCATACCCAAATAAGGTTATTGACACCTTTCTGCTTAAAGAAGTCATACATGGTACGCCAGAGTTTCACATAGGATGCTGCAGAACCATTACCCCACCAGAACCATTTACCTGCTGCCTCATGTAGTGGACGCCATAAGACAGGGATTCCAGCCTGCTGCAACTGCAATAGATAAGGTGTTATCTTCTCTAAATCACTCTTCATAAAGCGATTTGCCCATGTTCCTTCAGTTACAGCATCATCAAGAGTGAAGTCATTCTTTGCTGCATAGAAGTCATATTTCACTGTTCCTGCAGCCTCAACAGTAATGCCTGTGACCGTATAGTCGTGACCACCTATGATAAAGCCGTTGGCACGCATCTCGTTAAGGGTAGTTTGGTCGAGTGTCATTGAGTAGCTATTGCCACTGATATCGAAGTAATCCCAATTCTTCCCGCTTTCGTCTATAAAGCCTACCCAGCTACTATTCTTAATAGAGCCTTGTGCTCCAGACTTCACATTGGTAATCTTTACTACCAACTTACTTCCTATAGATGCATTGGCTAAAATATCTTTTGTAGCCTGTGAGGTAAGTTGTATATTTCCGCTCCAGTCGGCTGGCATAACCTTGTTAGGACCACCATAAAGCACTACTGGTACGTTTGAGGCGTATGGATTAGACGTCGGAACGTTCCAGTGCCAACCAATGGTAACGATTCCACCTGCGTTATGCCAAGACTGTACTGGAGTAATATCTGCATAATCTATCCAACCACCATGATGACTTGATTGTAGGTGTATATAGTCGTATCCGTTGATAGTTGGATACTTACCTGTAAGCTGATGTACTCTTTCGGCATTCTTATTATTCCATGCTACATCAGCCATTGTTGCTGAGAAAGTCTTTTTCCCATAGTTATCAACAAGTTTCTGGTAGAGGGCTTGGGTTTCAGCTGTGGCATTGGTATTGACCGGAGCATTAGCAATGTGTTGTGTTTGAGCGACAAGGGTAGTCTTTACCATTGGTGCTGCTTTGTGATTAGGTCCAGTTACAACACCTTCTGGGATAACAAGCTCATAACTTTTACCACGACTGATATTTGCCATAATAAGTAATTGATGTGATGAGCCCAGTACATTGGCACTAACAACAGGTGATCCGTTGAGCGTAATCTTACTATAATCGGCTGATGAGAAGAACACATTCTTATCGTATGAAACGATAATAGAGTCAAGTCCCGCCTTGATGTTGGTTTCGGGATTGACACCTGTAAATGTAGGAGCATCGACATCGGCAATATAATGCTCTACACTATCACTGCACGCAGTAGCTGTCAAAGATAATAACGCTAAGGATGCGATATAGAGTTTGTTGGTAAACATAGTAACTTTTTCTTTTTAGTTTGATATATAAAAGGTAGTTAGGGAATATTGCCCTTATAGGAATCATTTATCCCCCAGCTACTTTCCTGTTCTTTATTTAATCGGAACTACTCTCACGTTATCAATATCTAATTCTGGCGTACAGTCGGTTCCTTCTATACCTCCATTCCATAGGAAGAAAGAGAAGCCTGTCATACGATTCTTCGCAACAGTCTTACCAGCAGGCTGCCCTTCATGGGTTTTATTAAAGGATGAGAGAGGAATCGTTACTGTAATCCAACCATCGTTTGTGTTGAATGTTCCAGTTCCTTGCCAAGGTGTCCATAAGCCACGAGGAAGGTCAGTATTGTTATTGTATTGACTGTTAGCTGTAAGGAAGGTTACGTCCTGATTGCCTGTAAAGATAAGCTGTAATGACGATGCGCTCCATGCAGCAGTAGTGGGTACACGGCATTCAAACTTTAAAGCAAGATCATTGATGTCGCACGTATCTAACATATTGGCAAAACTTGGAATAGAGGTCAATTCAGGGAACCCTGCTGATGGCTCTGGCCAATAATTCATTGAGAAGTCATCTTCATTCCATGTTGCACCAACCTTTCCCTGCATTGATGATCCACCAAGATAAAGGTAGCTACCATCAATACCGCCTGTGCGTATCTTACCAGAACGCCAGCCATGACCAGAGGTGAGACCACCATGTGAACCATCAAAGTCAAACAAAATGTTTCGAGAATCTTTATACACAAAGTTCGACTTACTATTGCCATATACTGATTCTACATATACTCTACCACTCTGTGCTCCTGAAGGTACGGTGAAAGTGATACTATTCTTAGATATTGATTTAATGTCACTTACTGGCAAAGTCCCATCATTAAACTTAATCTGCAATGGTTTATAAGGGTCTTGAATGAAGTAGTCACCAGTGATTGTTACCTCATCGCCAGCGGCAGCATATTCACAACTCATAGCTGAGACGGTTGGAGCTGGTACAATAACATGAAAGTTATATGTAGTAGTGTCACCTGACTCATTAATCATATAAATCTTATCGGTTACCGCAGAAGGAATATTCTTGGGAATATCAACCAGCAAGGTATTGTCAGTGATATAGCTTGAATTGAGCAATGCTTCTTGGTCATTAAAGAGAAGCTTACGAACACTGCGTAAGTTCTTACCTACGAGGCAGACCGTTGTTTGCATATAACTCTTCGTAATAACAGAGTCTGCACTAACAGGAAGTCGAACATACTGTACCTCTGGAGTCCCACTGGTTGGTTTGTATTCGTCTGGCTGGTCTTGACAGGAGAAGAGACCAAAGGTGGTCACAACAGACAATGCCATCAGCGTAAAACGCATATTATTGAGATATTTCATTATTACTTATGTTTAAGTTCGAAAGAATTGATAATTAGTAAGCATACGTTGAACGTACATCAACATGCACAGAACCCTTCTGTAAATTACCATTAAACACAATGTCTTGACTTGGGAATGGTAGTGTGAAAGTTTGTTCTGAAACGTTAGGAGCCTGTGTATCTGTTGCATAGTGCATTGTTGATGGGTCTACATTCCAAGCATGACTATCATAGTAGTTCTTGTAAAGAGTGTTCAAGCCATAGAAAGCACCACGCTTCTGTTGTTTCAACTCTCTTATACTGCCTGCTACATCATAATAGCTACGACGTACAAAGTCATACCAACGATCGCCTTCGATAGCCAACTCTAAACGACGTTCCTTCCAAACGTCCTCCCAAGATATGCTTGTTGGACGCCCTGCCGACCTAATAGCGCGACTGCGTACTTTATAGTAGGCGTCAATGGCACTGGCATCAGTAGTGCTACCATTATTACCTATGACAGCCTCTGCATAAATAAGATAAATGTCTGATAAACGGAGCACTGGTGTCGCCAAACTACTATGCATATTTGATGCAGATATACCATCTACAGCATAGGTCTTATGGTCATAAGCATCTCCATAGAGGTGCTTCACACAGTTTGCACCTGTTGCACTCTGCAACCTACCTGGTCCACCAGCACCATATCCATTAGCATTATAAAGGAACTCCAGATAGTTGAAGCCCTTACGCCCACGATTGTCAGTCTTATCTGTCCAGAAGTAATCGTAGAAGTCGCCAGCCATCATCATCGTTGCTTTACGACGAGTGTCTACATCGCTTCTTGTGGATGGGTCTTCTACAGGTGATACTCCAAAGGCTTCTTGCAAATCGATTGAAGGACCGTTGTAACCACCCCAACAATCACCAAACTCATCAAATCCTTGCATACCAAGATCGCTCTGAAGTGTGTTTTGTACGGTCCACATACTGGCATCAGCAGTCCACAACCATGAGAAGAGACACTCTCTATTGAGCGCATTTTGTAGGCGGAAGACATCAGAATAGTTCGACATCAGTTCGCGTCCACTATTATCTATAACGTCTTTGGCATACATGGCAGCCTTGTTCAAATCGCCTGCATCTCGCTGTCCATTACCATTCGCTTTAACACCACTCTTATAAAGATATACCTTAGCCAGAAGCCCCTCGGCAGAATAGTAATCGATTCGACCTGGATTACCCTTACGAGGTAACAGTTCCATAGCTTTTTCCAACGTCATGATAATATAATCATACACATCTGACTTTTGTACACGGCTCACACTACTATATGAGCCATCTGCCAACTTTTTTGAGTTGTCATGTATAATAGGAACATCACCAAACGAACGAACGAGGAAGAAGTAAGCCATTGCTTTCCATGCAAGACATTCACCCATACACTGGTTCTTGACTGCCTGAGATGCTGATGCGCCCTTCAGATTGTTGTAGACAGTATTGGCATGTGCAACAACCGACCAAAGAGAGTTCGACATATTTGTGAGGTCTTCATCTGTACTGTTGACCGTGAGTGTCATATACGGACTTGAACTCCAATAGTAGTTACCAGACATTACCTCACCCACCTTAATAAATCCTCTTTGGAAGTCATACCAAGGAGAGTTGTAAAGGTAGTTGACTCCTTGCACACACTGATTGTCATCCTTATAGAAGGTTCCTGCATTATAGGAGTCCTCTGCTGGGCGATCAAGAAAATCGTTGCATGACGACATTAGGACTGTTCCCGCAGTAAGAGCACATGCTATATATAGATATTTAATTGTTTTCATTTTGATAAGTTTGTTATGTTAGAAACTTAAACTCAGACCGAACGAATAGGTTGTTGGTGATGGATAACGGCCATTATCTACACCATAAGAGTAACCGTTTATATCGGCTGTACTTGCACCAATCTCTGGGTCATAACCATCGTAACCCGTGATGGTCAGCAGGTTCTGTATGTTCATATATACACGAACATTCTCCATTCCGAACTTTGTAATCCACTTCTTTGGGAGAGTGTAACCCAGAGAGATATTCTTTAAGCGAATATAGGAACCATCTTCTATGTAACGATCGCTGATAACATCATTATCATTAGGGTCAGTGATGGTAGCACGAGGGATATTCGTTCCAGGGTTTGCTACACGTATATTGCTAACATCGTTATACCAATAGCTACCTGCAGGATATGTCTTTGAAGGGTTGATTGGTTCTAAACGTGCGCGCCCTGTAACATCCTTGAACTGATTACTCCATAAAGTATTCATGTGGGTAAGCTTCATCTTCATGTAGTTATACACCTTGTTGCCATAGGAGCCATTGATAAAGATGTTAAGATCAAAGTTCTTATAGTGGAAAGTATTGGTCCAACCAAAAGTAAACTTTGGCATTGGCGAACCTAAATTGGTCTTGTCATAATCATCTATCTTACCATCTGGCTTACCATCAGGTCCACTAATATCCTTGAATTTCAAATCGCCTATCCATGGAGTTGTATTACGATCAAAGCTCTTGCCATCAGCAGGATACTTTGCCGTCTTAGGAGAGGTCTCTAAATCGGCTAAGTCTTTATAGACACCATCTGTAACAAAACCATAGAAGCTGTAGAGAGATTCTCCTACATTCGATAAACTTACAACATCATTCCATTGTCCATAACCAACGATAGCAGCATTCTGTGTACCCGAGAGAGCAACCAACTTATTCTTGTTCCATGATATCTGGAACTCTGAATCCCACTGGAAACGTCCTACTAATGGATGCGTATTCACTGTAAGCTCAAGACCTGTATTGCGAATGGTTCCATAATTTCCGTATGGAGGTGCTAAAACAGATGATACATTACCCGATGTACCCATGTAGGAAGGAAGCTGGAGCGGCATCAACATATCCTTTGACTCCTTACGATACCAGTCAAGCGTAAGATTTACTCGATTGTTCAGTAAACCTAGGTCGAGCCCGAGATTCCATTGTTCTTGGCTTTCCCATTGTATATCAAGATTCGGAATATTATCAGGACGATATGACTTACCCAATAATGTTGGCATAGCCTTCATAAGTGTACCCCACTTGTAAGAGCCAATAGCTGAGTTACCAGTTTGTCCCCATCCTGCCCTCAACTTACCATTTGTAATATATTGGTTAAGGAAACTCTTCTTGAAGAAACTCTCATTGGTAAAGCGCCATGATGCTGCAAACGAGTGAAATCCTGCCCATCGCTTGTTAGGACCGAAGTTGGAACTACCATCATAACGATAAGTATAAGTGGCATTATAACGATCGTTGAAAGCGTATGTAAGACGTGTGAATACTGATGCCATAGCTGAACTACCGAAGCCAACACCAATTGATGGAGTACCAGTACCTAAAGCTGGATTGTTTATAGTATTGGCAGGCAGATTAGTATTCTCGGTACGATTATTATCATATTTACTTTCCCACATTTCCTGACCAAGCATTGCAGAGAAGCTATGCTTACCTATTGTGTTTGAATAGGTTATATAGTTCTTTAACTGCCAGAATGTTCCTGTACCTTTCTGAACCGATGCAGAGTTGATGCTACGCTTCCAACTTCCTAAGTCAACTGTTGGGAAGAAACGAAGACCACGATCAGCACTAAGGTCATAGCCTAACTCGGCATGCCATACTAAATGCTTAATAGGTGTAACCTCAAAGAATAGGTTTCCATTAAGTTTTCGACGTTCAAGTTTTATTTGGTTTAACATAGCCATCGCAATAGGATTAGGATTGGTGAACCCTTCCTTTGAAACTGATGAATAGCTTCCGTCTAAATTATAAATAGGAATGTCAGGAGGGGTTGTTAACGAATAGTTGATAATACCTTGATCACTATCAGCCAACTTCAAATTGTCATTTGTGGAGGAGAAATTAGTACTCAAGCCCATCTTCAACCACGATTTCAGTTGTGCATCCAAGTTAACACGCATACCAAGACGATCGAACTCACTACCAATAATGGTTCCCTCTTGATTCATATAGTTGGCTGAAACATAGTACTGTATCTTGTCAGAACCTCCTTGCGCAGAAATCTGGTGTGAATGTTGGAAAGCTGTTCTGAAGATAGCATCTTGCCAGTTTGTTCCTTTTCCTAACAAGGATGGATCTGCATAATGCTTGTCTGCTTCATCTTTATTAATCTGACCTGTCGTAACAAAGTCGTTGTAATAATCAGCAAATTCACGAAGATTCATAATATCTAACCGACGGTTCTGACGACTCCATGCCATCATCCCATCGTATGAGAACTTTGCTTCACCCGCCTTTCCACGACGTGTTGTAATAAGAACGACACCATTGGCACCCTGTGCACCATAGATAGCTGTAGCAGAAGCATCCTTAAGAATCTCCATTGACACAATGTCATTTGGATTGATTGTGGAGAGAGGTGATATTGTTGACACCTTACCATTTCCCAAGGCATCACCTAAACCATAGGATGAACCGCTGGCACCACTACTCTGAATAATCACACCATCAATAACATAGAGTGGTTCAGCATTGGCGTTGATGGTGGCTTGTCCACGAACACGAATACTTGATGAGGTACCAGGAGCACCAGAAGTGCTCGTAGCGGTAACACCAGCAGCACGTCCCTGTAAAGTTTGGTCGAGTGAGGTAACGATGGAACCACGCAACTTCTTCTCATCCATCGTAACCGAAGCACCAGATACATCGCTCTTCTTCATAGAACCATAACCAACAACAACGACTTCATTAAGAGAGACCTTGTCTTCTGATAGTGTAACTTGATAAGTCGACTGTCCTGTGACCTTCACTTCTTTCGTCACATAACCTACGTACGAAATAACGAGCGTACTTCCAGCCTTCACCGAAAGCGAAAAGTTTCCGTCAAGGTCGGTAACCGTAGCATTGTTTGTTCCTTTCTCTTTTACTGTAGCACCAATAATAGCTTCCTTACCATCAGTAACTTGTCCTGTAATCTTTAGAGCCTGCTGTGTAATAGAACTCACAGCCCTCACACTTGCTGCTTGCACATGTGGCGAATGTCCAAGCATTGTAAGTGCTAAACAGCTTACAACTAATGTAGTCTTTTTGTTATTTAATTCCATTATAATTGGGGTTTAGATAGTTCCTCTTTAATTAACCATTATGACTTTCTTGCCTTATAGGGTAGAGACTCATATGTTAAATTGCTGTTACACAACGTTTTTAGTTTCTTATTTGTATTCATCTTTCCTCTGTATCCTTTGATTCCAGATGATAAACTTTTGTTCAATTTAGGTTATATATTCAATGCTATTTAGCAAAAGAATAACTTCGGTGCAAAGATATATTTAATTTAGAAATAGTTATTGTATTATTTTGTTGGTTACTGATACTATATTGATAACCTTTTATCAAGAGCAATTTTCTTATGAAAAAATGCTATATTATATGACAGTTTTTGTCTTTCATAGTGGTTGGAATGTAGAAAAACAGGGAAAAACAAGTACTTTTTCTCCAAGTCTTACAAGTTTTTTATTGGGAAATGATGCTCTTTGCATCATCAAACAAAGTGCTTTTTGAAGCATTGCAGAATAAAGAAAGGGGAAAAAACTCGCTCGTTTATAGCTCGTAACCCAT